>NYUD01000011.1 GCA_002683825.1 Planctomycetota bacterium
GTGCGCGCTCGCCAGTGGTTGAAGTACGGGACGACCGGAGCCAGTTTCTATCACATGATCGAGGACCCCGGCTCCGGGCTCATCATCCCCGAACCGGGCCATTCGATCGGCTCGATCGTGATCGACTCGCGAGGCTTCCGCAGCCCCGAGCTCGAGCTGCCCAAGCCCGAAGGCCGCCTGCGCATCGGCTTTCTCGGCGGATCGACCAGCTTCTGCGCCGAGTCGACGACACAGGAGGGCATCTGGCCCTATCTCCTGGTCGAGGCGCTGAAAAAGCGCGACCCCGCGCACGGGTTCGACTTCGTCAACGGCGCGGCGGCGGGCTATTCGACCGAGCAGTCCTCGATCAACCTCGAAAAGCGCATGGCGCCCCTCGAACCCGACGTATTGATCATCTACCACGGGACGAACGACCTGACCCAGGACACGCGCCGACTCGCCGCGGCCGAGGGCCTCTTCGATCCCGAGGCCATGGAAACGGACGTCGTCGGGCGCTACTGGCTGTGCTGGTACCTCTTGAAGAAGAACTTCCGCTTCCGGACGCGACAGAACCGCGCGGGAAAGACCCTGCGACTGGAGTACGACCCCGAGACCTCTTCGCACGACTTCCATCAGCGCCTGACGAATTTGATTCGCGAGGCCAAGCGAGTCGCCCCGGTCGTCTGCCTCGTCACCTTCAGCCAGCGAGCCCGGGCCGAGCAAGCGCCCGAAGAGAGGCGCGAGGCTTCCAGCTCCTCGCTCTATTACATGCCCTACCTGGGCGTCGACGCCATCCTCTCCGGCTTCGAGGAATACAACCGCGTCATCCGTCAGGTCGCCGCCGAAACCGGTGTCCTTCTGGTCGAAGGCGAAAACGACATCCCGGGCGATGCCGCCCACTTCAGAGACTCGGTGCACCTGACCGACCAGGGACTCGCGCTCCAGGCCGAACGGGTCTTCGAGGTATTGTCGGAAGCGCCGGTGTACCGCGCCCTCGTGGACGGCTAGCCCCGGCCTAGCCTCGAAACAGAAAGTTCTCCTCCTCGGTCCAGACCGTGAAGCGGTAGACCCCCAGCAAGCGCAGGAGCTCGCGGGCGAGCTCGGGCGCAGCGGCTTCTTCGAGAGCCGCACCGCGGTTCTCCTCGGGCGCCGGATAGCGCTTTTCGATCGCGAGCTGGTGCTCGCCGGGGACGTAGTAGTCCAGGAACTCCTCGAGGCGCTCCGGGGTGAGAGATCCGCAATTCCACTCACCCTTCCAGTCCGCCAGGCGTAGCCGGAAGCCACCCAGGGCATCGAGTTCCTTGAACCAGGCTTGCAGCCCCTCGGCCTCGATACGCTTCTTGAGGTTCTGGCCGTCGTACCAGGCATCGGCGTGGATACGCAGACTGACCTCCAGGGCGTCGGACTCGATCGCGAGGCAGAGGTAGGCGTTTCTGTAGGCCGAGTCGAGGTCCTTGCCCAGATCGCTCCCGAGCAGGCGCTTCAGCTTGGTGCGTTCCTTCTTCGGGCGCGTGAGGTAGGCCCAGAGACGATTCACCCGATTCCCGTTGAACGTATGGGGATGATGCAGGCTCGTTCGACAATCCAGCTGAGTGCCGAGGGTGGCCGCTTCCCTGGCGACCCCCTTACCCAGGGTCAAGAGACGCCGCCGCGCCGCCAGGCGGTGGGCGTTGTACTCGGCGTTTCCCGCATAGGCGGCGGAAAGTGCCCGGAAGTCCGATTCCTCGAAGAGGACGGTCCCGGCGAGGGGGCGGGGTTCGGGGTCGGTCGCAGGCATGGGACGGCGATCTTACGGTCCCCGTGCCCCCTGCACAGGGCGGGAAGGCCTATCCCGGGCGGCCGTCCGAGGGACCCGGGGAAGCCTGTGAAGGGGTTTCGGGTCTTCTCTCACCGCCTGGCACATCTCTTGCCGACCCTCCGAGCCCGTGACGAGCTACGATAGACGGGGACTGTATGCAACGCCCACCGTTCGAGATAAGAAGAACGTCCGAAGCACGATGAAGTTCGCCCATTTCGAGTTCGATCCGAAGACCGCAAAGCTGGGGGAAGGCCCCTCCAGCGAGGTCTACCGGGCGATCGACACGCGGCTGGGGCGGACGGTCGCGCTGAAGATCCTGCGGCCACACGTCGAGTTCGACCCCAACGCGAAGTCCCGTTTCGAGCGCGAGGCGAAGCACACCTCGAACCTGACCCACCAGAACATCGCCACCGTCTTCGAATACGGACAGGACCGGGGGACCTCCTACATCGCGATGGAGTTCCTCGAGGGACGAACGCTCGACAAGCTCCTGAAGGATCACCGCCTCGACTACGAAGAGGGGTTGCACATCGCCCTACAGGTCGCCTCCGCGCTCAAGCTCGTTCACGAGCGCGGCCTCATCCACCGCGACCTCAAGCCCGCGAACATCATGGTGATGGACGGGGGCCACGTGAAGCTGCTCGACTTCGGAATCTGTCGAAGCACCGGAGAGTCCAGCATCACCCAGGAGGGCATGCTGGTCGGCACGGTCCTCTACATGTCTCCGGAACAGGTGCTCGGGGAAGAGCTGGACCTGCGCTCCGATGTTTTCTCGCTGGGCTCGGTCTTCTTCCACGCCTTCACGGGCGAATTGCCGTTCCCCGGGAAGTCCTTCCCGGACGTGTGCATGTCCATTCTGGAGGCCGTTCCGGCACCGCCCTCGCACCTGCGCCCGGACTTTCCTGCTCCACTGGGTGAATTCCTTCATCGCTGCCATCAACGGGAGCCGGAAGAGCGCTATGGGGACGGAGCAGAGATCCACGGGGCACTGCTGGCGATCTCCGACAACCTGCGCCTGTCCTCCAGCGCCGAGCGTCCGAGCAACCTGCGCGGCAAGCTCATCATCCCGCCCTTCGAGCTGGAAAAGGACGCGCCGGGAGAAAAACCCGCCAGGGCCAGTGAATTCTCGGCCGGGCTGCGGGCCGACCTGCGCAAGGCCCTCGGGCGATTGACCCGGCTGGACATCGCCATTCCCAACGAACTGCCAGAAGATCTGCGCGACGTCTACGTCATGCGCGGAAAGCTCATTTACGACGGCGAAGCGGCCGAGCTGGACTACGGCCTGGAACGGGCTCGCACGAACGGGCCCAGCGAGACCACGCGAATCTATCGCGGTCGGGTCCAGCACTCGGATGAGAACGAGTGGGGCCTGCAGGCGAAGCTGGTCGGTTCCCTGGCGCGCTCGATCAAACGCAAGCTCGCGGAATACACCCTGGTCCCCCACCCGGAAGAGGGGCGCGATCCGGACCAGGCCGTGAAACTGGCCCACAGAGCCCACAGGCTCTTGCACCGCGCCACCGCCAAGCACCTGGTGGCCGCGGTGTCGATCTATCGAGGCGCCCTCAAGCTGGATCCCAGCTGCGTCCTCGCCCACGCCGGCATGGCCGAGGCGCTGGTGCGCAAGTTCCTGTACTGGGACGGCGACACCTCGTTCCTGCAGGAGGCGCGCGAATCGGCCCACAGGGCCCTGGCAATCGACCCCTTCGCCGCGATGGCCCACACGGCCCTGGGCTTTGCCCACATGATGAACGGCGACATCGAAGAGGCCCAGCGGGAGTACCGCCTGGCGATCCAGATCGATCATGACGAGTGGCTGGCCCACCGTCTGCTCGGCGCCCTGCTCGCGCGGATCGGAGCGCTGGAAAACGCGGTGCCCCTCCTGGAACGCGCGATCGCGCTGCGACCCGCCCACATCGGCTCTTACGACCATCTCTACGGCGCCCTCTGCCGCCTGGAACGCTACGAAGCAGCGATCGAGATCGCCGATCGAGGCGTGCTGGCCGCCGACGAACACCTTCAGAAGGTGCGGGAGGACCAGGAGGCGCGCATGCACAAGGAGCTCCTCTTGGCGCGCATGGGCCTGAGCGACAAGGCCCGCGAAACCGTCGAGGAAGCGCGCAAGCTCTTCCCCAAGGACGCCTATACGGCCTACAAGGGAGGCTGCGTCCTGACACTGGTCGGCGACCTGGACGACGCACTGGGGCTTCTGCGCGAGGCGCAGGAGCGCGGATTCCACCTGCAGCCCGAGATCCAGCGCAACTCCGACCTGGAGATCCTACGGGGACGCAAGGAATTCCAGGCGCTGCTCACCTAGCCCGGGCTAGGCAAGGGCGGAATCGACGCTAGGATCCCGCCCATCATGAGCGAGATTCGCAACATCGCGATCGTGGCCCACGTCGATCATGGCAAGACCACTCTGGTCGATTCCATGTTCTCCCTCGCGGGAACGTTCCGGGACAACCAGACGGTTCCCGAACGGGTCATGGACTCGGACGCCCAGGAACGGGAGCGCGGAATCACCATCCTGGCCAAGAACACCGCGATCCAGTACTCCGGCACGCGGATCAACATCGTCGATACCCCCGGCCACGCGGACTTCGGCGGACAGGTCGAACGCACCCTGGCGATGGCGGACGGCGTGCTGCTCCTGGTCGATGCCTTCGAGGGCCCGATGCCGCAGACGCGCTTCGTGCTCGGCAAGGCCTTCGAGCGCGGTCTCAAGGTCTGCGTGATGATCAACAAGATCGACCGGCCCGACCAGCGCGCCGGCGAGGTCTTGAACGAGGTTTTCGATCTCTTCTGCGAACTCGGAGCGGACGATCACCAGCTGGAATTCCCGGTCGCCTACGGTTCGGGACGCGACGGCTGGGCGGCGCTGGATGCCGGGTCCTTGCCGAAGGGAGGCCGGGGGGACCTGAAACCGCTCTTCGATCTGTTGCTCGAGCACATCCCGGCGCCCAAGCGCGAGCTGGAGGGACCGCTGCGCTTTCAGGCCTCGACCCTGGATCACGACGACTTCGTGGGACGCATCGGCATCGGTCGCGTCGCCCGCGGCCGTCTCGAGCGGGGCGCCCGGGTCCTCCTGTGCCACCCCGACCGCAAGAAGGCCGTCCCGGTCGTGATCAAGTCGCTCTTCCGTTACGTCGGACTGGAGCGTACACCGGTCGAGACCGTCGAAGCCGGGGACATCGCCATCGTCGCCGGCATCGACGAGCTCTCGATCGGCGACACCCTGTGCGACCTGGAGTACCCCGAGCCCCTGCCGGGAATCGAGGTGGACGACCCGACGCTCTCGATGGTGTTTCAGGTCAACAACTCCCCCTTCGCCGGGAAGGAGGGAACCTATGTGACCTCGCGGCACCTGCGCGCCAGGCTGGAGCGCGCCCAGCTGCGGGACGTCGCGATCGAGCTGGCCGACACCGGCTCCGCCGACGCGATCGAGGTCAAGGGCCGGGGCGTGATGCATCTGGGCGTTTTGATCGAGCAGATGCGCCGCGAGGGCTTCGAGTTCGCCGTCGGCAAGCCCCACGTGATCATGCACTGGGTGGACGGCGTGCGCTGCGAACCCTACGAGCGGGCATCGGTGGAGGTGCCGCCGGAAGCGGCCGGCAGGATCATCGAATACCTGGGGCGACGCCGCGGCGAGATGCTCTCGATGGAGCCCCTGGGCCCGAACCTGACCAAGCTCGAGTTCTCGATTCCGGCGCGCGGATTGATCGGAGCACGGACGGCCCTGTTGACCCTGAGCCAGGGCGAGGCGGTGCTCACGCACGTCTTCGAGGAGTGGAAGAAGGACGGCGGCAAGATCCCCCGCAGGGCCTCCGGAGTCCTGGTCTCGGATCGCAGCGGCCCGACGATCGCCTACGCCCTGTCGGGCCTGTCCGATCGCGGCACCTTCTTCGTCGAGGTCGGCACCGAGGTCTACGGGGGCATGATCGTCGGCGCGAACAACAAGGACTCGGACCTGCCCGTCAACGTGTGCCGTCAAAAGAAGCTGACGAACATGCGCGCCGCGGGAAAGGACGACAGCTCCGTCGTGAGTCCGCCGCGGCTGTTCTCGCTGGAGGAGTCACTCGAGTACATCGAGGACGATGAACTCCTGGAAGTGACGCCGGCGAGCCTGCGCCTGCGCAAGCGGGTCCTCGACGATAACATCCGGCGCAAGCTCGCCCGCTCTCCGGGATAGCAACGAAAACACGCCGCGTCCCGGCCGGGACGCGGCGTGTTTTTTTCCCGGGGGTCTCTCTCTAGAAGCCGACCGTGGCCTGGACGCCGTTGCACAGGGCGATGACACCGCTGGTGACGGTTCCACCCTGGAAATAGCCCACGCGGCCGAGGTACGAGACGTCGTTCGGAATGGGCAACAGGTGCGAGGTCACGAAGGGTGTGGCGGTCTGGATGTCCGTCACGATGTTGGTGCTGGTCGGATCGACGAGCAGCTCACCCGCGGCCAGGACGAGGGAGAAGTCCGTGGTGTAGCCCAGGACGAAGGTGAGGTTGGGGAAGCCGCCGACCTGGGTTTCCCAGGTGGTGCCGAGGACCGGGAGGTTCACGGCGCCGTAGCAGAAGGGGTTGACGCCCGTGCCGTTGTAGTCGTTGGCCTGCGCCACCGGCCCCGGATTGCAGTCGAAGGTGCTGGCGCTGAAGGTGTCGACGCCGGCCTCGGTGATCGAGTCGTTGGGGTCGTCGGAAACGGTGAAGCGCACCTTGATCGAGGCGTTCGGATTGACGTGGTCGGAAACACGGAAGGTGTTCTCGATCCAGCCGCCGGCCTTCAGCTCGATGGTCTCGACGGTCGTATAGCTGGCTCCGTCGTTGTTGGAGACGGCCACGACCAACTCGTCGCGCTCCGCGCTGTCGGCGTCGTTGCAGAAGAACCAGCGCTTGTAGCTGATCAGCCCGTCGCCGCCGGAGAAGTCGAGGGTCGGGGAGCTCAGCCGCGTCGTGCCCCCGTCGAGGTCGAGGTTGCCGGCCACTCCGCCGCCGTTGAGACCGGTCATGTAGCAGTTGGCACCGGGGGTGTCCGGATCACCGCTCTCGGGCTGGGCCCCGTCTTCGACCGGGTTGCCGCGGGCGAAGGGAGCCGTGGGGTTGTTCGTGTTCGAGACGGTCCAGCCGAGGTTCGACTGGAAGTTGTCGCTGAAGACCGATGTCAGGCCGTCGGCGGCGTAGGCGGAGTGGAAGCTCGAGGGAGCGTCCGCAGGAGAGTGGTAGCCCTCGAGGTTCGTCGCCAGGGCCGAGACGTAGTAGTCGAGGCGGCTGTCGCAGGCGACCGCCGGGAGGTCGCCGGTGTAGGTGTTGCCGCCGGTGTTGGTCATCGCGGTCTGGACGAACGGCGCGCCGTCGATCGAGGTGAGCAGGAACACGCTCGAGGTGACGCGGTTGCCCAGCTCGTTGATCTGGACGGAGATCGAGGTCGGTACGCTCGGCGAAACGATGAGGGGCCGGGCGGAGGGCCAGACGATCTCGAGGGCGCTCATGTCGATCACGTAAATGCCCTCACCGATGTCGGATGCGAGCACGCGGTCCTCGCCGAGCCCGGGGTAGACGCCCCAGCAGCCGGCGAAACCCGTTCCGGGCTGGGTCGAGGTGTCGAAGGAGGCGACCATCTCCCAGGTGTGGGTCGTGCGATCGATCTGGAGCACGGCCACCCCGGCCGAGTAGTTGGACACGTAGACGCGGTTGCCCTTGAGGACCGGGTTGTGCGCGCTGAACGTCTGGCCAGTGCCGCTGGTCGGACTGACCCAGGAGTCCCGGGGGCGCAGATTGACGTTGCCGCCGTTGTCGACGAGCTCGTAGAGCCGCATCGCGCCGGCGCTGCGCTCCTCGGTGGTGACCACATAGACGCCGTCGTCGCTCGGCCACACGGCGTGGGAACTGATCCCGCGCACCTCGCCGAGGAACGTGGGCGCCGAGTTGCCCAGGTTGCTGACGTCGTAGACGATCATGTCGTCCCAGCCCGAGATGAAGAGGTAGTCGTCGGTGATCGTGACGTCGTGGACGAAGTTGGACAGCCCCGTCAGCTCGTACAAGAAGTCTTCGATCTGCCCCCCAGATGGGGGGCTGTTCGGATCGTAGTTGCGAAGATCGATGATGCCGATGCTGGGGTTGCTCGAATCACAGACGACCAACCAACCGTCGTCGCGGTAGGTGGTGTTGTGAACGAAAGTCGTAGGTCCTGCGAGGTTTTCGGCGTTGATGCGCGTCAAACGCTGGGGGTTCGAGGGGTTGGAGATGTCGACGATCTCGACGCCGTCGCTCCCGCCCGATTCGAGCGAGACGAACATGAGCGGGACGCCCGGCGCCAGGGGAACGGTGCCCGCCTTGATGTCCTGGTCGCTGGCCGTGCTGTTGGGATTGGAGGAGGTGTAGGTGGAGGAGATGGAGATGTTGTTCGGGTTCGAAACGTTGACGATGTCGATCTGGTTCTGCCCGAAGCGTGCGAGCAGGGCCAGGTTTCCGTGGCCCCAGATGTCTCCGTAGGAGGAGCTGCCGATGTCGATGTTGTCGCGCTGTGTCGCGTGAAACGACGGATCCTGGGCCAACGCTGTCGAACTGAGAAGACTCGCGGCGAGTGTGATGAGGGCGTAGTTCATGTTCACAAGGGAGGGTTCGCTCGATGGACGGGGGGGAGGGCTCCGTTGTGCGCCGGAGTGATCAGAGAGCCGATCCTTTAGGACGGCGTGGGCGGGGCCGGGGTTCCGGCCCCATGGAAAAGATACCCCGTTTCCCCCTCCGAACGGCCTCCCCGGGTGGCCGAGCACACCTCGCGTGAGGGGAATTCGTACCGCAATCACGCCCAAAGACGGTCCCCGGGAGCTGCGATACATAACCTGAACAAAGGCGATCCCGGCGTCACGGGGATCCCGGCCCATCCCACGGACGGCTCCGGCCGGCGTCGGCCCGGAGTCTCCCGCCGTGTCTCCTCTCCCGCCACGGAATCCCCCTCCCACCCCGCCGCAGACTCTGCACCCGGCGATTCGCCGGCGAATCGGGGTGCAGAGTCTTTTCCTGGGGGGGCCGGTGAGGGAAGTCCTAGGATGGCCCATCGGCATGCAAACGGCGGTTTCAAGGCCGTAATGAGTTCCACGAAAGCCGCGTTTGTTGCAAACACCTGCGAAGGCTTCTCCCGCCGGGCCGTAGACCTCCGCAAGGATTCATCGCTCCCTCTACCCCCAACCAACCCCCCATGCGCCCGCCCAAGAACGCTCTTTCCTTCGCCCTGGGACTGGCAGCTGCCGCGTCGCTCCCCCTTCTCGCAAGCCCGAAGACCGACGACGCCGATCTCGTCCGCAGCTTCTCGCGCACGGTGCAGCGAACGGCGAAAGCAGCTTCACCGGCGGTGGTCAGCGTGGAGGTCACCTTCAGGAATCAGCGGGAAACCTCCAGAAATCCGGACAGAACCGGCGAGGGCTCCGGGGTGATCCTGAGCGCCGATGGGCTGGTGGTGACGAACTACCACGTGGCCGGCCGGGCCGACTCGATTCAGGTGCGCCTCTCTGATGGACGTCGACTCGATGCGCGCCTCAAGGGCTCGGATCGCGAAACGGATCTGGCCGTGCTCCAGATCGACAGCAAGGAAAAATTCGAGCACCTCGAACTGCGGGACGACTTGCCCAGGATCGGCGAATACGTGCTCGCCATAGGCAACCCCCTGGGTTACGACCAGACCGTCACCAGCGGCATCATCAGCGCCAGCGGCAGGCGCATCGGCGTGGCGACCTACGAGAATTTCCTGCAGACCGACGCCGCCATCAATCCCGGCAATTCGGGTGGACCGCTGGTCGACCTGGATGGAGAGGTGGTGGGAATCATCACCGCCCTCGAGAACCTGCAACGGGGCAGTCAGGGACTCGGTTTTGCGATTCCGGCCGACATGGTGCGCGACGTCGTAGGTGAGATCCTGGACAAGGGTAGCGTCGTGCGCGGCTTCATGGGCGTCACGGTCGGCGACATCACCCCGGCCCAATCCTCCCGGATCGGTCTCGACGAGAGTCCGCACGTCGTGATCAGAGAGATCGTCGATCGGGGCCCCGCCGAACTCGCGGGGCTCAGGCCGGGTGACGTCATCCTGTTGATCGACGGTCAGCGGGTCGACGAATCCTACGACGTGCTCGAAACCGTGGCCGAGGTCGACCCCGGCGAGACGGTGAGCGTCCGGCTCTGGCGCGACGGGCACCGGCTGGATGTCGACGTGCACGTCGGGAAACGCCCCGAGCTGCGCTTTCGCTAGCGCACCCGGGCGGGTTTCGCCGCCGGCGCTAGCGTTCCCACCGGGAGGCGTCGGAGAAGCGAACCTCCGACACGTCGATCCTGACGGTCACCGTCTCCCCGGGCAGAAAGAACGCCGTCGCGGTTTCCTCGACCGTCATGCCGCGTGTGACGATCGCACCGGGGGCGTACGCGCCGAACTCCTGCCCCCCGCTCAGGCTGTGGGGGAAGCTCCCGACCTCGACACCGTGTCTGTCGAGGTAGTGGAAGTCGGTCTGGAGAGCCAGCACGTCCTTGTTGGAGGTGTTGTGAAGCCGCATTGCGATCTGCGGGAGGCCGTCCCCACGCCTCTTGAATCGGACGAATTCCGCCTGCACCGGGCCGAGGCCCTCGAACTGCAGGGCTTCCAGGGCGACGGGCATGTCCTCGTGGCGAAGCAGGCGAATTCCCTCGATCGCAAAGGGGTAGGTGAGCTCCTTCACCGTGCACACCTTCACGTCGATCCGTGCGGGAATCTCGGTGGTCCGAAAACCGGCCGCCAGGTTCTCCCCCAATCCGAAGGAATCGCTGAACAGCGTTTCCAGAGGAGAGTCGTCCTTCTCCGTCGCTGAAAAGCGAAGCTCGGTCAGGGCGACCCGCTCGGGTGGAGCGTTGAACCGAAAGCGGGAGGTCGCTCCCCACTGAACGAGCTCGAGCGCGCGGTCCCCGAACAGTTCACGCTTGTCGAGCTGTCCTTTGCGCCAGGACAGGCGATCGACCCTGGTGGGCAGGCGCAGGGTGAGCCTACCGGCGAGGCGGCGAATGCGCTCGACCGATCGCAGGAGCCCGGAAAGCTCGAGCGTCAGCAGATCGCTCCAGTAGGCGCCCTGGATGTTCGGTTTGCCCAGGAAGCTCACCCCCTCCTCGGTGTGGAGGTTGTTGCCGCTCTTGTCGGTGATCTTCTTGATCGTGATGTGTTCGAACATCTGGCTCTGGAACCCGAGCACGGCCGGGGACATGCCGAGCGAACGGACGGCCAGGGAAAGTCGGGCGGTGGCCAGGGGCACGCGCTCTTCAAGATCCACGATTTCGATCAGGAAAGGTCCCTCCAGGGCGGTCGGCCACGTGCGCCGGCCAGGCGCGAAGGTAAGGATCGGGGAAGTCGCGGTGTTCCACGGTTCGGGATAGATGGGGACCAGGCCGACGGCCGCGGCAACGCGTTCGAGGGCGTCGATCCGCGAGACCCCCCGGGCGTCCAGGTGCACCGCTCGCTGAAGCGCCGCCAGCGAGCCCGCGGTGTCGACCACCAGCCCGGCGGGCTCGACGATTTCGCGCACGATCTCGAGCGCCGGACGACCCCCGGCGGCCAGGTTGTAGCTCCAGTGGTTGTCGTGCTTGCGCCGGGTGGTGGAGGCGATGGCTTCAAAGGCCCCCTGCTGATGGGCCGCATCTTCGAAGTACGCGCCGCTCTCGTATTCGTCAAGGATCCCGGGCATCTCGCCCGGGTCGCGTTCCTCCGGAAGAGGGACGGGCGCCAACAAGCTCCCGAGCTCTTCGAAATCGACGACGAATTCCCCGATCTCCGCCACGGAGATTCGCAGGCCGAAGACGCACCAGCGAGCTTCCGTCCTTCTCATGAGGACGTCGAGGATCTGGGCTTGCCCATCGATGGTGGCGGCGACGGGCACCTCGGCCTGCTCACCATCGTCCCCATGAAACCGAGGCGCGAGCACCTCCCAGGACTCGAGCGTTGCGCCGTCGAGTTGAAACCCCTCACCGCTCTGCATCCCCTGGAGCGCCCGGGTCGTCAAGAGCTCTGAGAAGGCCGACCCGTCGCCCTGTTCGACCGCCTCGAAGAAGCTCGTGGCGAGGGACCGCGGATCCCGCCCCGCCTCCTGCTCTGCGCCGAGCTCCTCGGTGCGGGCGCAGGCGGATAGAGCGACGACGAAAAGAAGCGCGAAACGGGCCATGGGGGACTCTTCGGATCCTCGTGGACGGGGGCGGAAACGCCACTTGCCCTATCGGAGACCCGCCGACGAACCTTGAAGACGGCCCCCTGGAAAGGGGCGCTGGAGGCTCGTGGAGTACGGCTCGGCCTTCGACGCTGCTAGCCCCATCCGTCGCGCCAGACGCGCGCCAGGAGCCCGCAGGCCTGCTCCTCGCTGGCGCGGAGCTCTGCCCCGTTCCAGTCGAAGGCCGACCCGCAACGATAGGCGACGCTGCCGAGGAGAACGGTTTCGGTCAAAGGACCTGCCTTCTCGAAGGGACACGTCGTCGGGCCGCGCGTCTTGCAGGCCTCGATCCACTCGCGATAGTGCCCGATGGATCCTGGAATCCACGGAGCGGGTGGCGTGAAGCCGGCGAAGCGTTCCTCCGGAAGGAGCAGGTGGCGATCGTAGTCGGCGAGCAGCATCCCGTCCGATCCCACGAACAGAACGCCCATGCCCCACTTCGGCAAGGCGCCGGATTCAAGCTGGGGCGGTAGCAGACCGCCGTCGTGCCAGTGGAGGGTGACGGGAGCGAGCGACGCGCCGAGGTTCGAGGTGCGGCGCGGAAATTCCCAGTGCGCGCGCATCCACGGCGGCGCCGTTTCCGGATGGACGGGCGGGCCTTCGGCGGAGACGTGGGTGGGGCGCTCCAGCTCGAGCGCCCAGAACGCGAGGTCGATGAGGTGGCAGCCCATGTCACCCAGGGTGCCGCTGCCGAAGTCCCACCAGGAGCGCCAGTTCGCCGGGAGGTAGGTGGGGTGGTAGGGGCGGTACGGAGCCGGCCCGAGCCACAGGTCGTAGTGCAGGTGCGCGGGGACGGGCGGCCCGTCCAGCGGTCGCTCGCCCCCGCTCCAGGCCTTGCCGACCCAGGCGTGGCATTCGCCGATGGAGCCGATGGCCCCGCTACCCACCAGTTCGACCACGCGACGATAGTTCGACGTGGCGTGAATCTGGGTGCCCATCTGGGTCACGGCCCGGTTTCTTTGCGCCGCCTCCGCGACGCGACGCGCCTCGGTCACGCTGTGGGTCAGCGGTTTCTCGCAGTAGACGTCGAGACCGAGCTCCAGGGCGAGCAGGGTGGCCGGCGCATGCGTATGGTCCGCCGTACTGATCACCACCGCGTCCAGCTCTTCGCACTCGAGCATGACGCGGAAGTCGTTGTAGCGACGCGCGCCTGCGTGCTTCTCACCGGCTGACGTCAGGTACAGCTCGTCGACGTCGCACAGGGCGACCACGTTCTGCCCTGCGACGCCCGCCAGATTCGCGGCCCCGCGGTTGGCCACACCGACGAAACCGACGTCGAGTCTGTCTTCGAGGGGTCGGGACGCCCTCCGACGCGGGGCCCTACAGCCGCTGAGCAGCGCGGAGGCGGCCAGGGCGATCCCTGAACCGAGTCCGGAACGGAGCAGGGTGCGACGATCTTGCACGTGGTGGGTGCCACCCGCGTACTCGGATCGTGCCGGGTGGCCCGGTTGCGGGCCGACGTCACGACCGGGCCCTGAGCTACGGCCCGGCGCTGCACGATCACCCCGGGCCCCGTCGGGCGCCGGGTCCGGATCGGGGCTCGAGCGCGTCAAAGCCTCTCTCCACAGAACTTGCAGTGCGCTGCGTCCAGCTCGTGGCCGGACGAGCCGCAGGACGGGCAGGCCTGACCGGAGACGGAGCGCACCTGAACCAGCTCCGCCGACATGATCCCGGTCGGCACGGCGATGATCCCGTAGCCCAGGATCATGATGCAGGCGGCCACCGCCTGGCCGAACGGCGTCTCCGGAGAGATGTCTCCATAGCCGACCGTCGTCAGCGTGACGACCGCCCAGTAGATCCCCCGTGGAATGCTGGTGAAACCGTGCTCGGGGCCCTCCACCAGGTACATGAGCGATCCGCAGATCACCACGATCGAGGCCACGGCGAAGAGAAAGACGGCGATCTTGCGTCGACTCGCGGCCAGGGCCCGCAGGAGCAATTCGGACTCGCTCACGTAGTTAGCGAGCTTGAGCACCCGAAACACGCGCAGGATCCGCAGCGTGCGGATCACGCTCATGGCTTGCACGCCGGGCAACACGACGGAGACGTAGGTGGGCAGGATCGACAACAGATCGACGACGCCGAAGAAGCTGCGCACATACCGCAAAGGCCGACCGACACACAGAATACGCAGGATGTATTCGATCGTGAACAGGAGCGTAAAGGACCATTCGGCGACCCGTAAGAGGGTGCCGTACTGATCCCTGATCCAGACCACACTCTCGAGCAGCACGACCACCATGCTCAGCACGATCGAGACGATCAGTGCAACGTCGAAGGCCTTCCCCGCAGGAGTGTCCGATTCGAAGATGACCTCGTGCAGGTTGGCACGCCAATCGCGCGGGTCTCCGGCCTCTCCGTGTCTCATGGACGGAAAGACTACCCACTGAGTCGCAGACCGCGCAGGCCCGCTTCCCTACAATCGGGCCATGGGCGACACGAATCCCACCCTGATCGGCCGAACCCTGTCCAGCGTGGTGCGGATGCTCGAAACCGACCCGGCGAGCGCTGAAGCGTGGACCGAGGCGCGCCGTGCGCTGGGGCTACTGCGCGACGAGAACCCGGACCTGGCGGCCGCCGTCGAATCCGAGGACATGGACGCCCTGCGCGGGATCGTCGATGCCTGGTACGCCGAGGACCACAAGCTCCCGGAGCAAGACCGCAACCTCCTCAAGCGCGCCATGAAAGCCTACCGCAAGCGCCTGAAGCTGACGCTCCTCGACGCGGAGTCCGCAGTCGGCGGCGGACCGATGAGCGGCGGCCGCACCTCCGACATCGTCGGCATCACGCCGCCCGATCACTACCCTCGCGAGGTCTGGGACGAGCTCGTTGTCCTGGGCCGGCTCGTCGATGCGCGATACGGGATGTACGAGCTACCGCCGGGAGGATGAGAGACCAGGTAACGCGACGGTGCCGCCCTCTTTCACGGACACGTCGGGGGGCATGAGCGAGGGGGTCGACCTCTCGACGCGAAAGAAGAGCCCACGCCGGTTCCGACTGTGGTCGGTAAGCCGGCGCAGCAGACGCCCGTACCGGCGTTGACGACACCTCCCGGCGAAGAGGAACCGGACGGGAACAAACGAATGCGAGCCTCGTCTAGCTCGCCGTACGGAGTCGCGCCAGGAACACGAGGAGACCGACGCCGATCGCCGCGAGCATCACACGCAGCTCCAGGCGCTCGACCACCAGGATCGAGACGGAAAAAGTCGCCACGCAGACGAGATAGGCGCGACGTTTCGCGCCCGGCGACACACTGCGGTTCTCTCGCCATTGGCGCAGGAACGGCCCCAGCCGCTCGTGTTCCATCAGGCGCCGATGGAGGCGCGGCGAAGAACGCGCGAAGCAGGCCGCTGCCAGAAGCAAGAACGGCGTCGTGGGGAGGAGCGGCAAGAAGACCCCCAGAACGGCGAGCCCCATCGTGATCCAACCCAGAAGTTGCAGCAGTCGACGGACGTACCAGGGACGCACGCTCGCCTCGGGTTCGCCAGGCCGGGGCGCGCCCACCAGGGGCTCTGCCTGCGCCCTTTCGCGTTGTGTTCCGATCGTCATGGGTCGTTCCAGGGTGAGGTCGGTCCCTTCTCCGACAGTGAATCGTCCGGCCTTCCGATCCGCCGCCCGTCCGGGTGGGACGAACAACATACCTCAGTCCCCCCGGATTCGGGGAGCCTAGAGGGAGTCGTATGCGGTTGCACGATCACGGCGGCGGGCGAGTTCGTTGGCGTAGCGGACGCCGAGCTCCGCCGCGTGGGCCGGCAGCCACTCGCTCAATGCAATCGACCCCGTGGGCGCCGAATCGGTGACCAGCAGATCGTCCATGAGGGCGTCGATCTCCGGCCCGGTCAGCACCACATCGCGCAGCCACCAACCGAGAACGCTCGCCATGGCGAGTCCGGCCCAGCGCGGGATGCCCACGAGCGGGCGTTCGCAACCGATGGCGCGACCGATGGTCCGGACCAGCTCGGAATAGGTGTAGGTCTCGGGACCGACGGCATCGACGATGCGCTCGCCCGTGCCGGCCGCCTCCTGGACCACCAGCTCGGCGAGATCGCCCACGTGGATCGGCGTCAGCCGGTAACGGCCGTCCCCGAAGACACCGAAGAGGGGGAAGCGACGCTGCATCCACGCGATGTTGTTCAGCAGTATGTCGGGCCCACCGAAAAGGACGGCCGGCCTCAAAATCGTGTGTGGCAGGCCGGTCGCCTGCAACGCCGATTCCAGCTGCGCCTTGCCGCGGAAGTACTCGTAGGGACTGTCGAGCGATGGGTTGGCGACGCTCACGTGAACCACCCGTCCCACCCCGGCGCGCGTGGCGGCAGCGAAGAGAACCCGCGTGTTTTGAACCGCCGCCGCTTGCGAAAAACCCGCCCTGGCGAAGCGCACCCAGTACGTGTTCACCAGGACGTCAGCGCCTGCGCAGGCGCGTTCCAGGGCATCGGGACGCGCAAAGTCGAGCGGACATACCTGCACGGCCTGCCCGAAGGGATGGGCCCGGCCGGGAGAGGCGGTGAGGGTGCGCACGGTGTGTCCGAGGGCAAGGAGCCGTTCGGTGATGAAGCGCCCCGAATACCCGAATGCGCCGGTCACCACGTAAGTCGCCATCGCTCGCCTCCTTTCGATTCCCCTCCCCCTGGAAAGGTGGTGCACACCAGGGCTCGAGAGTATGCAGCACCGATCGGCCGTCACCTAATCGGTGTTCAAGACCCGGACGCGACCGTCAGGAGCCCGTGGAATTCTCCCCGCGAGGCTCCGCGGCCTCCATCCGCTGGGAGCAACCGGGTCGAGTGGAGCCTCGAACCGAGAGGTTGGCCCCGGGGCAGTCGTTGCGCCCGGCACGAGCCTGCTTCCTGACCTCCTTACTGGAGAGTGACCGCTTCCACGTTTGCCGTGAACTCGCCCGCGATCGGGGGGAAGGTGAAGACGGCTCCCTGCAGGTAGCGCGTCATGCCCGCCAGCGCCGGATTCACGGGCAACGTTCCCGTCAGTTCAAAGGCTCCGACGGGCGGAATCGTACCGCTTGGCAGGAAGGTGAGCGGCAGTGCAAGCCCGAGCGTCCCTGCGATCCCCGGCACCATCGTTGTGGCGGTGGCCGAACTGAAGAAAGGGAACGCCGCCGCCCCGGCCGGCCCTGTGACCTCCAGCGCATAGGGTCCGCCCAGAACCCCGTCCCCGCGGAAGGCGACTCCGGGGAAAGGGATGTTCGCGTCGCCCTCGAGCACGTGCACCACCACGTTCGAGTTCGTGTCCTGCGTGCCGGCGACGACTTCGGGTCGGCCGTCGCCATTCAGATCCCCGACCGCTGCTACGCTGAAGACACGGTTGCCGGTATTGAAGGCCCAGAACACCTCACCGGTATCGCCGTCCAGCGCGTAGACGTGATAGTCGAAGGAGCCGGCGATGACGTCCTGTCGCCCGTCACCGTTCAAATCGTCGATCGGGCCCGCTGTCCATACATCCCCGCCGTTGATCGTACCTACGCTCGTCTTCCACACGAGCGAACCGTCGCTTCCGTCGAGCACGATGACGGCGTTTTCCCAGGAGCTCACGATGACCTCGTTCAAACCGTCGCCGGTGACGTCCTCGAGCTCGTGAGCTTGCATTGCGAAGCTGCTGACGGCGCTGCTCGTCCAGGCGACCGTTCCATCGCTTCCATCGAGGCACCGTATGGCGCTCCCACCACTCGTCCACAGGACCGCGAGCGCTTCGTCGACACCGTCCGCCGTCACGTCGGACAAAACCCCGCAGGCGAACACGCTCGTGCCGGGCGCGTAGGACCAGAGCACGGTGCCGCCCGCAAAAGCGCCGTCACCCTCGAGGCAAACGATGCGGTCTATGTTGTCACCGATAGCCGCCAGCACGTCGTCCGTGCCGTCGTTGTTCACATCGCCCAGGTTGCGCACGGAGTAAACAGCGTCCCCTGCGGAGTATTTCCATAGCACGCTCGCCTGTGGCCCCGCACTGGCACCGTCCAGCAGATACACCGAGTCGTTGTCGGAGCCCGCACCGAAAGCGTATTCGGGCACTCCGTCGCCCGTGACGTCCGCGATTTCGCACAACGAGTACACCCAACCCGAGGCTACGTCCAGGTAGGTGTCGAACTTCAAGACCGCCGCCCCCAGGGAGCTATCGAAGTTGTACGCCGTGCGCCCGCCCCAGGCGGTGCCCAGAAGAAAGTTCGGGGTCCCGCTGTTCTCCGTGTCGGACACGGCCACGATCGATTGGTCGCCGTAGCACGAACCGCCGGAGACACCGTCTGCGGTCTGCAGGGACCACACGACCGAAGCCGTTCCAGCGCTCGCCCCATCGAGACAGAAGACGTTGTCCGTCCCGGTCTGGCCGATCCCCACCACGATTTCATCCAATCCATCGCCATTGATGTCGGGAATCGCCCGCACACACTCGGCGTTGTCGCCTCCGATCATGCGAAAGAGCCGGTTCCCGGCTCCGGCGCCGACCGAATACGAATCTACCGATCCGAGTTCTACCGATCTCTCCGCTCGTTCGCGTAAACGCGCGAACGAGTCATCGAGTTGTTGGGGGGGCGCAGGCAATAAGGAGAGGAACGAGAGAGCGGTCGTAAGCATGGAACCTCGAGCGTGGACGCAGACGCTGATCGGACGATCCTACGCCCGACCCGTTCATCCGTCGAGATGATGCCCTTGGACAGCGATCCCTTCCGCAGGCCTCTGCCACGGGAGTCGTACTCCGGTCTCCCTTTCAGATGCGTTGGCTTCGTGCAGGGGCGAACGTCCGTCGAGGGGGGCGGGCTCGGCGGGCGTTTCGGGCGCGCCGGTGCCCGAGCCTCTCCGACGCTCTGCGGGTCGTGGTTGACCCCCGACGGCGGAACTTTCTCCGCAATGGGTCGGCTCACGGGATTCTGAATCGACGGTCGGGTATCATCTAAATTTCCCGCGGACGTAACTCAGTTGGTAGAGTGCAAGCTTCCCAAGCTTGATGTCGCGAGTTCGAGTCTCGTCGTCCGCTCCAGCTTCTTTCCGAGAAACCGATCGATCATGGGTAAGCGACTTTACGTCGGCAATCTGTCCTGGGACACGAACGAGGACTCTGTCCGCGCCGCCTTCGAGGAAGACGGCCGAACCGTCACCGACGTCCATCTCGTCTCCGACCGCGACACGGGCCGCCCGCGCGGCTTCGGGTTCGTGGAAATGTCCACGGACCAGGAGGCTCAGGCCGCCATCGACGCCCTCGATGGCGTTGAGCTCGATGGCCGCAGCATCAAGGTGAACGAAGCGCAGGAGCGCCAGCCACGTGGTGGCGGCGGTCACCGCGGCGGCGGTGGCGGCGGAAGCTGGTAGAGCAAGAGCGTAGTACCAAGCCGCGCTGGACCGGCTCGAAGCCCAGGTCGATCCTCCGGGCGACACTCGTCCGGGTGACCTGCTGAATTTCGAACGGCGGGCTTTCCCCCGTCGCCCAGGTGGCACGATCTCGTAGTCGCTTCCCTCGATAAGGGCGGTGAATGCGGCGGCGGGCCGGGACACACAGGGGTGGAACGACGGCGACCCCCGGGAAGCCGGGTGGTGGTGGCTGATGGTTGCTCCGTCCAGTTCTTCCTACAATCCCCGCTGGAGAAAGGGCATCACGGAAGGCACGCATACACAGCCGCGGCCGGGAGAAATCTACGTCGAGCAAAATGGCGGCGACGTCGTCGTCCGTATGAGCGGAGCCTGGACGCTGGGGCTCACGCTGCCGTCAGCGAAGTCCCTACAAAAGGACTTGCATGTCGGACGCAGCGTCACGTTCCGGGACGAAGGTATCTCCGACTGGGACAGCGGGCTCTTGCTCTTCCTTGTACCGCTCGTCCTCGAAGCTCGCTCGCGCAAGATCGCGACGGATACGACGGCGCTGCCGTCGGGCGTCAAGAGACTCCTCAACCTGGCCCTGGCGGTTCCTCCGAAGGCGGGCACTAGCACAACGTCGGCGAAACGGGGGATCCTCGGGCGGATCGGGGTGGGTGTCCTGGGCGCACTGCGCGAGGGGCGTACGATCCTCGACTTCATGGGCGAAGTGACGCTCGGTTTCCTGCGCCTTCTCCGCGGCCGCCCGCGGTTTCGTCGCAGGGATCTCCTGCACGCGATTCAGGAATCCGGCGTGCGCGCCCTCGGGATCGTCGGGCTGATCAGTTTCCTGGTCGGTTTGATCCTGGCCTACATGGGCTCCGTCCAGCTCGAACAATTCGGGGCGCAGATCTATGTCGCTGACCTGGTCGCACTGGGCATGCTGCGCGAGATGTCCGCCATGATGACCGGCATCGTCATGGCGGGACGCACCGGCGCGGCCTATGCCGCGCAGCTGGGCACGATGATGGTCAACGAAGAGATCGACTCGCTCAGAACGGTGGGCCTCTCCCCCATCGACTTCCTCGTCTTGCCGAGAATCCTGGCGCTCGTCCTGATGATGCCGCTGCTCGCCGTCTACGCCGATTTTTTCGGTCTGCTAGGCGGCTACCTGATCGGCGTCACGACGCTCGATCTGAGCCCCGCGCTGTACTGGGATCAGACCTTCAATGCGATACACCTCTCCGATTTCCTGGTGGGCATGGTCAAGTCCGTCGTCATCGGGGCCATCGTCGCCGTGTCAGGCTGCTTGCGCGGGATGGAGTGCGGCCGCAGCGCCTCCGATGTGGGGATCGCGACGACGTCAGCGGTCGTCACGTCCATCGTTTTGATCATCATCTCCGAGGCGATCTTCGCCGTTCTACTGCAGACCCTGGGGATCTGAACATGACAGACCCCATCCAGGCCAACGACGTCCACATCGACGTGCGCGAACTGACCATGGCCTACGGAGACTACGTGATCCAGCGCGACCTGACGTTCCAGGTGAAACGAGGAGAAACGCTTGTCATCATGGGCGGATCGGGTTGCGGCAAGACCACGCTGCTGCGTCACCTCGTCGGTTTGAAGGAGCCCGTCCACGGCCGGGTCATCATCGACGGCATCAGCTACTGGGAGAGCGAGCCTGAGGAGCAGGTGCGTCTTCGGCGCCGCTCAGGCGTCCTGTTTCAAAGCGGCGCGCTGTGGAGTTCGATGACGTTGGCCGAAAACATCGAGCTGCTTCTCGCGGAATACACTTCTCTTTCGGCCGCGGATCTGAGGGAGGTCGCCCGCTTGAAGCTCGCCCTGGTGGGCCTCTCCGGGTTCGAAGATTTCTACCCGTCCGAGATCAGCGGCGGCATGCAAAAGCGCGCCGGGCTGGCCCGCGCCATCGCGCTCGATCCGGACATCCTCTACTTCGACGAGCCGTCCGCGGGGCTCGATCCGATCAGCTCACGCAGGTTGGACGAACTCATCCTCGAGTTGCGTACCAGCCTCGGCTCGACCATCGTCGTCGTCTCGCATGAGCTGGCCAGCATCTTCACTATCGCCACTGATTCCATCTTTCTGGATGCGGACTCCCGCACCATGATCGCCCAGGGACCACCCCGGGAGCTACTCCATAGCGCGCCGCCCAAGGTGCAGGAGTTCCTCCGACGCGGTGAAGCCGCAGGCGACTGAACACGAGTCTTTTCTGGAGAAGAGCCAATGTCAACACGCACGAATCCCACGATCATAGGCGCCTTCGTCCTCGGCGCGATTCTCCTGTCCGCGGGTGGCACGATCGCCATGGGCAGCTGGAGTTTCGAGGACAAAATCATCGCCAGCGCATGCTTCGAAAACTCGGTTACGGGCCTCTCTGTCGGCTCGGCCGTTCGCTTTCGTGGCTTTGACGTCGGCACCGTTCGTGACATCTACGCGGAGTATGACCCGAAGTTCGAGGAGCAACGATCCCGAGCCCCTGCGCCCCCTACCGAAAGCGACCATCTCCAGAAGAACCCCATCGTCATCTACGTCACGTTGACACTCCTTCCCGGAAAGATCCGCAAGCCCGCCCAACTCCACACGGTCGACTTGACACCGGACAAAGCCCTGAGAGTCTTCATCAACGACGGTCTCTTTGCCAAGCTCGAGCAGGAGAGCCTCGTCACGGGCAGGGCCTTCGTCGCGCTCGACTTCGACCTCGAACGCCCGGCGCCCCCCCAGGATGAAGTACGCCTGGTGATACCCACCCAACCGGGGGGGTTCCTCGAAAGCCTCGAGGAAATGGACCTGAAGGTCGTCAAGGAGGCGATCCTCAAGATGATCGCAACCACGGATGGAATCCTTTCCAACAAGGATATTCCGAAGATCCTGAACAATCTCAACATGACCCTCACGACCTTCAACGAGTCGACGCTGCCCTCCTTCGAGGCTCTAATGAATACGGCGACACCCAACATCGAAAGTCTCGGCTCCGACTTGAAGACACAGATCAAAAAGACCTCTGAGCGACTCGACGGTGTGCTGGCGCAGGCGCAGATCGCCCTGGCCAATGCGGGCGCACTGGTGGACGATGACTCGGGCACGGTCTACCGACTCAAACGGCTCCTCGATGAGTGGACCACAACCTCGCGCTCGATCAGCTCGTTCGTCGAATTCCTCGAGCGACATCCCGAGGCACTTCTGTTCGGAAAGGGCAAGTGATCCCATGCACTCCCGTTTCTTCCTCCGCGCTCTTGTGGTGGTCGCGATGTTTTCGTCGCTCGGGGCCTGCCGGAGCACCAGCGCTCCGTCAAACCTCTATCTGCTGACCCCGACAACCGACGGTAAACCCCTGACGACGCCACATCCGTTCCATCTGCGCATCACCGAACTCGTGCTTCCCGAATACCTCGCGACCCAGGCCATGCTCCTGCGCACGACGCCCCAGCGCCTCGAAATTCAAGAGAGCGAACGCTGGGCTGCACCCCTGCACGACACCTTCACGCGCGTCTTGATGCAGGACCTGTCCGCACTCCTTCCCGACTCCCGGGTCACGAGGTTTTCCTGGGAGGATTCCAGCGAAGAGCGTGTATCGCTGTTTTTGAACGTCCTGCGCTTCGACGTCGGCAATGGGACCGCCATTCTCGACGCCCAGTGGAGGCTCCTGGACGGTTCAGGTGCGCAAGTGCTCCAGAGCTCGCACCACGAGCGAAGGGTCGAGTCCGAGACCTTCGAAGCCAGGGCCATGGCCCTGAGTCGAACGGTGGCGGACCTGGGGCGCGGGATCGCGACCGCCCTCGCCACAGGGGCCGCGCAAAAAAACGAGGCGGATAGCCGGGACTAGACTCGACTATCCGCCTCGTTGCCGCCGGAGCGTGTGGCCCAACCCGCGCCCACCACGGTACGCGCCGGACAGAAGGTCCGGCGCACGACCGCAGCATTCGCGGCGGGGCGAGATCGAACTTTAGATCACAGACCCCGATTCGGCCGATCGGGAACGCGCAGGGTGTTCAGGAAGAACAGAAGCGTCCCCTGTTGCTCGGGTGAGAGCGCCTCGAAGCGCTCGGCGGCCGTCCGTGCCTCGCCGTCGTGCAAGCTGACGGCCTCACGCAGGGAAAGCGCACGGCCGTCGTGCATGTAGGGGGCGCTGTCCGCCACACCCCACAATCGCGGGGTGATGAACAGGCGATCGAGAGCATCGCCCGTCGCTTCCGCCAGTGCATCCCCCATGTCGTGACGCTTCAAGTCCGAGAACATCTCTACCGCGATGCCGCCACCTTGCACGCGCTTGAACCCGGCCGAACCGCCGGACAGGCGCACGTTCATGTAGATGTTGGCGTCGGGATTCGTCTCGACCTCGGGGAAGGCCAGATTCAGCCTGTTGGAGTCCGTACGCAAACTCGGGACGTGGCACGTGGCACAACCGATTTCCTCGAAGAGTTCGAAGCCGCGGTCGCGCCGCTGGGGATCGCCGGAGCGCACCATGCGCGGGCGCTCGAGAAGCGAGGCAAAGACGTGGATCGCACTCAGTTCCCCGGCCATTAGCTCGTTCGCGACGCCATCACCATCCGCGTCCACGCCTTCACCGAAGATCTCGACCGGTTGTATGCCGTGGTGGAACTGCATGGCGCCGATGGCGAAGGCACGCACGCTCGAGTTGTTGCCCTTGCGACCGAAGGGACGAACGACCAGGTCGCCATCCACACCCTCGACGGCGGAGGTGTCGAAGGTCTCGGTTCCACCGTCAAATCTGATCGAGCCGAAGTGGACGTCCTTGCTCGACAGCTCGACCGACACGCCGGGGTTCTGCTGAGCAAAGACCCCAAGACGCTGAAGATCGGCGGTCATTTCCTTCGCGACGAGTTCGACACCACCAGCGCCAAAGACGAAGGGCGGGTTGATCATGCGACCGTTGAAGAAGGCAAAACCGTTGCCCCTCTCGTCATCGATATCCACCTCCGTCGACCCGGGCAGTGCCACGGCGGCAATCCCTCCCGCACCTCCCACGGCAAAGCGTGCGGGCACCGAGCGGGTACTCAACACCCCGTGACACTCGAGACAGGCCTGCGAGTCGAGACCGTTGACTCGCAAGAATGTCCCATTTCCGCCCATGGTCGGCCGCCCGCCGGGGCTGGTGGGATCGAGCACGTCCATGGGGCCGTCACCGAACCCGTCGTGCTTGTTGAAGGGCGTCGAAAAGATCCGCATACCCTCGCGCCTTAGCCTGCGCTCGGAGAAGCGCCCGGATTCCACGTCCTCCTGAGTGATGCGAGTTCCCAGAGCCGGCCCTTCGCCGGGGATCAAGTCCTCACCTTCCTCACCCGGATCGTCGTCGTCGTCGTCGTCGTCGTCCAGGATCGGGACGACGACGACCCGCAAACTGGACCGTGCGGGCAAACCGAGTGAAAAAAGCACCCCGAGGGCTAGGACAGCGACAAAAAGTCTCCGCATTGCGTTTCTCTCTATCTGAAGTGAAGAAGAGAGCGGCGCAACTCTCAGGGGAAAAACAACCCCCGTTAGCACAGTAGCTGATGCTCCTACGCACTTATACGGGGATTAGTACGCACTTTAGCGTACCTCCCTGAGGATGGCTACCCCTCAAGATCCGTCCATCTCCAATTTCCGGATGAAATGGGTTGATTTGGTGGAAAAGGCGCCTAGGCCGTCCACCCCGAATCGATCAGTCGACCCTGCGCACCGCCATCCCGCGCAACAGCGCGAGCAAGACCGCGATGGCGGCGAGGGCGACGCCCATCTCGAGCGGTTGCGAGAGTCCGAGCCGAAGGCCCTCGATCTTCTCACCGCCTCGAAGCGCCACCCACAGGGCGAGGAGAACGCCCGCGAGTCCTCCCCCCCCGACCAGGCCCGAACCGAAGAGCACTCCTTGCTCGCGCCGGCGGTTGGATTCGTCGGTCGTTTCGCGGCGTGTGACGAGGTGGCGGGTCAGCCCTCCCAGGAACACCGCCCCCATCGTGCTGAGCGGCAGATAGATTCCGACGGCGAAGGCCAGCGTCGGCAGTTTGAACAGAGCCGCCACCGCCACTATGCCCGCACCGATGAAGATCAAGAGCCAGGGCAGGTTCTGCTCGAGCACGCCGTCGATCACGAGCTTCATCAGAACCGACTGGGGCGCCGGCAACTCTTCGCCGCCCAGGCCCCCTGCCACGTTGTCGTTCAGCAACATCACGACCAGACATACGAATCCCGCCGAGGTGATCACCCCGACCAGTTCGCCCACCTGTTGCAGGCGCGGGGTCGCTCCCAGAAGAAAACCTGTCTTGAGATCCTGGGAGGTATCGCCGGCGATGGAGGCGGCGATGCAAACGACCGTGCCGACCATCAGCGCCGTGGCCTTGCCCAGCGTGTCCGTCCAACCCATCATCAAGAAGATGGTGCTCGTCCCCAGAAGCGTCGCGATCGTCATGCCCGAGGTTGGATTCGACGTCACCCCGACCAGACCGACGATGCGGGAGCTGACGGTGACGAAGAAAAAGGCAAACACCACCGCCAGGACCGCGGCGAAGCCCCGCACCGCGGGCGAGTCGATGTAACCCAGGATGCCCGGCACGAAGGTCAACACGAGGACGATCGCGACGATGAACGCTATGACCGTGCGAAAGGACAGATCGAGGTCGGCGCGATCCACGGCCGCGGCGGCGGTGGACTTGATGTGGCTGAGGCCGAGCCGGAACGACTCCACCATGGTGGGAATGGAACGGATCAGCGTGAGAATGCCCGCCATCGCCACCGCTCCCGCTCCGATGTAGCGCACGTAGCGGTTCCAGATCTGATGGGTGGACATCTCCCCGATCAGGAGTTCTTGCTCGGGAAAGACCGGCAGCGTGCGCTCGGCGCCCCAGAGGTGGATGCCCGGGATCAGGATCAGGGCCGAGATGAGACCGCCGGCGACCATGACGCTCGCCACGCGAATGCCCAGGATGTAGCCGACTCCGACCAACGCGGGTGAAACGCTGGCGGCGAGCTCGGCCTTGAACGGCAGGGCCAGCTTGAACTTCCCTGCCACGACCTTCAGGCCGTCGGTGAGGATCATGAAGAAGATCCCGATGCCGAGCCCCCAGAACACGGCGGAGGCCTGCCTGGAACCGGCCCGCGCGGCAACCAGCACTTCGGCGCAAGCAAGACCCTCGGGGTAGGGAAGCTTGCCGTGTTCGCGCCGGATGAGGTAGCGGCGCAGCGGAATCATGGCCAGCACGCCGATGAGACCACCGGACATGGCGAGCAGCGTCAGCTGGCGCCAGGCGGGCGTCAGGCCCCACATGAAGAGTGCGGGAATCGTGAAGAGCACACCCGATGCCACCGACGAACTGGCCGAGCCGATCGTCTGCGACATGTTCGCTTCCAGGATCGTGTGCGTGCGACCGAAGAGGCCCAGTGCGCGGAACACGACGACCGTCAGAACCGCCACCGGAATCGAGGTGCTGATGGTCAGGCCGGCCTTGAGCCCGAGGTAGGTGTTGGCCGCCCCGAAGAGAATCCCGAGCAGAATGCCGGAAAGCACGGCCTTTATCGTGATCTCGGGAATGGGCGGACCGCTTCCCTGAGAGATCAGGGGAACGTACTCCTGCCCTTCTTTGAGTTCGTAGGCCGTCGGGGAAAGTCGTTCCGCTGTCATCGGGCCTCCCGGACCGAGTGGCTGACCCGTCGGGTCGATCGCAGGCGGGCGAATTGTAAGGATCCGAGACTACGATGCCCACACGCCTCTCGAAGAGTCAGGGGGTCTCGTCCGGCTTCTTCATCGGGTGGCGAACCTTTCCCACCCCCGAGCGCCGCAGCTTCGTCTCTGCACTGCGTCGCAACTCTCCCGGAACTGCGCCCCATCTCGAGGAGATGCTCGCGGGGGACGCACATGAATCGTCGCTTCTCGGACGGATGTGGGGGCGCCGACCAGCCGCGTCTTCGAGGGGGAGTGTGCGCGCAAAGGAATGAAAAGTAACCTCGAAGGGTTTTCGATTCTCGAGGGAGTCGCTCCGGGCCTCAATCGGCCTGTTTCGGCCTGATGTCTCTCGGGCGTTGATAATTCTTTCCCGATCGCCTATCAGCAATCGCGTACCCTTTTCCGGGATCACCCTCGGAGCCAGATAGCCTGCAGGCGTGCTCGACGCCCACCGGGCCTGTTCTCGGCCCAGGTGGTACGGTTCCTCTTGTAGAGAACTACCCGATGAAAGAAGAGACCAAGAACCCTCCGAGCCCAGCCTCCGGATCGCACGAGAACCCCGAGGGTAACGGGGGGCTGACGTTCTTCCCGGAACGTCACGCCGAGGGAGCCTCGGGCAAGGCCACCAAGGACTCCTTCCCACGGCGCATCCGCCTCTCCATCGAGGGCGCCTGGAAGGAATCCACGAAGCTGGCGGAAACGATCCTGGACACGCTGGTTGTCCCATCGGGAGGTTTCTCGGCCGTCGCTTTCGGCTGGCTGACCTCGTTGTTCTTCTTCGCGATCAGCGTTGCGGTCGGCGCCGTCATCGGAATCGGCGGGCTGGTCCTGTTCGTCGGACTCGAGTGTTTGGCTCTCCTGGCCTACGCCTATCCGGGCGCGTTGTTTCTCCTGTCCGTCGCCGGCGGGATCGCTCCACCCCTGATCGCTTACTGGCTTCTGCACACGTTGCTGGGCATCGAAGGCAGATGGACCACGTGGGGCGCTTATCCGTTGCTCCTGGTGGGACTCTTTGGATCCTATCACTACTGGCGCTTCGGGCGCGTCATCCAGACCACGGGCGAGGGGGCCCTGGCCTTCTACCGTGGAGCCGGACCCAAGGCGAACGAGATCTTCGGTGCGCCCTTCGCGATCTTCTCCGGCATCTGGGACGTCCTCAAGCTCGTCATGGGCCTTTTCCGCGCGGTCGCGCGCGAGTTTTTCTCCCTGTTCTCTCGTCCCGACAAGGCGACTCACGATGGGAGCGCCGCGAAGGTTCACACACCGCCCACGCCGAAAGCGAAGGTGAAGACAGAAGACGAGGGTGGTGCGGGCGAGTAGCCCGTTTGTTCACACCTTCCCTGGAACCCGGCACACCTGGGTCTAGGGCTCCGAGAAACGTAGACCTCCGCCGCCTTCTTCTTCGCACTCGAGCCGAGGGCCCCGCTGGGCAGAAAACGAGGCTTTCCCCGCTCTTCATGTGGGGCCAGCGAACCCGACGCCTCCGGCCCGCCGAATTTCGGGTTCTTGCCCGAAGTGTTGGAAGCATCGCAGGACCGCCCCCATCATGGGGCACTCGCCCGTCCGGCGTTCGAGTCGCCATGTTCAGCTCCCTCGCATCTCACGCCCGATCCCAAGGGGACACGCCCGCCATGAATCGTCCCAGCCTGCCCCGCGCGCTCCTCGCGGCCTTGCTCCTTTTCGAGTGCGCTCTCTCGGTTGGCGCAGACGAAGGCCGGGCACGACACCAGCAGACAGCTTCCCGACGCCCGATCCGACACAGCGTTCAGGTCGGGGAACACCCCCTCTGTCTCTGGGAGAAGCGTGCCGCATCAGCGACCCGCTCCATTCTGTTGTTGCACGGAAGGACGTGGAGCGGACTGCCCGACTTCGATCTTCAGGTTCCCGGTGAACGCCGCTCCCTGATGGACGCGTTGGTCGAGCGAGGCTATGCCACCTATGCCCTGGACCTGCGCGGCTACGGAGGGACTCCGCGGGATGAATCCGGTTGGCTTTCACCCGGGCGAGCGGCGGAGGATCTGGCCGCCGCACTCGAGTGGATCGCGGAACACGATGGCATCGAATCGCGCCCGGCCCTTCTCGGCTGGTCCCTGGGCTCGACCGTGGCCCAGCTGTGCGTACAAAGCTACCCCGGAAAGGTTTCGGATCTCATCCTGTTCGGCTACTGGTACGACCCGGAACAGCCTATCGAGGCCGGGGGTGACCCCGCCGAGCCTGAAAGGCGGGCGAACACGGCTGCCTCCGCGGCGGCCGATTTCATCACAGAGGGGATCATCACGCAGACAGCCGTCGAAGCCTACGTCGAGGCATGCCTTGCGGCAGACCCGATTCGGGTCGACTGGAGGCACATGCACGAGTTCAACGCCCTCGATGCCGGGAAAGTCAACGTACCGACACTCTTGCTTCAAGGAGAGTTCGACCCCTACGTCGATACCCGGGCACATGCGCAGGTGTTCTCCGACCTGGGACACGCCGATCGACAATGGGTGGTCGTCCCCGGAGGAGATCACGCCGCCCTGCTCGAGGATACGCAACCTGCATTCGTTTGGGCCCTGACCTCGTTCCTCGAACGGCCGCGCTAGCCGATGAAGACCATGGGATGCCTCAAACAATTCCGACTTCGACGGACTCGAACCGTCCTGGCGTGCGCTCTCGGGCTGTCCCTCACAGACCTCGCCACGGCTCAGGAGGGGGGCATCGAGGTCTTTGCGGCCGAAACGCTGTTCGCCACCGGAACGAGGGTTTCGATCAGCCACATCTTCAAGAGGAAGGGGACGCTCCTGCAGGGCAGCGACTCGGTTCCCAACACGTTAGATCTGGGTCGAGACGAACACCGCATCGTCGCCGCGGTCGACCACGGGATCCGTCCCGACCTGACGCTCTCTGCGCTTTTTCCCTTCGTTACGAAGGAACTCGAATCGAACGCCGGCGATCTCTCCGGCTCCGGGTTCGGGGACCTGGCCCTGCTGGCCAAGTACCGGACCTACAAGCGGGACTGGCCCCGGGGCGCCTTCCATCTCTCGACCATCGGCGGGGTGGAGATCCCGACCGGGGAGACGGACGAGCAGGACGGTGGAACCCGGCTTGCCCCGCAACTGCAACCCGGGCTCGGATCCTGGAATCCGTTTATCGGGCTCTCGGCAAACCTCAACCTCAACCGTTACCGCTTCGACGCCCTGGCGCTGTACAAGCTCAACACGGAGGGAGCGCAGGACTTCGAGAAGGGCGATTTCGTTTCCCTGCAGGCCGATGCGGCTTACCGTTTCTACCAGACCAAGTATCCTGGCCCGAGCGCCAGCGCCAGGCTGGGGCTGCAGTGGCGCCACGAGGGAAAGTCGAAACAGGCCGGGCTCACCCTGGCCGATAGCGGGTCCGAAGAGCTCCTCCTGAAAGGGGGCCTGGGTTGGCATCCGGCACCGAACATCGACATTTCGCTGGCGATCGACCTGCCCCTCTACGAGGATCTCGAAGGCACACAACTGGGCCTCGATTACCGCACTTTCCTGGCCCTTGGCATCCGTTTCTAGGCCCAAAGCAATGAATGCACGCCCGGTCCTTTCCGCCCTCATGCTGAGCACACTCGCACTGAGCTTCGCATGTCGTTCCGCCCCTCGCTCCGCTCCAAAAGGCGAACTCTTCGCCACGGTCAGTCTCCAGTTCGATACATGAATATGAAACGACAAGGCCTTCGGCTTGGAGAAGGTCCTACGGCGCCAGGTCGGCGCTGACATCGTAGATATCGACACGGAAGAGGGCACGGCGGGCTACAGGCTCCTGCATCCCATGCGCATCGACTTCCGGGCGATAGAAAAGGCGGCGTATGATGCCGGCTACACGTTGACGGAGGTCGTTCTGGAGATCGTCGGGCAATCCTTCACGACCTATTGCGATGAATGTTCAGCCGACGTCCACGTGCTCAAGATTCCGCAGACAGATCAGAACTTTGAGCTCGAGGGAGACGTTCCCGACAAGACTACCCTGCGCCTGACGGGATCCGCGAAGGGCTGGGGAGGAGCGCACGCGCGCCTTGTCGTGGTGGCTTCTGTGCCGATCACCGAGTAGCGCGTGCTCTCTTCCCCCCCCGAAAGAGCCGTTTCGGGGGTGTGCTACAATCCAGTATATGAAGTCTTGGTCCCGTCGCGATGCGATGAAGATCGGCACCGCGGCCGGCATGGGCACCCTCGTCGGTGCTTCGAGCTCAGCTCAGCGTGCACAGCGTAAGGTCCCTGCCGGTGAAAGGCCCCGGAACGTTCTGCTCGTCATCGCAGACGATCTGAATCGCTTCGACATCGCCCCCTTCGTCCCCACGCCGAATCTCGAGCGCATGGCCAGGTACGGGGCCGACTTTTCCCGCGCCTACGTTCCGGGTCCTCTGTGCTCCCTGGCGCGGTACGGATTGATGCTCGGCGAGTACCCCCGCCGGGGTGGTCTGGGGAGGATCATCGCTTCGGTCCATCCGCCGCCGCAGGTGAACCCCGGGCCGATCGTCGACCACCGCAAGTGGACCTTCCCGCGGGCCTTTGCGAGCGGCGGGTACCGCACCGCGCTCTTTGGCAAGTGGCACCTCGGGTTCCCCGACGGCGTGGCGTTTCCGGCGGACGATCTGGTCTTCTACCAGCCGCATTTCTTCGGCTTCCACGATTGGCTTGTCGGGAGTCCATCGAATCTGAACAGCCAGGGCGGCGGCTATGGCGATTGGCTTCGCATCGACAACGGGACACAGACCCAGGAAACCGGCTGGCCCGAGCTGCTCCGCCTCGATGCGATTATCGATTGGTGGAGCCAGAACGAGGACACGAACAAGCTCTGTGTCTGGTCGATGAATCTGCCCCACCCGCCGTTCACCATCCCTCCGGCCGCGGCCATGCCTGCGGATTACGTGCCCGACAACTCCAGCGCACGCGGACGCTACGAGGCCATGATCGTCAGCATGGACTTCATGCTCGGCCAGATCCTGCGCTTCGTCGATCTCAACGACACGCTGGTAGTCTGGTTCGGAGACAATGGCACGCCGCCCAACGCAGTGGGACCGGAGCAGGATCCCGCGAAGGTGAAGCGGAGCACCTTCGAAGGCGGGATTCGAGTCCCCATGCGAATCATGGGTACACCGATTCCCCAGGGGGTCACCTACGACGGTCTGTCCGCGATCACGGATCTGGGACCGTCCCTCGCCAAGCTCATGGGGGTGCCGACCGGCGGGTCGGATGCAACCCCGCTCATGTTCGAAGGGCTGAGGAACGGACTTCCCTACCGCGACTGGATCCTGGCAGAGCGTTTCGTCAACCGCGGAGATACGCCTCCGCCCCTGTCGGAAGAACCGGATTCGGAACTGGTCATCGTCGAGGAGCGCTACAAGTACCGGCTCGTCGACGGTGCCGACCTGGTGTACGACCTTCTCCAGGACCCCGAAGAAAACGCACCGATCCCCCCCAGCCACCCCGGTGTGGCGGCCTTCGCCAAGCGCGCCCGGGACATCATCGACTCACTCCCGCCGCGCTACGTCTAGCGGCGCTGCAGGAACGCTGGATGCGCAACCGACGTATTCCTCAGCCGTCGGACTTGCAGGCGCGCCCCAGCCAATCGAAGAAGACACGGTGCCACAGAACTCCGTTTTGCGGCTGCTGAACCCAGTGTCCCTCGTTCGGGTAGTACAGGAAACGGGACGGCACACCCTTCACCTGAGCGGCTGTAAATGCCTCCATGCCCTGGGTGACGGGAACGCGGAAGTCCTTTTCACCGTGGATCACCAGGAGCGGCGTGTCCCATTCGCCGACGAAGCGGTGTGGTGAGAAGCGGTCGTAGTCCTTCTTCACGTCGTCACCCTTCCAATAGGGCCCGCCGAGATCCCAGTTGACGAAGAAGAGCTCCTCCGTCGACCCGTACATCGATTCCAGGTTGAACACACCGCAGTGTGCGATCATGGTCTTGAAGCGCTTCTCGTGGTTGCCCATCAGCCAGTACACCGAGTATCCACCGAAGCTGGCGCCGATCGCGGCCGTGCGCTCGTTATCGGTGTAGGCCTCGCCCAGCATCGAGTCGGTCGCGGACAAGAGATCCTGCATCGCTTGCCCCCCCCAATCGCCGCTGATCTGGTCGTTCCACTCCCGCCCGAAGCCCGGAAGACCGCGGCGGTTGGGAGCGACGACGACATAGCCGTTGGCCGCCATCAGGTGAAAGTTCCAGCGGTATGAAAACCACTGACCGATCTGCCCCTGAGGCCCGCCCTGGCAGTAGGTCAGAAGCGGCCACTTCTCTCCGGCATCGAAATCCGGTGGATAGATCACCCAGCAGTGAATGCGCTTGCCGTCGGTCGCCTCGACCCACCGCTCCTCGACCCTGGGCAACTCCAGCCGGCTGAAGATCTCGCCGTTGACGTCGGTGATGGTTGAGGTGGAGCCATCGGAGAGCGAGAGGACGGCCAACTCAGACGGCCGGATCATGCTCTTGAAGCTCACGAGGGCGTGTTCGCCGTCGGGGAAGATGTCCACCAGACTCCAGTTGAAACGACCGCGGGTGACCTGGGTCGCTTCCCCTCCCGCGGCCGGAATGTGGAAGATCTGGTTGGTGCCGCGATACTCGGAGGTGAAGAGCAAGCCCTCGGAGTCCGGCATCCAGGTAGCGCCGTGGGCCATCTGATCCAGGCCGCGGGTCGCATCGTGGGTCTTCTGCGATCGGCGATCCAACACCATGATGCGATTGCGGTCGGACTCGAAGCTGGCGCGCTCCATCGAGTGATAGGCAAGGCTCTTACCATCCGGTGAGAACACCGGATCGTTGTCGTAGCCAGGCTGTCCCAGGGTGAAATTCAAGCGTTCCTTGGGCGTTTCGATGTCGATGAGGTAGACCGAACTGTCGGTCGACTCCGCCCAACGCTCGACGTCCTTGGCCGTGAAAGCGATCTGCCGTCCGTCGGGGGCCCAGTTGTACTGTTCGGCACCACCGAAGGGCGGTACGGGACAGTTCACTTTCCACCCCTCCATCAAGTCGATCGCCTCGCCCGCTTTGCCCGTGCTGTCGATCGGCGCGGCATGAATGTGGCTGTACTTGTAGTCGTGCCAGGCATTCCAGTGGCGATACATCAACGAGTCGATGATGCGCGCATCGGCCAGGGGCAGATCCTCGTACAGCTCGTTCACCGTCGCGTCCAGCTTGACGCCGGCCGTGAAGGCCAGGTGTTTCCCGGTGGGGGAAACCTTGAGGTTGCCCACGCTGCCGTCGAAATCGGTCACCTGCACCAGGCCACCGTCGGTCGGGTTCAGGGACCAGGCCTGTGAACGTTTTTCGCTGGTGGACGCGGAAAAGCCGGTGAAGAAGATACGTTCGCCAAAGAGGGAAGGCGCGAACTGCACATTGGCGATGCTCGGCCAGTCCTCCAGCAAAGCCCGTGTCTCACCGGAGCCAATATCCTTGACGAAGAGCGTCGAGGCGCCCTTGTTTTCCGCCAGCTCGTAGCGCCGCACCGTGTAGGCCACCCGGTTTCCGTCTCCGGAAAGGGCGGCGCCGCCCAGCCGACCCAGTTCCCACAGGAGTTCGGGCGTCATGCGCTGGTCGCCGCTCCACCTGAGAGCGGTACCGATCATCAGGAGGGTGAGGCAAGCGAGAACGCGGTGGACGGACAGCTTGGATGTGACCTGCATGGCGGACGGCTCTCTGAACCCTGTGGGCTTCGTTTGCGGGTGGCTTGGAGCGCGGCATTCTATCCTGCAACGAAGCTTTCCGTCGCCCCTATCGCCCCCCGACCTGAACCTCCACCGTCTCCCCACCCCAACCGCTGACCTGGTCCCTTCCCTCGATCGTCACGCGCGTCACGGTCGGTGCAATCACAACCCGATCCAGCGAACGCGTAAAGGGTTGCTCACTCGCATGGTCGTGGGTGAGTATGCGTATGCCCAGTTCAGTCCCATCCGGTGCCAGAATGTGCCAGGCATCGGCATGGCGAGCGGGCGAGTCGTAGGGCGAACTGAGCGTCACCTCGAAACGCCAGGTGCCGTCGGCGTTGCGCCTTGCCTTCGCGGCAAGAACATCCGGATAGAGCTCCCCTGTTGTCGTCCCGACGTCCCCCACGACCGGTTCGCCATCAGGCATCGAGGCCGGTGACGTCGGTGTGCCCCCACACCCGGCGACACATGCGATGGCGAGAAGAAGAAAGGCTGCGTCAGAAGAAGATCCCATCCGGGGATGTCACACATCAAAGGCCATCCACGCAACTCTCAACGGGGACCGAACTCGGCAACGACCTTAGCGACCTCCCTCGAACGCGTTTCGGCTTCCCCCGGAATGCGGTAAGGCCACGCCGGTCAGCAGCAGGCGGCCGCTGAGGGAAGTCGTGGAAAAGTGTCTGACGCCGTACGACCTTGCTAACGCACCGCGAAGGAGAAGAAATCCACTCCCCCGAAATCGACTCCCGAGAATCGCAACGTGTTATCCATCGGATCGATCGAATCCGCAGGCAGGATGAGCGGCGTGGGATTCTCGAGGTCGATGAGAATGATGCCCCAACGCGTAACGTCGTTCAGGGTGTTGAGATCCCCCAGCCGCAGCTCCACGTTCACAAGGCCGACGCCGTCACCGTTGCCGCCATCGGTCAAAGTGACCGACCAGCTCTCCCTGAGACGGAAGGTGTAGCCCCCTATGCCAAAGAAATCGGCTTCCAGCTTTCCCGAGCCATTGTGGCCCCACAGGAAGAAGTCTCCGTCCGAGAGAGCCGTGGGGCTAAAGATGCCGACGGCTCCCGTTCCGGACGCGCCACTCACCCTGTCCGAATCGCTGATCCTGCCGATGCCCGTCACGTCCTTGCCGTGTGTCGACAATCGCGCGTAGAGGACCTCGCTCTGAAGATCGATCCCGTAGCGGCCGGCGAAGTGGTGTTCAAGAAGCTTGCGACGCGCCTCTCCGGAGACTTCGGCCACGGCGAACACCTCGTAGATGTCACCGTCGTATTGTCCGCCCGTGTCGAAGGCGGAGCCCAGGAGCCAATCCGAATCGTTGATCGAGGAGGCATTGTGCGTTTGGTCGTTCTCAAACTCGCCGTCGAGGTAGAGAGTGTGCCTGGGCTCGTCGCGCGTGAGCATCAACAGGTGAGGCTCGCCGTCGGCCACCGGAGCGTCGCCTGCGGCCCGCCGGTTGTTGACGGCGCCCTGTGAAATTCCGAACTCCACACCCAGCCGCAGATTGGCCGGGGTTGAGCTCGCCCTCGATGTCCCGACGATGGCCGGAGAGGCCTTCCAGTTGGAGTTCCCCTGGACAAAGTTGGTGGTTCGGGTCACCGCGGCCAACGTGAACTTGCCCGAGAGCGGCGAGGGGAACCGAAGCGCCTGTCCACCGAAAAACCGGACGGCCGGAAGCGCGGGGGGACCGGCTCGCTCGACGAGACGAGGCTCGAGTCCGTCCGCAAGGGGTCGGGCATTGTTCGGAATCAGGGCGTTGTCCTTCCACTGCAGAACCAGGTCGGAGGAGGGATCGACGACCACCCCTCGGTCCGCGCGAACCCAGAATTCCACGAGATTGCCGCCGGAGTGGATGCTGTAGCCACCGGGCCCGTCTTCACCGGTGAGACCATCGAAATCGCCGGGCGCAATCGTTACCGAAATGGTGTCGCCCACCGCCGTGTCTGAGGGGAATGCGAACAGCGATATCGGTGTCACCTCGTAGGTCAAGACCGAATTCAGGTCCGCAGGAATGACGAAGTGCTCGTTGACCTCTCCCGGAACCTCGATGCCGTTGCGAAGCCAACGCTCGACGGTCTCGCCCTGAATATCGTTTTCCGGGTCGAAATAGCGGTAGGAACCCATCAACGTGCCCCCGATGAAGGGCGGCCCCGTGATGCGAACCTCGAGAGCCTGGGGTGGAACGCCATCCTCGACCGTGCTCTCCGGATCGAGGGGGTCGGTGCCGCGGAAGATCTCGAGCATGTCGGGAACTCCGTCGTTGTCGCTGTCGGTCATCATGGTGATCGGACCGACCGCACCGAGGTTCAGGAGATAATTTTCAAGCGCATCGGTGATCCCATCACCAGCGGGGCCTGTCTCGTCGTTCGTATCCTGATCCCCGTTCGGGAGGGGCGAATCGCTGTCGTATGGATCAAAGCCTGCACGAACCTCCAGGTAATCGGGCAATCCGTCGCCATCGGTCTCGCTCGAGGCGAAAACCGGACCGGAGGTGCCCAGTTCAATCAGCACGAACTCCAGTCCGTCGGAAATGCCATCGTTCGGCGGACCGGTGTCGTCGTTCTCGTCGAGCCCTCCCGCGACCACGGGAAGATCCCCGTCCACCGGTTGGCCGAGCCCGGCGATTTCAAAATAGTCGGGAATGCCGTCGGCATCGGTATCCGACGCGGTGCCCAGGGGCTCTTCAGCACCCAGGCGAAGCAGGACGGCCTCGAGCCCGTCGGAGAGAAGATCCCCATCGCTGTCGAGACCACCGTTCTCGACCGGATGAGATGCGTCGAGCAAGTCGCTGACGGCGAAGACCTCGAGATAGTCGGGCGCGCCGTCACCATCGGTGTCGGTGCCATGGTCGATCGGAGCGCGAGCGCCCAAGGACACGAGTAGCCGCTCGAAAGCATCGGAGATCGCATCCACAGGTCCGCCGCCCTGATCCCCATCGTCGAGGTCCATGCCGCCGTTGGGAACGGGAAGATCCCCGAATCTCGGATCCGGTGCGACGAAGGGCACGAAACTCGGATGGAAGGGGGCGGTGACTTCGAATACGTCCGGCGCACCGTCCGAATCGCTGTCGACCCGACCGTCGATGATGGCGAAGACGCCCAGCCTCAAGAGAAGCACCGGAATGGACTCCGGGATGTCGTCGCCGTCCGTGTCGAGAGCCCCATCCGGGGAGGGATTGGTCGGATCGAGCGGATTTCCTCCGATTCGGATCTCGAGGTAGTCAGGAGCTCGGTCGAAGTCGAGGTCCGTCCCGGGCCCGGGGGATACGGCCCCCAGGCGCTCGAGAACGAACTCGACGCCATCGAGGATCCCGTCGGCATCGCCGTCGAGATTCCCGGATCCGCCCGCGAGCGGATCCTCGCGGTCGAAGAAACCCGTCGCAAAACGAGCCTCGTAAATATCGGGGATCCCATCCACGTCGGAATCGGTGCGACCAGTGACAGGAGCGGCTACGCCGCTGGCGACCAGGTAGTGCTCGAGCGCATCCGAGACCCCGTCGCCCGACGGGCCGGTCTCGTCATTTGTGTCTCCGCCGCCGAGAACCGGGTCGTCGCGATCGAGAACTCGGCTGGGCAGTACGACTTCGAGCGCGTCGAACAAACCGTCGCCATCGGAATCGGTATCGGGCTGGACGTCGGGAATACCGAGGCGCGCCAGAGCCTCCTCGAAGGCGTCAGAGAGGCCGTCTCCGTCGGAATCATCCGCACCGCTCGGCGACGGGTCGTTCGGATCGAGGGGATCGGCATCGACCAGGAGCTCGAGGTAATCGAACGCTCCGTCCCCATCGGCATCGCGCGAACCGCCGGGAGCAGGATCGCTGGGATCGAACGGATCGGTCAACGTCCGCACCTCGATCACGTCCGGAATCGAATCGCCGTCGCTGTCGCTTCCGGGTGTGACCGGCCCCTCGGCCCCCAGCGCCAACAGAACCGACTCCAGCGCATCGCTGACTCCGTCGCCCTGCGGACCAGCGGGCGAGTTGATGTCATCTCCGCCGTTCACCTCGGGCGAATCAGAGTCGGTCAAGTCCGACAGGAAGAGTGCTTCGATGACGTCGGTAACACCGTCTTCGTCGGTGTCGGAAAGCATCGTCACCGACCCGGTCGCTCCGAGCATCAAGAGCACTTCTTCCATGGCGTCCGAGACGCTGTCGTTCGGCGGCCCGCTCATATCGTTCGTGTCCTGCTCACCGTTCACGACGGGCGAATCAGAATCCTCCGCATCGAGTCCAAGCCGAAGCTCGAGGGCGTCGGGGATGCCGTCCAGGTCCACATCGGCTTGAAGCAGGATCGATGGATCGCGGGGGTCGAACGGATCGCTTCCCGTCGCCGCCTCCAGCACATCGGGGATGCGATCGCCATCCTGATCGCTCTCCCCATCGACGCCGACTGCGCCGCTGCGAGTCAGGAGTGCCTCCAGGCCGTCCAAGACCCCGTCGCCGTCCGAATCCAAGTTCCCTGCCGGCACAGGCTCGTCCGAATTGGTGGGGCTGCTGCCGCTACGCGCTTCCAGGTAGTCGAACACACCGTCCCCGTCGGTGTCGACGCGCGCCGTGACAGGCAGCGTAGCACCGAGGAAATCCAGGATCGTTTCCATCGCATCGGTGATCCCATCGGTCGGCGGACCGGTCGCATCTCTTTCGTCTCTTCCGCCGTTGGTGACGGGTTCGTCGGAATCGAGCGGATCGATCCCAAATTCCACCTCGAAGGCATCGCTCAACCCGTCTGCATCGAGGTCGAAACGCGCCACGTAGAACGGATCCTGCACGTCGAACGGATTCGTACCGGTCCGCATCTCCAGCACGTCCCCGAACCCGTCCCTGTCGGTATCGTTCTCCTTCGTGATCGGCGCCGTGGCACCGCGGCGCACGAGATAGATCTCCAGCCCGTCGTTGATCCCATCCAATGGCGGCCCGGAGGGCTGGAGGTCCTGGTTGCCCTTGAGGTGGGGATCGTCGAAGTCGAGGTGATCCAGGCCGCTTCGCACCTCCGCGTAGTCAGGAATCCCGTCGAAGTCCGTGTCGGTCTGCGCCGTGATCGGCGCCGAGGAGCCCGTGTCGAACAGGTACTGTTCCAGCCCGTCGGGAATGTTGTCCACCCCGGGTCCGATCACGGTGTTCAGATCCAACGCTCCCCCCACGAAAGGGTCGTCGGCGTCGGTAGGATCGCTCGAAAGATGCGATTCGAGACTGTCGGGCAACCCGTCTCCGTCGCTATCGGTCAGGAGCGGAAGGTCGCCGCCACCCCCCCCGCCACCATCACAGGCGGCGAGCATCGAAACCAGCAGGAGGCCTGAGGTAAGGGAGAATCCGATCCTGTTTCGCATCCCGTGTGAAGCGTGGGTGAGGGGTGGACGAGTACTTTTTCCATTCTCCCATAGGCCCCGATGGGGCGTGAGGAAATCTTCAAATCCACTTCTTACCTTTCCCGAGAGGTACTTTCGGGAAGGCTTCCGGACCTTCGGTGGAGTTTTTTGCCTACGAGCGGACGCCCCAAACAGCCTCGCCCCACGATCAAAATCAACCGGGTGGTCCTGAAGCCCATCGCCAACGCCGCCCAGGCCCGTCACGACGTCGCGAGCGAGAACGCAGGTGGCCTCGGGGGGGGGAGCGGGAACCATCACGCACAGGAGCCCCGAGAGGGCGAATGTTCGGTTCCATGTGCCTTGAGACGCGCCAAAAACGCCCATTCGGTCGGGATCCCCCCGGATCGGGACGCTCGCCCTTGCCGCCGGCCCTTTCGAGCGGGGACAGGGAGGCCCGTGCGCTCCCGCAACAATTCCCCTACCTTGGGCCGGCCTCGTGTCCCTTCCCACCCCTGGATGTCCGCTCCTACAACCGCCACACCCCGAGACGATCCGTCCGCTGCCTGTGCAGAACACATTTCGCTCCGCGGCGTGAGTCTGTCGTTCGGGTCGCGCGTCGTCATGCAGGAGCTCAACTGCGGCTTCCCGCGAGGGAAGATTTCGGTGGTTCTGGGCGGCAGCGGCGTGGGCAAGAGCACGCTCCTGCGTCTGATCGGGGGTCTGGTGCGTCCCCAGACGGGATCGATCGAGGTCGACGGAGAGGAAACCACGCGCTTGCGCGAACGAGAGCTCTACACCGTACGCAAGAAGATCGGGATGCTCTTCCAGAACGGAGCCCTACTCGATTCGATCACGGTATTCGACAACATCGCCTTCCCCCTGTACGAACACACACAGCTGAGCTCTGATGAGATTACTGAGCGCGTCCACGAGTTCCTCGAGGCCGTGGGGCTGTACGAGGTGGACGAGCTGTTTCCGGCCCAGCTATCGGGCGGCATGACCCGACGGGTCGGCCTGGCGCGCGCCATGGTCCGCCAACCCGAAATCCTCCTGTGCGACGAGCCTTTCTCGGGACTCGATCCGATCTCGGCCAAACGCATCGAATTGTTGCTGTGCGAGCTGAATCGCAAGCACGGCCTCACGATCGTCGCGGTCTCGCACGACATCCCCTCCACCCTGCGCATGGCGCATCACCTGACGATGCTCTTCCCCCAGGATTCCTTCGAAGGCACGCTCGAAGAACTCCTGGCGATCGACGATGATCGCATACGCAATTTCCTCAGCCTGGAACTCGACGAATCGCTGTCTTCCCAGGCCGAGGTGGAACGCCTCGAGGAGGAGGGAAGTTCACTGTGATTCTCGTCGGCCTACGGAACATCGGGCATGGGACCCTGCGCTTCGTCGAGATTCTGGGGGACATGGCGAACTTCGGTGGGGCGATCCTCAGGTCTCTCGTCAAACCGCCGTTCCGTTTCCGAGCGCTGGTCGAGGAGATGTACAAACAAGGCGTGCTCTCACTGAGCATCGTATGCATCTCGGGCTTCACGGTCGGTATGGTCCTGGCACTACAGGGCTACAACACGCTGGTACGCTTCGGGGCCACCGGATCCCTCGGCGCGGTCGTCGGGCTCAGCCTGGTCCGAGAGCTGGGTCCCGTCCTGTCGGGTCTGTTGTCCACGGGACGGGCAGGATCGGCAACGACTGCGGAAATCGCAACGATGAAGGTGACCGAACAGCTGGACGGCCTACGCATGATGTCCGCCGATCCCGTACACGTCATCGTGGTCCCTCGCGCGCTCGCGCTGGCTCTTTCCATGCCCATCCTGTCGGCCATGTTCACGTTGTGCGGTATGGCTGGCGGACTTCTGGTCGCTGTCGTCTTTCTGGGGGGGGACAGCGGCACATACATATCGAGTCTTGAAACTTCGATCAATTTCCACTCCGACGTGCTGAGCAGCCTCGTGAAAGCATCCGCGTTCGGGGTGCTCCTGGCTTTGATCTCGACTTATCTCGGCTTCGTAAGCAAGCGCAGCGCGGCCGGTGTCAGTGCCGCGACCACTGCAACCGTCGTGGCAACCTCGGTCAGCATCCTCATTTTCGACTACATCATCACCGCGCTCATGGGAGTCTGAACGATGCAACAATCCGCAACCCGAGACCTTGTCGTCGGCAGCTTCGTTCTGACCGGACTCTTGGCCCTGTGCTTCCTTTCGATCCGCGTCGGGGGCATTTCCTCGAGCGGGCTCAAGGGATTGACGTTGTACGCACACTTCGATGACATCGGTGGCTTGACCACGCACTCCAAGGTGACGATTTCCGGAGTCAAGGTCGGCCAGGTAACCACGATCGATCTCGACGAAGACTACCGAGCGCGCGTCGAGATCGAAGTAGGCCGCCATCTCGACATAACGACGGACACCACGGCCTCCATCATCACTGCGGGCTTGCTCGGCAGTCAGTACTTGGCCCTGCAGCTAGGTGCGGAGGAGGAAAACCTCCTTCCGGGCGAGACCATTTCCTTCACCGAATCGGCCCTCGGACTCGAGCGCCTGATCGGCCAGATCATCCACAACACCGACATCGGAGAAGGCGACTAGGATTGGGGCGGCCCAACCTCCATTCGGGACTCTGCATCGCCGCCCTCACGTTGGTAGCGTGCTCATCGACCGGTCAAGGCCAGGACTATGACCCGCTCGAGGGCATGAACCGCAAGGTCTTCTGGTTCAACGACAAGTTCGACCGCTACTTCCTGGAGCCGGTCGCGATCGGCTACGACTGGATCTTGCCGGATCCGATCCAACGTGCCGTCACGAACTTCGTGACGAACCTGCGCTTCCCGCTGAATTTCATCAACAACCTCCTGCAGAGCAAGCCGAAGGCTGCGGGAGAAGAGACCCTGCGTTTCCTCACCAACTCGACGATCGGCATCGGCGGCCTGCTGGATCCCGCCACCGGCCTCTTGGGGCTACATGAACACAACGAGGACTTCGGCCAGACCCTCGCGACCTGGGGGATCCCGGCCGGTCCCTACCTCGTCCTGCCGTTCTTCGGTCCCTCGAATATTCGCGACGGGATCGGCCTGATTCCCACCTCCCTGGGGGAAGCAACCATCTATGTGCTAAACACCGAAGCCTTCGTCGCCTACTCCGCACTGCGAATCGTCGATCAGCGAGCGCGGCTGATCGAGACCATCGATAGCGCGCGCCAGGCTTCGCTGGACTATTACGTCTTTGCCCGCAATGCCTACAACCAGCTCCGGCAGGCCGAGATCGCCGCCGGGGCCAAATCCTCCCCCGGGGAAGGGGACCCCGTGGATGAAGTGGAAGATCTCTACGACGATGACCTATACGATGATAGCCTCTACGACGATGAAGCGTTCGACGATGATGAGCGTTCAGGTGAAGAGCGCTGAGACCGGAGGGGGCCTCCGAACACTCCTGTTCGGCATGCTTCTGGTCCTGTGTTCCGCCCAGAACACTTCAACCCACACCCCTCTCGCCCCAAAGGAGAGCGCGCGCCAGGTTATCGAGAACACCACACTTCTCGTCACCCGGACGCTCAAGAACCAGGCTCTGAAGGATCTCGAGAAGCAGGACGAGGTCATCGCCGTGGTCAACAAGCGCGTCGATTTCGAGACCGTCAGCAAACTTGTCCTCGCGCGTGGTTATCGCAAGTTCTCGAAGGACCAACGCGAGCAATTCATTTCCGAGTTCCGCCACCACCTGCTGCTGACCTACTGGAACAACGCAACGCTGTTCGAGTTCGAAAGCGTCGAGATCGTCGGTGAGCGCAAGGAAAAGCGCAACGACTGGACGGTCAAGACACTCATCCACACAACCCATGAGGACGCAAAAATCGACTACCGCCTACGCTTGCGCGGAGCCAGCGAAAAGACGGTGGGCGAGTGGAAGATCATCGACGTCATCATCGAGGGTGTCAGCCTCGTCTCGAACTTCCGCTCGCAGTTTCAGAGCCTCGTTGCGAACAGAGGGCCCGAAGGTCTCCTTGAGCTGCTCCGCAAGAAGAACGCCGAAGAGGGAAAAGCGGCGAAGGCCGAGACTTCGGATGATTGAGGTCTGAACTCGACGTGGCCGTCGCCCCGCGGGCGCGGGTTCAATTCCCGGTTGTCGGTGGCATCCGGCTCGGTATTTCCGCAAGGAAAGCGCTCAGGCGAACGTAGGCCTGACGCGCCTCCCCCTCCAGTCCCGCGGGCGAAAGGGGATTGCGTTCCAGGGGTTTGGTCGTGAGGTCATACAACCACTCCTCCCCCCCCACCCGGCGCAACTTCCAGCGCTCGTCACGCACCATGACATCGTCCCCGCGGCCCTTGTTCTTGTTGTTGGTCTCGAACTTCTCGGAGAAGACGAACTCCCGGCCCTCGTACTCCTCGCCTTCGACAAACGCCGCTGCGAACGACACCGAATCCTCGCCACCACGCTTCCAGCTGGGCTGGGCACCGGCGATTTCCGCCAGGGTTGCATAGACGTCGGTGCAGGAGATGAGAGCCTTCGTGGACTTTCCCCGGGCCTGCGGAGCGATCTTCGGACCGAACACGATCATCGGCACGCGAACACCACGGTCGTAGGTGGACGACTTTCCGCGCTGGGTCGCTCCGTTGATGGCCGGCGGTGTCCCGTTGTCGGAAATCAGAAAGAACCACGTGTTTGCGTCCATGAGCTTCAAGAGCTCTTCCACGACGAGATCCCCGGCCTCGACCATCTCCAGGAACCGACCTGAACGCACCGGCGGGCGATCCGTGCGACGCCATTCCTCGGGCGGTTTGTGATAGGGAGCGTGGGGGGTGTTCAGCGAAACCACCATCAACCTGGGGGAAGGCGTCTTTTTCCACCACTGCTTCGCCACCTCAACCTGCACGGCCGTCGGGTATGTCTCCTCCATCCGGCCGACCCCCTGGTCGATGCGGTACCAGCTGCCGTAACCGCGCCCGCGGTTGGACCGGAGATTCGCGGGAGTTCCCGCCAACCAATGATCGAAGCCGCCGACCTCCAGGGCCGAGCGCTCGGCGAGAGCCACCCCATCGTCTGCAAAGGCCCCCGCATGCCACTTGCCGATCAAACAGGTCTCGTAACCCACCGCGGAAAGCACGCGCGGCAGCGTCTCGATGTCCGCGGAGGGCGAAGGGTTCTCCGGCCCGGGCGGCACGTAGTGGTTGATCCCCTCACCCACACCCATCCGTCGTGGAAGCCGGCCGGTCCACAGGGCCACGCGTGTCGACGAACAGACCGGCATCGTGTGAAACCCCTCGAACGAGATGCCCTGCTCACGAAGAGAGTCGATCGCCGGCGTTTCGGCAGAGGCCAGGTCCGGCCAGGAAACGTCGTCCAGCACGCAGACGATTATGGAAGGCGGCGGAGGAGGAGGAGGGGCCTGGGCGAACAAGTTGGTCTAAAGCATACCCGCTAACGCATCGCCCGGGCGCGGGTCAGCCCCTGCTTCGCACGCGGGTGTTGGGGATCGAGCTTCAACGCACGCTCGTAGTGGTGGATCGCACCGTCGACATCGCCGGCCTCCAGGCACACGGCCCCCCAGTCCGCGAGGGTGCCGGCCCCCAGGGCGATACGACGATCCGCCTCGCGGTACAGATCCAAGGCCTCCTGCGTTCGTTTCCCCTGGAACAACGTCGCTGCAAGGCGCGCCCAGCCTTCTTCACCCTGGGGTTGAAGCGCGACCACCTTGCGGTAGCTCCGCTCCGCCTCCCCCAGGCGCTGCGCGGTCTCGTCGAGCTTGCCCAGTTCGAGGTGAGCGAAGGCGAAGTCCGGCGCCAGGTCGATGGCCCTCGACACCGCCCTGCGGGCTTCCTCCGCACGGCCTGCTCGACGTAGAACCAGCGCCAGATTGCGCCAGACCCACGGGTCATCGGGCCGGGTTTCGGCGACGGCCTCGAGATGCTCCGCACTCGCCTGGTAATTTCCCAGCGACAACGCGACCTCCGCACGACCGAGCAACGAGGCCGAGCTGATCGAGAAGAGCGCCACCTCGTCACGGTAGGAATCCGGCATGGATTCCAGCGCTTGACCCGCGTCCGCCCGCGCCGCGGCGCGGCGAGCCTGGGCCCCATCGCCCAGCTTGCCGTAGGCACGGGCCAGCCCAGCCCAGGCAGCCGCATCCTGAGGTGTTCGAGCGACCGCCTGTTGAAAGTGCCGCACGGCTTCGCCCGCGCGTCCGGACGCCGAAAGGACATGGCCGAGACCTCTCTGGGCCGCGGCGAGATCGGCATCGCACTCGAGCGCTTCTCGATAGGCCAGCTCGGCCTCCTCGAACCGGCCGCCGTTCATGCGCGCATCGCCCCAGCGGCAATAGAGCGGAGCGTGACCGCCCTTCGACTTTGCAGCCGTGGCGAAAAGCTCTTCTAGCTCTTCCAGAGGTCGTCTCAGCTCGTGGCCGACAAAGGCCAGGCCGTAGGCCCATCGAAACTCACCGACATCGAGTGCGTGTGCGCGTGCGTAAATCAAGAAGGCGGATTCGAACTCGCCGTGGGCATCCAGGAGCTGGGCCAACAGGCCCCAGGCCCCCGCGTCGTCGGGGTGATTTTCGACCGCCGCATGCGCCTCTCGAATGTGGGCGGCCACACGCGGTTCCATCCCGCAGGTATCGACCTCGGGAACTTCCCATGCAGGGGAACAGGCGACGAAAAGGAGCGCCGCCAGCGCCGTCCGCTGCGTCACAGCGCTCGCCCCTCTCCGCGGTTGACGATCTGAACCCTCTCCAGGGCACCGATGGCGAACGCCTCTTCTGTTCCATCGGGCCAGCGAATTCGCAGCTCTTCCGGGATCGCACCGTCCGGTATGCCAAAGTGCGCGTCCGGGGATCCGCACGAAAGATAGCTCGAAGTGTGCGTCACGAGTCGGACCTGCCTCCCCGCATCGGTTTCGAGTTCGACCTCCGTCCCCAGGGCGATGCGCTCCCCCTCCATGGGGCGTACGCAGAGCCACGTCCCCTTGCGCTCCGACTCGTCCAGCCACAGGCGCACGGGACCCTCGATCTGCGCGATCAACAGGTCGAGGTCGCCGTCCCCATCGACATCTCCGCTGGCCAGGCCGCGTGAGATTTCTATCGTCTCAGGCGACCATGCCTGCGGCTCCAACACGAAGACTCCGTCGCGATTCTCTATCATCGCGTTGGGCTCGGCGTATTCGTTCCAGGGAGCGTCATTGTCCGCGCGAGCATGGGGGCCGGCTCGCAGAACACGGCCATTGGCGATCGCGAGATCGAGATCGCCATCCAGCTGGGCATCGAAGGCAGCCACACCGAAGCCGGTGAAGGGAACGCTGATCTGACCTAGCCCGCTGCGGGCACTCACATCATCGAACCCCACATCAACGCCGGCATAGAGGGTGTTGGTCTCCCCCGTGAGATGGGTCAAGAAGAGATCCAGCCGTCCGTCCCGGGTCAAATCGGCGGCCACCACGCCCATGCCCGCTTGCGCCGTTCCGTTCAGGTCAAAGGCCGCCCCGAGCTCCGCTGCCGCCTCACGAAAACGACCGTTTCCCAGGTTGAGCCACACGTGATTGGGATAGCCGTCGTTGGCGACAAAGACGTCCTGCCTTCCGTCGCGATCGACATCGAAGGACACGACGCCGAGCCCGGCGGCCGGAGCCACCGCGAGAATCCCGGCTGCTTCGCTGCCATCCTCGAAGTGCCAGTCGACACCGTCGAAGCGGTTCAGGAGAAGCACGTCGCGCTCGGCCGGCAGCGCCTTGGGGTTGCAATAGTCCGGGCGCCCACTGAGGCCCGCGCACTGTTTGAATCGGTCGTCGTGCACGTAGCGAACGACCCAGAGATCCAGACGCCCATCCCGGTCCGTGTCCAGAAAAGTGGCCGAGGTCGACCAGCCGCCGACCTCTACATGGGCCTCTTCCGTCGCATCCTCGAAGATCCCGCCACCGGTGTTGCGATAGATCCGATCCGCACCGGCATTGGACAGGTAGACGTCAAGGTCGCCATCCCCTTCCACATCCCCCACCGCCAGGCCCATCCCGAACCCGCGATCGCCCAGCCCGGCCGCCTCGGTGGCCTCCTCGAAACGCCCCGTCCCATCGTTGACGAAGAATCGATTCGGCCCGTCCCCCTGCACGAGATAGGTGTCCGGATCACCGTCGCCATCCGCGTCGAACAGCGCACAGCCGCCGCCCATGATCTCGCGCAGCCTGCGCCTGCCCGAAGCGCCGCTTCGATGCTGAAAAGTAAGGTTCGCAGCAGCGGCCGCTTCCCGGAACCCGAGCCCGGGCACGGCCCCGGGAGAATCCGCGGAACAGCCGACGCCAAGGGCAGCGAAAAAGACCAGCACGCCGGCTCGCATGGGCCCATCATAGGAGGTCCCGACCGCTCCGTTGCGTTCGGTGTGAAGCGATCCGGCAGGGGGAACGACCAGGGACGATCCAGCGGCGGAAGTCACCCCCGCCGGTCGTCTAGCCGGCAGGGGGACCCGGCGGGAGCAACATGCCCTCGCAACAACATTTCTCCCCTCGCGCCACCACATCTTCGTAGTTGCGGCAAGTCTTACAACCCTCCCAAAAGGCCGGATCCTGCGTGAGTTGATCGAGCGGGACGATCTCGAAGCCCAGAGCCAGGTTGAGTTTGCGCACCTGCGGAGAGGTCGTGAGGCTGATCAGCCGGGCGTCTGGAAGCTGTCGGCGCGATGAATCGAAGAGCACGCGCTTCAGGTCACCTCCGAGCCCCGCACCGCGATAATCCGCGCGAACCACGAGACCGGAGTGGGACACGAAGGTGTCCTCTTGCCATGAGGACCAGTAGCCGAAACCAACCAGTTCGTCCCCGTCGAGGGCGACCGCTGCGCGACGCGCCCGGACCTTCTTCGCCAGCCACTCGGTTGTGCGCGTGGCGATGTCGTGGTGGGACGAGGCCTCGGCGATCAGGTGTGCGGCTTGCTCCGCCCGCGGCGTGTCCTCAGGGGTCGACTCGCGAACTTCGATGCCGCCCATCGATCCCCTGGGTCAGCCCCGGCTCAAGGCGCCGAACACCGCGGCGGCGGTCCAGAGCCTGTTCTCCGCTTCGTCCTTGACGGCGGACATCGACGAATCGAGCACGCCGTCGGTGACCACGATGTTGCGGCGCACGGGTAGGCAGTGCATGAATATGGCGTCGGCGCTCTTCGACATCTTGTCCGTATCCACGACCCACTTCTCGCGCAAGTGGGCCTTGTCCCTGGCTTCCTGATCGAAGCGACCGTAATAGTCCAGCGATCCCCAGGCCTTGGCGCAGACAACATGGGCCCCGGAGTAGGCAGCGTCGATATCGTCGGTCTCCTGGAGCGACCCGCCGAGGGATTCGGTGCGCATGCGCGCCTGGTCGACCACCTCGGACTCGAGCCCATAGCCTTCGGGGCGCAGGATCGTGACGTCCATGCCCAGGTTCGCAGCCGACAGGAGCTGCGAATGGGGCGTGGCCACGGGAAGTGACTTGGGATGCCAGGCCCACGTCAGAACGTACTTCTTCCCGCGCGTCTCGCCCATGCGTTCAACCATCGTGGCCGAGTCCGCCAGGCCCTGCATGGGATGCCATCGGTTCGATTCGAGGTTGACGACGGGGACCTCTGCGAATTCGATGAAGCGGTGAATGAACTCGTCGACCTTCAATTCGTCGTACGACCCAGTCGCTTGCCCCTGTGTCGAGCCGACAGTAATCAGTTCGGATTTGCGGATGCCGACGAAATGGCACATGCGCGAGAGCACGGGCGCGAGCTCGCGGATGTGCTCCTGCGTATTGCCGTCCATGACGACGCCTTCGCCACACTCGAAGTTCCAGGTGTCTTTACCCGGGTTGATGGCGATGGCGGTGCCGCCATAGCGCGCCATCGCGGACTCGCAGGAGATGCGCGTGCGCACGGAGGGGTTGAAGAAGAGCAGCGCTGCGACCTTGCTTTGCAGAGCGGCCTTTTCCTTACCCGCTTTTAGCGCCAGCGCGTAGTCCACAAGACCACGGATCTCGTCGACCGAATAGTCGAGGGTGGTGATCCAGTTGCGCTCGCGCAGCGAAATCATGAAGCCGCCTTGACGCCCACGGCCCGCTCGAGTGCCGCCGCGAAGTCCGGTCCATCCTCGACCAGATCGTAGGTCACTCGCATGTTCGGCTTCCGGATGGCGATCACACGAGCGAGATCGATCGGCGTGGCAACCAGAACCAGATCGCAGTCCACCCTGTCGATCGTGTCGGCCAGATCTTTCATCTGCCTGTCACCGTAGCCCATTGCGGGCAAAACCCTGCCGATGTCGGGGTACTTTTCGTACGTGTCGGCAATCTCACCCACGGCAAAAGGACGCGGGTCGATGATCTCGCCAGCGTGCCACTTTTCGGCCGCGACGGTGCCGGCTCCGTACTTCATATCACCGTGGGTCAGGGTCGGACCGTCCTCGATGACGAGGATGCGCTGGCCCTTGATCCTGTTGGGGTCGCTGACCTTGACAGGAGAATCGCCGCGAATGATCAAGGACCTGGGGTTCACGTCCTTCGCGTTTTGCTCGACGGTCGCGATGCCCGCGGGTTCAGCCGTGTCGATCTTGTTGATCAGGATGACATCGGCGCGCTCGAAGTTCACCGTGCCGGGGAAGTAGTCGAGTTCGTGGCCGGGACGATGCGGATCCCCCACGGTGATCCACAGGTCGGGCCGGTAGAAGGGCGTATCGTTGTTGCCGCCGTCCCACAGGATGACGTCGGCCTCTTTCTCGGCTTCGGCCAGGATCGCTCCGTAGTCGACGCCGGCGTAAACCACCGCACCGCTGGCGATGTGCGGTTCGTACTCCTCCATTTCCTCGATGGTGCAGTCGTGTTTTCGCATGTCTTCGAGGGAAGCAAAACGCTGCACAGCCTGTTTGGCGAGGTCCCCGTAGGGCATGGGGTGGCGGATCACGATGGTCTTCAAGCCGCGCTCCCGCAGAAGCGAAACCACGCGGCGCGACGTCTGGCTCTTGCCGCACCCGGTGCGCACCGCACAAACCGCAATGAGGGGCTTGGACGAGTGCAGCATCGTCGCATCGACGTCAAACGTCTCGAACTTCGCACCCGCGTTCTCGACGATCTGCTTGCGCTTTTCGAGGTAGCTGTGATGGACGTCCGAATAAGCGAAGACCACCACGTCGACACCGTGCTTCTCGATCAAGTCTACGAGCTGTTCCTCGGGATGAATCGGAATGCCGTCAGGGTGATGGGGACCCGAGAGTGAAGGTGGATAGCGACGGTCGTCGATGTGGGGAATTTGCGTGGCCGTGAAGGCGACGACGCGGGTGTGGGGGTTCTCGCGGTAGCAGGTGTTGAAGACGTGGAAGTCTTTACCTGCCGCGCCCATGATCAGGACCTTCTGGGTCATCGGGGCTCTCGGTTCTTGCGGAGGGAGAGGTCGGGAAGGGAAAGTGAGGGATTCTCCTAGAGATAGACAAGTCGAATCCTACGGCGCGAATCTTGAGGGGCCAAGCTACACTCAATTGCATGATCCTGGTTATCGGCGTTCCCGCAAGGATCTAGAACAGCTGAGTGGTCACCCCGGCGTGGGCGAGCCGGGCGCCGTACCAGGCCCTGGCTTGCTGGACACGCTCGGAATGGGGCTCGCAACCCCAGATCACCGACAGTGTACGACGGGTGGCCGGGGTCGTCTTCGTCCGCTGGGCGTCCTTGACGGCATTGGCGCAGGGCCCGTCGGCATCGAAAAGGCACAGGAGTCCCGACACGTCGATCTCCTGACCTGCAGCGTTGAAGAGGTAGGACGAGCCCCCCTCGGCGATGGCGATGCGGAAGGGTCCCCGCGCGAGGTCAAGGTCGACGACGCTGATCGGAAATCCACTGGCGAGGGAGGTCGCGTTGCACGCATCGACCGCCAGATTGATCGACCCCAACTTGCCTTCCCCGGCCGCCCGTACGAGGTATTCGGAGGCGGGCTTGCCGCGGCCGGTCGGTCTGTAGCCGCCGTGGCGTAGGAGGTCGCGAACGTCTTTGCGGACCTCCTCCTCCCGAGGGAGGGGAAAGCGCTCGTCGCTTTCCGGCTCGAGCTCGAGCAAGGCGCGAAGCCCTTCCGGAGAGGGAGTGTCGCCCAGTGGCCGGCGAAATTCCGTCACAAAAAGAGCCGGGCAGAGTCGCGGATGGGAGTCGAGGGTGAGCTCGGGGATGTCCATACCCCCATGTGAGCGTCCCATCCGGATGAGTCAAGCCATCGACTGTTGAAACCGTCCCCCGCTTTGCGGCGGGGTGAGACTCGTCATCCCCGACTCACTCAAGCCACCGCTCGATCGCCATCGCAACACGCAAGTTGGAGTCGGGCGAAAGATGCGTGCCGGTAAACACCGGCGGGCGATCGGCTACGCGCTGAGCCCACGGATCGCGCAGCAATTCGACCACGTCGATGTGATCCATACCCCGATCTTCGAGCGCGTCGATCAGCGTCGACCAGTAGCGCGTCCCGTTTTCGACCAGGCCGACGAGATCCGATTCGATGGGGAAGATCAGGACGAGGAAACGTTGCACGCCGCGCTCCTCCCCAACCTTCCGAAAGAGCTCCAAGATGCGCAGCGTGACCTGAAAGGGCTCGCCCTCGGGATCGGCCCACAGACGGGGTAGCTCGCGATCGCGATAAACGCGCGACGCAGCAAGGAGCCGCGCGATCGAAGACCCACCGAGCCAGGACGGCAAGTGCTCGTCCAGCCAGTACTCATCCGTCCGCAGCTCCTCGAGCACGGTCCCCGTCTCCACCGCCGTCAGGAGAGCATCGCGGGTCGCGTACGGTTGACGGATCAAGCGCAGCCCCAACCCCTCGAGCACAAAGCGGGGCTTGGCCACCGGCGTGTCGGAGCGGGGGTACCAGCGCGGGCGGTAACGATTGACGTTGCGTCCGATGTTCTCCAGGAGCAGCCCCACGATCAAGACATCGATCGTCCCCGTATCCAGTAGCTGAAACCTCAGGAACGCCTGGTCGGTGCCATGGCCGCCAACGCCGGCGTTCCAGACCTCGGCAGCCCCCATGCGCGACTCGAGGATCGCAGGCCATGCCTCCGTATCGGACACCTCCTGGCCGAGGGTGAAAGAATCGCCGCAAGCGACGATGCGCACCACGCCCTTCGGTGTCTCATCGTCGTATTCGCGCAGGCTGCGCAGCCCACGCTCATTGATCGTTACGTCACCCGCGGGGCTCTTGCTGTTCGGGCGGTGGTTCCATCCAAGGAGCGGATCGAAGCGCCCCACGCCGTGCTGCTTGCGCACACCGGCAAGCTCCTCGCGTTGCACCTTCACCCATTCGCGCTGGGGCTCGAACGTCGTCGCCCCAAAGGGCGGAATCGGGCGCCAGATGATGCTCTTGTTCGGAAGTACGAACAGGGTCAAGGCCAGGTCACCGGCAAGAAGCAACGCGATAACCGATGCCGAAAGACCGATGGCGAGACGGCGCGCCTTCATGCGAGCGCGCGAAACGCCTCGATTATTCCGTCGCGGTCGTCAGCGAGCAGCGTACGTGGATCGAGCAAGAGAGCGTCGTCCTGAATCCGGGCGAACACGCACGGATCGCCGGCCCGCAGGCGCGCGGCAAGCTGATCGACGCTCCAGGAGTCGTGTCCGGCGCGCACCACGAAACTCGGCAAAAACACGTTCGGCGCGCTTCCGCTGCCCGGTTGGGAGGCGTCCTCGACCAACCGGGCCGAGAAGCCCTGCATGCTGTCGATCGCCCGGACGAGCTCTTCGGCGTCGGCTCTGGTGTCCTCGGCGCTTTTCAACAGCATCACGCGCGTGGGAATCTCGTCCGCACGGCCATCCAGGTACAACTCGAGGGTGCGTTCCAGACCCGCGATGGTGACCTTGTCGAGGCGCAGGGCGCGATACAGCGGGTTCTTGCGCAGGAGCGCGATCGCCTCGGCCCGGCCGACGATCAAACCGGCCTGCGGCGCGCCCAGGAGCTTGTCGCCTGAAAAAGTCACGACATCGACGCCGCTTTCAACGGCCTCTCTCACGAGCGGCTCGCCACCCAGCATCTCGAGCGGCATCGAATTCTCGCATTCGAAGCGGCCGGAGCCCAGGTCGAAGGCGCTGGTCACCTTCAACTCGACGCCGAGGGCAGCCAGGTCCTTTGCCTCGATCTCTTCGGTGAAGCCCACGACCTTGAAGTTTGAGGTGTGGACCTTCAGCAGAAGCCCGGTCGCGTCACACTTCGCTTTGCGGAAGTCTTCGGGTCGCGTACGGTTGGTCGTTCCCACCTCTACCAGGCGTGTGCCCGCCTTTTCCATCACGTCGGGCATGCGGAACGAACCGCCGATCTCTACCAGTTCCCCGCGGCTGACGAGGGTCTCACGGCCCGCAGCGAAGGTGGAGAGCAAAAGCACGACCGCGGCGGCGTTGTTGTTCACGCAGATCCCCGCTTCCGCGCCGGAGAGTCGACACAACAAGGTCGACAGGCGATCGTCGCGCTGGTTGCGCCGGCCGCTGAAACGATCGACCTCCAGCACGCCGAAGCTGCGTGCCGCTTCCTCCATCACCGAGGCCACCTCCGGATGGACCGGCGCGCGGCCGAGGCCGGTATGCAACACGACGCCGGCGGCGTTGATGACCCGTGTGTAGCCGCCCTTCTCTTCGCACTCGATCCTTCCCAGCAGCGAGCGCTCGAGATCACCGCCCTCGAGGCGCTCCTTTACGCCGGCCGAGTCCAACTCGCCCGCGCCAATCGCCGCGCGCCAGCCGTCGAGGATCTCGACCAGAAAGGAAGTCAGGAGCTCCCTCGCACAACGCCCCTCGAGAGCGCGCACATCCGGCCGGGAAAGCACGTCGTCCACCTTGGGGAGCAGCCGATAGGGATTGGTCGCTTCTTTTTTCATCTCACAGCCAAGATTTTCGCCCGCAACAGGGGTGGGGTCACGCTCACTCTGCTTATTCTCCTCCAGCGTGACGGTTTCTACCTGGAAAGACCAGACCTGGGAACTACGCCACCTGGATGCCGAAGGGGTGCGTTCGCTGGCCCGGGAGGTGGGGGTTCCGCCCCTTATCGCACGCCTGCTGGTCGCACGCGGCCACACCGATGCGCGGGCGACCGAACGCCACCTGCAGGCGAGCCCGATGGGTTTGCACGATCCGAACCTTCTGCCGGGGATGGAGGCGGCCACCGAGAGACTCGCACGCGCACGGCGGGATGGCGAGACGGTCCTCGTGCACGGCGACTACGACGTGGACGGAGTGACCGGAACGGCGCTCTTGATGCGCATCCTCAAGCTGCTGGAGATCGATGCGGTCTGGCACATCCCGAACCGCCTCGTGCACGGCTATTCCTTCGGTGACCATTCGATCGAACGTGCGAAGGAAACGAATTCGAAAGTGGTTGTCAGCGTCGACAACGGAACTTCGGCCCACGGCGTGATCGGAGAGCTCCTTGAATGTGGGATCGACACGATCGTGACGGACCACCATGAGGCGCCCAGTGGACCGCTGCCCGAAGCCACGGCGATCGTGAATCCCAAGCTCCCTGATTCCACGTACCCGTGGCGCGAACTCTGCGGCGGAGCGGTGGCCTTCAAACTCGCCTGGGGGCTGGCCCGGAAGATCCGCGGCAAGCGGCAAGTCTCGCCCGAGATGAAAGCCTTCCTGGAGGAGGCCATGGCCTACGTGTCGATCGCGACCGTGTGTGACGTGGTTCCGCTCCTGGACGAAAACCGCGTCTTCGCCCGCTTTGGATTGAAGGCCCTGGAGCACAGCGCCAACCCCGGTTTAAGGGCGCTCTTGCGTATCGCGAATTTGAACGGACGGCGGCTGACCGCGGAGGACGTCGGCTTTCAGATCGGTCCGCGCATCAACGCCAGCGGCCGCCTGGGATCGGCCGAGAAGGCACTCCAACTTCTACTTGCGGACGACGACGCCACGGCGCGCCGCCTGGCCGTGGATCTCGACGTGTTGAACAAGAAGCGCCGCGAAATTGAACGCGAGGTACTGGTGGCGGCACGCGAAGAGGCCGGTGAATTCGCCGATGCGAGCGAGCATCCGGTGCTGGTGCTGGCGCACGAAGGCTGGCACCAGGGCGTTGTCGGAATCGTCGCGGCGAGGCTGACCGAGGAGTTCGGCCGCCCCGCGATCGTGATCGGCCTGGACGGCGATCGGGGGCGGGGGAGCGCGCGCACGGTCGGCGATTTTCACATCCTCGAGGCGATGTCGGCCGCGGCGCCCCACCTCGAGCGTTACGGCGGTCACGCCCAGGCTGCGGGGCTTGAAATCCGGACGGACAAGGTGGACCAGGCCCGCCAGGCGGTCGTTTCGAAGGCCAAGGAGATGCTGCAAGCCGGGGGACACCCGGAGTCGACCCTGGTGATCGATGCGGATCTTGCGTTCGAGGAGATGACCGTCGAAACGATGCGCCACCTCGACCTCCTGGCGCCCTTCGGAGCGGGCAACGAGAAACCGCTCTTCCGCTCCCACGAGGTGTATCTCGCGCAGCCGCCGCGGGCGGTCGGGGCGGACCGGAACCACTTGATGCTGCACCTGCGGCGCGGTGACCACGTCCTGAAGGCCATGGCCTTCGGCATGGGTTCGCGCGAGCGCGAGCTCTCGCTGGGGACGCCCTTGAACGTGGTCTACACGCCCCGCTGGAATACGTTCCGGGGCGAAACGAACCTCGAAATCGAGGTCGTGGACTTCGAGAGCTTGAAGTAGGCGCCCGAAGGGGCCATTTCGCTCCGATTTCCCGATTCTCCTCCGCAGCCGCCGGAATCGTCGCAACCCCGCAGGCCGGCCGGCCACGACTCGCCGACGCAAGGCCGTGCGGCGATGACCTCGCCGCATGGCCTTGTTGCGGCGATTCCGAACGCACAACCTTGCGCGAGAGCTACAGTACCGCCATGAGAACTCGAAGCATCATCGCCGCTCTTTGCCTGTCGCTCCTGTCCATCGCCCTGGCGCCGTTCCAGAAAAGCGATGAGGATGCCATCGTGATCACCGATCGCATGCACCACCTGGGCAACGATCCGACACCCGACTGGCCCGAGGCGCCCGAAGAGCCGGAAGGGGTCGAGCTCTCCTTCACCTTCGAGGCGCGAGCCGGCGATAGCGAAGGCACGCTGCGGGTCCGCCAGCGGCACGTGAACGATCCCTGGAACCTCTTTGTCAATGGACAGCTCATCGGCCCGCTCGTGCGCAGTGACGCCCTGGCCGATCATTACTACACCGTGCCCAAGGGTGTGTTGCACGCCGGGAACAACACGCTCGAGTTGAGAGGAGAGGTTCCCGAGGACGACATCACCGTGGGCGAGATCTTCCTGTGGGAGAAACCCCTGCGAGAGGTTCTCGACCTACGCCGCGTCACCGTTCGTGTACGCGACCGAGAGACGCAAGAGCCTCTGCCGGCCCGCGTGACCTTCCTGAAGGACGAAGAGCTTGCGAAAGTCTATGCGGATGCGAACGACTCGATCGCGGTACGCAAGGGCGTGGTCTACACGAGCGAGGGGCAACTGTCGGTGGAACTTCCCGCAGGCGACTACCGCGTCTACGCGACACGGGGCATGGAATGGAGCATGGATTCGGCCGACCTGGTCCTGGGACGGCGCGCGGAGGTACAGCTCGAGCTGGTGCACGAGGTCGACACGACCGGATTCATCGCCTGCGACACTCACATCCACACGCTCACCTTCAGCGGTCACGGCGATTCATCGGTTGAGGAACGCATGGTCACCTTGGCCGGCGAGGGGGTCGAACTGGCGGTGGCGACCGACCACAACCACAACACCGACTACCGTCCAACACAGATGAGCATGGGGTTGACGCAGTACTTCACGCCGACCGTGGGCAACGAGATCAGCACGCCGATCGGCCACTTCAACGCCTTTCCTCTCGATCCCGGGGAGGATGTCCCCCTGCACGACTCGCGCGACTTCGAAGCCATCGTAAGCGACGCGCGCGCCAAGGGTGCCAAAGCCGTCATTCTGAACCACCCGCGCTGGCCCGATCACGCGACCGGCCCCTTCGGCGTCTGCGGACTCGACCACCACACGGGGGAACCGCGCTCCAAGCCGATGACCCACCCCTATGACGCGATGGAGCTGATCAACTCGCAGACCGAGGAGAAGGAACCGATGTTGCTCTTCAGCGACTGGTTCGCCTTGATGAACGCGGGCGAAGGGGTCAGGGCCGTGGGCTCCTCCGACTCCCACACCGTCGGCGGCGTGGTAGGACAGGGACGCACTTACATCCGCTCGTCCACCGATGACCCTGCCGCAATCGATGTGGCCGAAGCGGCGGACAACATCGTGCAGGGGCGCAGCTCGATCAGCATGGGGATCTTTGTCGATGTGCTTCAGGATGGGCGGTCCGTCATGGGTGAGCTGATTTCGGCGAACTCGCTCGACCAGACGGGCCCCTTGAGTGCCCGCATCGCCGCACCGTCGTGGGTGCAGCCGCGTCGGATGACGGTCTTCGTCAACGGTCGTGTCGTTCAGGAAGCCGAACTGGATCCGGCGGAAGGCGCACCCTTCGACCATGCCGTGCAGCTCGATTACGGTGGGTCCGGCCAGGACGAATGGGTCGTGATCGTCGTCACCGGCGACGCGGTCGGCGGCGCCTGGTGGCCCCAGATCAACCCCTACACGCTGGCCGCCTCGAACCCCGTCCGGGTCGACGCGGACGGAGACCTGGCCTGCGACTCGCCCCGCGCCACGGCGGAGCGCTGGCTCGCCGAGCTGGGTACCTCACCGGAGGCGGTTTCGAGGATCCTCGAAGAGGTCGACCCGCCGACCGCCGTGCACGTCCTGCACGGAACCCGCAAGGCCTACCTGCGGGAAGCCCACCTGCGAGCCCTCGAGGTAGGGACCGCCGCGGCGTCGCACGTTCCGGAGCTCGAGGAGTATCTCAAAGGCCTCGACGAGCCGCGCTAGTCCACGGGTTTCCGGGTACGCCTCGTACCGAGCACCCCGGTCGCGAAGAAACCGGCCGCCAAGAGAGCCAGCGACAGGGCGACACGGAATCCGGAGGGCGCATAGCGCTCGAGCTTCATCGCCGCCAGTCTGAGGTCGCCGCGCCCCATCCCCGCATAGCGTTCTGAGAGCTCCGCCGCCTCGACCTCGGTGAAGCTCACCCCCGTTTCCTCCGCGATGTCTACCAGGGGAGTCTCTTCCAGCACCAGCTGTACGGCCTGCCGGCGAGCCCTGGAGGACAGCTCGGGACACCCGCTCTCCTGGAACGGCCACAACCCGAGCGCCGATCCCAGGAGGAGTCCGAGAAGCGCGGCGTGGGTCGGACGCTCGAAGCGCACCAGGAGCACTTTCAGCACGTTGGAAAGCCCACCGATCCCGATCGCGATACCGATGCCGATCGGAATCAGGATCCCCAGGGATCCTGCGAAGTCCGCCATCAGGGCCGAGGGGCGGATGCTACCCACCACGAGGTCGTACAGGCCGAAGATCAAAAGGATGTAGGAACCCGAGATTCCCGGCAGGATCATGGAGGAAGCTGCGATCGCACCGACGAGGGTCAGCGCGAGGAAATTCACCGGCACGGCGGTTGCGGACATCCCAAAGGCAAAGCCGACCATCAGTGCCAGACCGATCAGCCCGGCCGCGATCTCCTGGATGCCGAGCGGTCGCACGGACCTCCACAATGCGGGCGCGCCCCCGAGGGTCAGGCCGACGAACAGGCTGTAGGCGATCCAGCGCTGCTCGGTCACCAGCCATACGGCGGGTCCCGAAAGCACGAGGAACGCCAGCGCCGCACCGGCCACGACCATGGCGAGAAATCGAATCGTGGCGCCACTCCACCGCAGACCCGTCGCCTCGGCGACCGCGTCGATGAAGCGATCGTAGAGCCCCAGGGCGAGAATCATCGTTCCGCCGCTGACCCCGGGAACGAGATTGGCCATCCCCATCAGAATGCCGCCGAAGAAAACACGCAGCGGCGCGGGCTCGGGGCCGACCGGGGTCATGGGCGTATCGCTCATCCACTCGCTCCTTCGTGAGGCTCGTCAATCACCAGTCGGCGGAAACCACGCCGCAGCATGATGCGCAGTCTCCACAGTTGTACCAGCGCCGTCGCGAAAAGTCCGGCCACCAACCCCCACCAGAGCCCCGGAGCACCGAGTCCCATCGGAAAGGCGAGAAGAGAACCGACCGCAACCCCCACGGCCCAGAAACCGGCCATGTGGATCAGCATGGGCACGCGCGTATCGGCCATCCCCCGCAGGCACCCGACGGCGATGACCTGCAAGCCGTCAAAGACCTGGAAGAGCCCGGCCAGCGGAATGAGCAGGATCGCTACCGTCAAGATCTCCTCCTGGTCGGTGACGATCCTCGCCAGAGGCAGGGGTGCGAAATAGAAGGCGAGCCCAAAGCTCACCATCACCAGGGCTCCGCCGATCAACGAGACGGTCACAGCACGCCGCACCGCTGCGGACGACCCGCGGCCGATCTCGTTGCCCACACGGACGGACGCTGCCATCGAAATTCCGAGCGGGACCATGAACGAAACGGAGGCCAGGTTCAGCGAGACCTGGTGGCCCGCCATCTCCTGCGTCCCCATTCGCCCCATGAGGTAAAGCACCGCCTGGAACGCTCCGATCTCGACGAGGAACTGAACCCCGATCGGCAGGCCCACCGTCAACATCTGCGAAATCGCCCTCCAGCGAATCGTGCGCCTCGAAAACGGCAGAAGAAGAGACCGAAACTCCGCTCCGGAGAACCACGGCAAGAGAAAGATCATCGTCCAACGCGAGATCACCGTTGCCCACGCGCAACCTTGGGATCCCGAGCCCTCAAAGCCCACATGCCCATCGATCAGTATCCAATCGAGTAGCGCGTTCAGGCCATTGGCCAGGAGTACCACATACACCAACGGGGCCAGCCGGTGCATCGCCTGCATCGATTGTCGCAGCGCTACGAAGGCCAGGAAAGGGGGGACGCTCCACACCAGGATGCGCGCGTATCGGGCCGCCCCCGGAACCACTTCGGCGGGTTGGCCCAGGGCGTTCAACACGGGTTCCGCGGTCAGAATCAAGAGCCCGATGGGGATCGACAACACGAGCGACAGGACCACGCCGCGCTGAATGCTGCGCGCCATCGCTCCGTTGTCCTTCGCTCCAAACGCCTGGCTGACGATGGGATCGAGCGCCGTCAGAATCCCCATCGCAAGGATGAGAAATAGAAACGCAAACGAGTGTCCGAGCGAAACGACCGCGAACTCCACGGTCGATACGCGCCCCATGAAGGCGCTGTCGACAAAACCCATCGCGAGGAGACCGAGCTGGACCAACACCAGGGGCACCGCCAGGCGCATCTGGGTAACGATCTCCTCCCGCCAGGGAGAGGGGGGAGCGGACATCGGAGCACGTTAACGCTTACCGGAGCGCTTGCCACAACCGGCGGCGATCCGATCCGCCGCGTACGGTGAGGGCCGCGATGCGGCGCGCTTCTCCTGGATCGACCAGGCCCTTCGAACGAGCATCCTCGAGGAGGTGGGAGAGCATCGCATGCACCTCCTTCGGGCCGAGCGTCTTACGCACGAGACCGCCCCTCACGCCGAGGATCGCCACACCCGGCAGGTGGCGTATCTTCAACCGCCCGGGCACCGAAGGGAGGTGAGCGTCGCAGGATCCACCCACATCGTCTCTCGATTCGGGCTTCACGCCCAGATCCTCTACCGAGAGCCTCGGCAAGAGGACCCCTGCCCGAACGACGTTCGCCAGCAAGAGGCCCAGGGCGACTGCCGCCCTGCGGCGGTGCTCCGGATCGCGCTCGCGCCCGGCCCATTCCTTCAACGGCTCGAACCCCCCGAGCTCACGCGTGACCAGAAAGGAGTCGCGCGAAAAGAGCCCCTGACCGCGTGCGCCGACCGCCAGGGGCCGCGGAACGCCGACGCCGTGGCCCAGGAGGTGGCAGTAGAGATTCCACTCCCGTTCCGCCAGGCTGGCGCTCCTCGGAGCGGTGAAACGGGAACGGACGAGCTCAAAGAGCGAAGCCCTGCACCAACGCGAGAGCACCACCCAGCCCGTTCCCACCTCGCCGGGTCGCCCGTTCAGCCGGCCACCTGCATCGGGAGTCCCCGGCAGCGGAAAACGAACGGTCGAGCGCCCCCCCGGATCGCCCTCCAGCACCGCTCCACGCTGATCGGGGTTCCCACCGGGCCGAAAAAGCTCTTCGGCCTCCTCGACGCCCAGAGCCCTCAGGGTGGGCAGCTCCCCGGCCAATTGGATGCGCGTGGACACGGCGGGAGCGATTGTCTCCTTTGAAGCAAGACTTCGAAAGTGGAAAGGAACCTGGCGGTGGGTTGAGTCGCCCTAGAATGTGCGCTTCCCAGGAGACTGCCCCCCCCCCCACTGTCCCGTGCCCCGTGGCACCGTAGCTCATCCCATCATGCTCTCACTGACCACGATCCTGCTCCCTGCCATCGCCATCCTGCCGCAGACCGTGTCCCCCACCGCGCAGGAGCTCCCCCCGGCTCCCCGGCTGGCTCTGATCGAGATCGACCTGGGCGCGGAAGGCCTGTCCCGGGCCCGGCTCCAGGCGGGCGGCTTCGACGTCGTCCACCAGGATTCGAACGACGTCGTCCAGGTCCTGGTCGACAGCCAGGAGCAACAGCAGCTGGTCCGCAGCCGGGTGAACTACCGCATGCTGCACGAAGACCTGGCGAGCTACTACGTGGAGCGCAACCAGGGCCAGCCGGCCTCCTCACCTCCCTCACAAGGCGCCTCGCTCGTCCCGCCCTTCGGAAGCGGTTCCCAGGCGGGGTTCTACTCGTGGTCCGAGGTCGTATCCGTTCTGGACCAGATCACCGCCACCCACCCCAGCCTGACCACCGACAAGTTCAGCATCGGCCAGACCCTCGAGGGTCGCGACATCTGGGCCGTCAAGATCTCCGACAACCCCGATACGGATGAGAACGAACCCGAGGTGCGCTTCGACGCCATGCACCACGCGCGCGAGCCTCAGAGCATGCAATGCACGCTATGGACGATGTTGTGCCTGCTGGAAAACTACGGCACGGACCCGCTGGCGACGTATCTGGTGAACGAGCGGGAGATCTGGTTCATCCCCGTGGTCAATGCCGACGGATACGTCTACAACGAGAACACCAACCCCTCGGGCGGCGGGTTGTGGCGCAAGAACCGCCGCAACAACGGCGGAGGCTCCTTCGGCGTCGACCTGAACCGCAACTACACGTTCCAGTGGGGCGTCGACAATGACGGCTCGAGTCCGGTCTCGAACTCGGAGACTTACCGCGGCACGGGCCCGACGAGCGAGCCCACCATCCAGGCGATGGAGGCCTTCATGGCCTCGCACAGCTTCGCGACCTCGCTCTCGGTGCACTCCTTTGGAAACCTGTGGCTGGAGCCCTGGGGCTACACCTCTTCCACACCGTCGCAGACGGCGCAGTTCGCCGAGTTGTCGGCCATGGCGACCGAGTTCAACAACTACACCTCCGGTCCCGCTTCGGTCGTGCTCTATCTGGCCAACGGCGTGACCGTCGACCACGACCACGGCGCCCACGGAACCTATTCCTGGACGCCCGAGATCGGTTCCGACTCCGACGGCTTCTGGCCCCTGCAATCGCGCATCGTCCCGCTGGCCCAGGAGAACGAGCAGTCCTTCATGCGGACGGCCTGGGCAGCCGGCGCGTGTGTGCGCGCCATCGATACGACGGTGACGGAGATCGGTGACGGCGACGGCTTCTACGAGGCCGGCGAAAGCCTCCAGATCGTCCTCGACCTCCGCAACAGCGGTCTGGAAGCCGCTGCCAGCGTCAGCGTCGGAGTCTCGAGTGCTTCGAGCGAGGTCAACGTCGCCGTTCCCAGCGCCAACCTCGGAAGCCTGGGCTCTTTCGCAAGCGCCGACAACTCCGCCCAACCGCTGGTGCTCGACATCCTTGCCGGCGCGAGCCCCGGAACCGCGGTCGACTACTCGGTCACACTCACCTACCAGGGCTTCACGCAATCGGACGAGCGGACGCTTCTCATCGGGGAGCAGCGCACGATCATGACCGACAATGTCGAGGTCGATCTCGGCTGGGATATCACGAACACGGCCTCGACGGGCCTGTGGGAATGGGGCGATCCGGTCGGCACCACCTCGAACGGTGAAGACTCCAACCCGGAAAACGACGTCTCGGTCCCCGGGGTGAACTGCTTTGCCACGGGCAACGGTTCCACCAGCGCGGGCGGCGATGACGTCGACGATGGCTCGACCATCCTGATCACGCCGGCCTTCGACCTGACGGGCGTCACGACGGCCCTTTTGACCTACCATCGCTGGTACGCCAACCTGGGCGCCGCCGACGACATGTTCACGGTCGACATCTCCGACAACGACGGCGCCAGCTGGCTGAACGTGGAGACGATCACGAACCAAAACGCCTGGAACGAGGTCAGCATCGACGTGAGCGACTACGTTTCGCTGACCGATGAAGTTCGCCTGCGCTTCACGGCGGAGGATGATCCCAACAACTCGCTGGTCGAGGCGGGCATCGACGAGCTTCGCGTCCAGACCTTCGATTCGGGATCGCTCTTGAATTTCTTTGGAAAGCCCCAGATCAGCACACAGATGGCCATGCATGTCGCGGGCAACGGGAGCGACTTCTACGCCGTCTACGGCTCGAACGCATCGGCTTTCATCATCATCCCGGGGCTCGACGGAGCCTTACAGCTGGACCCCGGCGGCCTGTTCTCGCTCTTCTCGGGCGTGATTCCGGCCGGAGGACTGGCGCGCACGGTGTTCACGATCCCGAACAACCCCGGCCTGGTTGGAAACACGTTCTACGTACAGGTCTTCACGGCGGGATCGGGACTACGCGCCTCGAACCTGGTCGACATCACCTTCGAGTGACCCGATCGGGCACCCTAGCGTGATTGAGACGCATCTGCGCCGGACCGCTCTGCTGATCGGTTCGGCGTTGTTCGTTTGCTGCGGAAGCTCGAATCCTGAGGGCCCCTCGCTGATCCTGGTCGTCGTCGACACGCTGCGGGAGGACTTTCTCGGCTGCTATGGATTCGAAGGGGAAACGAGCCCCAACCTCGACCGCCTGGCCCGCGAGGGCATCGTCTTCGACAACTGCTTTGCTCAAGCCCCCTGGACCAAGCCGTCCGTCGCCACGCTCCTGACCTCGCTGCACCCCCGCACGCACGGGGTCCTGACGCACCACGGTTGGTTCGACAAACGCGATGGCGAGGAACCTGTCGAAGCTCACGCGGCGGGCTCGGATGCGGGGGGAGAAGAGGCCGTCACGGACGTGCTTCCTCAGGAAGCCTTGACCCTGGCCGAGGTCCTACGCAGCCGTGGTTATCGCACGGCCGCTTTTGTAGCCAACCCCTGGATCCGTCGTGAGTGGGGGTTCGCCCAGGGCTTCGACGTCTTCCGACAATTCCAGGAGCAAACGGCACAACGACCGATCCTCGAAGCGACGCAATGGCTAGAAGAGATCGGGGACCGGCCCGGTTTCGTTCTCCTGCATCTGATGGACGTGCACGGACCCTACGATGCGCCGGAGGACGACTTTCGCGCGCTGGGAGACAGTCAAGGACTCTCGCTATCGCGGCCCCTGGACGACCGAGCCCTCGAACGCATCCCCGAATACCTGCGGCTTGCCGCGTGGGCAAAAGAGCCCGCAGCCCGAGATCTCAATACCTGGCGAACCCGCTACGCGGCGGGGGTGCGTTCGGTGGACCGGGCCATCGGAGCGCTCGTCCAGAACCTCGGGGCGGACGACAGGCTCGAAAACACCGTCTTGATGGTGACCTCGGACCACGGTGAAGAGCTCATGGAGCACGACGGTTGGGACCACGGACGCAACCTCTTCGACCACCAGACCCACGTGCCCTGGATCGTGCGCTTGCCGCAGATGCGCCACGCCGGCCGGCGCGTGAACAGTGTGGTCAGCCTGGCCGACGTCATGCCCACCGCGCTTTCGTTTCTCGGGTGCAGCATACCTGCGACGTTGCAGGGGGTGGATCGTTCCGCCCTCGACGAAAGCGACGATCCGCTCGCCGCGAGTTTCGCCGAGGGGATCAAGTGGCAACCCCAGGTCTTCAGCGTACGCACGGGGGCCTACAAGCTCGTCGCGGACCTGCAGCAAAACAAGCACGCGCTCTATCACCTCCCGACCGACCCGGGGGAAGTGCGAGACGTATCCACGCGGGAGCCGGAGACGATTCGGTTGCTTCTGGAACAACTGCGCTTCCACATCGAGACAACCGGCGAGAGGGGATTGCGTCCCACGCAGGTAGACATCTCGGAGGGGCTTCAGGCGGAACTGAACGACCTCGGATACTGAGCGCGCACAAGAACGACTCCTGCACTCGTGCTACCGGATTTCCTGAATCGCTACGCCGGACTCAATGCCGCCCGAGGAGCTCTACGTCGAAGCTGAGGTCGGGAGTGTTCGGCACATCCTGGTGGACCTCGACCGCCAGAACGTTGATGCCGGTTCTCAGCTTGCGATGATCGATGCGTGACTCGAAGTACGTAGTTTCCCCGGCACCTACGATCCCGACACCCGCGGCGGTCGTCTCGTCCAGGTCGCCTAACGGCAAATTGTAGCGGTACACCTCCCGGCCGTTCAGAAACACCGCGGCCCCGTCGTCGCGAACCAACCTGAGAATCAGTGCATCCCATGCACCCGCGTCCGCCACGAAGAACTCGTGGCGGAAGTAGGTCGTCGGGTACTTGTCAGCCGGGTCGGGGCCGAAACCGACGACCGTGGCTTCGCCTCCGTCTCCATATCCCAGCTCGGCCGGACCGACGGGCCAGAGCGAATCATCGAAGCCCACCTGGGGCCAGCTCGGTCCGGGGAAGGTGCCGTCGTCAAAGAAGGACCACATCGCCCCCGGCGCAACGAGCACCTGCGAGTCGCGAATCGCCTGAAGGTTAGAAGCGAAGCTGATGTCGCTGCTGGTGCCCGAGACCTGGTGGATTTCCACGGCCAGAACGTTCAAGCCCGCGGTAAGGAGACCCGGGTCCAAGTCGTGCTCGTACAGCGAATCCTCGATGTTGTCGGCCACGGCGCTGAGCGCTGTGGTCGTGATACTCACCGGCCCCGCCGGCAGGTTCGTTCGAACGATCTCGGTCCCGTTCAGGTAGGCGATGGCGCCGTCGTCGCAAAGCAGGTCGAAACGCAGTTCCGTGATTTCGCCGGGATTGGAAACCGTGAACGTGCGCCGGAAATGGGTCGTTATGTACTTGTTGTTGGGATCGGGGCCATAGTCGATGAGCGTGTCCTCATCGCCCTCCACATAGCCGAAGTGACCGGATCCGACCGCCCAGGTGCTGTCGTCGAAACTCGCACTCGTCCAGGCGGGTCCGGGATCCGTCCCGAGGTCGAGATAGCTCCACTCATCGGCATCCGCCGCCAGGAACTCGGGCTTCTCGCTGAAGTCGCGAGCGAACACCGAGTAGTCGTCGAACACGATGCCGTTCACGGACAAGAGCCGGATGCGGGCTCTGCGCACGTCGGCATCCACGACTTGCGCTCCGTGGGATCGCCGATAGCGCGATCGGCTGCCCGCGATGGAATCCGATTCGAAACCATACAACACCGGGTTTCCGCCGATGCCGTTCACGAAGTACGGGATGCCATCGAGATCGAGCCTCTCGTACAGGTGGTCGTGGCCCGCGAAGACCGCGTCCGCACCCCAGGCAGCAAACGGCCATTGCATCTCGATGTCCGGTCCATGGCTGGACGACGATGAGTAGGGCGTGTGGTGCATGAACACGAACTTGAACGGCGCGCCGGAGGACTTCAGGCCGTTCTCGAGCCACTGTCCCTGGATCGAGTCCTCAGTGACCCCGTCCGGTTCGTCGGAATCACTGTCGACCACGAAGGCGTGCACGGGCCATCTGAGAACGTCGTAGTAGCGCTCGTTGCCCGGCAGAGAGAAGTACGCCAGATAGGGAAAAGCGCCCGGCGTATGCCAATCATGGTTCCCCAGCGCCGGAAAGAACCGATTCTCATCCGCACCGAAGCCATGGATCCCGAAGTAGGGAGCGATGAAGTCGTGATAGTACTGGCCGACGTTTTCGTCGATGGTCGCCGCTGTCCCATCGGGGTAGTTGTTGTCCCCCACGGTGAAGATCAGATCCGGGTCCATCCCCAGCACCAGGGCGGCAACCGCCGCCTCGGCCGGCCCCGCCAGACCGTAGTCACCGAGGACCGTAAAGCGAACCGAGCTGTCGCTCTCGATCGTGCGGGGCGGTGCCGAACCCGGCGGGCCGCCGGGTCGACCCACCGTCTGGGAGGAGGCGGGGTTGAGCCCCGGCACGGAAAGAAGGGCCGCGACGGCGAGGACGAGATATCGGAACACGGAGCGCATGTCGATCATCCTGGATGGTGTGTTCCCCGTCCGACGAGGGGGCGGACTCATCTTACCCAATTTTTTTATGCCGATACGCTGCGGGAGGAGGGTCTCGGGGAAACCGGTTGCCCAGGTGGCTCTCACGGTTCATCGAAGAGTCCGATGGAGCCCTGCCCGTCGGTGCCGTCGAGAGAACCGTCAAGCAGAGCGGCTGCCGAGAGCGGCCCGAACCAGTGCAAACAGAAGAAACAGGGCCCCCACGGGAACGAGCAGTATCCCGGGTGAGGCATCGCCCTCCGAATTCAAGACGCCTCCGAGAAAGAACCCGACAGGCATCAGGATGGCGGCCGTGCGCAACGCCCGGCCGGCCCCTGTCAGGGCCTGACCGTGAAGCGTGCGTGGGGCCAGGCTGGCGAAGAGAAGACACAAGATCCCGAGCATGCTTCCGTGGGCGTGGGCCAGCGTCCAGAGCTCGCGTCGCAGCTGGCTGGCCAGGTAGACGGCCACCTTGAAGCCGTGCAAGGCCTCCAGGGTGAGCCCCAACGGCAACCAAACAGCCAGGAGAATCCATCCGAGACGCAGGGTCTTGCTGACGGCGGGGTCCGACGAATCCATCACTCACCTATCGAAATGGGACTGGAGGACTGGAGCTCGAGCAGGGCTTGCACGCGATCGAGATCGAGGCGCAGATCGGATCCCAAGAGCGTGGCGGGCGGCGGGACATCGAATCGATCCCGGTGTCCGGCGAGTCGCGTGAGAAGCTCGGAAATCACTTCACGCCGCCTCTCGGGATCGCCAAAAAGCCCCTCGTCGGCAAGCCCGGATGCGAGGCCGAGTTCGAGCTCCTCATCCAGCGCCACGAGGGACCGCCGGGCCAGATGCCGGATGGCCGGATAACCGTCACCGAGGGTCACGATCAGGTGAGCGACGAGCCACGCCTTCGCGCCGCTCTCCAGGGCGACCTCCGGCGCACCGAAGTGCTGCGCCGCGACGGCGCGCTGCAGAACGTCGCCAGAGAGAAGCGAGGCCAGGGCCTCGGGAACATCGAGCGGGGCTCGATCGGGTCGCCGGCGCGGGGCCTCAAAGGGCCTACCGAAGATGCGCGTCATCTCCCTCGCCACCCAACCTCCATCACGATCGAGATGGCACAACGTGCAAGCGTTCGGCCGCCCGGCCTCGATGTCGCGCCGTGGATCGGGGCTCTCGATGCGATGGCTGCGGCGTATCCCCAGAAGCCCGTAGACGATGCGCGGCATGTGGCAGGCGACGCAGCGGGATCCCGGCGAATCCGGAGCGTGCCCCGTGTGCCGCTCCAAGGCGTCGACCATCCCCGCATGACACCCGGTACAAGCACGATCCCCCTTCAGGTCGGGATCGATCTGTGCACGGGGATCGACCTCGCGCCCGCGGGCGCTGCGATGCATACGGTGACACGAATCGCAGCGCAAGGCACCGGCCTCAAAACAGGGCGAAGTGGTCACGCCCTGGTATTCATAGGCGGTCAGACGCGGTGTCCCCTCGCTCCAGAAGCGCTTCCGAAAGAGATCGGGGTCGCTCGGATCGACCGAAGGCGTATCGATTCGCAGGGGCTCTACGTGATCGCCCAACAGGTCCCCGGGACGAAAGGTCGGACCTCCTGCCATGAATTCAAAGATCCGCTCGTGGGGGTTGGGCAAACGCTGTGCGTGACACTGCCCGCACAAGGAAACCTCGCGCTCCTGGGAGAGCTTTTCCGGATGAACGATCGTGGGATCGTCTGAGTCCTCGAACTGAACCACATAACGCAACAGCGGATTCGCGTGGCGCTCGACATGGCGCCGGCCGGGACCGTGACAGGCCTCGCAGGCGATGCCGAGTTCACTCACGCGCGAATCGAAGGATCGGTAAGCCTCGCCCCCCCCCGCCTCGGTTGTCCGCATCCGCGGTCGCGGCCCTGTGTTGTGGCAGAAGATGCAGTTCTCGTTCCAGAGAGCTGCGTGCCGGCCGGGTACGCCGTCGCCGGGATGAAAAAAGACGCGCCCGACGGGCATCCACGCCCGCTCTTCGATGTGCCACAGGAACGGCAGGCGGCGGTAGGTCGAGAGTTCCGACGAGTCGATGCGTTCGAAGTATTGCTGGTACACATGCGACCCGACAACGAGCGCGATCTCGGCCTCACGGTCGGGGAACGACATCAGGAAAGCATCCCCGCGCCGGAGGGGCGCCCAGGGCCCATCCACCCCCTCGCGCAGCACCCCGTCAAACTCGCCCCGCACCGAGCGCGGACCCGGAAGCTGCGTCATCGTTCTGTGGTACGTTCCCCACCAGCTGGCATGCTGGTCGGGATGGCAGGTTCCGCAGTGCGGCGCGCCTCGATCTTCAGCTCTACGCTCGACCAACACATCGGGCTCAAGGATGAGTGGATCGGGGCCGAGCGCGAGCGTCCCCATCACCGCCACCGGGGCGACGATGAGAGGAAAAAACAGTCGCAAGGGTATGCGCGCGGCGGGCACCGCCCCGAGTATAGCCCAGCCCGATCGCTCGTCCGACCACGATCGCCCGGCGAGAGCCCGGCCGATCGTCTCTCGAGCGGGCCGCGCCCGCCCCATTCAACTCAGCCAGGCCCCCCGGCTATTTCTCGAGCGGAACGGTCGTGGTCACCTGGAGGCATCCGTCGCCGAGAGGGAAAACGTCCAGAAGCCGACAGGTTGCCTATCGCACTTCGTTTCGCAACCTGTGCGACATGGCGAAGAGTTCGCGGAAGGCCTTCAACACAACCCCGGGATTCGCGCCCGTTTGCTCGCCCGCAGGCCTGGGATAGTGGTGTACGCCGACCTCGCGGATCCGCGCTCCTTTATTCTGCAGCTTGATCATCAATTCCGTGGACAGCATCGCACCGTCGGTTTCAAGTTTTCCGACATTCGCCAGCACCGAGCGTCGAAAGAGCTTGAAGGCGCAGTTCACATCGCGAATCCGCAGGCCCAATAGAATGCGCACGAGGCGGTTCCAGAGGAACGCGTTGAGCAAGCGATGAAGCGGGTCGCGACGCTTGAGCCGGTAGCCGCATACGACGTCAGCGTCCTCGATACGATCGAGCAAGAGCTCGAGTTCCGAGAGATCGAACTGAAGATCGCCGTCCGTAAAGAACACGAGGTCCATCGCAGCCGATTCGATTCCTGTGCGAACCGCTGCCCCGTAGCCCTGGTTCACCGGGTGATGAACGACGCGCACCTGAGGGTGATCCTGCGCCAGGCGATCGGCGATCTGGGGCGTGCTGTCGGAGGATCCGTCATCGACGATCAGCACCTCAAAATTGCTGACCCACCCAGGCAGGACCTCGAGCGCCTTCCGGACGGATCCCTCGACGTTCTCTTCCTCGTTGTACATGGGAAAGAACACCGTCAGGGAGTCGTCGGGAAAGCGCGGAGATGTCATCGTCTGAGTGCGCGCCGAAGCCACATGCGACCCCTCCCGAAATCGAGGAGGAAGAGCATCATCAAGAAAAGCGGGGAGGCGAAGACCAGGAGCTTTTGCCAGACGGGCGCGCGGAAAGAGAAACGCACCTCGTGCTTGCCCGGGCCGAGGGCCAGCCCCATGAAGGCGGGCGACAGGGTGTACAGGGGTACGGGCTGGCCGTCAACCTCGGCACGCCAGTAGGGGTGCGGCGTCACCTTCAAGAGCAACCAGGCATCGTCGGACCAGACTTCGGCACGCGTCGCGTAACCGTTCAACTCGACTTTCTCCTCGGAAAGCGTACCGCGGCGGCGACGGTCGGTTTCGAAGGAACGTCGGGGCCATTCGACCGCCTCCTTGCCGAACTCTTCGTGGGCCAGGTTCGCCTTGGGCAGGGAGAGGCCGCGCCCCTGAATCGGATCGGGCAAGCGCAGAAACCTGGCGCCCTTTGGATATCCCTGCCGCAGCCAGCGCCCGAATAGCTTGCGGTGCTCGACGGGCGAACCTGCGCCCACCACTTCCGGCTCTCCGATCAACTCGAAATAGCCGTATTCGCCGGGGAGTCTGACGGCCTTGTATCGGCCGCGCCGGAAGACGAGTTCCGGGCGGAGAAAATCCAGGTCGAGCTTTGGATCGTGCAGGACGTAGCGCACGTTGAACAATCGCGCCAACGCCTGCGCCCGTTCTTGGTCCAGAATGCGAAAGAAGGACAGGTAGTAGAGGTTCAGACTGTCCTGAACCCCCACGCCGATACTGAGCGTCATCGGCTTCCCCGACAGGAGCGACATGTAGGCCATGGCCCAGTGGTTGTCGTGCCCGGTCTCCTTGCTGGTGTAGATGCGGCCGGGATTCTCTTCGGCCAGAAGCGCATCGGCGGTCGCGCGATAGGCCTCGGGTTCCAGCTCTTCGAAGAATGTCCCCAGCCCCCAGCGCACGTCCTTCACGTGCAGCGGCAGGCCCAGGGCCGTCAGCGGAATACAGACGCAAACCACCGCCGCCCAGCCCTTGTCCCTCAAGGCGGGAATGCGGCGCACGTATCCGGCGAGCACCTCTCCCCCCAGGCCCGCAGCCAGGGCGATAAACAGCTGCAGCATCGCCACCCAGCGCAGAAGTCCCTCGATGCGCGTGTTCGGAGGAAAGATCCAATCGACCGCGTCTCCAAAGCTCTTGCGCCCGGCCACAAAGCAAAAAAACAAGAGGACGCCGAATAGCATCACCGAGTTCACGGCCCGGCGGCGAAAGGTGAGGATTGCGGCACCGAGGCCGAGAAACGACAGGGCCGTCACCACCGGCAGCCGCCTCAGATCCACGAGCCGTCCGCTGCCCCAATCGCCGATCAGAGCCACGACGCCGATGCCGTCTCGACGCTCGGCATCGCTGAACGGCCAGCCGCCGAAGTAGTCCGAGCACGAAAGCTGGGGCAGGAGCCAGAAGGCGAGACAGGCCCCGCTCAAGGAGCCGATGGCAACGAGCCGCAGGAAGCGTTTTGAAAGCGGGGGCGCCGAGGAAAACGGAGCGAACAGCGTGGCGAATACGTAGACGAGAATCATCCCCAACGCCAACAACCCGTGGGCCAGGAAGAGGACGCTGAAACTTGCCACTGCCAGCGACAGCCTTCCGCGCCCCTGCAAGAAACGCACGCCTTCGGAAAGCGCCAGGGGTGCGAAGACGGCTCCCCAGAGCAGGGTATGCAGCCCCGACAGAAGAAAGTGGCGGTTCGTCAGACCGTAGGCGTCCTTGGGGGTCGACAGGATCACGAACGAGATGGTCGCGACGATGGCTCCGGCCCGGGAAAGATCGAGCCGTCGCATGCCGAGGTAGGTCGTGAGAGGCAGCAAGGAAAGCAAGAGCACCACGACCAGCTTGTAGGCGAGTCCGGCCTCATCGGGACCGCCCAGTAGCAGCGCCAGGATCGCCACCGCCGTGTGCGGCAAGGGCTGATAGAAGTGCGCCAGCGGAAAACCGAGATTGAGCTGCGCCATCCACCAGCCCGGCGATCCCGCCTGCAGATGCCGCGCGATTTGATGGGCCGCCAAAATGTGAGATGAGGCGTCCTCACCCACCGGCTCGGCCCCACTCAAGTAGCTGGGAGCAAACCACCAGATCACACCGACGAAGAGCGCCAGGAAGAAACCAGCAGCCCACCTCTCGGCGCTCCAGGCGCGTTGAAGTTCGAGGGACTCAGCGGATGCTTCTCTCTTGGCCATCAACCTGCAGGGGGGGGTGAATTCACGGCAAAGCCTACTCGAGGTGAAGCCTCGTGGAACTCGCGCTCCAGAGGATAAGATCCCCGCCATGCCGCGTCTTTTCCTTCTCGACGGAACCGCCCTCGCCTACCGCTCTCACTACGCCCTCGCAAAGTCGACGTTGGCGACGGCCGACGGCACTCCGACGGGCGCGACCTACGGCTTTGCGATGACGCTGCGGCGAATCCTGACGGAGGAAGAGCCCGACCTCTTCGCGGTCGCCTTCGACGCACCCGGGCCTACATTCCGGCACGAACGCTACAAGGAATACAAGGCCACGCGCCAGAAAGCCCCGAGCGAGATGATCGCGCAGATGGAGTTCATCCGCGAGATCGTGCGCGCGCACGGTCTACCGATCTTCGAGATACCCGGTTTCGAAGCCGACGATGTGATCGGCACGCTGGCGTTGGAAGGGGAAAAATCCGGCCACGAAGTTTTCTTGGTCACGGGCGACAAGGACTTCATGCAACTGGTGAGCGAGCGCGTAAAACTCTACAACGTCTTCCGCCCCGGCCAGCCGCCGGCCATTCAAGGACTGCAGGCGACGCGCGACAAATTCGGCACAGCTCCCGACCGCGTGTGCGACGTCCTGGCCATCATGGGCGACTCGTCGGACAACATCCCGGGCGTCAAAGGCATAGGCGAGAAGGGAGCCATCAAGCTGGTTTCCGAGTTCGATTCCGTCGCGGGGTTGCTGAAGCGCCTGGACGAGGTACCGGAGAAGACGCGTCGGAAAATCGAGGCCGATCTCGAGAATCTCGAACTCTCGCGCGAGCTGGTCGTGATCAATACACAAGTGCCCCTCGATCCGGGGTTCGAAGCGATCACTCCCCCTGCTCCGGATGCGGCACGGCTGATTCAGCTCTTCCGCGAGTTTGAGTTCGTCAGCCTGGTCGATCAGGTGGTTGCGGCTTCGCCGGAGGCTCATGACAGAGGCCAGCGCGACTACAACACCGTGACGGATCGGGCGGGGCTCGACGCAATGTGCGCAGAGCTCCATGAAGCCGGTTCGTATGCACTGGACACGGAAACGACCAGCCTGTTTCCGATGGAAGCCGAGATCGTCGGTATGTCCTTCTCCGCGGCGGAGGGCCGGGCGTGGTATGTGCCCTTCAACGCCGAGTCGCCCATCGTACCTGGAGGCAAGGCGGGCCTCATCGACGCGCTACGCCCCTTGCTGACCGACCCCGGCCTCGAGCGCATCGGCCAGAACACCAAGTACGACTGGCTGGTCATGGGTCAACTGGGACTGGACCTTCCTGCCCCGACCTTCGACACCATGGTCGCCAGCTTCTGCATCTCCGGCGGCGAGCGGCGCACCCACGGCCTGGACGCCCTGGCGCTGTCGTACTTCGGGCTGAAGAAGATCCCCACGAAAGATCTGATCGGCACCGGCAAGAAAGAGATCACGATGGACCGGGTGCCTATCGCCCAGGTAGCAGAGTACGCGTGCGAGGACGCCGACGTTACCTGGAGGCTGGGCCGGGTGCTGGAGGCCGAACTGGAACAATCGAGCTCTTCTTCACTCTTTCACGATCTCGAAATGCCGCTCGTCCCGGTTCTCGGAGCGATGGAGGAGCGCGGCATCAAGATCGATTCCAAGCTGCTGGAGGACCTGCGCACGCAGATGGAAGCCGAGATCGAGGAGCTGAAGTACTCGCTGCACGGCCACGCCGGTGAAAACTTCAACGTCAACAGCACCAAGGCCCTGGGCGAGATCCTCTTCGAAAAGCTCCGCATTCAAGAGCAGACCGGGGTCAAGCGCCCGAAGCGAACACGGACCGGCTGGGCCACCGACGCGGACTATCTCGCTGACAAGTACGGTGAGGTCGAGATCGTGAAGGACCTGCTCCTGTACCGCGAGGTTCAGAAACTGAAGAGTACGTACGTCGACGCCCTACCGCGCTACGTGAACCCGAAGACAGGTCGCATCCACTGCTCCTTCAGCCAGGTCTCAGCCGCAACGGGCCGTCTGGCTTCCAGCGACCCGAACCTGCAGAACATCCCGGTTCGCTCCGAGCGCGGGCGCAAGCTGCGCGAGGCCTTCATCCCTCGTCCGGACGACGAGCGTGGAAAGTGGGTCCTCTTGGCCGCGGACTACAGCCAGATCGAACTGCGCATCCTGGCCCACCTGTCGGGGGACGAACACTTGCGGCGCACCTTCGAAGAGGGTCTCGACGTCCACGCAGCGACGGCGAGCCGGATCTTCAACGTGATGCCGGAAATGATCACGCGGGAAATGCGCTCCCAGGCAAAGGTCATCAACTTCGGCCTTCTGTACGGCATGGGCCCCTCGAGGGTGGCGCGCGAGACCGGACTGACGCTGGCCGAGGCACGCAAGTTCGTCGAGAAGTACTTCGCGTCCTTCCCGACGGTCCGGGGGTGGATGGACAGCATCTTGGAAGGGGCCCGGAAGAACGGGTACGTCGAGACGTTGCTCGGGAGAAGGCGCAGGATGGGTGAGGTGAACTCGACGAACTCGAGACTGCGAGCCTTCGCGGAGAACGCGGCCATCAACACGCCGGTTCAGGGTTCGGCGGCCGATGTCATCAAGCGGGCCATGATCGACCTCGAGGAGCGCCTGCAGGGATCGCAGCTGGCCGCAAGAATGCTCTTGCAGGTGCACGACGAACTGGTGCTGGAGGTACCGGAACGGGAGCTGGAGGACACGCGCGAGGTCGTGAGGAAGGCGATGGAAGAGGCGTGTGTGCTGGATGTGCCCCTGAAGGTCGATTTCGGATGGGGCCGAAACTGGCTGGAGGCGCACTAGCCCCCGAATAATTCGGTGCTACGGGTCGGCCAGGCGGCTATCTTTTGGATACTTCTCGCTCGTCAGAAGGCCAAGATGACTGGCGGGCCCCCCGACCGAACCAACCCCACGCGCAGCGAAATGGCAGAATCGCCCATTCAGGAGACCGTCGCCCAGGCAGAGAGGTTCCGGGTCGACCCGGAGCTCTGTATCGCCTGTGACGCCTGCTGTCAGGATTTTCCGGAAGTCTTCTACATGGGCGACGACCTGAAGGCGCACGCCCACGACGAGCATCCGGCCGAACTCTATGACGCGCGCACGGTCGTCGACGTCTGCCCGACAACGGCCATTCTGTTCTCCGGGGAGCTGCCGCCGCCCGAAGATCTCTCCAAGCTCGAAGAGGTTCCCGGCTGGGAGCTCGAATGGGCCCGCTGGCGCGGCGTCGAAGAGAATCACGTCGAGCGGGACCGCCGCTATGGACGCGACTACTCCATCACGGAGGAGGAGGGCTACATCCACGTCCGCTTCCATTTGCCGACCCGGGTCCCGGCGGTACGCGATCGCTTCCGTTACGGGTTGCCCGAGGAAATGCCGCTCTACAAGGGACACGTGCAGCTCACGGGCAACAGCATCATGGTCGCGGGCTGGCTGACCGACCCCAAGGTACGCGCTCTGTGCCACACGTCCTCGTCCTTCCCGGCACAGTTCATGACGACCATAGACTTCAAGAAAGATCTCGTCGGCATCACCTCGCGCTACGACGCCCACTCCGAATTCGAGATCATCCTGTTCACGGATCCGGCCACGATGGCGACATGGCAATGGAAGGCGCACTTCATCACGGACAAGTGCACCGCCTGTACGATTTGCGAACGGGTCTGTCCGACCAACGCCATCACTAGCGGCGAGATCTTCTATATCGATCCGGACCTTTGCATCAACTGCTCTGTTTGCGGTGTCTACTGCCCCTTTGACGCTATCGATGACAGCACCGACGTCACGGTCCAGCGCATCAAGGCAAAGAAAGTCCCCAAGGCCCTCGTGCACGAGGAGATGTGCACGGGCTGTGAATTCTGCGTCGATATCTGCCCCTTTGACGCGATCGTGATGCAACCGGCCGAGGAGGGGATGGCTACGGACCACCCGCTGCCGCAGACGAGTCAGATCGCCGTGGTTCTCCCGAAGGCCTGCGTGTCCTGCAAGCTATGCGAGCAGGTATGCATGAAGGACGCGATCGAGGTACCGAGGCAGCACCAGTTCCAGAACATCGGGATGAGCTTCATGAGCTACATCACCGATAATCACTGATCGGCACGGAGCCGGGCTCGACTTCCCATACGATCGAGCCCGGCTCCGCGTGTATCAGTCGCGGCTGGTAAAGGACAACAAGAGCTGCAACACGTAAAAGAACATCAGCGCCACGGAGGCGAACAGCTGCAACGAAGCGGCAACGTAGCGGTCCTCCGGATAGTGATGAATGACGTTGGAGGTATCGTACAGAACCGCAGCGCCTGCGAAGAGGATCATTGCCACCGTGAACCAGGTTCCGAGCGCAAACGAAAAGAACATCGACGCGACGATGGCGATCAACGCACCGATAGCGATCCAGCGCAGCATCCCTCCCTGGAACGAGAAGTCCTTACGAGTCCAAAAAGCGATGAACGTGAGAACACCGAAGCCGGTCAAGGTGATGGCCGCAGCGCTGGAAATCACACCGTCCGCGTACCCATTCGCGATATAGAGCAGCGGGACGAAGATCAAGGCCTCGACCGCTACGAACGCGGCGAGCGCAAGGTACTGCACGACCATCGACTTGGCCGTCGCCGCCGCCCGGGACCCCAGCCAGGAAACGAGCATGAAGGCGCCCAGGACGATGAGCCAGTTCTTCATGAGCGGCGCCGCGATGCTTGCGGCGACACCGCTTGAGAACAGGAAAAACTCGATCAGCGTGAAGGCGAGGATCGCCCCCAGCAGGTTGGTATAGGTGCGAACGATGAACGTCGCACGCGAATCGACATCGAGCTGGTCGACGGTACGGACTTCCGAGGCGTAGATGTTCTGCATGGTATTGTTTCTCCCTTGCTTCCGAGGGACCCCGGAATGCTACGGAACCTGCCCCTCGCTTTCGAGGCCCCCTTCGCTGGCACGGTCCCTGACCCGGTCCCGGGCCATGAGGCTCGCCGGAATCACGGCTCCGCGGCCGTAGCGCCTGCGGAGCGAATCGAGCGCCTTGGTTGCCCGCTCCATCCGTCCGTCTCCACCGTCGGGCCGCGCTACCTGCGGATCCCCCTGGTCGAACAGGTCGTTCTGGGCCGGTTCACGCACGTCCGACAGGTTGGAAACCTGTACGCCGATGAGTCGCACGGGGCCGGCAGGGACGCGGCGTAGCAATTCCCGCGCGGTAGAATACAAGCGCTTGCCCATGTTGATCGGGTACTCGAGGGTCTTCGAGCGCGTGAGGGTCTTGAAGTTCCAGTACCGAATCTTCAGCGTGATCGTACGACCGCGTAAACCGCGGTGCCGCAGGTCCCAGGCGACCTCTTCGCAGAATTCGTACAGGATCAGACGCAGCTCCTCGCGGTCGGAGATGTCCTTGACGAAGGTGCGCTCCATCCCGTGGGACTTTTCGATCCGTTGCGAATGAACGCGCCGTGGGTCGATGCCATGGGCCAGATCGTGTATCCAGGCTCCGGAGGCGCCGAAGCGCTTCTGAACCTCGTTGCGCTCGCGCGAAGCGAGGTCCGCGACGGTCTTGACGCCCAGCGACTCCAGGCGCTTGGCCGTCCGTGGACCGACGCCGAAAATCTTCGAAACGGGTAGCGGATCCAGAACCGCGCGGACTTCGTCCTCCTGAATGACGCGAAATCCGTCGGGTTTGTCCAGATCGGAGGCGAGCTTGGCCAGAAACTTCGAGGGCGCCACACCGATCGAGGCGACGAGCCCCGTTTCCTTCAGGATGTCCTCCTTGATGCGTCCGCCGATCTCGACCGCATCGCCGAAGAGCCGCTCGGTTCCAGTGGCGTCAAGGAACGCCTCGTCCAGGGACAGCGGTTCGACCACCGGCGTGTAGCGACGAAAAATCTCCATGATCTGACGGCTGACGCGCGTGTATTTGTCGAAGTCGGCGGGCAGGAGCACGAGGTCCGGACATAGCTTGAGCGCGCGTGCCGTGGGCATGGCCGAATGCACGCCGAAGCCGCGTGCCTCATAGCTCGCGGCCGCGATCACGCCGCGCTGATCCGCGCGCCCCCCCACGCACACGGGGAGCCCTCGCAGATGGGGCTGGTCGCGGGTTTCCACGGACGCGTAGAAGGCGTCCATGTCAACGTGAAGAATGCGCAGAGGTTCGCTCAAAGATCATCGGAGGGGGGGCTCACCCTCCCCCGCTGATGTAAGGTGCACCCTGCACCGGGAATCCGTCAACCCGAAGTCCCTTCTCTTTACCGCCGAGCTCTATCCCCGGTCCCGTCCATGCGTTTCAAAAACGTGCGTATCGCCGCCGTAGGCCATGCTCTGCCCGAAGAATGCGTGACCTCTGCGGCCATCGAGCTGGAATTGCGACCCCTGTACGAACGCTTTCGGCTGCGCGAGGGCAGGCTCGAGCTGATGAGCGGAATCCGCGAACGGCGCTTCTTCGAGCGCGGCACGCGCCCCAGCACCGCGGCCGCCCGGGCGGGCGCCCAGGCCCTCGAAATGTCGGGGCTGGCGCGCGAAGATATCGGTTGTCTCATCCACGGCGCCGTGTCGCGCGACTTCCTCGAACCGGCCACGGCCGCGGTCGTGCATCGTCTGCTGGAGTTGCCCGACGCCTGCATGGTGTTCGACCTCTCGAATGCATGCTTGGGCGTATTGAACGGCATGGTACTGATTGCCGGCATGATCGAGCGCGGCGAAGTCGAGGCCGGCATGGTCGTCACCGGAGAGGAGGGGCGCGGGCTGGTCGAGGAAACCATAAAGGATCTACTGGCCTCGAAGACCCTCGACAAGCGCGATTTCAAGCACGCCTTCGCGTCGCTGACGATCGGATCGGGGGCGGCCGCGGTCGTTCTACAACGCGCGGAGGGAAGGCGAGGTCGGCGCCTGATCGGTGGCGCAGTCATGTCTGCTACCGAACACAACGTGCTTTGTCGGGGGGACAGTACCTACGGCAGCGGCGGCCCGCTGATGACGACCGACTCCGAGGCCATGCTGCAGGCAGGCAACGACCTCGCCGGCCGCAATTTTGAACGCTTCTTGGAAGCGATGCAGTGGACGCGCGACGACATCGATCGGGTCATCACACACCAGGTTGGATCGGCCCACCGACGGTTGCTATTCGAAACCCTGCAGCTCGACATGAAGCGCGACTTCCCGACCATCGAGACCCTGGGCAACGCCGGCTCGGCAGCCCTGCCGATGTCGCTTTCCCTGGCCCTCGAGACGGGCTTTATCCAACAAGATCAACGGGTCGCCTTGCTGGGCATCGGCAGCGGCCTGAACTGCATGATGCTCGGGCTCGAATGGTGAAACGCGACTGGAGGCGCACGAGCGACGCCAAACTCCAGACGATACGTCTGCGCGATCTACGTCTGAAGATCAAAGACAGTCCTTTGCAAGGGCGCATCGAAAGGCTCTATCAGGAACTTTCCCGTCGGGGGATCGAGTTTCGGCCGCACGTTTGGTTTTCGACCGATTGGTTCTCGCCCGACAGCGTGCCGGGGATCGCCGTGCCCTTCTACCTGGGACATCCGCGCCTGGCGCACTTCGAACGCCGACGGCACGTCATCGCGGAGGGCTGGAACGAGCGCGAGTGTATGCAACTCCTGCGCCACGAGGCCGGACATGCGATCGACACCGCCTACGGACTGGCCCGGCACGCCGCCTGGCGCGAGGCTTTCGGACCGCGCAACGCACCCTATCACGGGACGTACCGGGTCAATCCCTTCTCCCGCGACCACGTACGCCACCTGCCCCGGTGGTACGCCCAGAGCCATCCGGCCGAGGACTTCGCGGAGACCTTCGCTATCTGGCTCTCCCATGGCACGCGGCCAGGGAAGCCGGGGACCCTGGCGAAGCGCAAACTGGAGCTGGTCGCACACTTGATGCGCGACGTCTGCGGTAGGCAGCCCAAGGGCCTCCTGCGCGAACGCCCCTACTCGCTTGCGAAGTCGGTAATAACACTCGGTGAGCACTACCTTCGCAAGGAGAAGGCACGCGGTGGCGATCCTGCGCCGCCCTTCGAGCCATTCCTGGTCCGCTATGCCCAGCCCGGAGCAGCCCGCGGTCGCAGCAGGGTAGCGGCACACGTAATACGCCTGAAGCCCGGGGTGCGAGCATCCCTCGAGCGCAACACAGCGGCACTGCACTACGACATCGATCAGATCCTCGACGGCATGGTCTCGAACGCGCGAATGCACGGCCTCCGGTGGAAAACACGGCACCGTCCCCGGGCGGCGGAGCTCGCGGCCTGTGTACGCACGTGCTGGAACAAGCTTCGGCGGGGAACCACGTTCCTCCCGCGTTAGTCCGCAGTCGTAAGGTTCTACGCAAACGGGGCAGGAGTTTGGCCCTGAGAACGCAAAGAGAGCCACATGCTCCCTGCTTGTTTCCGACTTCGTCATATCAGACCCCTTGTACTCCAACCCCAGAGGTGGTGAGGTCTAGGCGCTCCTCTTCCACCCACAGCTCGTTCACCATGACTCCTTCCACGTCTTCGCTGACCAAGAGCCGCAAGAAGAGCGGCAAGGCGCGCACCAAGCACCGCCGGGTGCTGATGATCTGTCACAACGACCTCGTCCCGCCGGATTCCATCCGCGGCCTGTCCGACGAGGACATATCCGAATGGCGCACCGAGTTCGATGTGCTGTCGACCATGCGTGATCTGAACTACGAGATCGAGGTTCTCGGCGTCGGTGACGATATCGACGTGATCCGCAAAGCGATCGAGGGATTCAAACCGGAGGTCTGCTTCAATCTGATCGTCGAATTTCTCGGGGCAGCCAACTATGACCAACACGTCGTCAGCTATCTCGAGCTGCATCGCCAGCCCTACACCGGTTGCAACCCGCGCGGCCTGACGCTGTCGCGCGACAAGGCGCTTTCGAAGAAAGTCCTTGCCTGGCACGGCTTGCCCGTGCCGAAGTTCGGCGTGTTTCCGATGAACCGCCGGGTACGTCGCCCGAAGGAGCTGGAGTTTCCCCTGTTCATCAAGTCGTTGAACGAGGAGGCGTCACTCGGCATCTCGCAAGCCTCCATCGTTCACGACGACACTAGACTCGAACAGCGCGTGCGCTTCATCCACGAGAAGGTCGGCACCGACGCGATCGCCGAGGAGTACATCGAGGGGCGCGAGTTTTACATCGGCATCCTGGGCAACGATCGGCTGGAGGCGCTGCCGCTGTGGGAGTTGAACATCCCCAACTTGCCCGAGGGCGCACCCCGGATCGCCACACGCCGGCTGAAGTGGGACATCCCCTATCAGCGCTCGCTGAAGGTGAAGAACCGCCGCGCAACGGACCTTTCCGTAAAGCTCGAAGCCAGCATCCAGCGGGCCGCCAAGGACGTCTACCGAGCCCTGGGACTTTCCGGTTTCGCTCGCCTCGACCTGCGCATGCGTCCGGATGGACGCTTCTACTTCCTGGAAGCCAATCCCAACCCCGACCTGACCTACGGCGAGGACTTCGCGGAATCGGCCGAAGCCGCCGGCATTCCCTATGAAACCTTGATCGAACGCATCGTCGATCTGGGTGTGCGCTACCCGGTCGAGTGGAGGCACGGGACCTCCTGAGTTCAGCCTCCGAGCTTGAACTTGTTCAGCTCGATTCTCCGGGGCTCTTCACGACCTTCGACAAAGAGCAAGGTGCGATCCATGGGCACGTCGGCAAAGACCTGTACTCCCTGACCGGGCCATTGGATCTCGAGGCGGGAGATTTTCTCGGCCTCTCCCAGCCCGATCGTCTGGCGCAGGGGATTGCAACCGAAGCTGCCGCCGCTGTTGATCCAACGGTAAATCGAACGGGTTTCTCCCCCCTCCTCGATCTGAATGTGCACGCGCGCCCCGATGGCAGAGCGATTGGATCGGTTCCCCTGCAGATGAACCGTCAGCCAGTGCTTCTTGAAGCCCGGATTCTCGAACAGCGCATCGTTGAACTTGTCACCCGGCCACGCTCCTCCCATCTGGGCATACAAATCGTTGTCGCCGTCGTTGTCGATGTCCCCGAAGGCCACGCCGTGTCCCTTTTGCAGGTGCCCGAATCCCCCTGCCATGGTGACGTTGGCGAAGCCCTTGTCCCCTCGGTTCAGGAACATCAGGTTGGGACGTAACTCGGAGTACGGCACATTCCCCGTTCCCAGGTAGAAGTCGAGATACCCATCGCCGTCCAGGTCACCGAAATTCGCTCCCATCGGCTGTGACGGATAATCCAACCCGACTTCCAGAGCTACCTCGTCAAAACCTCCGGAGCCGTTGCCGCGATAGAGTCGATTGCGTCCAATGCGCACCTTCTTGGAAGCCAGTACGGCCACCGGACCGCTCGAGCAGGCGGCGTAAAGATCCAGGTTCCCGTCGTTGTTGAAGTCCCAGAACCAGCAGGGAAATCCGGCGATCGGCTCGACCACGCCCAGCTTTTCGCCGACCTCGGTGAACGTACCGTCACCGTCATTGCGATAGAGCCGATTGGGGCCTCCGCCGGGGATGACCATCACGGGATTGGGGGAGCCGACCGAAACGTACAGATCGGGGTCCCCGTCGGCATCGAAGTCCCCCCACGACGAGCCCATGCAAAAGAACTCTCCCGCAACACCGGCCTCCACGGCAACGTCGGTGAAGGTGCCGTCGCCCTGGTTCTGGAAGAGCTGGCACGGCGCCCGGAAATTCGTCGATGACTCGTTGCCGATGAAGAGGTCGAGGTCCCCGTCCAGGTCATAGTCGGCCCAAGCCCCCGTCTTGGTGGGGTAGCTCGCTGCGGCCAACCCCGCAGCGTGCGTCACGTCCGTGAACGTCGCGTCGCCGTTGTTTCGAAGCAAGGAATTGGGATGCTGCCCGCGATGTCTCAACCACGCTCCGCGCAGAACGAACACATCGATGTCCCCGTCGTTGTCGTAGTCGGCCTGGATCATGTTGAGTCCACCGAAGAAGCCGTGCAGCCCGGCCGACTCGGTGTGGTCCTCGAACGTTCCATCGCCCTGATTCACGAAGAAACGCATCTCGCCCTGACGATCCCAGGAAGACGTCACGATGTCCAGGTAGCCGTCGTTGGTGAGGTCATCGAGTACGACCCCTCCCGAAAGACCAAGCGTGTCCAAACCCAGCTCCGGCCCGATGTTCTTGAAACGCGGAAAATCGAAATCGATCTCGAAGGCATCCAGGTTGACCCGATACTCCTCGGGCACCTTGTCCGGATACTCGCCCAATGTCATGTAGGCAATGTTCATGAGCCACTTGGCGGGTAGCTGGCACTCGATTGTCTCCTTCAGGCTCATCCGCTCCGGACGATTCTCCAGCACCTCCGTAAAGCACCGGATCGCACCGACCGAGCCGCGCCGCTCGACGTGCAAGCCTCCCCCCTTGATAGGGAAGATGCAGCTTTGGCTGTTGTAGCGCTTGCAGCAGTTTTCGATCTCACCCAGCCGCAGATAGGCGACGCCCAGTTGCAGCTTGGTCAGGTTTTCCTGATAGACCCGAGCAGCGGCCATCCGCGGCACTTGCCCGGCCTCGATCGCGGAGCTGAAGTCAACGTCCTTCAACAACTCGAAAGCTCTTTCGAGATATTCGATGCCCTCCTCGGCGTTGTCTTCGCGCAACTCGACCATCCCCAGGTCGCGCCACAATCGCCAGGCCTCGAGCGGCATGAGCTCTTCCGATTCCCGATCCGAAGCGGTCACATTCGCATGCCGCGCTCGAAGACCCAGAACCAACGGCCGCTTTGCATGGGCCTCGGCGATCTCTCCGAGCGCCCGGCGCATCCGATCGTGATTCGCTTGCTCGCGCGATTCCTCCTCGCTCTCTTGCGACCGGGTGGACGTCTGCCATCCGGCACCGGCGCAGGGCGCGGTGACGATGGCGACGGTGAGCACGGGAGTCCACTGCAGGATCCAGCCGGGAAGAGGCAATCTGGCAGACATGGGGAATCGTCCGCTTCGCATCGTAGCACCCCCGCAGGACCCTATCGGGGCGCCAAAGTTGAAAGCAGGCCCCATACGCCATGTGTCGGGCTCCTGTTGGGAGTTCGGCGGAAGCTCTTTCCTTCGATGCGCTTACTTTTCCCCATGGATCCGGAACTTCGAGGCAGGAACACGCGAAGAAACGGGGCGCCCGGGCCTCGACTACCGGCAGCTGGAGATCGACTTGACGATCCCCGCGGGCCTTCTCCGCCGACCCGGGCGGTCACGGGGTCCGAATCGACTAGCGGCCGCGCAAGACCGCCTTCAGGAGCAGCACCTCGGCGCCCCGGCGCACTTCGAACTTGACCTCGTCGCCGGGCTCGTGCCCGGCGAGCATGCGCAGCCAGGAGGGAACGCTCTCGAGCTCCCGGTCCTGCCACCTGACGATGCGATCCTCGGCCTTGACCCCACCTTCGGCGGCCGAGGACCCCGGAGTCACCGAGGCGATCAGCACGCCCGGCTCGGGATCTTCGTTGGGGTCGGCCAGGGTGACGCCGAAGCGCACCCTCGGCCCGCCGCGGGCCGTGCGGTTGTCGCCGCCGATCCGCTGAAACTCAAAACCTTCGCCGTGGGTCGCGACGGCCATCCCGACCTTGTGGAACAGGTCGACCGTGTGGACGGCATCGACGCGATTGATCTTCGAGGTGACGTCACGCGGGGTGTGATAGTCCCCGTGGAAGTCCGCGATGATCCCGAACAGCACCGGAACGTCCTTGCGATAGAACGAGGAGTGATCGCTTGCCCCCGACATTCTCTCGGGTTGAACGATCTCGAGGTCGCTCTCCTCGAAGATGGGCTCGAGGAACTCGGCCATGCCCTTGCCCGACCCCGCACCCGAGAGCGAAAGCCGTTTGTTCAAGATCCGCCCGATCATGTCGAAGTTGATCATGAGCGCGTGCTCCTCGAGGGGCACCAGCGGGTTGTCGACGTAATAACGGGATCCGTTCAGACCCGACTCCTCAGCACTGAACCCCACGAAGAGCACCGACCGGACGGAGGCATCGTCATCCAGCTCGGCATAGTCCTCCGCCATGCGCTCGGCGATCATCAAGATCGCCGCGCTGCCCGAGGCGTTGTCGTCGGCTCCGGGGTGGAGCACGCGGCCGCGCTCACTCGCTGCTCCGCGGGATCCGAAGTCGCCCTGGCCCAGGTGGTCCAGGTGAGCGCCGATGACGATCAACTCGTCCTTGAGATCGCCCTTGCCCGGAAGGAGCCCACCGACGTTCTCGGCCGTCATCCTCTCCAGCTCCATCTCGACATGAAGCGCCAGTTTGCCCTGTAGGTCGAATACCTGCCGCCCCTCGTCGCACAGCTGCCGCAGCTCCAACGCCGAGCGTCCCTCGGGATCCATGGCGGACAGAAGCCTGTCGCCGGCTTCGATGCTGACATGCATCATGGGCACCTTGTTGCGACCGCCGGCGCCACGAAACGGGATCAGCGAATTGGCGCCATCGTGATTCGACGCGGGCGGATTGATCATGACGACGGCCACTGCCCCGCGCTCGACCGCCTCGGAGACCTTGCCCGAATAGGAAGCGCGGCGGCTCCAGGCGCGCTCGTCCAGCTTGCTGTCACCGCTTTCATCCATGGGCTCGAGGCGGAACATCACGGCGATCTTGCCGGTGAGGTCGTCGGATTCCCCGTAGCTTTGGTAGTCATCTTCCTGCCTGGAACGGGGAAGGGAGTAGCCTACGAACACCGCCGGGGCCTCGATGGTTCCGGAAGCCCCTATGGCCAGGGGCGTGAAGTCGGTACCGAAGGCCAGCTCGCCCTCCTCGTACGCGAACGACGAACCGAGCAATTTGGTCCTCGGCGCCAGATCGAAGGGTTGGCGGAACGATTCGTCCCAGGGAGTCTCGAGCCCGGTCTTCTTGAAATAGAACTCCATGTATTCCTTGGCGAGCTCCATGCCGCGCGTGCCGGGCAAGCGCCCCTCCATCCAGGGAGAGGCCAGCGTCACGACGTGATCGTTATAGATGTCGACCTCCGCGGCGAAGTCATCGGAGACATCCGCCTGAACTCCTTGGCTCGCAATCACCGAGGAAAGCGCTAGCAGGGTGGAGGAAAAGGAAAAGGAGGCTGCGCAGGGGAGGGATCTCTTCATGGTCGGGAACGCGGACTGAGCACGGAACGTGCTGGAAACGAGGGAACGGGTAAGGTCCGTCTTCACACGCGAAGTATACTCACCGCCTCGTCCTTGGATGGTTTCGAACGCGGCCAAGAGGAGCCTCATTACGAAGGAACAACAAGAACGGCCCCGGGGAAAACCGGACCGGCTGGGTCCGACCCTCGCAGCCGCGCTCCTCTTGGCGGTTTCCGGGCCCGACACCCGCGATCCCCAGGATGGGCCCCACGCCGACGTGCGCATCACCATCCACGACGAGGGTGTGCGCGTGAACCTGATCGTAAATCTGGCCTTCGTGGACGAGGTGGTCGACGTGCCGCGCGAAAGCCCGAATGAACTCTACCAGGTCGAGCGGGATCTCTTGCGGGAAGTACTGGAGGCCCATTTCCGGGAGAGCATCGCAGTCACGATCGACGATGTCTCGGTTGCACCGCTCTTCAGCGAGTTCGATGCCCCTGAACCGGACGTGCAGCTATTGCCGCTCTTCCCGCGCACGGGCATGCGCGCGCTCCTGCGGCTGCGTTTTGGCATCGACTATCCCTGCGACAAGCCGCCGCGCGTCGTGAAGCTAGAGTGGAGCGACTATCCGCCCAATCCGATCATGGAAACCGAGGAAGGCATCCCGTCCCTGGAGGTCGGGGCCCTCGTGTCGGGCTACGGTACCCACCGCATGGTTCGCTTCAACGAAGACGAGCCGGAGTACACGTGGCACTCCAGCGGACTTTCCCTCGATGATCTGTTCAGGAACGTCCCCGCGCCGCCGACTCAAGCCCGGATCGAGGTTTCGATTCCAACACTTTCGCTGATCGTGGTCTATCTGCTCGCGCTCGGCTTCGGCGCCGTTCGCGGGTCGCTACGGCGCGTACTCACCTTCTTTCCCCTGGCGATCGGGGGAGGCGTTCTCGCCTGGAACGTCGGCCGCGTGAGCATGGCGGACCCCCGAGGCGACGGCCCGGTGCTCGACGAACAGGCCGCACGCACAGCGCTCGAGCCCTTGCTCGCCAACATCTATCGCGCTTTCGACTACAGGAAAGAGAAGGACGTCTACGATTCCCTTTCGAAAAGCGTGGCCGGGGATCTCCTGGATCGGCTCTATCAGCGCATCTACGAGAGCCTCGTCTATCAAGAGGCGGAAGGGGCCGTTGCGCGGGTGCAACGCTTCGAACTCCTCGATTGCTCACTCGGAAAAACGTTCGAGCGCGAAGGCGCACTCGCCTTTGAGATCGGCGCGAGCTGGCAAGTGGAAGGTGGGGTCTATCATTGGGGGCACACCCACAGTCGCCTGAACGAGTACCAGGCGAACTATACGATCGCGGATATCGAGGGCAGCTGGCGCATCGTGGAAGAGGAGGTTCTTTCAGCCACGCGCATCGACTCCAATCCCGACGAGGGTTTCGCGGACGCACTGGAAGAGGAATGGATCGCACCGGATCAGGAATTTTGACCTTCGCCCTGCGGGATCTCGTCTGGCGTTATGCCGGCGCTGATTTCGAGCTACGGGTCGATGAATTGGCAGCCCGAAGGGGCGAGGCGGTGGCCTGTATCGGCCCCAGCGGCTGCGGCAAGACGACCCTCGTGCACCTGATCGCCGGCATTCTGGTCTCCAACAACGGCACGGTCCAGCTGGACGGCACCGACCTCTCGACGCTCAACGAACGCGAGCGACGCGCGCGCCGGATTCGCACGATCGGGATGGTGTTTCAGGAGTTCGAGTTGCTTGAATACCTGAGCGCACTGGACAACATCCTGCTCCCCTATCACGTCGCGGACGAGCTGCAACTGGATGCCGATGTGCGCGGTCGGGCACGCGAACTGGCGAGCGAAATGGGAATCTCCGATCTCCTGGCCCGCAAGCCCAAGAAACTTTCACAGGGCGAGCGCCAGCGGGTCGCGCTTTGCCGTGCGCTGGTGACTCAGCCGAAGCTTCTCATCTGCGACGAACCGACGGGCAACCTCGATCCGAAGAATGCAGAGACGATCGTCGAGCTACTCCTGAGGCAGGCCCGGGAGCACGCAGCAACCGTATTCATGGTGACCCACGACCACGGTCTGCTGAAACGCTTCGATCGCGTGGTCGACGTACGCAATCTCAACGGGAGAGACGCGTGAAGGGCGTCCTTCGCTTGTCCTGGCTGCACGCTTGGCACCACAAGGCTGCCACGGGGATTTTGATCTCGTGTCTCGGGTTGACCGCCTTGCTTCCCGCAGCGACGCGAGTCGTGGTGGAGCGTTACGGAGAAGACCTGACGGCACGCGCACGGGCCACGCCGCTGGTTCTGGGGCCGAAGGGCAACCGCTTCGACCTGACGCTCGGCGCCCTCTACTTCAGCGCCAGCTCCCTGGATACCGTGCCCTACGCCCTGGTGCGCGAGATCGCTGCGGGGGGAGACGCGACTCCGATCCCCATTTCGAACCGGTTCACGGCTCGCGGTAGACCGATCCTCTGCACGTCGCCCGAGTACTTCGCACTTCGAGGGCTTACCGCCCGCACGGGAACGCCCCCCCTGCGGGTCGGCGATGCGGCACTGGGAGCTCGCGCCGCCGAGCAACTCGGACTCGCGGTCGGCGATACGCTGCCCTCGGACCCTACCGCCCTGTACGACCTCTCGAAACCCGCATCCTTCGGTTTGCACATCACCGGCATCTTCGAAGCGAACGGTACGGCCGATGACGAGGCGATCTTTTCCGACGTGAAAACCGCCTGGGTGCTGGAGGGCATTGCCCACGGCCACGCCAAGACCGACGAACTCGACAACAACCTGATCGTCGACCGCAGCGCGGGCAACGTCGCTCTTTCGGGCGCCCTGATCGAGCACACCGAAGCCACGCCGAAGAATCTGGAGGACTTCCATGTCCATACGGGTGAAGACCGGCTGCCCTTGACGGCCATCATCGTCCTGCCGCGGGATGACCGCGCCGACACGATCCTGAACACGGGCTTCAACCTCAGAGAAAAGTTGCAGATGGTGCGGCCGCGGGAGGTGATCGACGATCTCCTGGCCATCGTCTTCAGCATTCGGCGGTTGATCGATCTGATTTCACTCGTGCTGGGAGCCGCCACGATCCTCCTGACCGTGCTGGTGCTCATGCTTTCCTCAAAGCTGCGGGCACGCGAGCGCGATACGCTGCACAAGATCGGGTGCGCCCCGGGCGCCGTCGCCCGTCTGCTTGGCTACGAGATCCTCCTGGTGCTGGGTACGAGCCTTATCCTCGCCTCGGTGGGAACGGCTGCGGTTGCCCGGTTCGCCCCGAGCCTCACCGCAACGATGAGGTAGAAGCGACATGATGAAAGCAAGCCTCGCACTTTTTTCCGCACTTTTCGCGGCGGCGTGCGCACACGACGCCCCCGAAGCGGAGGCCGCCGCGCCGCCGCGCGTCGCGACGAGCTTCTATCCGCTGACCTATTTTGTCGAAACGATCGCGGGGAATGAGCTCGAGCTCTTCACGCCGGTTCCAGCGCAGGCGGATCCAGCGCTCTGGAAGCCGGATACGGATGCGCTGCTCGCCCTGCAGGAGGTCGATCTGATTCTCTTGAACGGCGCGGGCTTCGAACAGTGGGTCTCGAAGGTCAGCTTGCCCGAGAGCCGGGTCATCTACACGGCCGACAGCTTCCGCGAGACGTGGATCGGCCACGACGAGGAGTCCCATTCCCACGGTGGACTCGCACCCCATTCCCACGGCGCCATCAACGGACACACCTGGGTAGACCCGGTTCTGGCCGAGCGACAGGCCGAGGCCATCTTCGCTGCGCTCCTGGAACGCTGGCCGGATCGACGCGCCGCCTTCGAAGCGGGCCTCGCAAGCCTCAGGGCACAGCTCGCCGAGCAGGAGCGCCTCTGGAGGGATCTGTGCTCGCGCCTGCGAACGGCGGCGGTCCTCGCATCGCACCCCTCCTACGACTATCCCATCCGAAGCTGTGGAGCGCGCATCGAGAACTTCGACCTCGACCCGGCGGCGCCGCTTTCCGCGGCCGAACTCGATGAGATCCTTCTACGAGCGGGCGAAGGTGTACCGAGGCTCATGCTCTGGGAATCCGAACCCCAGGCGGCCACACGCGCGGTTCTTCTCGAGCACGGCATAGAGAGCGTGGTCTTCGAAACGGGTGAGGCGCTCGATGACGCGGAGCTCGCCCAGGGGCGGAATTTCCAGACGCTCATGCTCGACAACCTGAAACGACTTGCCGAAGCGCTCGGCAACTGAACTAGACTGCGCGCCCCCATCCTCCAGGTGCCAATCCAAGATTCCTCTCATGAGATCCACCACGACCCTTTTCCCCTCCCTCGCACTCGCCTTCCCCCTCGCCTTTTCCGGCCTGATCTCGAGCCGATCTTCGCCCCCTGAACCGGCGCTGGAACCGACTCGACATTGTCAGATCCCCTGTGGCATCTACGGCGACCGTATGCGCATCGCGATGCTGATGGAGGACTGCGCAACGATCGAGAAGGGAATGAAGATGCTCGCCGTGTTCGACAAAGAGAAATCCCCCAGCAAGAACCAGGTCGTGCGCTGGGTGATAAACAAGGATCACCACTCCCAGGCCATCCAGGACCAGGTAGCCGCCTACTGGCTGGCCCAGCGCATCAAGGCGCCCAAGGACGGCAAGAAGGACAAGTACTACGCACAGCTGGAGTTCATGCACGGCATCACGGTCGCCGCGATGAAGTGCAAGCAAACCGCCGATACGCAGCACGTCGAGAACCTGCGCAAACTCGCCTTCGAGTTCTCGACCACGTACTTCAGCAAGGAAGACCTCGAGCACATCAAATCGCATCACTCGGATCACTAGGCACAAGCGCATTCCGCCTCACCATGCTGTACACGCTACCGCTCCTCGCTTCGCTCGCGCTCCCTCAGAACGCCCCGTCTTTCGACGTTCACCTGGCGGAGGCCGCTTTTGCAGAGCCCTTCTCCGGGGACATCTTCGTGGCCTTTTCGGAGAATGACGAACCGCGCAGCTCGATGCACCGTTGGCTCGGAACGCCACCGTTGATGCGCTTCCACGTCGAGAATGTCGCTCCCGGTGGATCCGTCAGGCTTTCCCCCGAGAACGCCGCAGCCCGCCACCCCTCCCGATGGAACGAAGTCATCGGGAAACCATGGCACATCCAAGCGATCGCCAGGGTGAACCCTGTCAATCGGGTGGCGGGAACGGGTGAAGGCGATGTCTACGGCGACGCCGTCCAGATCGACTACGTTCCGGGCGCAGGCGCGATCGAGTTGCGATTGGATCACGTGGTCGAGACGCAGCCCTTCAAGCAAACCGAACGTATCCGGCTATTCTCCTTTGTAAGCCCTTCCCTGTCTAAATTTCACGGATTGCAGTACACGCTGAACGCCGGCCTGATGCTTCCGCGGAACTACGAGCCCGATGTGACCTATCCCGTGGTCTACAGCGTGACCGGCTTCGGAGGCACGCACCACGGAATTCACAGATGGGCCCGGCGCGTGGCCGAGGGCAGCCTCCTCGACGAGTGCATCATCGTCATTCCCGACGCGAGCAATCTCTACGGCCATTCGGTCTTCTGCGACTCCGACAGTATCGGTCCCTGGGGCGAGGCTCTCGTCCATGAGCTGATTCCGGAACTCGAAGAGGAATTCGGAGGCGCCGGCAAGGACCACCGATATGTGACGGGCGTCAGCTCGGGCGGCTGGTCGTCCCTGTGGCTGCAGGTCGCCTACCCCGAGGAGTTTGCCGGCTGCTGGAGCCATGTCCCCGACCCGATCGACTTCTTCGACTTTCAGCAGATCAACCTCTACGACCCGTTGCCGGACGGCTCGCCACGCAACATGTACGTCGATGAGGACGGAAACGCCCGCCCCCTCGCTCGCCGCGGCGAGGAAGTCATGCTCACCTACGAGGACTTCGTCCGTCGCGAGCACGTCACCAACCCCGGCGGCCAGATCCGTTCCTTCGAGGCCACCTTCAGCCCGTTGGGAGCGGACGGCACACCCCACCGTATCTTCGATGTGGAGACAGGCGAGATCGATCACGAGGCCGCACAGGCCTGGAGGAAGTACGACATCTCGCACATCCTGCTGACGCAGTGGGATGAACTACGGAACTCTCTCTCGGGCAAGGTCCACGTCTACGCGGGCGAAGTGGATACGTTCTACCTCGAGGGAGCGGTCGAGCGCTTTCAGGCCCTGGCGCGCGAAGCCGGGATGCTGGATGAGATGGTGGTCGAGGTCGTCCCCGGTATGGCGCACACCCTGTACAACAAGGGGCAGGAGGACATGCTGGAGACCATCGCGGAGCGCTGGTCGAGACTCGGCGGTGCACAGTAGGGTGACGGCGGCTTCACGGCTTCCGGTGCGGCGTTCCTGATTAGGAGCTGGGAATACGACGCGCGGACGCCTCCGGGGGAACCCACGCCGATCCAATCGGGGCTGACGTCTCGATCGGAGCCGGAGATTCGAACCCGCGGCCGTCGGGATCAGGAAACCGAGGCTCTTGGGTCTCATCCACCGGGTGCGCGCACCTCGAAGCCCTGCAAGACCAGGCCGGCTCGCTTCCCTCTCATGAACGTGAACGAACGCGTTGTCTCGATACGGACAAACCGATATTGCTCTTCTCCGGATTTTTCTATGCCCTGCCGTAGCAAGAACTCACCCGTTCGTTCGATCACGTGTTCCTCCCCGTTCAAGCGGACGACGGCCGGAAGCTCGGCGAAGCTTGGCAGCCAGCACTTCAGGACGAGTTCGCCGGTGCGGTTCGGCACCAGGATTTCGCCCTTCTCCCGCATGACCCAGCCGTAGGTTTCGCCCCACCAATCCGAGCGCCAACCGTGCCAGCCGAATCCCATGAGTTCGGGGCGGATCTCGACCTGGAGATCGATCTCGCTCTGTTTTTCGAATACGAGCGTGGGAAGATCGACAGGTTGTCCATTCGTCCCCCCCGGCGCACGCGTCTCACCCTTATCGAATGCCTGGATCGCGCGGGCTATCTCGCGTCCGGCAAGGGCGTGGCCCCGCCCGTTCCAGTGGCCGTCCTGGCGGTACATCGAAACCCGCTCCTCTGCCGTTTCGCGACGGAGCGGATCGAGGAGTGAGACCGTCTCGATCTCCAGACCTCGAAGAAGTGCCACCAGACGCCGCTCGGGTAGATTCCAGTCGAGCCGGTCGTTCAGGGGAGGCGACTTGGAGCGGAGCAACGTTCCGTCCATACCGATCGACGAGGCATCGCGCTGCACCTGAAACTTGTGCGGGAGGATGGCGACGATCAGCCGGGCCCCCAGCCGACGCACTTCGTCGCGGATCGCTTCCAGGGCGACGGCCGTCGCATCCCAGCCGGCTTCCCAGTGCTCATCCTCTTGCGTGGTGAACATATCGAGGTAGGGGAGCGGCAGCCGGCCTGCCGCGAGCCGGTCTTTCCGGGAGAGCAGCGCCCCCTCTCGTCGCGCCTGTGAATCGATCCATTCCATGCGCAGCAAGCGATGTTCGACCAGCTGAAAAACGCGCGAGCTGGCACGCAGCGCTGCACGGGCGGGCTGGAGCCAGGTCGTGCGCAGGTCGCCGGAATCGTCTCGCAGGAGGAAGGGGCGCAGGTACCCTCCGGAACTCACAAGCGTGCGCCCGACGAGGTCCCGTGCATTGTCCGCCACATCGTTTCCCGTGGAGAAGCACAGGACGACGTAATCGGGGTCCAGAGGGCCGGCGTACTTTCGCAGGAGGATCCACTGCTGTGCGGTTCCGTAGCCGTCGCAGGCGATACTGTAGCTCTCCACGTGCCGGCCTGACTCGCGCAGGGCGCTCTCCGTCGAAAACGGAACCAAGGCCTCCTTGCGAACCTGCCACCCCATGAGAAAGGTATCGCCGCAAAAGAGCAGGCGCTCGGTTCCGGCAAGCTTCGAGTCGGTCGGCAGTTCGGGACCGCGAAATCCCTGATTATTCAGGTCGTAGGGAAAGCCTCCGCCCGGATCGGAATTCCCCAGGTGCACGTTGGCCGGGGCACGAAACCCGAGCCCCGGATCGTAGGGCAGGCTGTGAACGTAACGGGGCGCCGGAAAGGCGAGTCGCGCCCCGAGCTCGCAGGCCAACAGCACGAACACGAGGGTGACCTGGGCCACGCCAAGGGGACGCGCGTATGCAAACGGATTCGATTTTTTCCCCATCCGTCGGCGGATTGCAGTCGCGGGTTGCGGATCCGAAGCGATCAGTCGGGATCCGGGACGACGCTCTGGCTTCCCTCACGGACGCTACACTCGAGGAGGCATCCCAGGGGACCGCCGAAGAGCACGGCGAGCGGGTTGGCCTCCATCCCCCGCGCAGGATCCTTACGTTCTTGCGTGGTCGTGCAGGCGCCGAGCAAGAGCGTACAAAGGAGCGCGATGGCCCCGGCGCCGACGCGGGCGCTGAGGGAGCTGTGGATTCGCGGGGGCATACCTCACCCTACCCCGTTCTGGGCCTCGGGATCCGGAAAAGAATTCCCGGGCCGTGCCGAGGGCTCAGTTCGTATTGCGGCTCAGCTCGCGCCAGCCGTCGGCAAACGGCAACGCCACGGCGTGCATCGACTCGGCGCCGGTTTCCTCCCGAACCCATCCCTTGGGGTTCCACTCGGCGAGTTTGATCAAGCCCAGGTCATGGACCTTCCAATCCCCGCCGGCCCCCATCAGGGCGCTGCCCGTGCTCTGGATCAGATCGCCGAGGAAAGCGTGGTTATCGTCGAGCCCTTCCGTGAAGACGTCGATCCGGGGGTCACCCTGCGGCAAGTTCCAGCGGCAGAACACTCCGATACCGACAAGGACGAAGACCACCGGCCACAGAAGGCTACGCCGCTTCTCGATCGTGCTGGTTCCGAGTTCCATGCGGCCCCTATCGGCCTTCGCTCCAAGACGTTTCGAGACACTTCTGCAAGGAATGGGGTTCAGCGGTGCGAAACCAGTTCGCACAGTCGCACGGCATCCCCCACCACGGCCGAGAGACGGGCGCTTTCCGGCACGCGCAGGTCGAACCCGAGGCGCTGACACAGCGGCCGAACGATGCGGAGCTCTTCGTCGGTCGTGGAAAAAATAGCCGGTGTCTTTGCAAAGGCGAGGGCGCGGGTCGTGAGCTCCTCGGCAACGGCGAGTTCCGTCGCCGGGTCTCCACGACCGGTGGCGAGTTCGCCCGTACGTTCGTACAGGCGATCGTGCAGAGCTGGAAACACGTCAGGGTCGGTCAGCACGCTGACCATCCACAGATGGTCGCACGTGGGGTCGCTCGACTCGGGCAAGTCCTCGATCTTCGGCAGCGGTACCTGGCAGTCCAGCTCCTTCGCAACCTGCGCGAGCGCCTGTGTCAGTGCGGTCGTGACCGGCGTTTCCTTCTCGTACCAAAGGACGTCGCGTCCAAGGATCTGGCTTTCGACGAGCATCGGCACGAGCTCGGCGACGGACGCGCCGACGTACAGACTCCTTCCCGACGGCGTCAGGAGCGCCGCAAGATCGTCCGCAAACAAGAGACCCGCATCGAGAATCGCGTCCCGATCCTCGACACCGAAAAAGGACTCGCCCCCCTCGTGACAGTGCAGGACACCGAGCCGCTCCCAATCGAGTGCAGCGTCCAGTACGCTCCAGATGTGGGCGAAGCGCTCGGCTCTCGCCTGTTCCGCACCCGGGCTCATGGATCGATTTTCGCGCAGAGAAGTCGGCAGTCCAGCCCACCGTTCAGGAGCGTGTGGCGCTCCGGCCGACGCAGGCCCAGCCTTTTTGTCAGCGGTCCCAGGGGGCACAGGAGCGCGACGTGGTAACCCTCACAATGAGTGCGCAGAGCATCGCCGAAACGCTCGTACAGGACTTCTAGATCGATCCCTCGATCGATGCGTTCACCGTACGGCAGATTGCTTGCGATCCAGGCGTTCCAGCCCCTGCGCGGGGCAAATTCACGAGCGTCCGCCACCTCCAGCTCGACCTGGTCGCCCACTCCAGCGGAAGCGGCGTTTTCGCGAGCCTCCCCGATACGCTGCTTGTCACGGTCGGTGCCATAGAGACGCAGCCTCTTCGGCGACCGACGCTTTTGGTGGGCCTCGGACTTCTCTCGCTCCCAGGCCTTGGTGTCGTGGCCGGGCCAGTTCTCGAAACCGAAGCCCTGCGAGAACAAGCCGGGCGCGATCCCGGCCGCCATGAGTGCGGCTTCGATGGGAATGGTGGCGCTGCCGCAGAAGGGATCCAGGAGCGGCGCGCGCCCATCCCAGCCGGAGAACTTCACCACGGCCGCCGCAAGGGTCTCCGCCAGGGGCGCACGCCCCTGGTGCTTGCGCCACCCACGGCGGTGAAGGGCGTGCCCCGAGGTGTCGACCGAAAGTGTGCAACGGTCCCGAAAAAGATGGGCGTGGACCCCGAGATCCGCCCCCTCACGATCGACATTCGGCCTGCGCCCGGTCTTTTCACGAAAGCGATCGACGATCGCGTCCTTGACGCGCTGTTCGATGAAGCGTGAGTGGGAGAGGCTCGAATCCCGGGACTGGGCATCGACGACGAGGCCGCCATCGGCCCGCAGGAAGCTCTCCCAGGGGACGCGTTTCGTTTCGGCATAGAGCGTCCCCTCGTCTCCGCAGGCGAACCGTTGCACGCGCATCAAGACGCGGATTGCCGTACGCAACCATAGATTCGCGCGCCGCGCAGCCTCGATGCCACCCTCGAAGTACACACCCCCGACCTGGCGCTCCGAACGCGGCAGGCGCAAGGCGCGGATCTCCTCGTGCAACACCGGCTCGACCCCGGGTGCGCAGGTGGCGAAGAAAATGTTTTTCTGTGAACTCACGCTAGCGCCTACGAAGGATGAGCACGCAATCGAGCTGTTCGTCGTTCAGTTCGCGTTTTTCGCCGTAGGTAAAGTCATAGGTGGCGACGTGTTCAAGTTCGGGAACGCTGGCCAGGAGTTGACGCAACTCCTTGGCATCGTAGGTTCGGAAGTCCCACAGTGTTTCCGTGCGGTCGACGCGCCCCTTTTCTTCCACCGTCAGACGCGCTCGCACGCGCTCGACGCGTTTGCGTTTTTCGGGCGGCCAGCTCTGAATGTTGCACACGATTCTTGTTCCGCCTCGCTCGGCCACCCAGCGTTCGCGTAGCCGATGGCGCCAGTTGTACTGGGTCAGGTGCATGCCCAGCACGAAGATCCCGCCGTTCTTCAGCGAGCGCGCCACGGATTGCAGAGTGGCACGCGCCGATTCTTCATCCAGGAGGTGTTTGAAGGTATTGATCAAGCAATGCGCGAGGTCGAAGCTCCTACGGAAGCGAAAGTTCTCCATCGACGCCACCTGCAGCTCGCCCGCGAGCCCCTTTGCGGCCAGGCGCCGGCGGGAATACTCGATCATGGGTGCACTGAGGTCGATGCCCGCAACCTTCCAGCCGCGCCGCGCCATCTCGACCAGGAGCCGACCGCTGCCGCTGGCGATCTCCAGGACCGAGAGCCCCTCGGTCCCTTGCCTGGCTCGGGTCGTCTTCGAAAAGCGCTCGAGCGCCGCCTCGAGGAAGGTCCCCTCGAGCCTTGTATCGTCCTCGAAAAGGATGTCGCAGTAGTGAGGGGTCGCGTACCAGTCCGCTCGGCGAAAGGTGGGCATGGACATATCGTGACCGATCCCGGCGGCGTGTCCAAGATAGCCCCTGCCCGGTCTGACCGATGGCGCCGCCCAACGCGCACCTTTCCGCCGAGCCACCCCTCCCGCTGCCAGGTTGCGGCTACGGTTTCAGAACGATCCCCTCGCCTGTCCGCCCGCTCAGCTTGATGACCAACGGCTTCTCCGTTCGAAGATGCACGACGAACTCGGTGCGCTCGAGCGGAGCCTGACCGGCAAGCCAATCCCAGTCGAGCTTCCCTTCACCCAGGGTGGGATTCACCGTGAAGTATCCCACGCCGCTGGAAGTCAGGTTCTGGAAGAAGTGGGTGCCCTGTGACGGCGCAACCCTCAGATCCTCGAAGCCCGATTCCACGATGATCCGCGCGCCTGAAATCTGGTTCCAGCTGACCGGAATCCCAAGTCGCGGGTCGGAAGACCCCCAGCGCCCCACACCGATCAGGAGATAGGGGCGTCCCCCTTTGCGCAGCAGGGCATCGAACTTCGCGACCTGCTGAGCTACATCCTGGGTGCGCATGCGATCGAAGGACGACAAGTCGATGGCGACGATGTCGTGGACCCCTTCGATCAGGCCGTTGCCCAGAACCTTGTTGCTACGGCAGAGAACCTCTTCCGCAGCCACATCACCAATGGCAACCTCCTCGGTCTCCGCCGAAAGCGCCAGGGGCCGCAGTTGCAGAAACGCAAACTGCGATTTGCGAGCCGTCTTGCCCGGCCCGCTCACCCCCAGGTTTCCTGCAAACTCGATCTCGACGGGGCCTCCCGTTCCCTCACTGCAACGGTCCAGGAGCGCCGATAGGATCCGGGCGAGGGGGTAGATTTCGTGCTTCAACACCTGCGCAAAACTCACCAGGCGAACTCCCGACCGCGAGATACCGTCTACGATCCGGTCGTCATCGGGCAGGAAGGTCGACCCCAGCCAGGCCAGGGGCCCATCCTCTTCCGCCATCTCGAGTGGGTAGGAACGCATCCCGGCTCCGAGCCCACGGCCGGTCTCCCAGGTCAGATCAAGGGCGATGAATTCGCGTTGCGAGTTCTCGAGCGCGTCCGCGACGGACGAGAAGCGCACCAGCTGGCGCGGATGCTTCGGACAGAAGCGCAAAGCCGTGCCGCCGCCGACAACGGTCCGCCCCAATCCTAGCGCTACCACCGCCACCCCATCCTCGGCCCGATGTCCGGGTTCGGGATAGAAGTTGTGCGAGCGGGCGACCCCAGCGAAGTCCGGATAGAAGGTGTCTCCGTGTTGCTGCCCCACCAGCTGCTGGATCATCACGCCCATTTTCTCCTCTTCCAAACGGTAGGAGGTCATGGCGAGATAGCTCTTCGCTTGCTGGGTGAAGGCGGAGGCGTAGACGTGCTTGACGGCGCTCTCGAGCTGGAAAACGCGCGCCTCCAGTTCGTAGGAATTGTTGGGCAACATCAGGGTGTCGTACACACCCGCAAAGGGCTGCGAAACCGAATCTTCCAGCAGGCTCGAGGAGCGCACGGCGAGCGGGTACTGAACCCGCTGAAGGAAGGCCCGTAGCGCTAAACTGGGATCGTGCGGGAACGGCGCACGTTGAAAATGCATCGCGACCGCCTCGTCATCCTTGGATGAAAGGGCGAAGTCATGAATGCGCTCGAATTTCAGAAACTCATCGTAGGTCTGGGTTCCGAGAACGACCGAAGGGGGAACAAGCAGATCGACGCCGGGAAAGAGTTCCTCGTGTTCCATGTCCCGCAGAATGCGGTTGGCGAAGGCCACACCCCGCGCCTTGCCGCCGATCGATCCCCCGCCGATACGCGTGATAGTGACTTCCGGTTGAAAGCGCGTGCGGTCGAAATCGGCGATCACCGTGCGGTGTCTCTCGAGCCTATATTCCTCGATCTTTTGCACGAGCACCTGACGCAGTTCTTCGATGTCGTCGAAGGTGCCGACCTGGTGCGGTTCCAGGCGCTCGGCCAGGACGAATTCCGTGCGCGCCTTGAGCCAATTGGAAAAGTGGTTCAACTCACCGTGATAGCCGACGCTAGCGGACGGCACACTCTTCAGTTTCTCGGCGAGCGACTTCAAACCGTGGGCTCGCCCGACCTCAACGCCGTTGGGAAGCCGGAAGATGAAGTCACCGAAACCGAAGCGTTCGGTCAGAAGCTCCTGAAGGTCGTGCAACAGGAGAGGGGATCCCTTCGTCAGAAACGAAGCGCCCAGTCTGCGCGCCTGTTCCCCGTTTTTCTCATCACTGGACTGCAAGACAAGCCGTAGGTCGGGACGTAACCCGCGGGCGCGCTGGCACAGATTGAGACCCGCCTGGGGATCCGAGACGCCGTCCCGGGGGAACTGGAAATCCGAGATGATCCCCAACACGTGTTTCTGATACCGCTCAAAGTACCCCCAGGCTTCCTCGTAGTGATTGCACAGAAGGACCTTGGAGCGCGCGCGCATGCGCAGCATCTTCTGCGACGAATTCAAGTCCTCCGAAAGCAGCTTATGCGTGTGCCTGAACAACTCGCCGTAAATCGTCGGCAGGAACGAGGAATAGAAACGGATGTTGTCCTCGACCAGGATGATCAGCGGCACCCCCGAAACCTCGATGTCGTTGGCAACGTTCAGACGATCCTCGAGGCCGAGAATCATCGCCATGATCAGCCGGACGTCCCCCTGGTAGAGAAAAACGCGCTCGAAACAGGAGATGTCGTTGGCCTTGGAGAATTCATTCAGCTCGCGGCTGGTGTACGCCAGGCCCATGATCGGAGCGGTGCAGCCTTCGCGTAACTTCGCGACGAACTCCGCCGTCGTGTCTCCGCGAACACCACAGATGATGAGGTCGAAGCCGTGGTCCCGGGACAGAAGGTCGAAGGCCTCTTTTCCAGTCGAGACCTGGACCAATCTCGGAAGCGTCGACGCGTTCATTTCGAGGAATTGGCTCTGCAGCGTCTCCTGCAGGTTGCCTTCTTCGGAGAGGATGAACGAATCGTACAGGCTTGAAATCAGCAGAATGCGCCGCACGCGTTTCTGCATCAGTTCGCTGAAGCCGCCGACGGTGCGAGCGTGCCCCGCTCCTGCACCGCCGCGAGCAGAGCCCGCGACTTGAGATTCGGACTCGCTCGAAGCGCTCATGAGCGAGGCGCGCCGCTCATACCACGCCTTGATCCAGCATGGAATCGGCGACCTTGAGAAAACCCGCGATGTTGGCGCCGTTCACGTAGTTGCCGGGGGTTCCGAAACGATCGCTGACCTCGACACAGGCGGAGTGAATATCAGCCATGATTCTCTGCAAGCGGGTGTCCACTTCCTCGCGTGTCCAGCTGAAACGCATGCTGTTTTGCGCCATCTCGAGTCCGGACACTGCGACGCCGCCGGCGTTGGCGGCCTTGCCCGGCCCATAGAGGATTCCCGCCTCGAGAAACAACTCCACTCCATCGGGCTCGGTAGGCATGTTGGCGCCTTCACTGACGACGTTGCAGCTGTTTTCCAGAAGGTTTCTGGCGTCTTTGATACCGATTTCGTTCTGGGTGGCGCAAGGGAAGGCGCAGTCGGCATTGTGCGCCCAGAGCGGGTTGTAGCCCAGGGAAGCGTCGGCGGCCGTGTAGACCGCTTCGCTGAACTCGTCCGCGTATTCACTGATGCGTCCCCGGCGCACGTTCTTCAAGTCCATTACGAATTTGAGTTTCTCGGTCGTAATTCCCTTCTCGTCGAAGATGTAGCCCGACGAATCCGAAAGCGTCACAGGACGGGCTCCGAAGTCCAGTAGCTTTTCGACCGCGTATTGGGCCACGTTGCCGCTCCCGGAAACGAGGCAGACCTTGCCCTCGAAGGTTCGATTCCTCGTTTCGAGCATCTCCTTGGCGAAGTAAACCGCCCCGTAGCCCGTGGCTTCGGGACGAATCAGCGAACCGCCCCAGTTCAATCCCTTGCCCGTGAGGACACCGGCGAACTGGTTCGCGAGGCGCTTGTACTGCCCGAACATGTAGCCGATCTCGCGACCACCCACACCTATGTCGCCGGCGGGCACGTCGGTGTTCGGCCCGATGTGGCGCTGTAGCTCGGTCATGAAGCTCTGACAAAAGCGCATCACTTCGCTGTCGCTCTTGCCCTTGGGATCGAAGTCCGATCCGCCCTTGCCACCGCCCATGGGCAGTGTGGTCAGGGAATTCTTGAACACCTGCTCGAAAGCCAAGAACTTGAGGATTCCCTGATTGACAGAGGGATGGAAGCGCAAGCCACCCTTGTAGGGGCCGATGGCACTGTTCATCTCGATTCGGAATCCACGGTTCACCTGCACATCGCCCTGATCATCCGACCAGGGAACGCGGAACTGGATCACGCGCTCCGGTTCGATCATGCGTTCGAGTATTTTGGCGCTGCGATATTCGGGATGGCGTTCGAACACCAGAACCAGGGACTCGGCAACCTCCTGAACGGCCTGGTGGAACTCCGGTTCGGCCGCGTTCTTGGCCTTCACATCTTCCATCAACTGTGCGACGTAATCGTTCATTTTCTTCGGTGCTCCTCTTCTGGAGCGGCGATCTTAGCTCGGAGGTGTGAAGAGATCCGAGAATTGCGGGGGAAAAGGCCGAACGTACGGCGGTCAGCGGCCAGCCTGCTGGACGGCGATGCCGGTCATTTCGAAGCGAGCGCCGCGCAAGAGCGGAGGCGTTCCGATGAAGGCCCTTGCCGGCAGGCCGCTCCTCTGAAAGTAGCTCCGGTAGATCCCGTTGAACGTGCTGTAAAGCGAGAGGTCCGAAGCGAAGACTTGAACGTGGACCAAGTCGTCCATGCTCATCCCTACCAGGGCGAGTTTGTCCCGAAAACCATCTAGCATCAGCCGAATTTCGGCTTCGGGATCCTCAGGCGGTTCTCCCGTTCGCGGGTCGATTCCCAGAGTTCCGGCGACATACAACGTGTCGCCGGCCAAAACGACGTCGCTGAACGGCAAGTCGTCAGAACGCCCCTGGGACTGAATGTGGCGCACCTTCGGATGCCGTTCGAGCACGGCTGCGCACGAGCCGGAAAGAAACAACCCAAGGACGAGCGGAAGGGCGTGGACGGGGTCTTTCATCGGAGATGGCTTTCGGCGCCGGACACGAGGACGGCCTGGGCTCGCGGACCATGGTACCTGGTGGAGCCCGCTCTCCGTAGAGGCAGGGGCCTCTTCCGCCCGAGACTCGCCCGTGGGGTAGTCTTGGATCATGGGAGAAGTCCCAGCTCCCCAAGCTATTTCCCGACCCCGAATGATCTTCTCATCCGATCCCGCATATTCGCCGACGCACGAAGACTCGATCCCCGCCGTGCGCGGACGCATGGAGGGGGCCTTCCTCTCCGCATCCCGAGAGGGGCGTCCCGTCTCCCTCATGATCCTCGGAGCCGACGATCTCGAGCAGGCGGCGGATCGCGAAGATTCCGGGGAGGAGGCTCTGATGGAGGCGTTGCGCGCGCGACTCGAAGTCGCGCTGGAGGGTCGCGATGTTCCTATCCACGTCTACGCCGAGGGCGCCCACATCGTCGCTCTACTGGAAATGCCCCTGGCGGAGGCCGAAGCCGTCGGGCACGAAATCGTCCTCAAAACGAAGCGTCTCCCCTTCGACGGCCGCAGCGTCCGCCTGGCGCTCAGCGCCGGATTGGCGGAAAACCGCACGGAAATCGAACTCTTCTTCGAAACCCTGATCCTCGTGGCCGAGGAAGGCCTGGCAGTGGCACGGGCTCGCGGCGGTGGATGCTGCGTACACACCATGCTCTATCACTCCCTTCAGGAGATGAAGGAACGCGACGAGGGCGATTTCGCCGACAGCCCCAAGGCCTCCCGCCAACCCGCGAAGACAGTCCACTCCCCCCGGCCGACGCAACACTCCAAGGAGCCCGCCCCAGCCCCCCGTACCCTCACTCTGAACGGGGAGATCGGCGCCGAGGAGGAGATTCGCAGGCGGGCCACGACCCTCGCCGAAGCGATGGCCGCCGACGCGGTGGCCGATATCCAAGAGGAGTTCGAGAAGCGCCTGAACGAGGCGCGCAAGGAGCTGGAACTCTCGGAAGGCTCACCGGAAAGCATCGAGCTGCTTCGGCTTCGAATCAGAAAGCTCTCGGAGTCCCTGGGAAAGACCGAAGAACGCCTCGCCCATGTGTGCAGGATGAAGGGACTCGACACCGGTATCTCCTCGATTTATCGGGAAGTTCAAGGTCTTTCGGACAGCGACAGCAACCAATCGGTGAAAAAGGAGATGATGAAGGGCATCTTCCTGGCCAATCTGGCGATGCAGCACGAGGCAGGCCTGGGCCGAAAACCGTTCTCCCCCGTTTGATCCGGCGGCCCGTTCGCTATTTTGGAGGACTCTGGAGACTCCAAAATGCTCATCCTTCTCCTCCCGTTTCTGCTCGCCGGCGGCGAAGAATCACCCGTCCAGGGTCCGGCCCGGCGCCCCAAACTCGTGGTGCAGATCACGATCGATCAGTTGCGGGCGGATTTCCTGCCACGTTTCAAGGAACGCTTCGGCACCCACGGCTTGCGATACCTGATGGAACACGGGGTGGACTTCCGGGATGCCCGGTACGCGCACGCCACCACGTTCACTGCCGTGGGACATGCGACCCTGTTCACCGGAGCTCATCCGGAAGGGCATGGGATCGTGGGAAATTACTGGCTGGACCGCACGACCAACACGCAGGTGTACTGCGTGGACGACGCTCTGCACGCAAGGAGCGCGCGCAACCTGCTCTCCAGCACGATCGGCGATGAACTCGTGCTGTCTTCGCCGAAATCCAAGGTGTTCAGTGCTTCCTTCAAGGATCGCGGAGCCATCCTTCCCGGCGGCAAGCGCGGCAAGGCCTTCTGGTACGACCGGGACACCGGGTCGTTTCGCTCAAGCACCGCTTATTATCCCGAGCACCTACCGTCGTGGGTCGTGGCCTGGAACGAAGCGGGACGAGCCGTGGGGCTGGCGGGACGTGAATGGGGTTTGTTGCGCAATCCCTTTTCCTACGCCGCCCTCGAACGCGACGACCGACAGGGCGAGCGGCCGCCGCCGGGATTCGAACGCACGTTTCCGCACGCTCTGCCCTCCGAGAAGGCCGATCTCTTTCGGTTGCTGCCTTTTACTCCGTTCGGAGACGAGCTCCTTCTGGACTTCGTGCTCGAACTGATCGACCAGGAGAAGCTCGGTCAACGCGGCGTCACGGACATGCTGGCGATCAGCTTCTCGTGCTCCGACTACATCGGACACGCCTTCGGACCGAACAGCCTGGAGGCGGAGGATAACCTGTTTCGGCTGGACGAGACGCTCTCGCAGTTGCTCTTGACTCTCCAGGAGAGGGTCGGCCTGGAGAACTGCCTCATCGTCCTATCGTCGGACCACGGCGTCGATTCGATCCCCGAAGAACGCCACCTACTAAGCTGCGACAGCAAGCTGAACGACGAAGCCTGGGTGGCCCGATCGACGAACGAGCGCGAAACCTTCCTCAAGCACGTTGACTCGGGGGTCGCATGCTGCGAAGCCGGACGTCACTACCCGGACGATTGGATCACAGAGGTCAATCGCAAACTCTGCAAGCGCTGGAACCTCGAAGATGGCACGCGACCACTGCTCGGTTTCTGGAACCCCTCGGTATACCTCAACGAGAATTGGTTTGCGGAGCAGACGCTCGAACGCAATCTGATCGAGAAGATCGTTGCAGCCGAATTGCGCCGGATCCCGGGAATCGCCTTCGTGCTGGAAAAACACCGTCTACAGCAAGGCGCGACGCCGCGCTCCGAGTGGGTCGCGATGGTCGAACGCAGCTTTCACGACTCCCGCTCGGGGGACTGGATCCTGGTCCAGGAGCCCTTCTGGTTCCTCAATCCCGTCCCGAACAAGTACGCGGCCATGCACGGCTCACCGTACTCCTACGACACCCAGGTGCCGGTCCTGATCGCGGGTGCGGGCATCGCTCCCGCTGTCGTGCATCGACGGATCGGACCGGAAGACATCGCCCCAACCATCGCCGTCATCCTGGGCATCCAGCTCCCCTCGGCCAGTGTCGGGCACGTGCTGATCGAAGCGGTACCGGGCGAGGAAGAGGTGCGCCGACGCGCGCTGGAGGCCAACTGGCGCAAGCGCTAGTACGCCGTGGCGCGCCGGGTTCGGTTCTCGGCGTTGTGGGCGTGGTGGGTGGAAGATGGCGAAAAGTCGCCTCCCCGGCTCCTCAGCGAGGGTCCTTGATGGACTCCGTCTTCTCCTTCGGTGCGGGCCAGGGATGCCCCAGCCAATCTGCGTAGACCGCCTTCTGCGAGTCGGTCGGCTCATCGACGCGCTTCACGGACCAGCTGCCATCGGGCTTGCCGGCCAGGGAGACCTCGATCTCGAGCAGCTCATCCCGGCGCAGCAGGTGCAGTGTGACGAGATCGCCGGGCTGCATGCGCTCGAGACGCTTGTCCAGCCTTCCCGAACGCAGACGCCTGCGGTTCAGTGTGATGATCTCATCGCCCGCGAGAATGCCCGCCTTGTAGGCGGGTCCATCGGAAAAAACGCTTTGCACGATGGCGCCGCCGCCGGCCGATCTCAGACGCACGCCGAGACTGGCCTTCAACGCCACCTTCTGCGATGAGGAAGGGGACTTCGTGTCCTCCTCGGAGACGGAGTCCGCCTCGCCCCCCGCTTCCGCCTCGGGCTTCACGTCGGGCTCTTCACCGAGTTTTTCACCGGGCTTGAACCAAAGTTCGAGGCCCGCGGTCATCAGTGCCGCTTCCAAAGCAAGCGTCTGTGTGCCTTCGATGCAGTCGTCGAAGAACCGGCGGAAAGAAGAACTGGAATGGCGCTCCAAGGTCGCGACCAAATCGTCTGTCGTATAGCCCGGACCGCCCAATGGGAAGCGCTCGTACATATCCCGCATGACCGTATCCAGCGAAGCTCTGTTTTCGGTCCGACGGCGAACCTCGAGGTCCAGCAGGAGACACGCCAACGCCCCCTTGCTGTAGAAGGACACTTCCGAGTTCACATCGTCGGCGGAGCGCTTGTTGAATTTCGTCCAGGCATCGAAGGACGAGGCCGCCAGGCTCTGCACCCGCGCTCCCGGCAACGTGCGCTCTGAATTCACAGCTCGCCCGATCGAGTCGATGTAGCTCTTCTCCTTCGTCAAACCCGCCCGCACGAGCGAGAGGCGGCCGTAGTAGCTCGTCCCACCCTCGGCGACCCAAAGGAGGTCGGTGTAGTTCTCGCGTTCGTAGTCGTAGGGGTGGAGCCCGGCCGGTCGCAGCTGCTTCACGTTCCAGGTGTGGAAGAACTCGTGTGCGACCAACCCCAAAAAGCCCTTGTAAGGGTCGTCGTTGCTGAAGCTGGCCTCCAGGGCGGAAGCCGAGGTCTGCATGATGGTGGAGTTCAGATGCTCGGTCCCTCCTCCACCGACACCGACGTGCGTCAGAAAAACGTAGCGAGAGCACGGAACCTCTCCGAAGACCGCCGCCTGGGCCTCGATGATCTTCGTGAAGTCCCGCTCGAGACGCCCGGAATCGAGCTCGATTCCGGGGGGCCAGATGACGATTTCATAATCGGTGTCGGCCACCCGAAATTCGTACCGATCGTGAAGCCCGATCTCCAGGGGTGAATCGACGAGGACATCGTAGTTCGCGGCGAAGTAATCTCCGTTGCCAAGGAGCCGGAGTCCGGTTGCCACCTCCCAACCCTCGGGCGCATGGTCGATATGGACGCGGACGGGCGCATTGCGCATAGACGGGGAGTACATGAAGACGGACGACCCGGATAGGAAGGCGTGCGTGGAGTCAGCATGTCGCGTTCGATCGCCGATCGAGTTGGCGTAGATCCGATAGCCGAGGTGGACTACTTCCGCACCGTTGGGAGCGATGACCCAGGTGGCCTTGGCCGTCTTCTTGATCGACAGGGATTCTCCATGGGGGTCGCTGGCCCGCACATCCCGCACGCCCCCCACCGTGTCGAGAATCTCATAGCGCCCCGGCCTCCAGGCGGGCAGGAGAACCTCCAGACGCTCGATGCCCGCAGCAGGAAGATCGATATGGATCGACACCATCTGCGCATGGGCGTCCTGCAACCCGATCCTGTAAACAACCTCTTCCGTCTGCACGATCGAGGTCATGGACAGACAGGCCACACAGCAGGGAAGCCACGACAGTAGAAGCGCCTTTCTCATGGACACGTTATAAAGGGCCGCGATGTCGGTGCTCATCCCTGCTCTCTCGTTTTTGTTCGTCTCCGCCTGTATCACGCTGCCGCACCGAGAAAGCTCTCCGGTGCAGCGCATCGCCTTCGGTTCCTGTTTCCAAAGCGACGGTCCTTCTGAGATCTGGGACACGATCGCTGACTACGACCCCGAGCTCTTCATCCTCCTCGGCGACAACATCTACGCAGATACCGAAGACATGCAAGTGATGCGTGGCAAGTACGCCCGGCTGGACTCGGTCGAAGGCTTCGCTCGCCTGCGCACGTCGGCGACGATCCTGGCAACCTGGGACGACCACGACTACGGCGTAAACGACGGCGGGGCGGACTATCCCATGCGGAAGGAAGCCCAGCAGGTGTTTCTCGATTTCCTGCGCGTACCGAAGGAGAGTGCTCGCCGGAAACGCGAAGGGATCTTCCACGCCCGGATTCTGGGCTCCCCCGGCCAACGGGTGCAGGTGATCCTCCTGGATACGCGCTACTTCCGCGGACCGTTGATGCTCCGAGCGAAGCGTTCGAACCCGGCCCTGGGAACGGGCGGACCCTATCGACCGAACACCGATCCCGAGGTCACCGTGCTGGGTGAGGCGCAGTGGAAGTGGCTCGAAGACGAGCTACGCAAACCCGCGGAGCTACGGATCCTCGCCTCTTCGATACAACTGGCCGCGGAAGACCACGCTTGGGAAGCGTGGATAAATTTTCCTCTGGAGCGCAAACGGCTCCTGGAAACGATCCGTGGAACCGGAGCCGAGGGCGTGATCGCTATATCGGGCGACCGTCACAAGGCCGAAATATCGATTTTAGATCCTGCGCGTGCGAAACCCGGCTCGGCCGTCGATACGGGCTACCCCTTGATCGATGTCACTTCGAGCAGCCTGAACAGACCTTCGACCTGGTACAACGAGGTCAATCGGCACCGGGTCGGTTCTGTCTATCACGCTGAGAACTTCGGAACGATCGAGGTCGATTGGAAGTCCGCCGGCCTCGTGCTGGCGATTCGCTCGCTCGCAGGCGCGGAGGTCATTCGTTACGAGGTTTCGCTGCACGACCTCGCCCGGCGCGAATAAACGCGCAAAGCTTTCGCACACCGCGCGATCCCGGGAGAAGCGCTTTCCCGGCGCGATGACCACTCACTGTAAACACGACAGCAAGCCACCGGGTGGCCAGGCCACGCCCTCGGAGGGAGCCTATAGTTGAGAGTGGGACCTCCCTTCGCTGCGCTCGCAACCATGCATCGACAACCCAAGGGCCGCTTCGCAATCGCTCTTCTGTTCTCCCTCGGCACGGCCTCCATCACCGTCGCTCAGGAAACGATTCCGAACCGGATCTTCCCCTCCAACTCCAAACCGATCCTCTACGCTCCACCCGAGCGTGTAGCTGCCGGTACGCCCGCGCCCGAACACTACGTCAATGTCTTTCTGCCGCCCGGCACGCCACCCACCGCGGGTTGGCCGGTCGTGGTCACCACGGGCTTCGGCGGAGGCATCGCGACGCCTCCCCAGCGACTGCTCGGCAGGATCGGCCCAACCGCGGCCCTGCACAGGCTGCTCGGCGCGGGGATCGCGGTCGTCTCCTACGGAGTACCCGGAGTCGGTGGCGGTCGCGGGCTCTGGTATCCACCGGGGCACCCCAGCGGCAGGTACGAGTCCTTCGATCCGTCGAACGACAATCCGGAGAAGTCCGGCGTGTGGGCGGTGCAGTGGGTGCGCAACCAGACCGAGTTTCCCCTCGATCTATCGAACATGGGATTGCGCGGCTCCTCCGGTGGAGCGGTCCTGGCTGTGCGCACCGCAATGGGGCCAAACCGTGCGTCCATGGACGGCTCGGCACAGCTGCAAACCGAGACACGCGTCAAGGCGATCCTCGCGATCCAGCCGCCGACCTCGATCTTCGCCCTGGAACAGGGCCCGGAGCTCACGCTCGGTCTTCCGACACACCTGGAACAGGCGGCGAACCCCGGTTCCGCCGCCAACATCCTCGATCAGGTCGACCACGAGTTGCAAAAGGACTACAGCCTCATTCGCACCGCCTTCGAAAGCGCGGAGGCTCGAGCGAACAACGGAGAACAGCGCATCTGCCTGGTCTTCGCGGACCCCGTGCTCCAAGTCGCAGATCAGCCCGCGACGATGGCCCTGGATGGAACGGGCTTCCCCCTGCTCTACGACGCGATCAATCAGCCTTTCCAGCACGACGGCTGGTTCGGCTACATCTTCTTCAAGAGTTTGCTTGAGCTATCCCCCACGGCAGAGATGTTCCATCGGGCGAACTCGGTGTTCGCGATGCGCCTCGATTACGCCCTGGCACCACCGCTCGACTACCACACCACCACGTTTAGTGGAGCCTTCAACGGCACAGAAGCCAACGACATCGGGCACCTCTGGCTGGTGTCCCAGTTGATCGGTGACGACGGGGGCGTCGATCCGCCTCCCCCCCCGCCGCCGCCCGCCGCGGGAGCTCTCGCGGATGCGAGCTTCGAGGCGCAAACCGCCGGAACGATGCCTGTCGATCCCTGGGGCGCATTCGGCGCCGGAAGTCAAAGCGTGCTTTCGCAGGGAACCGACACGGAAGTCGGCCTGCCGAGCGACGGTCTCTTGTGGCTCGAGCTCGATGCAAACGGCACATCGGGGACGACTCCGCCAACCAACCCCTCAGACGTGACACAACCCGCGCTCGGCGGCTCCGGAGTTCAACAAGCATTCCTGTTCGACCCCACGCAAACCATGCTCCAGTTCGAAGCGGCGTTCGCACCGGCGGACATCTCCTCGGCTGCACGCAACGATTGGATGAGCGTGGACATCAGCGATGGTTCGACCACCTGGAACCTCTTTTTTGCGGATACGTTTTCCCCACTGCCGATGACCTCGACGCGCACGGGCGGAGCGATGACGGCGGTGCGCACGATGACCGTGGACACGGCCGTGCTCTTCCCGCTCGCGGATGGAGCGACACCCCTCTTGCTCTCCGCCCAGGTTGGCAACTTCGGCGACGGCCTGCGTCCATCGATCGGCTACGTCGATGGGTTTCGGCTGATGGCAGAAGCCAACGTCCGGCCCTTTGGATGCGGGATCAACCCCTCCGGCAGCCTGCTCATCCTGAGCGGCCGACCGGAGCTGGGCCAAACGATGACCTTCGGCGTGGACAATCCCCTGGGCACCCAGGCAGCCGGCGCCATTCCCGTGATCGCCATGTCGACGGTTCCCGCGCGTGGCTTCCCTTGCGGAATACAACGTTCGGGCTACGGCATGGCGGGTGACACCGGCGAGCTCCTGTTCAACCCCGCGCGGCTTTTGATGCCCTTCGTCCTGGGACTTCCCTGGCAAGGTCCCGCCAATCCGGCCCCCGTCAGCGTGCCCATTCCCATCGATCCTGTCCTGGCGGGGGTCCATGCCTTCGTCCAGGGGGTGCTCTATGACCCCTCAGCCCCGTCAGGCAGCCGGGTGAAACTGGGCGAGGCCGTCGAGCTCACGCTCAGCCTCTGATCGGGAGAAATTTGTCCGAGCCCCCCCACCCTGATCCTGGGCTGAAATCACGGTCGATTCTTGAACACGGCGGGTCTGGTTGGCTGATTTTCGTCCTCCGCCCGACCATTTCGCCCCGGACTTTCCTACCCTGTCCGGCTCAGGGCCCGCGAACGAGGCGCGCGACGCTTCACCCTACGGAAATGAAGAAACCGGCGCGGACCCGAAAAGCCTCCTTTGAGAGTTCCTTGATGCAGGCGTCCGGCCGTGTTCTCGGTAACAAGCCGCGAGAGACCCGTGAGCTGGGGGCGATCGCCGTCCCGCTTCTCGAGGTATCGACCGAGGTCAACCCCGGCGGCATCGTGAAGATCTCCCTGAAGGGCCGCGCCGACGAGCGCTTCCTGATCCTGGCGGCGCCCCACCCGGGGCCGATGCAACTCGGAAACTTCCCCATTCCCGTGGATCTCGGAAACCGGGAAGAAGACCTCATCCTGGCCCTCGATGGGACCCTGGATTCCTCGGGGAAGACCCTCAGGAAGCTCGAGGTTCCCGATGACCCGCTCCTGCCCGGCAGGCCGCTGTACTGGCAGGCCCTGCTCTTTTCGGCCCAGGGCGTGGCGAAGACGAATCTGGCCCAGACGTTTGTCTGGGAACGGGCCTAGAAAGGGACGTAGCGGCCCCCAGAGGGGATTCGGCGTTTTCTAGGGGTAGTCCCCGAAAAAACTTTCCCGATTCGCCAAGGTTTCGAACCCGCCCGTTCGGAGGTTGCTGCGAGCAGTGTGAGCTGCTCATCGCTGATAATTTCCAAATCCTTCCCCATGTTCGTCTGGAGCGGTTCTCCGGGGACGGCGGCTTCGGCCGCACACGGAGACACCAAGAGCTGTGCGATCAGGGCCGTACTGTCCTTCGCTTGAGCTCTTCACTCTGAAGAAACGCTCCGGCGGACATGGGTAAAGGGCGGGGCTTGGGGGGCGAACCTCGCGGTAGGGGATTCCTTCTCCTCCCCACCCCCTCGTTCTCCTGGTCCTTGCGCTTTCTTCCCCTCCCGGATGATCGCGCGTCCCGTAGGACCTGAGGGGAGTCCCTAGCCGTACCTCAACCCGCCCGACCGGGCCGATCGTAAGGTCGGTCCGGTATCTGGCTATGCGCGTGAAGCCCCCCCGCCCCGGTGAACCCGACCCGGTTCAGCTCCGCCCCCTCCAGCGCGCCGCCTTCTCCACGTCCCCGGTGCTCTTGTAGATGCCGTAGAGCTTGTACGCACAACTGCGAGTCTCCCCGGCGTCCTTTCCGAGAACCGCCGAAAACACGCCGTAGGCCTCCAGAAGCAGCTCTGCCGCCTCGTCCAACCGCGACATCCGCTGCAAGCACTCGCCGTGGTCATGGAGATAGAGCCCCAATTCGATCCTGCGCTTGTCTCTCCTGCGGATCTCGTCCACGGCGGCATGGAGTCTTCTCTCGGCCTCCTCCAGGCGGTTCTGCCGCATGCTGACGCGCCCTAGAGCATTGAGCGTCGCCACGGTCTCCGGCGCCGACTCCCCGATCTCTTCCACCTGCATGTCGTAGACCTCTGAAAACACCGCATCGGCGTCCTCGTAGCGACCGGTGTCGAAGAAGACCTCACCGAGGTTGAAGCGGCTGAGCAGAGTCCACGGATGGCTGTCGCCGAGGTTCTGGATTTCAAGTTCAATCGCGTCCCGGAGGATCGCCTCTGCTTCGTCAAAACGATTATGTTTGATGCGTAGCAGGGCCAAACCGTTCATCGTGGTGGGCGCCGCTCGACCGAAGCGTTCGGTCTCGATCCGAATCACATCGTTGAAAATCGCCTCGGACTCGGCGTCCCGGTCCCAGATCTCGTAGAGGCTCGCGAGCGAACCACGGGCGCCCAGGGTGTCGAAGTCCAGGGCGCCGCGCAGGGCTTCATAGCCCGCGATGGTCTCCAGGTAGGACTTCTCGGCTTCCTCGAAGCGCCCCTGCTCGAGCCACAGCGAGGCGCGGGCGCCCTTGGCCTCCAGGGTGTCCTCGTGGACCTTGCCGAGAACGACCTCGAGCCGCGGGATGATCTCGTTGAGCTCGCTCTCCGTCTCGCCGGCCTCCGATTCCTGGACCAGGATCAAGCCGAGTCGGGCCCGCAAGGAGTGCGGGTGATCCACCCCCAGGTGGTCTTCGAGGATGTCTATCGCCTTCTGTAGGTGCTCTTCGGCCGCCTTGATTTCGCCCAGCGAGTGGTAGGTGCGCCCGATCGTCGAAAGCACCCGGCCGTGCAAGATCGGGGCGTCCTCGAGGGCCGCCAGCTTGAGCTCCATTCGTCCCAGGAGGACCTCGACGGTCGGCAGGACCCTGTTGCGACGCGGATCGATGTCTTCGAGGCTGCGCGCGAGGAAACCCGTCATCGCCTCTGCGTCCCGGCGCGCGCGCTCCTCCCGCTGGGCCCAGAGCAGTGAGAAGATCGCCCCCAGGATCAACCCGAAACCGACGAAGGCGGAGGTCGCCGTGACGACGGGGTGGCGGCGAAAGAAGAGCCGGCTTTGATAGACCAGGCTGGGGGGCCGCGCCAGAATCGGCAGTGACCTCATGAAGCGATCGAGATCGATCGCCAGGTCCTGGACCGTTCTGTATCGACGCGAGGTCTGCTTTTCGAGCGCCTTCTCGACGATGGTCTCCAGATCCCCTTTGACCCCCGGATTGGTTGCCGAGGCGCGCATCGGACGGTGCTCCTGGATGATCCGTGTGGCCTCGGCGATGGGCAACTCGGTGACATCGTAGGGCAGTCGGCCCGTCACGAGTTCGTACAGGATGATCCCCAGCGAGTAGACGTCGCTGGCAGTATCCAAGAAACGGTCGCTGAATTTCAGCTGTTCGGGGGACATGTACTGCAACGTCCCCATCAGCTGGCCGGCTTCGGTCAAGGTCGGGGCCTCGGTAGCCATACTGCGCGCGACGCCGTAATCGATCAGCTTGGGAACGCCGTCGCTGCCGACCAGGATGTTCGAGGGCTTGAGATCACGATGGAGGAAGCCTCGACTGTGCCCGTGCGCAACGGCATCGCAGATCTTGATGAACAGCTCGAGCCGGCCGCGGAGGCTCAGTTCCTTCTCCCGGGCATATTCGGTGATCGAGCGGGCGCCCTCGACAAACTCCATGACGAAGTAGGGAACCTGCTCGTAGGTTCCACCACCGATGATGCGGCAGATGTTCTCATGACGCATGCTCTCGAGAACCTGGCGTTCTTTTTCAAAGCGCTCGATCACCTTCGCAACGCCGGCACCGAACCTCACCATCTTGAGGGCGTACTTCTTCTTCGTCTCCTCGTGCTGGGCCAGGTAGACGCGCCCCATGCCGCCCTCACCGATGCGCATGAGAATCCTGTACTCACCGATATAGCGTGGCGCCTTGTTCGGGAATGTGGTGACGGGCGCGGAGATCTGATCGGTGTCCTTTTCGGTCACCAGATTCTGAACCGGGCTCAGCAGAAACCCCTTCGTATCCGCAGCGTCCTCGGCGAGCATCGAGTCCACCTCTTCCAGCAGCTGCGGCGCATCGTTGCACTCGCGTTCGAGGTAGTCCTTGCGTTCCTCTCGGGGGAGTTTTCGCGCTCGCTGAAAGAGGTATTCTAGACGTGTAATGTCCGAGTTGCTTCCCGCTCCGCTCATCCGCAGCCCTTCGCCGACTCGACACGCCGCTGCAACCAGGCTCGGGCAAAGCGCCAATCGTTTTCAACCGTGCTCAGGGAAACATCGAGAACCTTGGCGATAGCAGCCATCGAAAGACCGGCGAAGAAACGCAACATGACCACCTGGGCCTTACGAGATTCGATGGCCTCCAGGTCTTCGAGCGCTTCGTCGAGCGCCAATATGTTGTCCGTCGGAGGCTCGATCGCGGGCTCGATCGCCTCATCGATCTCGCCATCGAACCGGGAGCTGCGCTTGCGTCGCGCCTGATCGACGAGGATGTTGCGCATCGCCCGTGCGGCGGCTCCGAAGAAGTGGGCGCGGTTCTGCCAGTCCGAGGAGTCGGATTTAGATACCCGCATCCAAGCCTCGTGAACGAGCGCCGTTGTCTGCAGGGTCTGTCCGGGCCCCAACCTGGCCATCTTACTCTTCGCAAGTCTGCGCAGATCCTGGTAGACCAAGCCCAGAAGTCGATCGGCGGCGTCCAGCTCCCCCAAGCTGGTGGCACGCAAGGCCTCGGTGACACTCGCGTCTTTGGCTCCGGATCCAGTCATGGTGCCCTATCATGACGCAGCCGAGCCAAACAGGCAAAAAAGACCGGCCGAGATCGTCCCCCGAGAAGCCTCCTTTCCCAGCATGAGCCCCGTCCCCCGCTACCGTCGCTACCGGTGTTTTCTGGCCTTGATCTTGGCCTTGCTGGGGCTGGAATTGGCTTGCCGCTTCTTCTGGAAGGCCACCCAGGGGATTCCCGTGCTTCACCCGGAGCGCTTCGTGCAGCTCTTCTACCCACAGCTGAAGCACTCCCACTACGACGCGCCGCCCCCGGAGGAAGCCTTCGACGTCCTGATCCTCGGAGCCTCCGTCTTCCACGAAGATTTCGGGAACTTCGAGGCGATGTTCGAACGTGAGCTGAGCAAGCGGACGGATCGTCCACTCAGTGTTTGCAATCTGTCCACTCCGGCTCACACCAGCCGAGACAGCTTGCTGAAGTACCGCTATGCGAGCGAGCGGCGGCAGTTCGATCTCATCATCGTGTACCACAACATCAACGAGCTTCGCGCCAACAACTGCCCGCCGGAAATTTTTCAGAAAGACTACGGCCACTACGCGTTCAATCGCCTCGCAAACGCCTACTTCGAACACCCGGCGCTCACTGCAACTTCCCTGGGTGCGACGGTCTACTACGTCTTGAACAAGCTCGCGTGGAAACTCGGCCTCCTGGAGTCGATCCCTCGCGGCCGCCCGAATCCGAAATGGTTGGAATTCGGCGCAGACATTCGCACCGCCGCATGTTTGCAGGACAACTTTGAGGCCATCATCGAGGATGCGCAGGAACGCGGCACTCCCGTGCTCTTGATGAGCTACACGTTCTACATTCCCGATGGCTACTCAATCGATAGGTTTCTCGCGAAGGAGCTGGACTACGGCACGTCTGAGCTCCCCATCGAACTGTGGGGAACGTTGGAAAACGTGCGCGAGGGTCTGGAGCAACACAATCGGACGATCGCCAGCCTGGCTGCGGAACACGAATGCCTCTGGGCCGATCAGAATGCCTCGGTCCCGAAGAACGCCGAGACTTTCAACGATATCTGTCATCTGACGGGTCGCGGCCTCGAGAGTTTTATCGTCAACATGATGCAATCCATCGATCACCTTTTTTGATGGACCGCATACACAAGGGGGGAGAGCGGACCGAGCCATCCGCACCCCCCACCTGGGTCATCAACGGGGGCATTGTCGTCTTGTCCCTGATCTGGGGCAGCACGTGGCTCGTCATCCGACAGGGACTCACCGACCTTCCCCCACTGACCTCCGCCGCGACACGGTTCGTGCTCGCAGGAGCGATCCTGGCCTCGATCGCTCCCAAGCTCGCCCGCCTCGAGGGAGGCGCGCGCCCGTCCTTCAAACTTGCACTGGCCTATGCCGTTCTGACCTTGGCCGTGCCCTACGGCGTGATCTATGAGGTGGAAACGATCCTCCCCTCCGGATTGGTCAGCATTCTGTGGTCGGTCTACCCCTTGATCCTGGCCTGCTGCGCCCACGCTTTCCTTCCCGATGAACGGCTCGGAGTGCGCCAGTGGTGCGGCCTTTTCGCGGGCTTCGGAGGCATCCTGCTCCTGTTTGCAACGGAGGTCCAGGCGCTCGGTCCGGAGGCGCTGCCCGCCGGCCTGTGTCTTCTGTCCAGCCCGGCCCTGTGTGCCGTGGGCAACACGGTGATCAAGCGCTACGGGGGCGGCACAAGTTCGGTCCTTCTCAACCGCAACGGCAACCTCTTCGGAGCGCTCCTTTTGGTGGTCTCCGCCGTGGCCCTGGAACACGACCAAGAACGCTCCTGGAGCACCCAGGCGATAGGCAGCATCCTCTACCTGGCTCTGGTCGGCTCTGTCCTCGCTTTCTCGCTGTACTACTGGCTCTTGAGATATGCTCCCGCCACACGCATGTCGCTACTGGTCTATGGTATCCCTCTGGTCGCTGTGTTGCTGGGCGTCACGCTCGGCGAAGAAGAGGCCGGTCCAAACACATTCCTCGGGATGGCCGCAATCCTCGCGGGAGTTTTCCTGGTCCTGACACCTCGGACAAGAAAGTCGAATGGTTAGCCGACGCAAGCGCAGAGTCGTTGGAGTGCTGGGAACAACCCTCGCCGTGTTTCTTGGGGTTGTAGCCGGCGGCTGCATGAATCCGTCGCTGCCCACGGACTTGATCTTGAATCTCCCCGGCACCCCCCATGACCAGGAGCTCGAGGCCACCGAACGAACACTGGTCGTCCTGCAGCACGGCCTGTGGCGGTCCTGGGGTTCGATGTGGCGCCTGGAACGAGCGCTCGAAGCGCACGGCTATGAGGTCTTGAACACCTCCTACCCCAGCACCCGTGCCCACATCGAGGACCACGCCCAGCGGTTGGCGGGGCATATCGAAGAGCGTGTGTCGCACAGCAAAGACCCCTTCACACGGATTTGCTTTGTCGGCCACTCCATGGGTGGGTTGGTCATACGCAGCTACCTGCAGTCAGAGGACGCAAGGGGTGCCTGGGCCTGCGTTTTCATCGCAACACCCCAGCGCGGTGCGACTCTCGCGCAACAAAACCGAGAGGGTTTTTGGTTCCAGCTGGTTCTGGGAACCAAGAGCGCTTCACAGCTCGCGTCGTCGGATCCCTATTACGCCGGACTCGCTCCCCTTCACTGCGATCACATCGGCGTCATCTCCGGCGGCAAAGGCGACGATTCGGGTTGGAGCGACAAGATCCCGGGCGACGATGACGGCGCGGTCGGGACGGACGAGGCGCTCCTTCCCGAGCAAACCGACGCGATTCGTCTGAGACTCGGCCACACGCGCCTGGGTTTCGCGGCACAGACGATCCGCCAGGTGCTGGTTTTCCTGCGCCACGGGAAGTTCGAAGACCCGGCCACGCGCTAGGCCGCATAGGTTGGTTGTTGCGCCCCGACAGGGTCGAGCTTAGTTTCCTTCTCCCCGTGACGAACTTGTCTCGAGTCAGTATCTGCCTCTTCGCCGCCACCCCTTTCGGTTGCGGAGCGACGAGAGAACCCGCCGCACAGCCCCCTCCCGAACTCGTGGGGGCAACCGATCAGGATCGGATTAGCTCGAGCCTCTACGAGCGTGCGCGTGTCCTCGAGGAGTATGGCCTCCTTCGCGAAGCGATCGGGGCCTACACCGAGGTGCTTGATCAGTTTGGCGAGTACAAGGACTCGAAGGAACGCCGCCAGCAACTTGCTGACGCCCTTGGAATGAGCCTGGCCGAAATCATCATTCCCGAGCGGCCGACCGCCGCCACAGCCCAGGTCGGGGCGCCCTTCGGGCCGGCGAAGATCCCATCCGGCGAGGGCGCCCCGCGCCTGCCTCCGCGATCCGGTGGCGCGCCTTCCGGTTCGAGCGAGCGCGAAACGCGGTGGATTGAAATGTATGGGCGCGCCAAGGAACACGAGCGCGCACACCGCTACCTCACGGCAATCGACGTGTATACGGAATTGCTCGACGGCCGCGGAAGCTACAAGGACGCTGCACTGCGCCGCTCGACGCTCGTCGCCCTGCACCGACTGGCCGAACAGCTCTATGCCAGAGGAGTCGCTGCAGCCTCTGAAGAGGAAGCACAGAACAACTTCGAGCAGATCGAGGTGTTCTGGCCCGAATTTCGCGATATCGCCGAGCGCCTGGCGGAGCTGCGCGAAGATTAGTCGAGCTCGCAATGCCGGCCCAAACGCAGTCTCGTCACGAGGAAGCCCCGCTAGACCTGAAGCGTGCCTTGCGCGCCCTGTGGATCGTGGGAGTGTGGAGCACGCTCGTGTGGGCAGCCACCCGCGGAACGCTGCTCTTCGGCATGGATCGCATCGCTCACGGTAGCGATCTGGTGCGCACCCAGCTGCGCCTGGCAGCGGCACTGCCGGACGTGGTCCTGCGCTCGGGCTTCTTCGCCTTCACTATCTGCTGCGTGTTCGTGGTCAGCGGGGCCATCCGGAAGCGCGGTGTACGTTGGCCCCTGCTCGGCGCCGTGCTTGTAGCGGCGACTCTCGTGGGGCAAAGCTTGCTCGCCGGCTGGGACGTCGATGACGCATCCCGTGCAGTCGGTCATGACACCCAACGCGGCCGCATGGTGGGCCACGTACTTCTCGGCATCGCCGGCCTCTATAGCGCGGCCTCGCTCTTTGCTGCGGACCGCGCTCGGGGTGCTGTGTGTCGTCTGTCCTGGAGCGTGCTCCCACTCCTCTTGTTGGTCGGCGTACCGCTGGGCATTCGAATCGCCTATTCGTCCATCGGCAATCGCATGGCGATTCGCAAGACGCTCGTAGATGTGCTGGCAGTTCCGGACGCGTGGACCGTGGTCGACGGACGAAGGGATGCACCGCCGGGAATCGAATCGTTGTGTCCCTCGGTGGACTACCGCATCGCCGGAGCGGATATGCCCAGTCTGATGATCGCTCCCCCCGGAGAGGTTTCATTCCGCGCCCCCGAGGGCCACGGTCCGCTCGTGCTCAACACAAGAGCAGGCATCCACCACACTCTGGTCGCTCCCGAAAGCGCGTGGCTCAAGCGTGGCACCATCCGCTTCGAAGTCCGAGTAGACGACAAGGGGCGCAAGCGCATCGACATTCCGATCGAGCCCCAGGGAGGCCGGTTTCCCGGAACCGAATGGGTACCCGTCGGTGGCGAATCGGGTCTTTGGGTCGCTCCCGGGAGTGAAGTTCGCTTGAAGACGCTCTTCCTCGATGAGGACGGTATCGAGAAGAAGCCGTCCGAGGCGCTGCGGGTCGGATTTGGGGGCCTGTCGTTCGAACGCCGCTGGAGCACCGAGCGGACGCTCTCTTCGTCCGACAAGCCGAATGTCATTCTGATCGTCATGGACACCCTGCGTGCCGATCGAATGGACGTCTACGGGTACGCCAAACCCACGACGCCGAACCTCTCCCGTCTTGCACAGCGCGGCATCGTGTACGAACGCGCCTACTCAACAGCCAGCTGGACCTGGCCTTCGACGGCGTCCATTCTGACGGGCAAGCTGCCCCAGGAACACGGCGTCCAGGACGAGGCCAGTGCGTATCTGTCCGGACTGAACATGACGGTAGCCGAGGCCCTACAGGAGCAGGGGCTCACGACCGCTGCCTTTTCGGCCAACATCCTGATCGTGCCCGACAAGAACTTCGATCAGGGATTCGAGTTCTTCGACCACGGGAGCGGAGGGACGCGCCCCAGCAACGTCGTGATGCCCGCGGTTCTGGAATGGGTCGAGGCGACAGCTCCGACGCGCTTTTTCCTTTACCTGCATCTGGCCGATCCGCATGCACCGCTGGACCCCCTACCCGAGGGGCGAAGGCTCTTTGCGGCGGACGTGCCCCGAGATTTTTCTTCAAGGCAGGCCAATGAACACCAGCACCGCTTGCTGGATGGCTGTGGCTACACGGATGACGGTCGGTCGATTCTGAATGAGTGCGTTCCCGAACAGGAGCAGATCTGGGTCCACCAACTCTACGACGCATGTGTGTGGAGTGGAGACCATCAGGTCGGCAGGTTGATCGAGCTGCTCGAACGGCTGGAGATCGCCGACGAAACGATCATCGCCTTCACCAGCGATCACGGCGAAGAACTGTACGAGCACGGCTTTGCGACGCACGGGCATGGACTACACGAAGAGCTCGTGCACGTGCCGTTGATCCTGGCCGGCCCGAGACTCCGGCCGGGGCAGCGTATCGCAGCGCCGGTGGCCAACCGTCATCTCGCTCCAACGTTGGCGAAACTTGCGGGAGCCGCATTCGAAGGCGCGTCGGATCCGCTCGACCTGTCGCAACCCTCGGAGATTACACAGGGACAAACCGGCGGCATCCTGACTTCGACGAACGCCGGCTGGTGGAAGGGCCGGTACCGCACGAGACTCCTGGGATTACGCAAGGGCACGCTCAGCCTGCATTACGCCCCCGAAGGAGCGCCCTGGGGAACCGTCGAGCCGAGTGCTCTGGGAGACTGGAAGCTATACGACCTGGCCCGCGACCCCGATCAGGAAGAGGATCTCTCCAGGGTGCGCAGCGACGAGGCCGAAAGCCTGCGCAAGGAGCTCGAACGCAGGATCCTTGAACTGAACGCTCGCCGCCCCAGTTCCCCACTCCTGGAGGCCGGAGAAGCCACGCTGGAGCGCTTGAAAGCCATCGGCTACGTCCAGGATTGAGGACGGGACCCGCTCGGCGGCCTTTCGCCTAATCCACGCGCTTCCCGAAAACGCCGGAACCTAGGCCGCCTGTGCCTGGCCGGGCGATTCCTCAACGCCGAAGGGCCGAACGCTCGCCAGCGTAAAGCGGAAGTGCGCTCCCTCGCCCGGTTCGGATTCGACCCAGATCCTCCCGCCGTGCCGTTCGACGACGGTCTTGCAGATCGACAGCCCGATCCCATTCCCCTTGAACTCCATTCGAGAGTGCAGCCGCTTGAAGGGGGTGAAGATGGAGTGCACGTATTTCGAATCGATGCCGATGCCGTTGTCGCGTACACCTATGACGTGTTCATCACCAACGAGCTCATAGGTAAAGTGCAGCCTTGGAATTTTGTCGCGCACGAACTTCAAAGCGTTCCCCGAGAGGTTCTGTAACATCTGCGAAATGAGGCCGGGATCACCATGGATGGTCGGCAATTCGTCGATCAGAACCTCGGCCCCCGTCTCTTGGATACACAGACTGAGCGTGTTCATAACTTCAGTCACGCAGTCCTTGAGGGGAACCTTGACCCACTGCATCATCGAGTTGCCTGCTCGCGAAAGCCGCAAGAGGTCTTCGATCATTCGGCTCATGCGCGAGGCCGAATCTCGGATGTAGTAGATATCCTGCGTGACAGCCTCGTCCAGCTTATCGCCGAGGTCTTCATTCAGAAGATCGCTGAAGGCCAGCAGTTTGCGCAGGGGTTCCTGCAAATCGTGGCTGACTTGATACACGAACTCGTCCAGTTCCCGATTCTTGTTTGCGAGCTCCGTGTTGGATGACTCCAGCTCGACGGAGTGACACCGCAGCTCCTGGGTCATCTGCCTGAGGAGACTCTCCCGGTTGTGCGAGTCGGAGATGTCCTGTACCTCCAGCAGACAATAGCGTTGCCCGTTGCTGGCCCGGATGCTACGGACGGTCAAGGAGTGAATCAGCCACTTGCGTGGATTCTCGGCATCCCGCAGGGGTAGCGGATGTGGGGCGAAGGCGTGCGAACGACCAGCGAAGGAACTTCCGTCCAGGGACTTGCCAACGACGCGCAGAAGCCGTCCTGACAGTTGGTGACGCGACCCAAAAGCCTCACTGAGAGGCTTCCCGATCACCTTCTCGGTCGCTCGACGGGATCGGTCCTCCATCCAGCGATTCCAAAGGCAAACACGGCCGGCCGCGTCGAGCAATATTTGCCCGTACATCGTCTCGTGAACGATTTGCCGGTAGACCGCGTGATCCATGGAAGTGACTCGAACAAGGAGCCGTAGCATTCTTCGGCCTCGGTCCGGGTCCAGGCGAAGTCCAATTCAAGATTGTGGGAGCAACGGGATCCTGCTCTTGGTCGCCGTGGGATTGCGCCGATAAGGGCGATCCATGAGTTCCGCCAGGAAGTGCATCACGATTCTCGCGATCGATGACGACCAGGGAGACCTCGCTATCCTGAGACGGCTCATCAGCCGCATAGAGGACTGGGATGTTTCCCTCCATCTCCATTCGGACCCCAAGGCGGGCCTGGAACAGCTGGCGTCGGCCCCGTGCGACCTGGTCATCCTGGACTACGACCTGGGCAAGGAGAACGGATTGGAGGTCTTCGCTCGGATCCGCCGTGCCCACACTGAGCTGCCGGTCATATTGTGGACCGGGCGCGGCGACTCCGAAACCGAAGAGCGAGCCCGGAGCGCCGGTGTCTCGGAGTATCTTCCCAAGAACTCGGTCGACCGAGAAAGCCTACGGGAAACGATCAGCGGAGTGCTGGCGCTTCACTGATCGGCGGCCTGGTGGCCGACCGCCCGGTCCGCTACTGCCCGTCCGGGTAGTGGAAAGTGCGGTTCTGGTCCTTCAAAATCCGCGGCGAGGTCCGATGCGGTAGCGTGAGCGCGACTTGAATGGTCGAAGCGATCCGGGCCGGATCCAGATCCGACTTGCACAGGTACGCATCCGCCCCATGCCAGTGGAAGTTCATCACCAGCATGTCGTCGTCCCGGTTGGTCAACATGATGATCGGTCCGTCGTACCCACCCTCACGAAGCTCCTTGAGCACGTCGAGGCCGCTCTCCGCAGTTCCCAGATGGTGATCCAGGAACAGCAGGTCTCCCTTTCCTGAGAGAAGGGCTGCGAGCGCGCGATCGGGACGGGTGTAGTGGTGGACATCCGCGTCCAACCAATCGATCTTGCCGAGAAACCGGGCCAACAGATGAGCCTGCCCGGCGTCGTCGTCCAGATAAATCGCTTTGATGTGCTTTCTGTCGCCGTAGGATTCCATGGCGTAGTCTTGAGGACTTGGAGCGCCGCCGCGCGTTGATCTGGCCCCCTTATCGGAGGAATGCGCCCCAGATCTGAGTCCTGCCAGCCAAACTGCGCGCGGAACCTCTTCCGAGAGCCTCGGAAACCGTGGGGCCCCGTCACCGCGGTGGTTATCCTCTGGCAATGCCCGTTCTCAGCATCACCACCTCCAACGATCTTTTCGAGAGCGTCCGCGAGAAAATACTTCGAGAAGCCTCCGTCGTCGTGGCCAGGAGCCTCGGCAAGTCCGAGGCCGCGGTCATGGTCACGCTACGCAGCGGGCACAACCTCTTCGGCGGGGATCCCGGCCCTTCCGCTTTTCTCGAACTCCGGAGCGCGAGCTCGCTGGACTCGAATACGACGAGCAAGGTGGCCCAAGGTCTCTGCGAGATCATGGAGAAAGAGGGGGATGTTCCGCAGGAGCGCATCTACCTCAACTTCATGCAGTTGAGGCGCAGCGATTGGGGCTGGAACGGGAAACTCTTGCTGTAGCTCGACGCCTTGAGCTGACGTACGGAAATTTTTTCTCTGGCGTAGATCGCTTTCCCAGTCGATCGAGACTGACCCAACGGCCGGACTCTATCCGAGTTCCGCTGCCGCTTCCTTCCGGTCCACTGCGTTCGATTTCGATGCATACTCCCTTCCTCCTGCTGTTCAACCTCCTCGCCAACGCCCCCCAGACGCAAGCACCTCTTCTCGAGACCGATCCCGCAGCACTCGGATTCACCGACGAGGTGGTACTGCTCGACAGCACCTTTTCCTATCGCGTAGCAGATGACTTCGAGGCCGGAGCTTTGATTCGGGCCTTCTGGGCGTACGCGGATGGCGATCTCGCTCAGGATTTCAACGGCTTCGGCTTCAACGATGTGGATATCTGGGCCGAGATGGACCTCGATAACTTCGAGTTTCGCGTCAACTTCGATGCATCCACCGGGACCACGATTCTGGAGGATGCCTATGCGCGCTGGCTCAAGAGCGAATCACTGGAGGTATCCTTCGGCAATTTCAAACCCAACACTCTCTTCAGCGCGACGGTAGACCCCGATCACCTGGTCCTCAACGATCGGACGATTCTCGGAACTCTCTTCGACAGGTGGGACCTGGGAGTCGGGGCGGCAGGTAATATCGAGAAGCTAGGCTACTTCGTGTCCGTCACGAACGGTGCCAACGGCCCCGCCGATAACACGCTGCTTGTCGCCCGCGCCGAGTTCCGCGTTCATGGCGAAGAGAAGGTCCCGCTCCAGGAGGGCAACCACGGGCTCGAGGAGCAGGAAATCAAGATCGGTGCGGTCTACTTCAGCGACACCGGAAATGAAGAAATCGGCTTCGGGATCGACGCACTGGCCCGCGCCGAACGCTACGGCGGCCTCGTGGAGTACATGCGCTTTGGGGACGGATTGAGCGGAAATGCAGCCTTCCCCTTCCTCACCGTATCGCTGGTTCCCGACTCATCGCCATTCACGGCGACGGGTTGGGTGAACCTCGACGACAACTTCCAGATCGCGGCGCGCTATCAGTCGAGCGACAACAACGATGCGCTGGATATCGTTGGCGGCGGGCTTACCTTCTTTCCCGAAGATCTGCCAATGGCGATCACCGCGGACGCCAATTTCTACTCGGACGACACCAACGACGGCTTTGCCCTTCAGATCGGCGTGACCGTGGGGCACTGGCGCCGNCAGANNTANNCTACAGGCGTTCCAGTAGCGTGCGTACGGTGTCTTCGTAGTCGGCCGCAGCCTGTTCGAAGGAATCGAGGCGAAGCATCTCGTGGTCGGTGTGCGCGTCCTTGATGCTGCCCGGACCGTAAAGCAGCGGCTTGCCCCAGCTCTTCAACCACGGCGCGTCGGTGCCGAATGCGACAATCGGCCCCTCTTCACCGTGGGGGCACACGAACTCGACCGGTCCGTAGCTTTTCCCTCGGATCAACTCGACATTCTCGCCCAGGTTTTTCCGTAGGCGTCGTTCGATCACCTCGGGCCCTTCGACCGCTCGCACCAGTAGGCTCGCTCTTGCTTCGGGAGCGACGACATTGGCTGCAAGTCCCCCTTCGATGTTGCCGAAGTTGATCGATCCGTCTCCGTAGAGCTCGTGGCGCCCCCAATCGTCCTCCAGAATGCGTCCGATGGCACCCACGAGCTCGTGAATGGCCGAGGGGCCGATCGGTTGCGAGCTGTGTCCGGCGACCCCCCTGGCACATAGCTCGGCCTTGTAGACTCCCTTGCCGCCACGGATGAAGCGGTTGTCGGTCGGTTCGCCCACGATCGTAAAGCGCGGCTCCCAGGGTGCCGTCCGCTCGCGCTCTGCAAGCTGCGCCCCCGCACCATCGGTCTCTTCTCCGACGGTGAAGAGAAACCCGATGCGCTTTTCTCCCGAGGCCAGCAGGCGCTTGGCCGCTTCGATCATCGCGAGCGCCGGCCCCTTGGCATCGCAAGCACCGCGCCCGTGAATGATGCCGCGTTCGCGGCGCGGTCCGAACCACGGCGGCACCGTGTCGAGGTGCGTGCAAAAGCAAACCAACGGCTCGCCGGCGCGGGCGAGGACATTGAAGCGCCCTTCCGCCAGGGCCTGACGCTCGCAGTCGAAGCCCAGGCTCTCGAGGTGGTGGATCAGGGCATCGGCGTATTCGCCCTCCCCGCCCGTCACCGAATCGATGTCGATCCAATCCGCAAGCGTGCTGAGAGAGTCACCCATGGCGCGGAGTGTACTCCAACTACGGACGGATGAGGGTGGTGACAGCGTTCGTCAGCTCCAGACCTTCCGCAGCGAGAATCGCGCCGTTCCAGACCACGCTCTCGCCTACCAACGCCACGAGGACGCCGGGGGGGAGCGAAAGTTCCGCAAGCGCCCGGCCCCTGCCGTTCAGCGCGAGGGGCGCTGCCGGATAGAACGGGGCTTCTCCAGCCGACAACAGGGGCAGCGCCACCAGATCTCTTCTCAACCGCCCGACACGCCGGTCGGACCCCTGCCAGCTACCCAGAATCCAATAGGGGGCAACGGGCATGCCGGGGTTGTTCATGAAGAACGGAATCCGTGCGCCGGCGGCAGCAGAAACCTCGCGCATCCCCACGGTCAGGGCTCTCGGCGCGACGAATTCCACCTCGGGGTAGGGATACATCGTCGCCTTGACACCACGCGCCTCCGCCGTGATGACGTATCGCTCGACGGTGATCTGCGTGCCGGCGGTCAATGTGAAGCTGTAATGACCCCTTCCGTGGTTGACTACGTCGCTCACGCTGGCCCCGGCGCCGTTCTCATCCAGGGGTTTCACACTCACGCGCGTATCGTCGTGGCTCAGGCGGGAGCCATCCACATCCCGCAGGAGAATGTTGACTGTGCTCTGAGTCACGCCATCCGCAGGCATCACCTGAACCGTCGTCACTTTCGAACGCAACCCATCCGGTGCGTCGAGGTGATTGCGCCGCCAGATGTCATAGCGATCCTGCAGCACAAAGACGGGGTCGGGATCCTCCACACTGCCGATGAAGTTCAGCGACATGTAGTACTGGCCCTTCGCGCAGCCCGCATTGGCATTGCAGCCACCGTTGGCGTCGCCCTGGCGCGCGACCACCACGCAACCGATGTGCGCCGCTTTGAACGGTTCCGGAGGAGGGACGCCACAGGAGGTCGGTTGGTTGTTGGAGCAAGAACAGCGCCCATCGCCGCCGAGATCGCGCGCTGCGTGCATGGCGGCCATCAGGCGCTCCCCCATGTCACCATTTGTGTTCCGGAAGGCGCTCTCGGCCGCGAACACCACCTCGTTCCCTACGAGGATGTTGCCCTGAACCGCGTACACCCAATCGCCGATCTGGCCGGTGACTCCGGTGGCCGCTGCGGCCGCGCCATTGCCCGTAAAGGTCACCGGGTCGCCGGTGAAGTTCACGATGCCGTATTGCCGCCCCTGGTGGATCGGATCCTGCGCGGAAAGCAAAGCGAGGATCTCGGCGGGTGTGTCCTCCGTGTCGCGATAGTTGAAGTAGATCAGGCGCCGATTGTCACCGAAGGTATCGCCGATCGACTGAGCCGCCGCCGCTCCCTCACCGACCACGATCACCGGCACCAATCGACGCAAGTTCAGGTTCGCGATACAGGTCGCCGTCGCGACCCCCACTTCGCGCGTCCTCAGATTGACACAGACGATCGACCACGTGGCTTGCGAGGGCGCAGCCAGACAAACCAGCCCCAAGAACGGGGATAGAAGGCGACGAAGCGTGGAATTCATCGCTCCAGGGTACCCCACCGCCCTTCGATCCCGCTACAGGTGCTGAGGCGGCTGGAGGAAGGTCGGCAGAGCCGGGCCGGTGGCGGACGAGCGCCCATTGCAGAACACTCTTTTCTCCGGACGTAGACGACTGTCGCCCGTTGGAGTTCGCCCGGGCGAGACAGGACTCAGCAGATCGTTGAAGAGAACGCTAAGCCGGCTGCAGGCGTTACGTGGACAGGCTCAACAACTTGGCTCCGCCCGCGACCGCCTGGCCTTTCTTGACATGGATCTGCTTCACTACCCCGGTGGCCGGTGCTCCGATCTCGTTTTGCATTTTCATCGCCTCGAGAATCAGAAGCGGCTGCCCCTGCTCAACCGATTCCCCTTCCGAAACCAGGAGTTCCACCACCACGCCCGGCATGACGCTCTTCACGTCTCCGCTGCTCTGGCTCCGACTGCCTTCGGCCTGATGCGCCGCGCGTTCGCGTTCATCTTCGATTTCGACCTCGTACAGCCGCCCGGCCACGGTCACCTGCACGTTCTCGGAGTTACCCTCCAGGGAGACCGCGTAGCACGTCTCCCCCAGAAACAGGCTCACCTGTCCGAGCCGGTCGACCTCTTCATAACGGGCATCCACGGCTTTGCCGTCATAGCTGAGCTCGATCCGGCCGGAGCGTTCCACGAGCTCGACCTCGTGCGCTTCGTTGTTGACCTTGACGTAGTACTTCACCACAAGTCCTCCTCGCGCGCCTCGAAGCGGCCACCCTGAAGATAGGGAACGCCCGGCTCGCGGCCGCTCCATTGGCCGGAAAGACCGCGTGCGCGCTCGAGCCACCCCGCGCGCGCCCCGCCGTCGCCGGCCAGAGCCCGTCGGCGCGCGGCCTTGAAGCGCTTGACCGTCGCCGCGATGGCCGCAGCGCGCACGCCTACGATGTTGTCTCCGAGAAGCGCAACCGACTCCAGGAGATGGGTGTCGAAGCGGCCCCTTTGGAAGCGCTCATCCTCCAGCACGGCCAGGGCTGCCGGAGCGCTCGTGCGCACGCCACCGATGTTCATCTCGGACAAAGCCCGCCGCATGCGTGCGATCGCCGTGTCACGGTCCGACGCCCAGACGATGATCTTGGCCAGCATCGGATCGTAGTTCAGCCCGACCTCCATCCCGCGGAAGAGGCTGGAATCCATGCGCACCCACGGCCCTCCGGGAAGGCGTAGGTTGCTAATCGTCCCCGTCGAAGGAACGAAGCCATTCAGAGGGTCTTCGGCGTTGATGCGCACCTCGATCGAGTGGCCACGAAAGGTGATGGCAGATTGGTCGTAGCCCAGCTCCTCGCCTGCAGCAACGCGCAACTGTTCCCGGACGAGGTCGATTCCCGTCGTCATCTCCGTCACCGGGTGCTCAACCTGTAGGCGGGTGTTCATCTCCAGAAAGAAGAACTCCGGGCTCCCGCCGGCCTCGGTGTACAGAAACTCGACCGTCCCCGCGCCGACGTAGCCGACCGAACGTGCGGCCCTCAGCGCGACCTCGCCCATCCTCTTGCGCAGCTCTTCATCGACCACGGGAGACGGTGACTCCTCGATCAGCTTCTGATGGCGTCGCTGCACGGTGCAATCGCGCTCGCCCAGGTGGACGCCGTTGCCCTTGGCATCGAAGAGCACTTGCACCTCGACGTGCCGCGGCTCCAGCACGTAGCGCTCGAGATACAGCCGACCGTCGCCGAAGGCGCTCTCCGCCTCGCCGGCAGCCGTCCGAAAGCCACTCTCCATCTCCGAGGGGTCGTGCACGATGCGAATGCCCTTGCCGCCTCCCCCGGCGGCGGCTTTGATCGCAACGGGATAACCGATGCCCTTGGCAGCCTCGATCGCGGCTTCCGCATCGGCGACCGGGTCCACCAGACCGGGGACCAGCGACACTCCGGCCTCCTGCATGCAACGGCGGGACACGATCTTGTCCCCCATCTCCTCGATCGCAGAGGGTGGGGGGCCGATCCATGCGAGTCCGGCACCGTTCACCGCTTCTGCAAAGCGCGCATTCTCGGCCAGGAAGCCGTAACCCGGATGAACCGCCTCGGCGCCGCTCTTCTTCGCTACGGCGAGAATCTTGTCGATGTCGAGGTAGGACTCCGAGGGAAGGTCGCCGCCCAGCGAGAAGGCCGCATCCGCCAGGCGCGTGTGGAGCGCGCCGCTATCGAACTCCGAGTAGACCGCGACACACTCGATGCCCATTTCCCGGGCCGTGCGCATGATCCGCAGTGCGATCTCGCCTCGGTTGGCAATCAGAATCCGTCGAAACATGAACTGTGTGCTCAGAGAGGAATGTTGCCGTGCTTGCGTTTCGGCCGCACCTCGACCTTGGTGCGCACGAGCTCGAGCGAGCGAATCAACGTGGGCCTTGTCGCACGAGCGTCGATCACGTCGTCGATAAATCCGCGCTGGGCCGCCATGAAGGGATTGTTGAAGGTCTCTTCGTACTCCGCCGTGCGCTGAGCCTGGAATCCTTCGGGGTCGTCAGCAGCCTGAATGTCCCGGCGGTGAATGATGCGAGCCGCACCCGCAGCCCCCATCACGGCGATCTGTGCATTCGGCCAGGCCAGGTTGATGTCGGCGCGAATGTGCTTGGAAGCCATCACATCGTATGCGCCACCATAGGCCTTACGAGTGATGACGGTCAGCTTCGGAACCGTCGCTTCGCAGTAGGAGTAGAGCAGTTTGGCCCCGTGCAGGATGATGCCTCCGTATTCCTGTTCGGTGCCCGGCAGAAATCCAGGTACGTCCTCGAAGGTCACGAGCGGAATATTGAAAGCATCGCAGAAACGAATGAAACGAGCCCCTTTCTTGGAGGCATCGATATCCAGACACCCGGCCAAGACCGAGGGCTGATTGCCCACGATGCCAACAACAAAGCCACCCAGGCGGGCAAACCCTACCAGGAGGTTCTTGGCGTACTCCGAATGCACCTCGAGGAACGATCCCTCGTCCACGACACGCGAGATCACCTCGTGCATGTCGTAGGGCTTGGAGGGATCCTCCGGCACGAGCGAATCCAGTTCTTCGTCCATGCGATCACGCGGATCGTCGGTCGGACAGAAGGGCGGCCCCTCCGCATTGTTGAGCGGCAAGTACCCGATCAACTTGCGTAGCAGGGAAAGGCTGGTCCGATCGTCGGGGCTGGTGAACGAAGCCACTCCGGAGCGCGCCGCGTGCACCTCCGCCCCCCCGAGCTCGTCTGAAGTCACTTCCTCGTGGGTCACGGCCTTCACGACGTCAGGACCCGTGATGTGCATGTACGAGGAGCCCTCGACCATGCAGATGAAATCCGTGATGGCCGGGCTGTAGACCGCCCCACCTGCGCACGGCCCCATGACCGCCGAAAGTTGCGGGACGACACCGGAGGCCTGGGTGTTGCGCCAGAAGATCTCCGCATAGCCGCCCAGACTCTTGACGCCCTCCTGAATCCGCGCGCCGCCCGAATCGTTCAGGCCGATGATAGGCACGCCGACCTTCAAGGCCATGTCCATCACCTTGCATATTTTTTCGGCGTGGGTTTCGGAAAGCGAACCACCGAACACCGTGAAGTCCTGGCTGTAGAGGTAGACGGGCCGGCCGTCGATCAAGGCGTGACCGGTGATGACGCCGTCGCCGGGAATCCGCCGTTTTTCCATGCCGAAATCGGAGCAACGATGGGTCACAAAGCGATCGATCTCCACAAACGAGCCCTCGTCGACCAGCAGGTCGACGCGCTCACGCGCGGTCAGCTTGCCCTTCTTGTGTTGCACCTCGATGCGCTTCTTGCCGCCTCCGACAAGAGAGGCGTCCCGCATTCGTTCCAGGCGTTGTAGCGGAGTTTCCGTCATTCCTGTTCTCGTTCGGGGTCTTCGACGAGCTCGGTCAGCACACCGCCGGTCGAATTCGGATGCAAGAAGGCGATCCGCGTGCCGTGGGCTCCCGAGCGCGGCGCTTCATCGATCAAGCGGAAGCCCTCCACGCGGAGATGCGCCAGAGCCATTTCGAGATCGTCGACGTCGTATGCCAGATGATGCAGACCACCGCCGCGCCTCGCGAGAAACTTCGAAACGGGCGAGTTCTCGGAAGCTGGCTCGACCAGTTCGATGCGCTGGGGACCGGCGCTCATCACCAGTACGTTGACCTGTTGATCGGCGATGTGTTCCAGTTCGCCCGCGGTCAATCCCAGGGCCTCGTAGGATTTCTGCGCATCGGCGATCTTCTCGACCACGATGGCGACGTGGTTCAGGCCCCTGACGACTCCTTCGAGCTCTTCCATAACCGGTTCTCAGATCCCCTCCGGTGGGTGATAGCGACCGAAGACGCCCTCGAGCACGGCACAGATCTCGCCGATGGTCCCATAGGCTTCGACCGCTTCGAGGACGGATGGGATCAGATTGCCATCCCCCCGCGCAACCTGGCCGAGCCTTTCGAGGGCTCTGCTGGAGCGCACGGAGTCGCGTTCGGCGCGCACGCGGGCAAGATCGGCCAGCACCTCCGCGTGTGCGCTCGCATCCGGACGGAAAAGCTCGGGATCGTCCTCCTCGACCCGGTAACGGTTCAGGCCGACCACGGTCCGTTCACCGGATTCGACCGCACGCTGCCACGCGAGGGCGGAGTGGTGGATCTCGCGCTGCATGAATCCCGTCTCGATCGCCTGCACGGCTCCTCCGATTCCATCGATCCGCTCGATCAGGGCGTTGGCATCGTCTTCCAGACGATCGGTCAGCTCCTCGATCAGCGGGGCCCCTCCCAGGGGATCGATGACGTCCGCGACGCCCGATTCCTCGGCCAGCACCTGCTGTGTCCGCAGCGCCAGGCGTGCCGAGGCCTCGCTGGGCAGCGACAGGGCCTCGTCCCGCGAATTCGTGTGCAGGGACTGTGTCCCCCCGAGGATGGCCGCCAGGGCCTGGATCGTGACGCGCACGACGTTCGTATCGGGCTGCTGCGAAGTCAGCATCGAGCCGGCTGTCTGGGTGTGGAAGCGCAGGGTCCAGCTCTTAGGGTTCAGAGCGCCGAATTCCTCACGCATGATGCGGGCCCACATGCGCCGCGCCGCCCGGAACTTGGCGACCTCTTCGAACAGGTGATTGTGCGAGTTGAAGAAGAAGGAGAGTCGCGGCGCGAAGGAATCGACCTCCAACCCCGCCTCGATCGCCGAGCTGACGTAGGCGCGCGCGTTGGCGAGCGTGAAGGCCAGCTCCTGCACGGCCGTGGATCCCGCCTCTCGAATGTGGTATCCGGAGATCGAAATCGTGTTCCAGCGCGGCGCGTGCTCGGCGCAGAAGGCCATCAGATCGGTGGTCAAGCGCAACGATGCGCGCACGGGGAAACGATAATTCCCCCGTGCGACGTATTCCTTGAGGATGTCGTTCTGAACCGTGCCGCGCACTCGTTCCGTCGCGACCCCCTGCTTGCGCGCCAGGGCGAGATACATCGCAAGCAAGATCACCGCCGTCGCGTTGATGGTCATCGAGGTCGAAACCTCCCCCAGGGGGATGCCCTCGAACAGCCGTTCCATGTCGGCCAGGCTGTTGATCGGAACCCCGACTTTGCCTACCTCGGGTTCGGCCAACGGATGATCGGAGTCGTAGCCGATCTGGGTCGGCAGATCGAAGGCCGTGGACAACCCCGTCTGTCCGCTCTCCAGGAGCATCCGAAAGCGTCGGTTGGTCTCCCGCGCGCTGGCGAACCCCGCGTATTGACGCATCGTCCAGAAACGCCCGCGGTACATCGTCGGGTGGATCCCGCGCGTGTAGGGATACTCGCCGGGGAAACCGCCGTCGGCCGCACCTCCGTACAGGGGGGCCAGTCGCACGCCCGAGGGGGTCTCGAAGAACTCGCGCCGCTCCGACTGTGCTTCGGACGCCGGCCCGTGCACGGTTTTCTGCCAACGCGAGGGGTCCCCCCGCCCGGATTCGGGTCGAATGGAAGATTCGGACGCCATGGGGCGGGAATTCTACGACGAACGCCCGAACCCACTACGCCTGAAGAAAGCGATTGGACATCGACGTACCCCTATTGCGCCGGCTTCCCGGAAGATTCTCGGCAGGGAGATCGACCCGCAGGGAAAGCCGGCGCACAGCAGCTCCATGACGCTTGCCGCGGCAGGCGGCTTGCCGGCCGCAACGTTCATGGGCGGGTAGCATGGCGAGATGGGGTCCATCGTGGGCAGCGGCCCGAACGTTTCCGTCGAGGGGCGTTTGTTCGAACTCCCTGTCACGGTCACGGGCGATCACGACGAGGGCTCTCAACACCCCGGCGCGCCTGTGTTTTACGCATCCATTACGCTTCTTGCGGGATGTTCGGGCTGGACCGGTGAACTCCGGGTAACCGCAGACGCACCGACAGCCGAAAGAAGGCTAGCCTCTGACCCCGAATCCACGGGGTCCAGGTCGGTATGTCCGTCCAACGCACGAGTTCCAACCTGCTTTTCGTCGGCGTACTGTGCGCGATCGGCGGTGTCTATCTGATCGGCCGACTGGTGCTGCATCGGCCGGACGGTCGCCTCGCGGAACGCCCGGCCGAACTCGCTGAGCCGGAGGAGGCTTCGGAGAAGCGACGGGAGGAAACCGTGGTCGTGGCGACTCCGCCGGCCGCAACCCCGTTGCAAACCGCGCGGGCCGAGGACCCGCCTACGCTGGAGCTCGCAACGAGCGCTGCGCGTTGGGAAGTCTCGGGCCGGCTCCTCGCTCCTCCCGCCAGCCCGATCGACTCGACGCTCACGCTGATCGCGCTGCCCCATCCCCCGGCCACTCTCTCCGATCCCTGGAAACCTCCGGACTGGAACGATCTCCTCGAAGGCGAACGAGCGGAGGCGAACATCGCTTCCGACGGGCACTTTCAGATCATCCTCCCGGCATACTGGGAGCGAGCCTGGATCGATCTTTCCGGGCGCTTCCTCTATTTCGATGAACCGCTCGAGGTGGTTCAGGAGGAACGTACCCGGGGGCTACCGCTCCTGCTGCGTCCGCGCCTGGGAGCCTGGGTGCGTGGGACGGTTCTCGCCGAGGACGGAACGCTCCTGGAAGAGGCCTTCATCCGCCGTGCACGGGTCAGCGCCGTCCCCGACCTCGGTGCGCTGCACGACGCGCTCGCCCACGGTGGACCGGGAACCCCGGTCAACGGACGTCTGAGCGCACGCCCCAGCGACGAAGGCGCCTTCGAACTGCGCGGTCTCCCGCCCTCGACGAACTTCGTGATCGCACCGGTCGCGGATGGGTTGTTGCCCGGACGCGCCGCGCCCTTGCATGCGCAACCCGGCGCCGTGCTCGATCTCGATTTCAGGTTGTTGCCCGGGAGCACGCTCCGCGGTCGGATCGTCGATCCGGACGGACATCCGCTGACCGGCGTGTCCGTGAGCTATCGGGGGGACCTCGAGCTCGATGGGTTCGCGCCGCTCTTCGGCTCCTGGTCGGTCGAGGACGGGACGGACGAGAGCGGGCTCTTCGAGCTGGCCGGGCTCCCGGCGCGAGCCCAGCTGGAAATCGGCTGCACACTCGAGGGCTGGATTCTGCCCGACTCGCTCGTGGTCGATCTGAGCTCCCCGAAGCAAAGCGTGGATGTCGAGGCGGTCCTCCACCGCGGTCGTGCACTCCTGGGCCGTGTCCTGTGGGCGGATGGCAGCCCGGCGCCCGGTTTCAAGGTGCGGCTCGAGCGCCATGCCCGCGAGATCGCAGCCGTGCGCACGGACGAGCACGGAGCGTTTCACTTCGCCGGTCTCGACGGGAGGGGCTACTCCCTCTACGCCCAGGGTGTCGAGTCGATCGGCCCCGACCCTGTCGACCTCGGTAGCCGCAACCGCATCGGCTGGACCCGGATGATCGACCTCGACCCGAATTCGGACGAGGTCCTGGTTACGCTGAGCCATGGCCTGCGTCTGGATGGAAGCGTGATCACGGCCGGCGGCGAAGCCCTCGAAACGTTCGAACTCACCCTGCTTTCAGTCGACATCGAGGGAGCGACGTCGGGCTTCCAGTCGACCCACGCGGGCGGACACGGTGGGTTTCAGCTGGAGGGCCTGCAGCCCGGCTCCTGGAACCTAACGGCGCACGCCGAAGGATACGTCAGCTCGGCTCCCTGCGAGGTTCGCCTGCCGCGCCCGGCCACCTCGGAGCCCCTGCGCTTCGAACTGATCGCCAAGGGTTCGGCCGCGGGTACGGTGGTCGACCCCGAGGGTCATGCCCTCGCCGGAGCGCGGATCCGCAGCATCGTTTCCTGGCGCGCCGCTTCCGGCCGTACGACGAACGAATGGAAGACCGACGCCTACGGCCACTTCCACGTGAAGGATCTTCTGCCGGGGTCGCACCGCTGGATCGCGAGCGCACACGGCTTCGCAAGCAGCATCATGGTCGAGGTACTCATCCCCGCCGGTGGAGTGGTCGACGATATCGAAGTCGCTTTGCGCGAGGGCGGTCTCTTGACGGGCGTCCTCCTGAACGAGAGGGACGAACCGGAGGTCGGTCGTTTCCTCAGCGTGGCCTGCGCCGATTCTCTCGACACTCGAACCGGTCGCACCGACAAGAGCGGTGGTTTCGCGTTCAAGGAGCTGGAGCCGGGCAACTGGCGCGTCTACGTGCTACCCGAGGGCGAGAGCGGCGGTCGTTCGGCACCCCGGGAGCAACCGGCGCTGTCGGCCGAGGTCGTGATTCACGACGGAGACGAGAGCCACGTCGTGCTCGGCGGCAACCCGGCTCCGCAGATACCGGCCAAACGCCTGCGGGGACAGGTCGTCTCGGACACGGGCCAGCCCCAGGCTGGGGTTCTCGTGTCCTTGGGCGAGGAAGGTCCCTTGCCGACACGCTGTCCCTATGGAAGCCGCCTCCTACAGGTGGAGAGTGACGCCGATGGACGCTTCGAGTTCGAAGCCCTCGCCCTGGGGACCTACAGCCTGTGCGCCTTCCCGGAGGCTCGCCACGGCGGCCTCGCACCGCGCGTCGCGCGCTCCATCACCCTGAACGCTTCCGAGGACGAGAGCGAGGAGATCGTCGTCGAACTGACCCGCGGGGGATCCCTCGGGGGCGTGGTGCTCGACCTCGAGGGCCTTCCGATACCGAACGCATCGATCTTCATCCGCGAACGGGACGGCTTCGTTCTCGCACGTATTTCCGAGTTGAGCTCGGATGAGAACGGTCGCTTTCTTTATCCCGCCTTGGTCCCCGGCAGCTACACGATCTTCGCCCGCACCGGGGACGCGTCCACGCTGGAAAGCGCCCCCCTGGAGGTCTCCGCCGGCGTACACACCCAGACCGAAATCGTCTTGACCCGAGGCACCTTGCTCTCGGTCCAGCTGGAAGGAACCGAAGGAACCGCACTGCCCGCAAGGGTGCTGGTGCTGGACGAACTGGGTCGGCGGGTCAACGGCCTGGTGGGGATGGAAACGTTCCTGCGCGAGATCGAATCCGGCTTCTCCGATCTGGAACAACGCGTCGGCCCCTTGGCTCCCGGTACCTACCAGATCTCAGCCAAGCTCGAGGATGGGCGACGGGTCGAGCGAGCGATCGAACTCTCGGGTGCCCCCACCGAACGGGTCGTCCTACGGGTGGAGTAAGAGGGCCCTAGCCCGTTTCCTGACGCGCCCATTGGAGAAAGTCCTCCATGTCCGCGGGCATGTCCCGTTCAAAACTCATCTCTTCGCCGGTGAGCGGATGCAGGAATGCCAGGGCGGAGGCGTGCAGCGCGTGGCGCTTCAGCGGGGGAGCCTCTCGAGGAACGGCGACACGCTTGCGGCCTGCATACACCCGATCCCCCACAAGGGGATGGCCGATGTGTGTGAGGTGCACGCGAATCTGGTGCGTACGGCCCGTCTTGGGACGACACTCGATGAGGGCGAAGCGTCCCAGTCGTTCGCGCGTGACGTAGAAAGTGGAAGCCTCGAGACCGGGTACGAAATCTTCGGCTTCGTCCGACTCCCCGGACCCGTGATCGAAGCGCCGTAGAACGGGCGCCTCGATCACGCTCATCCGGTCGGAGCGCTTGCGCGAACGCCCGATCGGAGCTTCGATCCAATCGGAATCGAAACGCGGGTCGCCGTGGACGAGTGCCAGGTAGCCCTTGTCGACCTTGCGCTCGCGAAAGGCCTCCAGGAGCAGAGGCGCGGCGCGCTCCGACTTGGCGAGAACCATGAGGCCGCTGGTGTCGGAGTCCAGACGGTGCACGATGCCCGGGCGATCGTCCCCCTGGGGGGCGGGCAAGGCCCTCCAGTGCGAGGTCGCCCATTCCGAGACGCTGCCGCCGCGAACCACGCTGGTGGGGTGGGTGATCTGCCCGGCGGGCTTTTCGATGACCGCCAGGTGCTCGTCCTCGAAGACGATCTCGGGCTCGACGCCGGGGGCGGCTCCTGGGCGCTCGCGGACCCTGGGAACGTCCTTGATTTCGAGCTTCCCGACCACCTCGATTCTCATCGCCGGGCGCCTGAGACACTCGCCCTCGAACCACACGCCGCCGTCGACAATCAGCTCCTTCAAGCGCGTGCGCGAGATCCCTGGAAGGAGCTCGACCAGGGCCCGGTCCAGGCGTAAACCGATCAGGGCCTTGGGAAGCGCTATTCTCCGGGGCGCCGGCCGGTCGGTTGTTTCGTGAACATCCATGCGGGGAGAGAAAAAAGCCGGGACAACCGTACCGGGGCCCAGGCAGGCGAGCCCTCTGATCCGCCGGGAGCCGGGGACAGGGGTAGAGGCCCACCCCGGCGGTGAACCGCGCAGGCCCGGTTGCGCCCCCGGAACTCCCCGGTAACATCGTCGCGCTCACAGGGTATCCGCCTTGTCCCGAAGCAGCGCGCATCCGTGCTCCTTTGCTGCCAATCCTCGCCCCGGAAACCCGATTTCGCGAATCGAGCTCACTCAGGAGGTTTTTTCGTGCTCGGCATCGTCTTCTCCACCGCTTTTTGGCTCTCCCCCATCCTCGCGGCCCTTCCTCAGGATGCGCCCCCGGGCCTCGTCTTCATCAAAGGGGAAAAAAAAAACCTCGATGGGAAGCGACCCCAAGGACGTCGAGGCGCTCATCCTGGCCAATCAGGGGCGCGGCAACGTCTACGCGGGCGAGACCCCCAAGACCCAGGCCGAGGTCCAGGATTTCTATCTGGGTGCAACGGAGATCACCAACGAGCAGTACGCCGCCTTTATCTCCGCCACCGGCACCAAGCCCCCCTACCTCTGGGGCGAGGAATCTCTGGATGAGGGGCGTGCCGCCTTCCTGGAGGCGGAGCACGAAAAGAAGAAGGCCGCCCGCGCGAATGGGGAGCATCATCAGAACAAGACCTTCGACGCGGAGGCGTGGTGGGAAAAGAACTGGCAAGGCGCGAAGTGGGAGGTTCCCGAGAATCGCAAGGCCCACCCGGTCGTGTTCGTCACCTATACCGATGTTCTGTCCTATGCCGCGTGGGCCGGGCTACGCCTCATGACCGAGTTCGAGTTCTCTTGCGCCGCACGTGGCAGCTCCGATCGCCTCTATCCCTGGGGCGAGGAATGGATGGATGGTAAGTACTGTCAATCGCGCCACGGGGACCGCGACGATTCTTTGCCTGTCGCCAGCTTCGAGGAGGGCGCCGTCAACGGCATCTACGACCTGGCCGGCAACGTGTGGGAGTGGACCTCCAGCCCCTACACCCCCTTCAAGAAGTATCGGCCGCTGAAGATCAAGACCAAGTCGGGCAAGCGCAGAAACGAACTGCGCGTCGAGGCGGGCTTCGATCCGAACTTGCGCGTCCTGGTGTCCGGCTCGTTCAAGCAAACCAGGGACGGTGTGCGCATCCCGACGCGCATGCCCACGTCTCGCGATCAATCGGCCGAAGCGCTCGGCTTCCGCGTCGCTTCCAGCAAGTCGCCGGGGCTCGATCTTGCCAGCGAATTGACCGAGAACACGATCGATTTTCGCGCCATACCGCAGGATGACGTCAACTTCATCGAGCAGGCAGCGCTCGTCAAACAACGCTGGACGACCGCAGCCGGGTCCGTGAATGCCGCCGGCTACAGGGTCATCACGGGCCACGAGAAGATGCTCTTCTGCCCGGTCACGAAGATCGAGGTCAGCAACAAGAAGAGCCTGGAAGACCTCTCGATCAACGCACCTGTCATCATCGGCTTTCTCTCCCTCTCCAAGCCCATGGCGGACCCCTTGCTCGACGGAGGCACTTACCTCCTCGGTTGGCGCGCAGCGGGCAAGCTCCCCAAGCTCGAAACGGACGAACCCATTCCAGCCTGGACTCTGGTCGACGGTTTTCAGCCCGAGGTCGATGTCTACTTCCTCTACAGCGTGGACGGTACTCCCCAGGTAGCCTTTCCGTCCCCGCCGGTCGCCGACCAGCGTATGAAGCCCGGCACGGTCAACCTCGAGCCCTATGTGGAGCCCGATCTCTCCCAGTTCGACGAAGAAAACCCCCCGCCGCCTCCGCTGGATACGCTGCGCTACACCTTCACGATCCCGAGCAAGAAAAGGAGCAAGGGATTCTGGTTCGACCTTCCGATCAAGCTGGAGCCGGGGACGGTTGACACCAGCTGGAAGTAGCGCAAGCGCGCTCTGTCATGAGGCGGGGCACTCTTTGCCGAAAGGGTGATGCAACGCTGAAGCCCGCTAGGTCAACCCCGCCAGGTTCCTGCTCAAAAGGTCCAGCTCCCGCTTCATCTCCTCACAGCGGGATTTCTCCGCTTCCACAACGTCGGGATCGGCTCCCTTCAAGAAGCCCTGATTCTTGAGCTTGCCCTCGATGCCGCGCAGGCCCTTCTCGAGCTTTTCAACGCGTCGTTTCAAAGTTGCCGCGAGCTCCCCGAGGTCCACATCCGCACCGAGTGGAATAAACACCTCGAACGCCGGAGCGACGGCGACCGCCGACGACGGAGGCCGCTCGGCGGCTTCGTGAATCTCCAGGGTTTCCAGGTGGGCCAGGGCCCGCGCTCGCTTTGCGCAAGCCTGCAGGACCGCGCGATCCTCCGCACGCGGCACCGCTACGATGGCGGGCAAAGGTCTGCGATCCCCGATCGTCGTCAACGCGCGCACGGAGCGCACCGCGTGAACCAGCCCCTGTAGGAGTTCGATCTCGGCCTCGGCCGCCTCGTCGACGCGACCGGCTTTGTCGGGCCAGGCTGACGTGATCAGCATTCCGCCTCCCCCGATCGGCTTGGGACGCGTAGCCGCGCACGCCTTCCACAGAACCTCGGTCTGGAAAGGGGTGATGGGATGCAGGAGCGCCAGCCAACCGTTCATGGCCTGGGCCAAAGTGTGCCGAGCAGCCTCCGCCGAGGCCTCATCGCCCTCCAAACGCGACTTCACCAGTTCGAGGTACCAGTCGCAGAAGTCGTTCCAGACGAACCGATAGAGCGTGGTGGCCGCATCGTTGAAGCGATATTCCTCGTAGGCCTGCGTCACCTCCTGCGTCGCGCGCGCCAGCCGGGACAGGATCCAACGATCCTCGAGTGCCCACGACGCATCGGGAGTGAGGGGCGCATCGGGATCGAAGTTTTCCAGGTGCCCAAGGGCGAAGCGCACCGCGTTCCAGACCTTGTTGGTGAAACGCCGCCCCATCTCGAAACGATCCTCGGAGAGCTTGACGTCCTGCCCCTCACGGGTAAGCAGAACCAGGGAAAGCCGCACGGCGTCCGCCCCGTACCGCTCGATCATGTCGATGGGGTCGATGCCGTTGCCGGCGCTCTTGGACATGCGCTTGCCCTTTCCGTCGAGCACGGTGGCATGGACGTAGCACGTCGAGAAAGGACAACGCTCCTCCACGGGCAGATGATCGAGCAGCTCATAGCCGGCCATCACCATCCGTGCGACCCACAGATAGATGATCTCACGCGCGGTCGAAAGAAAGTGCGTGGGATAGAAGCGCGAGAGGTCCGGCGTCCGGTCGGGCCACCCGAGGGTCGCGAAGGGCCAAAGCCACGAGGAAGCCCAGGTGTCCAGCACGTCCTCGTCCTGTCTCACGATGGGTTTCTTGGTCTCCGGATGGAGGCTGCCGATCTCGAGGTCGTCGCGCGAAGCTACCGGCGTGCCGTCCTCGTCGTACCAGACGGGGATACGGTGGCCCCACCAGAGCTGACGCGAGATGCACCAGTCCTGCACGTTTTCGAGCCAATCGAGATAGACCTTGGTCCAGCGCCCGGGACGGAACTCGAGGCTACCGTTCTTCACAGCCTCGATCGCCGGTTTGGCCAGAGGCTCCATCTTCACGAACCACTGCTCGCTGAGAAGCGGCTCGATCACGCTCTTCGAGCGATCGGAAATCGGAACGTTGTGCTGGTACGTCTCGGTCTTCTCGAGCAACCCCAGCCCATCCATCTCCGCAACGACTCGTTTACGCGCCTCTTCGCGCGAAAACCCGGCGAAAGGGCCCGCGTTGTCGTTGAGCTTGCCGTCCTTCTCGAGGATGTTGATCGTGGGAAGCCCGGCCCGCTGCCCGCGCTCGTAGTCCGCTGGATCGTGCCCCGGCGTCACCTTGACCGCCCCCGTACCGAATTCACGCTCGACCGTTACGTCTGCGACGATGGGGATTTCACGCCCGACGAAGGGTAACAATACGTGCTTGCCCACGAGGTCCTTGTAGCGCTCGTCCTCGGGATGCACGGCGACGCCGGTGTCGCCCAGCATGGTCTCGGGCCGGGTAGTCGCAACCGTCAGGTGTGCGCCATCCACCTCCTTCACGGGATAACGCAGGAAGTAGAGCTTGCCCTTCAGCGCGGTCATTTCGACCTCGTCATCCGACACGGCCGTCTGCAGCGTGCAATCCCAGTTCACCAGCCTCGCGCCGCGATAGATCAGCCCTTTCTCCCACAGACGCACGAATGCCTCGCGCACGGCCCGCGACATGTGCGGCTCGAAGGTGAAGCGAGTACGCGTCCAATCGCACGACGCCCCCAACCTGCGATACTGTTCGAGGATCTTGTTGCCGTGCACCTCCTTCCACTCCCAGATCTTCTCGACGAAAGCTTCACGGCCGATGTCCTGGCGGGTCTTGCCCTCATCTAGATAGAGCTGCTTTTCGACCACCGCCTGGGTGGCGATGCCGGCATGATCGGTCCCGGGCAGCCACAACGCATCGCGACCACGCATGCGCTGAAATCGGATCACGATGTCCTGCAGCGCGCCGTTCAAGGCGTGCCCCACGTGCAGAACGCCCGTGACGTTGGGCGGCGGGATCATGATCACGTAGGGCTCTCTGCCCTCCGCGTCGGCGGAGGGGGTGAAGGCCCCCTGATCCATCCACGCCTGATAGACCTTTGCCTCGTGGGCGTGTGCGTCGTAGCGAGAGTCGAGTTTCATGGGTTCCACCTGGGCCGACCTATGCAGGCTCGACCACTTCAACCGCCGCACGAGGGAGGGTCAAGCTGTGCTGTCCGCCGGTCCGGGCTAGAGGACGTCGCAAACTCCCAGCAGCGGGGTCTGCAGCTGGGAAATCGTGTCGCCCGCATCCAGGCCGACATCCGCCGGACGCTGGCTTTCCAGACCCAGCTCCGCACGGGTCCTGCAACGGACTCGCTCGTCTACCTGTTCATCGCTGAACCCGTGCGAGCGTAAGACCTCCCGCCCCAGTCCGGCCCGACTGAGGCGATCGGGCCCCGCGAGGTGCAGCATCCCGCACGCGTCCCCCAAGGCGAGTTCGACCAGAGCCTCCGCCGCATTGCCCACATCCAGGGGCGTACGCCATTCGTCGACGAAGAGAACCGGCGTCTCGTCGCGCTCGATCGCCGCCAGCAGAGCATCGGAGGCCCCAAGACCCCGCCCGAAGGAGTTGCCGAAGAGCAGCGGCAAGCGACACACAAGGGCTTGGGAGTTCGCCTCCAGAACCCGCTCTTCACCCTCGACCTTGCTGTGTCCATAGACGGAGAGCGGAGCCGGCGGATCCGTGAGGCCGTAACGCTCCCCCAGCGGCGGCCTGGCCCCGAAAACGAGATCCGTCGAGATGTGCACCAGCCGCGCCCCGAAGTCCCGGGCAAGCCGCGCGATCCCTCCCGGCATGGCTCCGTTGAGCTCGCGCGCCACATCCGGATCGCGCTCGCAAGCCGCCAGACGGCTGAGGGCCGCGGCCACGATGACCACGGTCGGCCGCGCGTCGGCGAAAAGCTTGACGTTCTCCATCGCCTGGCGAGCATCCCAGGGCACGGACCGCGCATTGGCGGGGAGCGTCCCGGGATAGAGTTCCGGACGCCGAGACGCGGCATGGACGCACCCGAAGCGCTCCGCCCCTTCGCGCACGAGATGGGCGCCGAGAAACCCGCTGGATCCGAGAACCAGGAGCCGTTCACGTGAAACGACGCTCACGGTGTGGAACTGTAGCCCGAACGGTTCTTGAACGGGCACCCCAAACCTGCCAACCCACCGGCTTCGGCGGCGAATTCGCCGCCGAATTCGCCGTCGGACTGACGCGGATGCGGGCCGGACGCGTGCTAGGCTACGCGCCTGGGGGCTCGCGCCCCCCAGGCACGGATAGCGGACGCATTGGATGCCCGAACCGATCTCCACTCCCCCCCCGCGACCATGAGCTCGCTTCACACCGAGCCGTTCGCCCGCGCACTCGTCGTGGTGAACCCGGTCTCGGGACGTGGGCAGGGGGTCGCCGCCGCCGAGGAGCTCCGCAACGCTCTGCACGAGCGCGGCGTACACGTGGAGGTCCTGAAGACGCGGAGCAAGGGGGACGCCTTCACGCGCCTGCGTTCCCTGCAAGAGCCGGTCGATCTCGTCGTTTCGGTGGGAGGCGACGGGACGCTGCGCGAAGTCTTTGACGGGCTCGTCGATACGGAAACAGCGGTGGGCGTACTGCCCTACGGGACGGCGAACGTACTCGCCCACTCGATCGGTCTTCCGCGAGACGTGCATCACGCCCTGGATATCCTCTATCGCGGCAATGTCCAGCGGATCGACGTCGCACGGGTGAACGGCAACCTCTCCTTCCTTTGCACGGGGGTCGGTTTTGATGCGCAAGCGGTACGGGCGGTCGAAAGGCGTCGCCGGGGCCCGATCACCAAGTGGAGCTACGCCCGGGCGGTCGCGGGTGAGATCGTTCGTTATCGCCAACCCGACCTGAAGGTCACCCTGGACGGTGAGGCGCTCCAGCGCTCGTACGGCTTTGTTCTGGTTGCCAACACGCGCGACTACGGGGGATTCCTCAAGCTCGACCAGGACGCCAGGCTCGACGATCGGCTCTTCGAGGTGTACCTGTTCCCGCGTACCGGCTTGCCCGGCATCCTGCGGGGCGCCCTCCAGGGCACCCTGAAGCGACTGCCGGGAAGGGGCGTCACGCTCCGCCGTGCAGCCTCGATTCGAATCACCTCCCAGACCCCCTGCCCGTTCCAGGTCGACGGCGATCTGGGGGGAGAAACGCCCGTCGAGGTGGAGCTCCTACCGAATCAGTATCGTCTGCTGGTACCCTGAACGGACTCCTCATGACCTCCCGACCCACAGCCCGGATCGCCGGCCGCACCTTCGGCGGCGGTTCGCTCTTCGTCATCGCCGGACCCTGTGTGCTCGAATCCCGGGATCTGGCCCTACGCATCGCGGAGGAGCTGGTGGAGATGAGCTCGGAGCGCGAGCTCCCGTGCATCTTCAAGGCCAGCTTCGACAAGGCCAACCGCACGAGTGTTTCAGCGGTGCGTGGCCCCGGCCTGGAGGCGGGTCTCGAGATCCTGGCCGAGGTGCGCGAGCGGGTGGGGATCCCGGTCCTGACCGATGTCCACCTGCCCGAGCATTGTGCACCGGCGGCCGAACGGGTCGACGTACTTCAGATTCCAGCCTACCTTTGCCGGCAGACGGACCTGCTTCTGGCGGCGGCGGAGACGGGCAAGACGGTCAACGTGAAGAAGGGCCAGTTTCTCGCTCCCTGGGACATGCGCTTCGTCACGGAAAAATGCGAATCGACCGGCAACCGAAACTTGCTCGTGACCGAACGCGGGTCCTTCTTCGGCTATGGCCGACTCGTGGTCGACATGGGCGGCTTTCAATACCTGTCCCAGACGGGGCACCCCGTGGTCTTCGATGCCACCCACTCGGTCCAGCTACCGGGTACGGGCCAGGGCAAGACGGGCGGCGATCGTAGCGCCGTCCCGGCTCTCGCCCGGGCGGCAGTCGCAACGGGCCAGGTGGACGGACTTTTCTTCGAGGTGCACCCGGATCCGGACTCCTCCCCCTCCGACGGTCCGAACATGGTGGCCCTGGATCGCTTCGCCGAGGTGCTGGACGGGGTGCTGCAGGTCCACGCTAGCGTGAGGTAGCCGCAGGCCCCACAGGACGGGGTCGGGAAAGAATTGCCGGATGGAGGGGGTCGCGCTCGGGCAAAAAACCGGACCTTATCCAACGCTGTAACTCCTTTATTTATACGCAATAACGTCGATTTGAAGCACGCAATAGCGGGTTTCCGAAAGCCCGATTTGCATTTTGCGATTTCGAAGGTATGTTTCCCCAGCTCCCTACGATGACACGACAGGGGCAAACCGGTCGCAAGGCCGGGACGCAAAGCCACGGGCCCCCCTGGGGAAGCCGAGCTACCGAATGTCGTCGACCCTACAGGGCGTCATCCGACGGGGCGACATGGGTTCCAAACCCGGCTCGGACCGAGCCACCTTTCGCTTTCAAGAGCCCTGCGGGGCCCGGGGCGGGGGGTGACCTCGCCGCGGTCGGCGGAGGGGCTCGAGCGAACGCGAATCAACATGTCGAACTGGCTCCAAATAGGGACAACCCGCAGGTGGGATCGTCCGAATCTTCGCGACCAGCGACGCAAGTCCCGCGTTCGCCCCTTCCAAGCCACAGCCGCCTACGCCACGCTGCGGACTGTTAGAATTCCTGAGTGTACGGTGGGCCCAGTGGGGACCGGGTTCCACCGTATTCGAGGGAGGAGATGCGAGGTCGAATTGCAGATGGGGACCTGCTCATTCGACCACTATTCCACCCATGCTCTTACTGGGGAAGAAGAGCAATACGGTTTCAATCCACCGGGGAGACCCGAGAGATGAGGATCGTTGACCCGCTTGCGGGTCCGTAGGGTGGAATATCTACGGGGGCACGGAGCCACGCTTCGTGCCCCCGTTCTTTTTTCCTACGCGTGAAAGCGAACCTTCAATCGCTCGAGCAAGCGCGTGTGGATCTTGTACACACGCGACTCCGACAGTTGTGTCAGGTCCCCGATCTCGCGCATCGAGAGTTCCTCCCAGTAGCGCAAGTAGACGATTCGGGACTCCAGCTCGGTCATCTTCTGGGACATCAACCCCAGCAACTCCGAACGCGTCAAGTTCTCCCCAGGTGAACAGCTGCGGGGGTCCGCCACCACATCGAGGGTCAGCGGCTCATCCCGGCGCGCCGCCGTCGTATTCGCCGGTCCGCCGGGCAGTCCTACCCCGAAGAGCAGTTCGTACTCGTCGACCGCCAGGCCCATCGCCAGGGCGACCTCTCCGTCGAGGGGTTCGCGCTCCAGGTCGGCGCGCAGCCTCTCGAGCGTGCGTTTCTTCTCCTCGACACGCTGGCGCCAGGGGCGCGGCAGCCAATCCTGGCTCCGCAGCTCGTCCAGGACCGCACCGCGGATGCGCATCTCCGCATACGTCTGGAAGCGGACGCGGCGTCCCGGGTCATAGCTCGCAATCGCCCCCATGAGGCCCACGTTGGCCGCCGTGACCAGGTCCCCGCGGTCGACGAAGCGGGGTAGGCGGGCAGAAAAACCCGCCACGGCGCCGCGAACGAGGCGCTGGTATTCCTCGACGAGGAGATTACGCACCTCGTCCGTGGGTGAGTCCCAAAAGGACTGCCAAAGCGCCTCGGTCCTCGAGAAGACCGGTGCCGACCTCCCTTTTGGAACCTCGCCTGCTAGGACTCGCGTTCTCATTTTCTTGTCCCTCAGGAGACCTGACTCGAAGAACAAAACTTCTCGTCGTGACTCCTCAGAGTCGTCTGAATCTATAAACCGAGCTCTCGTTTCAAGACCTGTCCCGTACCTACCCGTGTTTTCTAGTGCAGCGACAAGCTCGAGCGGAAACGAAAAAGCGTTTGTTCGGACGTCTAGCGCCAAGAAAAAGCGAAAGGCCGCTTTTGACAGCACGTTAGCTCGGCACAAAAAAAAAAACCTAAAACCCCCGGATTCTCCAGTTCGCGTCCCCTTGCAAGGTCGCAAAACGCGCTCATGGAGAGGCGTTGCCCCCTCCGACATCGTCGTGATCGATGTCGTGGGGAAGCCCATCCGGGGGGAAGCCAAGTTCCCCCATCACATGGCGTTCGGCGGTGCGCATGCGCTCGCGTTCGTCGTCTTCGTGGTCGTCATACCCGCACAGATGCAGGGCGCCGTGCACCACGTAGAGCAGAAGCTCGCGTTCCAGACTCGAGCCTCGCAGCCCGGCGACCGCCCGGGCGCGGTCGACGCTGATGTACAGCTCCCCCGCGGGGCCGACCGTGTCTTCGCCCAGGTCGAAACTGATCACGTCCGTCTCCGAGGAATCCCCAAGGTGCTTGGCGTGCATCTCTGCCAGAACCGGGTCGGTCACAAAGACGACGGAAAGCTCGACCAACGCACGCTCGCCGTGCCTGAGGGCCGCGCGAACCGCACGCTCGACCGCCCCATCCGCCAGGGGCCTTTCCCCCTCGATGCACCAGGCCACCTCCGTCACGCTCAACGCGCCGGATTGCGCTCCTCGGCCTGCCCGACTTCCGAGCTGGATTCATAGGCCCGCACGATTTGCTCGACGAGCGGGTGGCGCACGATGTCCTTGACCGAGAACTCAACGACCCCGATGCCCGCGTGGCCACGAAGCCGTCGTACGGCGTCGTTCAGGCCGCTTTTTTGGCCCGAATGCAGGTCCGTCTGGGTGGGATCGCCGGTGACGACCATGCACGACCCCTCGCCGAGGCGGGTCAGGAACATCTTCATCTGGCTAACGCTCGTGTTCTGAGCCTCGTCCAGGAGGACGAAAGCGTTCGCCAGCGTACGACCGCGCATGTAGGCCAGGGGTGCGATCTCGAGGACGCCGGCTTCCTCGAGTCGAGTGGCTTCTTCGAAACCGATCATCTCGAAGAGTGCGTCGTACACCGGCCGCATGTAGGGGTTCAGCTTGGCCTGCAGGTCGCCGGGCAAGAACCCCAGGTTCTCACCGGCTTCGACCACGGGACGCGTGATCACCAGGCGCCGGCACGAGCCACTACGTAACCGGCGCACGGCCGCGGCCACGGCGATGAAGGTCTTGCCCGTTCCGGCCACGCCGCAACCGAAGGTCAGCGTGTTCTCTTCGATGGAATCGAGGTAGCGGCGCTGCGAAGCCGAGCGAGGCTCGATCGCGCGCGGTCGAACGGCCAGGCGCGTCTCCCTTCCACGGTGACGGCTCGCGCCGGCTTGGACCGGGCGTTCGGTCCCTTCAGGAGGGTGGACAAAGGCCGCACGCGACTTCTCCTCGCCTTTCTCGGGAACACCGACGAGGATCTCCTCGATGGTACGCGCGTCCAGCTCGCGCCCCTTGCGCAGCTTGCCAAGCAGGTGCTCGAGGCGTCGCTGCGCTTCGCCGATGGAGTGATCCTTGCCTTTCAGGCGCAGGTTACCGCCTCGGGCATAGATCTCGATGTCGAGCGCCTGGCGCAACAACTTCGCGTATCGGTCGTAAGGCCCGAGAACCTGGATGGCCTCTTCGTGCGACCGCAGGGGGATGGTGATCTCAGTCAAGATGGATTCCCGTATACGGTCGGAGCTTTCGGGCTAGACCACAAGGGGCCACAGGAAAACCGCCACAGGGGTCGTGAAAAACAGGCTGTCCACGACGTCGAGCACGCCTCCGGCAGGTCCGACCCAGGTACTGGAGTCCTTGACCGCCGCGCGACGTTTCACCCAGCTTTCGGCCAGATCACCGGCCTGGGCGGCCAGGTTGAGGCCCGCGCCCAGGAAAGCCCCCCCCCAGACCGATCCGGGGATCGTCGCGGACGCGGGGAAGGTGAACGGTAGGAGCACGGCGCCGGCCACGCTGCCGGCCACCAGGGAGGCCACACAGCCCGCCACGGTCTTCCCCGGGGACAGGGAGGGAAACGGCCTGCGCTTGCCGATCTTGCGACCGACGAAATACCCGAAGATGTCCCCGACCTTGGAGAGCGCGACCAGGACAACGAGCCCGCGCGTCCCGTAACAGACACCGAAAGGCACGAGGGCAAAGAGCGAGGGCAAGGTCCACAGAGCCAGGCCGAGGCCCCACAGGGCACCGTTGCCCAACTCGCCGTTCTTCGGTCCCACGAACACCGGCGGCAGCGCGCTCGCCAGGGCGACGACAAGAAGGATCGTGGCGAATGTGAGGGCCGGATGGGCCGCGTCGAGCGCTTCCGGAGTCTCGAACAAACGGTAGCCCACCAGGGCGCTCGACAGGAGGATCCCCAGAAAGAGCGACGGCCCAACACCCAGAGGCGCCAGGCGGCCCATGCGCCGCAGCTCGAATGCGCAGAGAAGCGAGATCGCCAGCGCACAGAAGAACGGGACCCAACCCGGGATCGCATGCTCGTCAGCCAAGAGAAGCGCGGTGGCGCCGAGAACCAAGAGAGTGCCGGTCAGCACACGCCGAGCGAGCGAGTTCATCCTAGAGTGAAATCATCTCGAGGCCCTGGACCCATCGCTTCCGTTCGAGCCCCCCCCTTTTCGAGCAGTGCTCCGAACTTCCGTACGCGAGAAGCGTAGGCACGTATGGCACGCATGAGTTCCTCTTCGCGAAATTCCGGCCAGCACGCATCCGAGACGTACAGCTCGGAATAGGAGACCTGCCACAGGAGGAAGTTCGAAAGCCGCATCTCGCCCGCCGTGCGGATCAAGAGATCGGGATCGGGGGTCGTCGGATCGTAGAGATAGCTGCGCAGCGTCTCCTCGTCGATCGAGGCCGGGTCCAGTCGTCCGCTCTTCGCATCGGTGGCGATGTCCCGCACAGCGTCGGCCAGCTCGGCTCGCGAACCGTAGGAGAGCGCCAGACGTAGGAGCATTCCCTTGTTGTTGCGCGTCAACTCCTCGGTACTACGCAACTCGTCGAGCGCCGGTTCAGGCAGGTCGTCCAGGCGACCGATGCCCCGCAGCCGCACGTCGTTTTCCATGAGCGTCCTGCGCTCGCCGACGAGGAAGTGGCGCAGGAGTCGCATGAGGTAACGCACCTCGGGACGCGGTCGCTTCCAGTTCTCGACGGAGAAGGCGTACAGGGTGAGACTCTTCACACCCATTCGCGCACAGTTGGTCGTCGCCTCGCGCACCGAATCGATCCCGGAACGGTGCCCGAAGATCCGCCGCTTGCCCCTTTCCTGAGCCCAGCGGCCGTTGCCGTCCATGATGATGGCGATGTGCTCGGGAAAAGCACCCTCGAGCTCCGGGCGTACGATAGCGGAACGGCGCTTCCGGCCCTGTTCGCGGCCGCTCGTCTTCGCCCCCTGGTTCATCGACCACCTTCCATCAGGTTGCGGCCTCCAGTGCGGTCCTGAGGAAAATCACCTGATCCCGTTCCGGTCCGACCGAGAGCAACTCGATCGGCACGCCGACCTTCTCCTCGATCCAGTGCACGTAGTCGCGGGCGGCCTGCGGGAGATCCTTGAAGTGACGTACGCCGGTGATGTCCTCGCTCCATCCGGGACGTGTTTCCAGGACCGGACTCACGCCGTCCAGGCCGGCCAGATGCCCCGGATAGACGCTGGGCTCGCGATCGCCGCGCGAGGGATAGTCGTAGCCCGTGCAAACGGGGATCCCATCGAAGCCCGAGAGCACGTCGAGGTTGGTCATCACCCAACCGGTCGCACCGTTCAGCTCCAGGGCGAAGCGCAGGGCCACGAGGTCGATCCACCCGCAACGTCGTGGGCGACCGGTGGTGGCGCCGTACTCGTTGCCGCGATCGCGCAGGCATTCGCCCAGCGCACCACTATCTTCGGAGGGAAACGGCCCCTCGCCGACGCGCGTGCAGTACGCCTTGGCGATGCCCTGCACGCGCTCGAGTTTCGTCGGCGGGAAGCCACCGCCCGATCCGATCGAAGCGATGCCGGTGTTCGATGAGGTGACGAAGGGGTAGGTCCCGTGGTCGAGGTCCAGCATGGCTCCCTGGGCGCCCTCGAACAGGATCCGCTTGCCCTCCTTGTACGCACTACGCACTTCCTCGCCCGTATCGGCAACGAAGGGCGCCAGGCGCTGGGCGATCGCGGCGTAGCGATCGAAGACCTCGCCGGGAGCCATCGCTTCCTCACCGTAGACCTTCTCGAAGAGCGCGTTCTTCTCGGCCAGGGCCGCCCGGATGCGCTCTTCAAAACGCACGGGCTCGACCAGATCGGCGACCCTCAGACCGGTGCGCGCCGCCTTGTCGGCATAGCACGGCCCGATGCCGCGCCCGGTCGTTCCGATGCGACCGACGCCACGCCAGCGCTCGGCGTATCGATCGATGCGCTTGTGGTGTTCGAAGATCACATGGGCACCGGCGGCTACGCGCAACGAATCGGAAGTCACGCTGACCCCGCGCTCGGCCAGGCCGTCGATCTCGTCGAAGAGAACCAGGGGATCGACGGCTACGCCGTTGCCCACGACGTTGACCGTGCCGGGATGAAGGATGCCTGAAGGCAGGTGGTGCAGCACGAAGCGCTGCTCCCCCACGACGACGGTGTGACCGGCGTTGGCGCCGCCCTGGCAACGAACCACGATGTCGGCGTCGCGCGCCAACAGATCGATGATCTTCCCCTTGCCCTCGTCACCCCACTGAGCACCGAAAACGCTGAGAGTGGACATGTTGGGAGGGGATAATAGGGTCGAAGCCGGTGGAAGGGGCAACGGGGGTTGAAGACAGGCGACAGGCGCCGGGGGATTCTCCTCGGCTTGCAAAGTTGGCACAAGCCCGGGGGCGTTCTTCTATCGTTCGCCCCGAGAACAGGGGGCGCCGGACCCATCGGACCAAGGACCCGGTCCAACCTACCCGCGGATCCATGTCGGCGGGCCTGGAAAAGCGGGTAGGTCGGCTAGGTACGGCCGTAGCCGCCCCCTCCTGGGGTGTCGACGCGCAGAATGGCACCGCTCGCCAGGCGTCCGGACCAGTTGCCTGTGAGTCGCCGTGCACCACCTCCCGCCGAAGCTTTGAGCCCCAGCGTCCCCGGCTTGCCGGCTCGACCGCCCGCCAGGCCCCAGGGCCCCTTCTTCTGGCGCTGCCCCACGAAGGAGACGTGGACGGGCTCGAGGAAGAGCAGACGCTTGGTGAGACCGTCCCCGCCGCGGTGGCGCCCGCCCCCACCCGAGGCGCGACGGGCCTCGAGCCCGAGGACGCGCACGGGATAGGAGAGTTCGAGCTCTTCGATCGGCGTATTGCGAGTGTTGGTCATGTGCGTCTGCACGAGGTGGGCCCCGGGCCCGGCAGCGGAGGCTCCGGCACCGCCCGGGCTCGTCTCGTAATAGGCGAAGGGTTCGCGCGCCGACGCGGCCCCCGCCGGCGGCCCGCCGAAGGTGAGGTTGCTCATCGTGCCGGCGCTCGCGGCGGGAATGCCCGGGGTCAGCTTGGCGAAGGCTCCCAGAAGCACATCGACCAGGCGCTGGCTCGTCTCGACGTTGCCCGCGCTAACCCCCGAGGGGTAGACCGCATCGACGAGGGTGCCCCTGCGTGTGAGCACCTCGACCGGTCGCAGGATGCCGTCATTGGTCGGCGTGAAGTCGGGCAACAGCGTGCGCAGCACGTAGAACACAGCTGAAAGCGTCACAGCCCGGGTCGCATTCAGCGAGCTCTCCGGCGCGGCGTCGGTCGCGCGAAAATCACAGGTCAAACGGTCTTTGGCCTTCTTCAACTCCACGCGGATCCGGACGGGGTCGCCGGGAGTCTCGAGCTCGTCTTCGAACGCCACCTCCCGGTCGGGCAAAGCACGCAACAACTCGCGCGTCAAGCGCTCGGTCCAGTCCATCAGCTCGATCGCACGCTGACGCAGCTCCCGGACCCCGTACTCGCGAACCAGATCGGTCAGACGAGTCTCGCCGGTGCGGTTCGTGGACCACTGGGCCAGGAGGTCGCCCTGGCGCTCGCGGGGCACGCGCATGTTCGCGAGCAGGAGCGCGAGCATTTCTCGATCGACCTCACCGCCGCGCACCAGACGCACCGGCGGGATACGCAGTCCTTCCCCGTGGACGTCACCCACCGCGGCCATCGAACCGGGCTCGGAGCCGCCGACATCGGCGTGGTGCGCACGGTTGGCGCAATAGAAGTCGGGGCGCGCGCGCCGCCCCCTCGCCGGCTTCGACACGAAGACCGGGGAAACGAGGGTGATGTCCGGCAGGTGAGTCCCTCCCGCAAAGGGGTCGTTCAAACACACCGCATCACCCGGCTGCATGTCGATCGCATCGATCGCGGAACGCACGCTCATCGGCGTCGAGCCGAGATGGATCGGCAGGTGCGCCGCCTGCCCGATCATGCGCCCTTCGGCATCGAAGAGCGCACACGAGAAGTCCCTGCGTTCGCGAATGTTCGGGGAAAGGCTCGAGCGCAGCAGCACGGCCCCCATCTCCTCCGCCGCCGCGGCAAAGAGGTGATTGAAGACGTCCAACCGCACCGGATCGGGAGCGTTCCTCCTGGAGCGACGTTTCCCCATCAACGATCTTCGTCGGGATAGTCGAGGATTTCGTAGGGCACGTAGTCCACGACCTCCCAGCGGATGAGGGGAAAGATCACGACACTGGAACCCTGTACGCGTCGCCAGATGACCGAACGCACGGTGCGCACGAGACCCTGTCCCTCGGCTTCCTGGCGTTCGATCTCGTCGCGGCTGAGGCTTCCATCGACCTGCTCCTCGCCGGTGGGCTTGCGGGCGGTGATGAAGATGGAGAAGACGTTGCTTTCGGTCTTGAAGAGGGAGGTCATCTCGCCCTGCAGGATGGGCTCGATGTTCTCCCAACCGTCGATCTGGGAGAGGTCCTGGGAGGAGCTGAAGTACCGGCGTGTGGTGATCTCCTCGCCGTATTCATCCAGCGGAAGATCTTCGTCATTGTCCTCCCCCAAGGCTTCCTCTTCCTCTTCCTCCTCGTTTCGGAACTCGATCACGTCCTCCCAGAACCGAAAGGGCAGGTCGCGATCCTCGATCAACCCATGGAGCACGGCCGCGGGGGCGGTGTTGATGTTGACGGTTCCGCCTTCGTTGGTTCCCGAGGAAGCTTGTGACTGAGTTGGGGGCCCACCGGGTGGAGTAGGGTCGTCGCCGCCACCATCGCCTCCACCATCGCCACCACCGCCGCCGCCACCACCGCCACCACCGCCGCCGCCATCACCGCCATCACCGCCATCACCGTCGCCTTCATCACCGTCGTCGTTGTCGTCGTTATCGTCCGGGCCATCGTCATTGTCGCGATTGTCGAGCGTACCCACCGACGACCAGACCGTCAGAAACGACCCCAACGAATGCACGACGAGGTCATCCGAATCGCGGAAATCGCGAAAGAGGTCTTCGGGAAAGAGCTCCGTATCGAGAGCGACGAATTCACGCAACGACAGGGGCAGGCCGATGTCCCCGTTGTCCTCCTCGTCCGAGACCAGCGCCGGGTCGGGCAGGTACTGGTTCTGGCGGCGGTTCATGAACTCCAGCATCATCGTCGCCATGCGGTCCGCCGTGATGCCGTCGATCTCGGCGTCCGTATCCCGCCGTGAGAGTTCGATGATGCGCACCAGCCGCTCGAAGGCCTTTTCCGCTTCGTTTTCGTCCTCGGTGAGGATCGAGAGAATGTTGAACTTCGAATCCTCGTCCTGGATGAGGATGCGCAGCTGCAGTTCGTTGATCTGGGTTCGTTTGGGTTTGGCCCACTCATCCTCGCGCGAATCCACCGCGCCTTCCTGATCGCCTCCCTCACCCCCTGGACCACCGGGCGGGAGGGGGGGCTCCCCTCCCCCGGCTGCAGTGCCCGCCGACTCAGCGTCGGCGCGCAGGTCCTCGTAGACCTGCAGGAGCGCCGACTCGATCGCGTGGTCCATGATGATCAGGGTCTCCTCGTTGCGGGCCACGCGCGCACCGGTGTCGGTCGAGAACTTGATCTGGGCCAGGATCAGGATCAGAACCAGGAGCACCATGGTGCTGAGCATCAGGGCGGCTGCTCGCCGCTCGGCAGGGGCTCGGTGGATCGTCTGGAGAGTCTTCATCGGCCGGGGAGGGGGACGATTCTATCGGCGCTTTCTTCCGGTGATACGGAACCAGCCCGTATACGGAGCCAGGTCCGATCTCCGATGCATACGGAGCCAGGCTCCGTATCGCCGTATCAGGCCTCGTCGTCCGCCGAAAGGACGTGGGAGAAGATATCGAGCTTCTCCAGGAAAACGCCTGTACCCCGCGCCACCGCCGTGAGGGGGTCCGCGGTGATCTGCGCGGGAATCCCGAGAAAGTCGGCCACGGCGTCGGCCATGCCGGACAGAAGGGCTCCACCACCGACGATCGTGCAACCCGAATCGACCAGGTCGGCGGAGATCTCGGGCGGCGTCTCCTCGAGCACCTGGCGTATCGACTCGCAGATGCGGCGCACCGGCTGCTGCAGCGCCTCGCGAATCTCGATCGACGTGATCGTCGCTCGCCCCGGCAATCCCGTGACCGTATCGCGGCCTTTCACTTCCATCGACAGCTCCTGCTCCATCGGAAAGGCCGAGCCGATGGTCAGCTTGATGCGCTCGGCGGATTGTTCGCCGATCATCAAGTTGTGGTAGCGCCGCAGATGCGAGACGATCGCCCCGTCCATTTCGTCACCCGCGATCCGCAAGGACGTCGCGACGACGGAACCGGCCAGGGCCAGAACGGCGATCTCGGTCGTACCGCCGCCGATGTCGACGATCAGGGAACCTCGCGCTTCCGTGACCGGTAGATCGACGCCGATGCCGGCGGCCATGGGTTCATCGATCAGATACACGCGCCGGGCGCCGGCGCGCTCCGCCGAATGCACGACGGCGCGTCGTTCGACGTCGGTGATTCCCGTGGGAACCGAGATCACAACCTGCGGCTTGACCCAGCTACGTCCCTCGTGGACCTTGCTGATGAAGTAGCGCAGCATCTTCTCGGTCACCTCGAAGTCGGCGATGACGCCGTGGCGCAGGGGCCGCACCGCTTCGATCCCTCCGGGGGTCTTGCCGAGCATGGCCTTGGCCGCATTGCCCACCGCCATGCCGTCCAGAAGAACCTCGTTGGTCCCCTTCTTCACGGCGACGACGCTTGGCTCGTTCAGGATGATCCCACGCCCCCGAACGCAGACCAGCGTATTGGCCGTCCCCAGGTCGATGCCCATGTCAACCGAGAAATTTCCAAGCACCCACTCGAGGGGTTTCAGGACGGTGGCCATGAACGAAGGGTAGCTAGAGCGCAGGCTCGATCAAGCTTGGCCCAGGAGGACTTTGCCCCGAAGCCACGGCGGAGTCGACCACCGTGGGCAAAAAAAACCGACCCCGCCCAAGGGGCGAAGCCGGTGTTCACAATCAGCCCTTGTCGGCGCCCTTCGACCCGGCCTAGAAGAACACGCCCGCTTCGAACTTGCCCAGGAGCGCATCGGTAAAGACGATGGCGACCACGAGGGCGAAGGTCGTCGCAAGGATGACGGCCGTGTCCAGTCCCTCACCGGAGTCCTCGACCACTTCCATACCGGCCGCCAGTGCGGGTTTTTTCGACTTGGCCTTGGGCTTGCGGGCGGGGGCCGCTGCGGCGCGGCTGCGGGGGGTTCTACGTGCCATGGCTCGTTCCTTTCCGGACTAGAGTCGCGTGGAGGCGCGGTCACCCGCAGTGATGGTCTTGCTCTCGACGGCAGTCGTGATGAGCGCGGAGCAGTAATCCGCCTGGACGGTCTCGACCTTGGCCCGACCCTTGTAGGTCTGACCGCGATAGATATCGAAGGTGAAGCCGCGCTTTACGCCGTCGTTGCTGCCGCGATTGAGCATGACCAGCTTGAGGTCGTCGATGACTTCACGAACGTCGAGGACCGAGGCATCGATCTTCGGAATGCTCGCCATGAGGGTCGGATCGAGACCGGTTTCCTCGATGAGGATGGCGATCTGGACCTCCTGACGTTTGAGCTTGCTCTGGAGGTCGGTGTTGGTCGCCTGGAGCACATCGACTTGCCCACGGACTCCGAGCAGGGCCTCCTCCGCGTCCCGCCTTTGCAGCTCGGCGGCCTGCTGGGCGTCGACCGCATCTTCGCGGGCACGGGTCGCCTCCGCGTTCAGCTGCGCGAGGTTGTCCTTGTCGGAGGAAAACTGCTCGATGAGCTGCTTGTAGTCCCCCAGGTTCGACTCGATCTTGGACAGCGACGCGCTCAGCGTTTCGTTAGCGCGCTTGGCCGTGGCCAGGTCGGCCTCGGAGCGCTCTCTCTGAGACTTCTCGAGGTCACGCTCCTCGCGGAAGCGGCCCGAATCGCCTTCCAGGTTCTGCATCTTGATCTGCAGCTTGGAGATCTCTTCGTCCTTGGCCGCAGCCGTATCGTTGTGCTCGGACTTCTCCGTTTCGAGCTGGCCTTTGTAATCCTGGACCGTCGAGAGGGCGTTGGAAGCCCAGCCGAGAAAAGCAGCGGCGAGAACCAGGTTCAACACGATGAACATCCGTCCGATGGGACTCATGGGCGAAGCAGGGGGTAAGTGATGGCGGGGTCCGGAAAAGGCGAGGTGCCCGGTCGATGCGGCCGCAAAAAGGCCAGAGCAGAATAAAGGCACCCCTGAGAGGGGTCAAGCGCGGCGGCTTCCGCAGCGCCTACACACCCGCATTCTAACCCGGATCCGCGAATCGGTTACGGACGGCGCATGAGGAAGAGGAAAAGGGCCAGTGGAATCCCCACCGAAGCGCCCCGCAGAACCCAGGCCAGGGTCGCGTAGGGGGGATACTCATCCCGCTCCAAGGGCACCCCCACCTCGAAGACCTTCCAGCCGGAAACCTCCCGATCCGGGCCCGATCCACCGATTCGCCCGATCTCCCGACCGTCGGCCCGAAGGACCAGGCTGACTCCCGAGGTGGTCGCGCGGACGAAGGCCCGACCGGTCGCGAGGGCGATCACGCGGCTGAAGGCCACCATCTGGTCCATCTCGAAGCTGTCCTCGAACCAGGCCTCGTTGCTGGCCACCAGGTGAAAGTCGAGGGGACCCTGACGCCCCGCCGCCAGGTAGGGGTCGGGGAATGCGTTGTCGAAGCAGAGCGTCGCGCTGAAGCGATAGCTTTCCCCCGTACGGGTCTCGATCTGAAAAACCGTCGTCTCCTCCGCTCGGGTGAGGTCGGGGACGTACCCCCCCTGGGCCCGAAAAAAGCTGCGGAAGAAGACGATGTTCTCCAACCCGAAGAGGGTCTCCGAACCGGGGCACAGGAAGCGCTTCGCCGCCAGTGAGGCGCGCTCGCCGCCGGGGTCGAAGAGCGCCAGTGCCACGCTGTGGCCGAATCCCGATTCGTCGGAAAAGTAGCGCTCGCAGCCGCCGAGAAACCAGGTCCCGGAATCGAAGAGGGCCGGCACCCGTCCCGGCTGTCCGTAGAGCTGGTCGAGGATGGCTCGTCGCAGCGTCCTCTCCGAATTCTCCCCCCACTCGCGAGTCAGCCTGGCGTCCCACCACCCGGGAAGCGCTCGCCCCGCGTCCAGGGCCTCGTAGAAGCTCTCGGCAGCGATCGAGTGGTAGAGCATCGACTCGCCCCAGCACACGAGATCCACGGGCGGCTCGCCCCGGCTCCGCAGCGTCTCCAAGGCCTCGTGCGTGAGGCGGAGCAGCTTGGTGATGTTGCCGACCCGTTCGTCCAGCCCGAAGCGCTCCTGGCGAAACCCCGGCTGGATCAGGAGCACGCGCGGCCCGGCCCGGGTTTTCGGGGCGCTCGTCGTCAACGACAGAAGCGCGGCCGCGGCGAGCCCTCCCAGACCCAAGGCCAGCTCGGAAACGACGAGCTTGCGTCGAAGCGCGAGCCCGGCGCACGCTCCCCCCGCCAGGGCCACGACCCAGCTCAGTCCCTCGATGCCCCAGACGCGCGCGCTGCCCGACAACCACAGGTGATGATGGGCGTGGTGCCCCAGACGCAACCAGCCCAGGCCGAAGGGGGTCGGAAGCCAGCTGCGTAGGGCCTCGAAGAAGGTGAAACAAAGCGCCAGCGCCAGCGCGAAAGGCAGGGTGCGCCGGAGGCGCCGCAGGACCGGCCCCTGAACGAAGAAGTAGAGCGCGTAGGCCGGTCCTACGTACACGAGCGAAAGCCAGTGGACGTGGGCGAGCCAGATCCACACCCACACCGAGCCGATCACGTGTGCGAGGTACTCGAGCCACAGGGCCCGCTTCCTCCCGGCCCCCTCGGGCAGGGGATGGGACAGGACGAAACCGAACAGCCCGATCGCGAGAATCGCCAGGGTGAGGGACCCGTCGCGGCCGCAGTTGCCGGGACTGGCGAAGAAGAACAAGGCCCAGGCTCCGAGGACGCCGACGAAACGGCGTCCCGGGGACATGGGAGAGGGGGGTTGGAGCGAGTCGCGCGCGTCCACGGGCTATCGCAGCGGTCGGTAGTCGACCATCGCCCCCGCCCGGACTTCCCGGTCGGCGGGCACGACGCACAGGGCGTCGGCGTCCGCGGCGGCCACGATGTCCGCCGAACCGCGGAAGGCGAGCGCCTGCAGCTCGAGCACGCCGTCCGTCCCGTGGGTAAGTCGCGCGGGAACGTTGTTCTGGCGTCCCGGCGCGCGGAGCGTCCCGCCGCTCCAGCGTGCACGGCCAAGTCGTTCGCGTTGCTCGTCCGCACCCCCGCCGGCCATGCGCGCCAGGGCCGGCCGCACGAAGACCTCGAAGCCCAGGAGGCTCGAGACGGGATTGCCCGGGAGCCCGAAGACGGGCTTCTCGCCGGCCATGCCGAACCAGATCGGTTTGCCCGGTTTGATCGCAACCTTGTGGAGGATCGGCTCGACACCGATCTTCTCGAAGGTCTCGCCGACCAGGTCGTACTTGCCCACGCTGACACCACCCGTCGTGACCAGAGCGTCACCCCCTTCGAGCGCGGCTCGAAAGGCCTCCTGCAGGAGCGGCGCTTCGTCCCGCACGATGCCGGCGCGCTGCACCTCGCACCCCAGGGCCCGCAAGGCCGCCGCGAGGAACAACGTGTTGCCCTCACGGATCTGACCGCGTCCAGGCCTTTCGGTGGGCGGAACGAGTTCGTCGCCGGTGGTGAGAACCGACACCCGGGGCCGGGGGAACACGGGCACGGGATCGCAGCCGATCGAGGCCAACACCGACAGATCCACCGGGTGTAGGAGGCGCCCGGCCTCGAAGACGGTCTTGCCGAGCGCCAGGATCTCGCCCAGGTGGCCGACGTTACGGGCGGCCGGTATCGGCCCCTGAACGACAACCCGATCGCCCTCGCGCCGCGTGCGCTCGATCATCTCGACCGCATCGCAGTCGGCCGGCAGCTCGGCGCCGGTGAAGATCTCGACACAACACCCTGACGGGACCTCTCCCTCGAAGGGAACCCCGGCCCGGGATTCACCCACGACGCGCAGACGGACCTCCCCTTCCTCCGTCGCATCGCGCCAGCGCAGGGCGTAGCCGTCCATCATACTTTTCTCGAACGGCGGGAGATCGACGTCGGAAGGCGCGTCGACGGCCAGGCGCCGGCCACTGGCCTCCGCCAGGGCGATGGAATCAGGGTCGAAACGGGGCGCGCGAATCCGCTCCAGGATGACCTTGAGTGCTTCTTCGGGATGCAGCATGGACACGATTGCGTCAAAAAGCGCGTCGACAAGCTACCCTAGGGTGACCACCCTTATAAAGCCGCCCCGGTAAGGAGGAATATGTGGGCTCGAGCAACGCAACTTCACGCGCCGCCCATGAACCCCGTAAGAACCCGTCCTCCCGGGCTCTCTTCCCCTGCCTCCACCCCGTGCAATTGCGTTTCCACCACCCCTCCCTCTCCGGATCCCTCGGCTCCTTGCTTCTCTCCTGCGGGCTCGGCTGTCTGGTCGCCTGCGCGCCCCAGAGTGCGGCTGCTGACACCCAGGAACCGGAGACCCGCGGCGTTCAAAAGCGGGACATCCTCCCTGTCCGCACGGCCGTCATCGAAATCCGGGAGATGCTCCGCACCCTCGAGACGACCTCGAAGCTCGAATCGGAATTCGAAATCCAGGTCTTCCCGCGCTCGGGCGGCGTAGCGGTGGCGATTATGGTCGAGGAGGGCGACCACGTGCTGGCGAACCAGACCTTGGCCAAGCTCGACGACCGCGACGAGGTTCTGGCCGCGCGGGATTCCGAAGTGGCCCTCGAGGAGGCTAAGACCACCCTCGAGCTCCTCAAGCTCTCGGTGGAGGACGCTGCCGAGATGCGCCTCAGCGCCGGCAGTGCCGCTCGCCAGGCGGAACGAGACTACGAGCGTGACCGCCGCCTGGTCGAAGAGGCCGAGGTCGCCAGTCCCGTCTCGGAGCAGGCCCTGGAAGGAAAACTCCTTGCGCGCGATCAGGCCCGACACGATGAGGCCCAGCGCGAGATCGGATTACGGCGCGCCAGCGCACAGGTGCGGGCACAGGAAAACGCCATCGCTCGCGCGAGCGTCGCCTGCGAGCGCGCGCAGTTGGCGGTCAGCTACAAGGAGATCCGCGCGCCCTTCGAAGGCGTCATCGCCCAGCGCAACATCCGCGCCGGAGACATGGTCTCGGCCGCAGCTGCGGTCTACGTGTTGACCGACGTCGAAAACCTGCGCGCCATCTTCACGCGTCCGCAGGAAGAACTCGAGCTCTTCACTCACAAGAAGATCGGTACCAATGGCGACGGCGGCTCGGAAACTGAACGGCTCGAAATCACGGCCACCGCGGAGGCCTTCTCGGGCCATGAATTCCGCGGCCAAGTCGAACGCATCAGCCCCACGATCGAAGCCGCTTCCGGACAGTTTCGCGTGACGGCGCGAATCTCTTCGAACGAACAGGCGCGCCTCCTGCCGGGCATGCTGATGCGTATGCGCATCGTGACCGACCGCCACCCGGAGGCCATGGTAGTGCCCAAACGCGCGCTGCGCCGCGAAGGCGCTCGACGCTACGTTCTGAAGGTCGAAGAGGACGCCGAGGGGGCCTCTGACGAGGGCAGCGATCTACGCATCCTCAAGCGCGTGAACGTCGCCGAGTCGTTCTCCGATGAGGACTACGTCGAGATTCTTCCGATCGAAGAAGGAGCGCTTCAGAGAGGTGACGAAGTGGTCTTCATCGGCAGCCGCGACCTGATCGAGGGACAGACGGTGCGAATCGACCCCGGGGCCCCATCCACGGATCTGGAAGCGTTCGACACCGAGACGCAGCAAGAGGTCGACGGGCTCGCCGACGACGCCGCTTCGGACGTCGAGAAAGACTGAGCGACCCGTTGGCCAAGCAGCGCAGTTCGAGCGTTCTCTCGATCGTCACCAACCGCCCCGTCGCCATCTCGATGTTGATGGCGGCCCTGGTCGTCTTCGGTTTCGTTTCCCTGTCGAAACTGTCCGTCGACCTGTTGCCCGACATTTCCTATCCGACCCTGACCGTCCGGACCACGTGGGAGGGTGCGGCGCCGGAAGATGTCGAGGAGCGCGTCTCCGAAAAGGTCCAGGAGGCCCTGGCCACGCTGCAGAACCTCGTGCGCTCGACCTCGATCAGTCGCGCGGGGACCTCGGACTGCGTGCTCGAGTTCGACTGGGGCACGCAGATGACGTTCGCCGTCCAGGATGTGCGCGAGAAGCTCGACGGGGTCTCGCTGCCGCGCGCTACGGAGCGGCCCCTGATCCTGCGCTACGACCCCAACCTCGATCCGATCCTGCGGATCGGTATTCGCGTCCCGGAGGGGCGCGAGGGGCTGGGGGCACAGGAGCGGCAGAGCCAGCTGATTCAGCTGCGCTGGCTGGCGGAAAACCGCACCAAACGCGAACTCGAATCCCTCGATGGCCTCGCCGCCGTGCAGGTACGTGGCGGACTCGAGGAGGAGATTCGCGTGCGCGTGGACCCCCACGAGCTGGCGGCCAAGCGCGTCGATCCCGGCGAACTGGCCTCGCGCCTGGCGCAGGAGAACATCAACGCTTCGGGTGGATCGCTGCTCGAGGGCTCGGCCGAGTACCTCGTCCGTACGGTCAACCAGTTCCGCACCCTCAAAGAGATCGAAGAGCTGCCCGTAGCGAGGCGCGGAAACTCGACCATCCGCGTAAGCGATGTGGGCAGGGTCGAGCGGACTTTCGTCAAACGTGAAGTCGTCAGTCGCATCGGCGGCGCCGAGTCCGTCGAACTGGCGATCTACAGGGAAGCGGGCGCCAACATCGTCGATCTCGCTCAGCGCGTCAAAGATCGCCTGTTCGGCACGGCCGAACAGCAGGCCTTCGCCAAACGGCAGGAGGCCGAAGGCAAGTCCGATCACACCTTGGGTGAGCGCGGCATGCTCGACTTCATCGCCTGGCGCATGCGCAAGGAGATGAAGATGGAGCTCCTCTCGGATCAGTCCGTCTTCATCCGCGACGCGGTCAACGACGTGAAGAACGCCGCCCTCCTGGGCGCGGTCCTGGCGATCGGTGTCATCCTGGTCTTCCTGCGCCGCCTATCGGCCACGCTGATCATCGCCCTTTCGATCCCGATCTCGGTCGTCGTCACCTTCGCCCCCATGTTCCTGGGGGGGGTCAGCCTGAACATCATGTCGCTGGGGGGCCTCGCCCTCGGAATCGGCATGCTGGTTGACAACGCGATCGTGGTGCTCGAATCGATCACCCGTTGCCGGGAAGAGGGCGACGATCTGAAGAGCGCGGCGGTGCGTGGGGTCACGGAGGTCGCGGGAGCCGTCACCACTTCGACCCTGACGACGATCTGTGTCTTTGCGCCGATCGTGTTCGTGACGGGAATTGCGGGGCAGATCTTCGGTGACCAGGCCCTGGCGGTGGTGAGCTCGCTGACCGTGTCGCTGCTCGTCGCGGTGATGTTCATTCCGATGCTCGCCTCGCGCCCACTGCTGGCAGGCGGCGGCGCAAGCGTCAGCTCCCCGCCCCCTAGACGCCCCGCCCCACCCTGGCGCGGCTTCGAGTGGAGTTGGTCGAAGATCTTTCCGAGCCTCCTGTTGTTTCTCGGAAGGGGCATGCTCTGGTCGGGAGGACTCTTCGTGCGATTCGTCGCTGCCTTGCTCTACCTGGGGTTCCGGGTGACCTCCTGGGCTTGTCGCCCGTTTGCTCGGCTCTTCCAATCGCTCTGGGACGTGCTCGATCGCGTCTATCCCCGGCTCCTGCGCGGCTCCCTGGCGCGACCGTTTCTGGTGCCCATCGCCGCCCTCGGACTGCTCTGGTACAGCTACGAGCGCCTGCCCCACCTCGGTGTCGAACTGCTTCCTGAGATCCACCAGGGTGAGTTCACGGTGTACGTGAAATTCGATCCGGTGACACCGCTCGAGATCACCGACGGGGTGATGAGCGAGCTCGACACGAAGATTCGCGCGATTGAAGGTGTCGCCATGACCGCCCTGACGGCGGGCATCGAAAAGGAGACGCTGTCGCGGGAGATCGAAGGCTCCCATACGGCGCGATTGACGGTGCGTCTGGAGAAAGAGGGCCTGAGCGTCGAACGCGAAGAGGCCATCGCCGACCAGGTGCGCACCATTCTTTCAGACCATCCAGCGCTGCGTTCGATGGAGGTCAAGCGTCCGACTCCCTTCGCGTTGGATTCCCCCATCGCCGTCGAGATCCGGGGCTACGATCTGAATGTGCTCGAGGGGGTCGCGCAGGACGTCCAAGAGCGCTTGGAATCGATCGACGAGCTGGCCGACGTGCGCAGTACTGTGCGCCCGGGCCACCCGGAAGCGCGCATCACCTTCGATCGCGACAAGATGCTCGAGTTCGGACTCGATCTGAACCAGGTCTCAAGCCTCGTGCGCGATCAGATCCTGGGCAACGTCAGCACGCGCTTCCATGAAGGCGACGAGCGCATAGATATCCGCGTCCAGGGCGACGAGATCGTGTTGAATTCCCTGAACGCACTCTACGAACTGCCCGTGAACCCCTCGGCGGAGAACCCGATTCCGCTCTCGAGCGTCGCAGACGTCGCGATCGTTCAGGGACCGGCGGAGATCCGCCGCATCGGAAACACGCGCGCCGTGGTCATAAACGCCTCCAGCAAGGGCCTGGACCTGGGGGGCATCGCCTCTCGCATCGACCGCGAACTGGCCGATTTGCGGGCGCCGGAAGAGGTTTTCGTCGCCGTGGGTGGACAGAAGCGGGAGATGGACGAGGCGCAGACCTCGATGCGCTTTGCGCTGCTCTTGGCGATATTCCTGGTCTATGTCGTCATGGCCAGCCAGTTCGAATCGTTGTTGCAGCCCTTTGTCATTCTCCTGACCGTACCGCTGGCGGCGGTCGGCGTGATCGTCGCGCTGGAAGCCCTGGAGATCCCGCTCTCGATCATCGCGTTCATCGGCTTGATCATGCTGGCGGGCATCGTGGTCAACAACGCCATCGTCCTGGTCGATCGGATCAACCAGAAACGGGTGGCCGGCCTCGACCTGAGAGAAGCGATCGTCGAGGCCGGGCGGGCGCGCCTGCGGCCGATTCTGATGACGACCGCAACGACCGTCCTGGGACTGCTCCCCTTGACCGGCTGGCTGGCTTTCATCCCGGTTATCGGAGCCCTGGGATCCAGTGAAGGGGCTGAAATCCGCGCCCCCATGGCCATCGTGGTGATCACCGGCCTGGTGTCTTCCACGATCCTTACGCTGCTGGTCGTGCCGACCGTCTACTCTCTGGTCTGCCGGCGTTCGTCGGTGGGTGCCGTCGCCATCCCGGCCGGCGCGGAACTCGAAGGCGACCTGCTGGAATAGCACGCAATCGGAGAGTCGCCATGACCGACAATTCGAAACACGAAACCGAACACCTGACGGGTTTCTTCGCCGCGGCCGTCGGGCGCCCGATCGCCTTGGCCGTGCTCTTTCTCACGCTGATCGTCGTCGGTGTGATCTCCTACCGAGACATCCCGGTGCAGCTCTTTCCTTCGGAGTTCACCGCACCGCAAATCAACGTCTGGATTCCCAACCCCGGCGCCAGCGCGCGCGAAAACGAAGAGAGGGTCGCGCGACCTATCGAAGAGCAACTGCGCACCCTGGCCGGAATTCGAAACACCGTCAGCCGCTCGCGGGAAAACCTGGTCGAGCTACGGATCCTATTCGAGGGTTCCGCCGACATGGACCTCGTCCGCGCCGAGGTGCGCGACCGCCTGGAACGGGCCTGGCCCACCCTGCCGGAGACGGTCGAAACCCCGGGGATGTGGACCGAGTCCGCCGACTCGATGCCGCTTACATTCTTCGGTATCACGGTCAGAGGCGATCCGAGTCGGCGTGATTTCCTGATGGAAAAATACATCACGCCACGGCTCGAGGCGATCGATGGGATCGGCAACGTCGATATGTGGGGTGTGCTACGCGACTCGGTGCGCATCATGATCGACGAGGACAAGCTGGCCGCCAGCGGGGTCGATCTGGGGCGCATCATCGGCCGGCTGTCGCGCGACAACTTCGCCATGCCCATGGGCGAGATCACCGATGGCGGTCGCGAGATCATCCTGCGCTCGGACATGCGCTTCTCGACCGTCGAGGATGTCGCCAGGTTCCCGATCGGGGACGGGCTACGACTGCAAGACGTCGGCCGCGTGGCAAAGGTCAAGAGCGTCGGCAACATGATGTCGCTGATCGACGGCGAGTTCGCCTACTACGGGATGGCCACCAAGGACAGCCAGTCCAATGTGGTAGTGACGAGCAACAACCTTCGTAAGGCGGTCGAGGAGATCGTGAACGATCCGGCCGTTGACGGAGCCGTGGCGATCAACCTGTTCTTCGTGCAAGGGGACTTCATCGAGGGGGCATTGTCACAGCTCAGCGAGACCGCCCTCTGGGGTGGCCTGCTCGCCGTGGTCGTTCTCTTCATCTTCCTTCGCCGCGTGCGCTTGACGTTGTGCGTCGCGGCCTCGATCCCGGCCTCTGCACTGGTCGCGATCATCTGGACCTACTTCAGTGGCGGATCTTTCAACCTCCTGACGATGGTCGGCGTGACGCTGGTGATCGGCATGCTGGTCGATAACTCGGTCGTCCTGGTCGAAAACATCGCGCGCATCCACGACAAGGGCCACGCGCCGCTGCGCGCCGCGGTATTGGGCTCTCGGCAGATCGCGCTGGCCGTGACGCTGGCGACCATGACGACCGTCGTCGTCTTCCTGCCGCTGATCTTCATGACGGACAACAAGCAGATGCGCGTCATGTTCGGAGGGCTCGGCATTCCGCTTTCGATCTCGTTGATCGCCAGCCTCTTCATGGCCATCGTCTTCCTGCCCGCAGTCTCCGGGAGGCTCCTGGGAAGGCGCACCGGAGCGAATCTTCCCGGAGCCGAGGTACTGAGGATCATCGCAACGATCCCTGTCCGGACCATCGCGTGGTTCGTCGGCGGTCTGAGATACGCGTGGTACCGGTCGCTGACCGTACTCTCTCTGGTCAATCGAGCGGTTCTTTCGGTGGTCGTGCCGCTACGCTACGTCCTGGCTGCCGGCGCACTCGTGCTCGCGGGTCTCCAGTGGCTGCTCTTGAGCCGCAACTTCGAAGCGGCTCGGGCGCTCGACTCCCTGGATTTGAACATCGCCTCGAGCGCCGGTCCCTCGAAAGTGGCCGCCATCGTCTGCGGAGTCGGATTCGCAGCGCTCGCCGTGCTGGGCTTCGCACGCTGGCGCAGCGGCTCAAGAAGGTCGCCCCGGCGACCCGCTCAATTCGTTCCGCAGGGCAACTCGCTCATCCAGATGATGATCGACCTGAACCAAGCGCTTGTCTCGTGGACCATCAAGCATCGCCTGGCGGCCTCCGTGCTCGCCCTTTTTGCCTTTAGTACGTACCAGCTGCCGAAGAGCATGATGCAGGTCTCCGCCTTCGGGCAGGACGACGTCGATGACTCCGTGGGCTTCAGCGTGTCCTTCGACGCGCCCTTCACGCTGGAGGAGGCGGAAGGCGAGGTTCGCATCTACGGCGACAAGCTCGAAGAGTGGCGCGAAGACATCGGTTTCGCCCACTGGAGCGTCCGCTTCAACGAGCGCCGCGGGCGCTTTTCTCTGTTCTTCGAAGGGCGTCATCAGGAGAAGGAACTCGACCAGGTCAAGGACCGCCTGGAACGGGACTTACCGCGAATTCCGGGGCACCGGCTGCGCTTCTATCGCGACGACGCGGCCGCCAACAGCACCAGCGTGGCCCGTTTCATGCTCCGCGGCCCCGACTCGCGCGTTCTCGAGCGCATCGGCACAGAGGCACAGAAGATCCTCGAAGGGGTACGCGGACTGTCCCAGATCTCGAACCCGCTGGACAGCGCACCGGACGTGATCGAGGTACAGGTCGACCGAGACATTGCACACGAACTGGGAGTGTCGAGCGAAGCGGTGCAAAACACGATCGCCTGGTCTCTGCGTGGATTCCCACTCCCCCGCTATCAGGAGAAAGGAAGGGATATCCCACTACTCATCGAACTCGATGAGGCGGAGACCGCGGGGTACGAAACCCTGCGCGACCTCTCGGTGTTCAGCGACAACGGGTTCGTGCCCCTGGCGGGACTTTCGAACTTCAACTTCACCAAGGGTTCCCGCGGCATCACGCGCCGCAACGGCGAGACGACATTTACGTTGGAGGGCAAGGTCGATGACCCCCTGCAAATGATCCCGGTGACCGAACGGGCCTACGCTGCTCTGGGCCGACTCGATCTACCGCGCGGTTTCTCGTGGGACCGCAGCGAATCGGCCTACAACCGTTCTCGCGACGAGTTGAACGAACTGACCAGGGCGGGTGTCCTCGCACTCTTTTTGGTCTTCCTCTTGATGGCGATTCTGTTCGAGTCGTTATTGCTGCCGATCTCGGTGCTCTTCACCATTCCGTTCGCAATCATGGGCGCGTGGTGGGCGCTCTTCTTTGCCGACGTCTCGATGGATTCCTTCGGCTACATCGGCATGATCATCCTGGCCGGCGTCGTCGTGAACAACGGCATCGTGCTGATCGACCGCATCCACAACCTGAGCATCGTGATGGATCGCTCCGAGGCGGTGATCACGGGTTGTGGACAGCGCGTGCGGCCCATTCTGATGACCGCCTTGACGACGGTCTGCGGACTGGCGCCCATGATCATCTCCGAGCCGCCCTCGGGGACGGTGGTCGACTATCGGGCTCTTGCGACGATCGTTGCGGGCGGACTGATCGCAAGCACGTTCTTTACGCTGTGGGTCGTTCCGCTCGCCTATACGGTTCTGGATGATTTCGGTGGAATCCTGCGGAAACGGATGGGTTGGTGGCTTCGAAAGCCTGGCAAGCACGAGGTCGAAGGCGAGCTGGCGGGGCTCTAGACGGCGGATGGATCGGTGGGCCGATAGGCCGCCGGGTAGCGAAATACGCAGGGGCGACTCCTACTCCTGATGACCGCTACCCGTTAGACTCGAATAGTCCCTTGTCGCGAGGGGCCCCGCCTCCCGATCCTTTCCATGACCCGATCTGTCTCGTCCGCCGACACCCTTTTGCGTCTGCCCCGCGGCCAACGCATCGCCTGCTGTCGCTCGAGTTACCACTCCGAGTTCACTCGGACCATGCGCGACTCGGCTCTCGAGACCCTGGAGGCAGCCGGGCTCGATCCGCAGGATTTCTTCGAGACCGTGGTGCCGGGCGCTTTCGAGCTGCCCATGGTCGCCGGCAGGCTCGCCCGGCGCGAGGACGTTCACGCGGTCCTTTGCTTCGGGTTGATCCTGAAGGGCAAGACCGAGCACGATCGCCACATCGCCGGAGCCGTGGCCCATGGCTTGATGGACGTGGGGATCGAAACGGAAACGCCGGTGCTGTTCGGCGTCTTGACCTGCAACACCATCGAGCAAGCGGAGGTCCGCACCCGTCGACGCTCGGAGGGAGGCCTGGACAAGGGGCACGAAGTGGCGAAGGCCGCGATCGACGTTCTGTGGGCTCTGAAGGAAGCCGCGGGGAAGCCGCGCCCGGAGGAGGCCGAGCAAGAGGTGAAATGAAGAAACGCACTCGTGCACGGGAACTGGCCCTGCAGTCCCTCTACCAGCTGGATCTCCGCGGCGAGGAGTTTCTCGCGGAAGCGCCCAGTTTCCTGCGCAATCAAGAATCGGACAAGGTCGCGCGGGAATTCGCGATGAGCCTGGTCCAGGGAACCGCACAGAACGTCGACGGGATCGATGCGGTCATTCGAAACGTCGCGCAAAACTGGGATATCGAACGCATGGCCGTGATCGATCGCAACGTGTTACGGATGGCGACTTACGAACTCTTGCACTGCACCGATATTCCTCCCAAGGTCGCGATCAACGAAGCCATCGAGCTGGGAAAACGTTACTCGACCCAGAATTCCGGGGGGTTCATCAACGGCGTGCTGGACCGGATCAAAGACGCCACGCGAGAGCGGGCGGCTTCCAAGGAAGAAACAAGCCAGACCGTCGTCGATCGATAGCCGGATCGCCATGGGGATTTTCGAAAGGCTGAAGAAGAACCTCGTCCGCACACGGACAGCTCTCTCCGATCGCATCAGCGGTCTGTTCCGAGGCGGACGTCCGATGGACGACTCGCTTCTGGGCGAGCTGGAAGAACTGCTCTACACAGCCGATCTAGGCTCGGCTGCTGCCGATGTCGTGGGCGAGCTCAAGCGCCGCCATGTGCGAGGTGAGATCCGTGGCGAAGAGGACGTACGCCACAGCCTGCGCACTTCGCTCCTGGAGCGCCTTCAACCGGAAGGTGGCGAGATCGATTTCGTCCACCGACCGACGGTGCTCTTGATCGTTGGCGTCAACGGCTCGGGGAAGACGACGACGATCGCCAAGCTGGCTCACCGTTTCCGCTCCCAGGGCCGTTCCGTTCTTCTGGGAGCGTGCGACACCTACCGCGCTGCGGCAGCAGACCAACTCGAAACGTGGGCCCGGCGCTCGGGCGTCGAAATCGTGCGCAAGTCGGAAGGTGCGGACCCTGCCGCCGTCGCCTACGAGTCGTTGGCGAGGGCAGGTGAGCTGAGCTGCGAGGTTGTCATTCTCGACACGGCCGGCCGCTTGCATACCCAGAAGAACCTGATGGAGGAGCTCAAGAAAATCCAACGGGTCGCGGGCAAACAAGATCCCGAGGCTCCCCATGAGGTCTGGCTGGTGCTCGACGGCACGAACGGGCAGAACGCGATCCAGCAGGCCAAATTCTTCACCCAGGCGGTCCGTGTCACCGGCCTGATCGTTTCCAAGTTGGATGGAACCGCTCGTGGCGGAGCACTCTTCGGGATTCAAAAGGAGCTCGATCTGCCTGTCCGCTACATCGGAACCGGCGAGACCGAAGAAAAACTGGAAGTCTTCGAACCCGAGGCCTTCGTGGACGCGGTGCTTTTGGGGTGAACTCGAGAACACGGGGGACAGCGCCCGATCCGGCGCAAGGCAAGCTGGCGCAGAGGGTGCTTCCCCTCCTCCTGTTGCTTCCTGCTGCACTCCTCGCTCTCCCCGGTCCGCTCTCACTCTTGGCCGACGATCCCTTCCCCCACCTGGCCGGCACGGGCTGGACCCTGTTAGCTTTCGTTCCCCTGGCTGCATGGCTCTTGCTGAACGGCTTGCGGATCGGACAGGGGGCGATCCTGTGCGGGGGGCTCTTGTTCCTCGCCATCCTGACGAGCCTTCGGGAACTCAGCGATCCGCTCGAAGCACGGCGATCGTTATGTCAGCTACTCTGCCTGACGATCGCGTTCGTCGGCGCGACACAACTCTCCAGGAGCGGTCGCCGAAGGCTGGAGCTAGGAACGATTTGGCTCTCGATTCTCTGGACCGGTTTCTCGCTCGGTTCTCGACTTGCCGGCTCGGGACACCTCGCCGGAGTTCTGGGCGATACGGGCTCGCTCTCACAGGCCGCGCTCCCCGGAGCGGTTGTCGGAGGGCTGTATGCCGCGACACGCCGAGGAAGCGCTTCGATACTAGGGCTCGTAGCGGCCGTTTTTTTCGTCTTGCACGCCGGCTGGACGCCTGTGCTGGCGGGCGGATTGGCGTGGGTAGCGGCCCTCGTCTACACCTCGATGGTCAGCCCTTGGTCGAAGCGGCACGCGCGACCGCGTCGCATACTCGGCCTTCTTGCCGCCTCCGGAGTGGCGTCACTGATTCTGTTCCACGGGGTGCCGACGAATGAAACGGGTGGGGATGGAGGAGGTGTCGTCTTTGCCCAGGAAAAAGGACAGCCGTCCACAAGCCACCTCCAGACCGTGGCGGCGCGTACCCTGGGAGGATTCGAAGTACGGGGCCACATCTGGGGACGCACACTGGTCATGCTCGGGGACCATCCGATCCTCGGGGTCGGCCCCGGGCAGTTCCAGGCCGCCTTCCCGCCCTACCGATCCCCGGCCGAGATCGAGAGCTCGCGACTCGGCGCATGCCGTGAGGAAAACACCGAGGTGGAACACGCACACTGCGATCCACTGCAGGGTCTGTCGGAGTACGGCCTCTTGGGAGGTGTTCTGTGGCTATGGATCCTGATCCGGGCCGCAATCGCGAGCCGGGCTGCGCTGCGCTCGGGTGATGCGCACTCGACCGCCCTCGGAGCGGCGGGGTTGGCGCTGTTTCTGAATGCGTTCATGCACACCCCTCTGCTGGCCAACCCGGTGGCAGGACCCCTGGCTTTCGCGATCTTCGGAGCCCTCGTCGCACGGACCGCCACCTCCCCCGTCTCGCACTCGGCGATCCCACGCATCGTGTTCGGGATCGTCGTCCTGGTCATCACGCTACAGGCGCCGACCTTGATCCGGCATGGACGGGCACTCGCCGGATACATCGACGCGGTCCGCGAACTCGACGGGTTGGAAACGAAGGGGGAAGACGAGGCCGTACAGACCGAGCGCCTTTCCCAGGTGGAGGCGGCGCGACGTTCGTTCGAACGTGCGCTCGAAATCGCTCCGCGATCCGCGGAAGCACGCCTGCTGAGTGCTCGGCACGATGAAACGGAATCCAGGCGCTACGTGGCCTGGCTGGAAGTGCTCGAAGTTCGACCGTACTCCGTGGAGGCACAGGAGGGGGCCGGCATCCTCAAGGCCCGGGAGGGCAACCTCGAGCTCGCTCGCCATCACCTCCAGCGAGCTTCTTCGCTATCCCCCACGAACCCGCGCATCCTGAAGAACCTCGCTCAGCTCGAATTTCGTATCGGGGACCTGGAGCGCGCAAAGGCATGGTTGCAGCGCCTGCGCGCCACGGGCTGCGGCGATCCGGCCTGGCGAACGGGTCTGGGCGCGGAGCTCGTGCTTAGCGAAGGTCGGATGGAAGCGGGTGGCTGGTTGCTGGGGGGTGCGGAGCTCAGAGATCTCAGCCCCGAGGAACTGCATGCGAGCTACCGCGACGAATCCAGCGGCGAAACCCAACGCGTTCGCGACGCTCTGGAGTGTCTGGCCCAGCTCCTGTGGGCCAGACACCACGCCGCGAACGGCTCTTTTGAGCTCGCCCTGCGCAACTATCGCCAGGCCCAACGTATGAGCCTCGCCTGGAGCGACGCCGGCGCCATCAGCCTGCGCCTGGAGCGGGCCGCCGCCGAAGCTGGCGCGGGAAGGGCCGATACGGCCCGGGAGGTGCTCGGCCGTCTGCAGCGCGTTCCGGAAAACATCGACGGCCTGAACCTCCCGGACTGGGCCCTCAGAGCTCTCCCGACGCTCCTGCTTGACGACTCCTGACGGCCCGCCCGGAACTCCCGATCCCGAACTGCCCCCGATCCTCATCAGCGGTTTCCACGTACCCGAGATCGGCGAAAGGCTAGATCTGCGACCGATGAGGGGTGTTCGAACTTGAATCGAGTCGCCGGCTCAGGCCGACGGCGAAGAGCGCGGCAATGGCCAGCGCGCTCAGGCCTGAGATCCACAAGCCGTTGCGAATCGAGCGCGGCTCGTACCGGAAGACCACCTCGTGCTCGCCCGCCTCCAAGGCGACGCCACGAAAGATCATATCGGCGGTCAGCACTTCCTTTTTGACACCGTTCACGTACACGTTCCAGCCCGGGAAATCCTGCTCGGTCAGGATCAGTAAACCGTCGCCGTTCAAACGCGCTCGCATGGAGACTTCGTTGTTGCTGAAGCGCGGTCTGGAGACGTCCGCTTCCGTGAACGGATGTGAGGGGCGCCAATCCTCCTCGATCGCACCGACGGAGCGGGGATCGAAGCCTTCCGGGTCGCTCCGAAACAGGGTCACAAATTCCTCGAGCGACAGAGCGCGCGGAACGCAAAACGCGCGTGGTAGCGGATCGCGGGCGCGGTAGATCCACGTTTCCGCACGCGCTTCTTCGTGGTCGGAGTCCGGGCTTGCCACGAGCTCCCATCCCGGATGCTCGAGGGGTGCGCTACATACCAACATCCCCACCCCGTACAGCCGAAAGGCGGGATGGGCGAGGTCGACCCCCCGCGGCGTCCACGCGAGCAGCGCGTTGACGCCGCCCGGCAGTACGTTCTCGCGATAGAAGTTGAAGGCGGCCACATCCATGGCGTCGTAACCCTGGATCCCGGCCAGCCCCCGGACGAGCCCGGTGTTGGGCGGCATGACATCGGCGTCGGAAAAGAACCGATAGGGCCCGAGTTCGCGGGCGAGAATTTCCTCGGTCCGGGTCGCCGGGAAAACCCGTTCGCGGGGGACGAGGGGGTTGACCCCGCGGGCAAAATGAAGCCCCTGCAGGAGCACGAGCCCCGCAACCACCCAGACCGCAAGACCGTCCTCCGCGGCCAGCCACCGCCTCCCCCACCCACCCGGGAAAGACCGACGGGAACCGCCTCGGTTGCCCAGGAAGCGTGAAAAACGCGCGCCAAAAAGGACCCAGAGCCCCCCGACCAGGAGGAAGGCCAGGGTCAGTGGATCTCGCTCGACCCCGCGATGAACGGTGAACGCACCCGCGCGACGTACCCCCAGGGGTTTCGATCCTTCGGGGCCGAGAAACTCGACACGCAATCCGAAATGGCCGTCGGCGAGCACTCCACTCCCGCCCGTGGGGGTCGAGAACCACCGCGCGTCGGCCGGCGCCTCGCTGACGCGCTCGCTCGCCAGGTCGACGGCTCGCGCGCTGGGCGCGTCGGTGATCGACAGCGGAACCTCGAAGCGCTGCCCGTGCACAGGCTGACCCGTGGCGTCGATTCGCTCGATGACCATGCGCGCACGCTCGAAGGGCACGGCGGCGGAGACCCACCCCTCGAACGGCACCTCGCGTCCGTCCCGGGCTCCCTCGGGGTAGCACACCATGCCGAACAGCTCATCCCCATCCGGGACGACCTGAACGCTCGCCTCCATCTGGGGTGGACCGCCATCGAAGAGCAAGCCGCCGGCAAAAACGGCCAGTGTCACGCCGGCCGCAAAGCGGGCGAGACGCCCCGAGGATTCCAGGGCATCGCCGGCGAGTAGCCCCAACATCAGAGCTGAGACCGACGCGCAACGAACCGTCGCACCTAGCCCGACGACGGGAACGAAACGATAGAGATCCACCAGAAAAGGGAGTTCGATGGCCAAGAGGAAAGAGACCACGGCGAGACCGCAGATCAGAGCCCGCCGGCGAAGCACGCCCTGCCCGCCGAGAACACCGGCAAAGGCCAGGAGTAGGACGGGAAAGCTCACCCAGGCGCTCGCATTTTCGACGAAGGTCCCTTCCCCGCGATAACCACCGCGACCCGGGTGACCGAAAAGGTCGGGCACGAGCGCGAGCTTGGCGCCAACGCCAAGACCCGGGGACAGAAGGAAGCCGATGCCCACACAAGCGAGCGCGAGTCCCAAAACGGCCGACACCGCTGCCCGCCTTGCGTGTCCATCGTTGTCGGCAGACACGGAGCTCTGGGTAAGGTAGCGGCGGAAGGCCAGCACCACCCCGGCCAGAACGACGAGCGCACCCAGCGCTTTGAAATCCACCGAGGCATGTGCCTGGGTGGCGGACAGGTCGCGGATGTATTTCGCAGCCGAGAGATCCAGGTACTCGTACACCGGCAGGAGACTCGCGGCGCCGCAGCCCGTACCGATCGCCAGGGCAAAAAGGGCCAGGCACCCCGCGCGCGGATTCCGCATCAGAATCGAGACCGCCCACGCACCCGCGGCACAGCCCACATAGAACGCGGTCTCGACGTGGCCTCCCAGGATCGCCAGGGCAAAGGCCAGGGCCGCACCGGCACAGGAAAGAAGCGGCCGACGACGCGGTATCCCCTCGAGGAAGAAGAGCGTCCAGGGCAGGAAGGGTGTCACGTGCCCCAGGGCGTGGTTCAACCAGAGGACCTGATACCCGCTGAAGCCGAACGCGCATCCGCACAGGAGCGCCCCCGGTCGACCCAACCCCAGGCGGCGCGCCAGGGCATAACCACCCCCGAGGGCCAGGGCCAGCCGCAGCCAGGCCCCCCACCCCAGCCCCCTGTCGAAAAGCTCCTTGCCCCCCACGGCCTCCAGCAGGACGAGCGGCCATACCTGGGGATCGAGGGCCCCCGCCTGGGCGTTGCCGAACCCCGGTGCACCGGCGTAGATCCCCGGACACCAAAAAGGCGGATCCCCATCGAGCCAGCTCCGGGCCACCCAGCGGTAGAAGGGATAGAACTGCACACCCTGATCGGCCAGCTCGGCGTTCTGGACCGGCTCGGGGTCCAGATGCGCGGCCCAGGGCAGGTGGGCCGAGGCGCCGTCGACGGCCAGGGCCACCCTCCCCCCGAGAAGGGCCCCGAGGAGGGGTAGGGCGGCGACCACGAGGGCAAAGAGCGCGACGGCCCAGGCCTCGCGCCGCCAGAGGGTGGGCCTCGCCGAAACCGCGGGTGCGGAGTCGTCCTCTGCTCGGGGGGCTCTTGAGCCGTGTGCGGGAATGTTCGGGTCCGACATCGAAGACGCCCTACAGGGGGCCGAAGGCCTACGGTAACTCCTTCCGGGGCCGAGACCAGGCAAGGAGTCTCTCGCGTGTGCGTCCCCCACCGCTATATTCCTCATGCCCATGCCCGCCCCCGCCCTTTCGGTGGTGTTGCCGATCTACAACGAGGAGGCCGTCCTCGAAGAGACCCTCGCCCAGCTGGTAGCCGTGCTCGGGGATCTGGTCCCGAGCTACGAGGTCGTGTGCGTCGACGACGGTTCGAGGGACCGGTCCGTCGAGATCCTCGAGACATTCGCCGCCAAGAACCCCAACTTCCGGCTCTTCTTCCTGCCCCGAAACCGCGGCAAGGGCGCGGCCGTTCGAAAGGGCATGCTGGAGGCTGACGGGCAAACGCTCATCTTCATGGATGCGGATCTCTCGACGCCGTTGGGAGAGATCGCGCGATTCCTGGGAGCCCTGGAATCGGGTCACCAGGTCGTGGTCGGAAACCGGCACGCTCCGGGATCGAAGATCACCCGTCACCAGCCCTGGATCCGCGAAACCCTGGGCAAGGGCTTCACGATGATCTCGCGCCTGTTCCTGGCGCCCGGCGTCCACGATTTCACCTGTGGGTTCAAGGCCTTTCAGAGGGACGCCGCCCGCGAAATCTTCGAACGCTCGACCCAGGACGGTTGGGCTTTCGATGCCGAGCTGATTCTGATCGCACACCTCAAGGGCTTCAAGATGGCGCAGGTGCCCGTGGAATGGCGCCACGAGAAGGGCACCAAGGTGCGCCTGCTGCCTGCCGTCTTCGGCTCCTTCAAAGAACTCCTCGCAATCAAGCTGCACCAGCTCCGGGGTGGCTATCGTTAGTGTCGTGACTCTGCGATGCGACCCCTCGGGCGATCTTTCCGGCGACCCGGGCCTCGAGTGCACTTCGAACGTGCGGCCCGACGGTGCTCCCTTTGTCGGTCGCAGCCATGGACGATTGAGGCGGTTTTCGCCCGACGCACGCTTCGATGCCGTCTTTCGACAGCTTCATGAAGGCTTCGGCCCACAAGATTGGTGGCCCGCTGAAACGCCATTCGAAGTGATCGTAGGCGCCGTCTTGACCCAGAACACCGCCTGGCGCAACGTCGAGCAAGCACTCTCGAACTTGCGCGCGCAGGGCCGTTTGACTCCTGCACGCATCCTCACCGCAAGCTGTGAATCCCCTGGCGAGCTCGAGGAAGCGCTCCGCCCGTCGGGCTACTTCCGCGCCAAGGCCAAGAAGCTCGTGGCCGTATCGCAGTGGTATCTTGGCGCAGGAGGTCTGGACGCATTGATGGAACGCCCCCTGGAGCCGCTACGAACCGAAATCCTGGGGGTGTACGGCATCGGTCCTGAAACGGCCGATTCGATCCTCTGCTATGCCGCCGGGCGACGAACGGCCGTGATCGACACCTACACCCGGCGCATCTTTGCCCGTCACGAACTGACGGACGGCGATGCCCCATATGAGGAGCTGCGACAGTATGCAATGGAACGCCTGGAACCCTCCCAGGCGGTATACGAGGAGTTCCATGCCCTCTGTGTCCGCACCGGCTACGGCAACTGCAAACCCAAACCTCGCTGCGTCGATTGCCCGGCCACGACTCCGTCTTCCCTCGCGAGAACGGAGGGGCATGTTCAAGGGTAAGAACGTCGCGGTAGTCATTCCCGCCAAGGATGAAGAGCTGACGATCGGCAGCGTCGTGGTCTCCTTTGCCGGGGAGGAGTGCGTGGATCGCGTCATCGTCGTCGACAACAACTGCGTCGACGGAACCGCCCAACGGGCCCGAGACGCCACCGCAGAGATCGTGGTCGAGTCTCGCCCGGGCTATGGCAGCGCGATCACCGCCGGATTGAACCACGCCTTTGCGACCGGTTCGGAGATCGCAATCGTCACCGAAGCCGATGGCTCCTTCGCCGCCCGCGATATCTGGAAACTGCTCCATTACGTCGACGACGGCCAGCTGATTCTGGGCACGCGAACGACGCGGCAGATGGTCGAGCAGGCCGCCAACATGGACCTGACGATGCGCCTGGGCAACCTGGCAATGGCCAAGCTGCTCGAGTTCATGTGGTGGTGGCCGAACGAACCCCGGCTGACCGACGTGGGCTGCACCTACCGCGCGTTGGAGGCGAAAACCTGGGGGACGCTGCGCGACTCCCTGACAGAGACCGGCCCGGCCTTCTCTCCGGAAATGACCGCTCGCGCCTGTGCCCTGGGGATGCGGGTGGTCGAGATTCCCGTGCAATACGGCGCCCGCCTGGGAGGAGTGTCGAAACACAGCGGGAACTTCCGGGGGGCCGCTAGGACAGCCCTTTCCATGCTCCGAACCATATTTCGCGTCCGCTGGCAAACCCTCTCGCGCTCCCCTGGAGAGCGGTGAACCCATTTTGTAGGTTTTTCGTATTCCAGGACGCATCCGGCGATCCGACACGTAAGCAGTAGGTCACGGATTCGCAAATCAACCGGCCCCGGGTCACCCGATGCCGACTCCTATTTTCGGGCAGCGGGCGCACCCAACTGCCCAGAACTCACTCACAGACATGACTCAACGGATTCTCGTTGTTGAGGACGAGGAAGCTCTCGCCTCCGGTATTCGGGACGCTCTAAGCCACGCCGGATACGATGCCGATATCGCCCACGACGGCAACGGCGCCCTGGAGAAGATCAGTCAGGATTCCTTCGACCTCGTCGTCCTGGACATCATGTTGCCCGGCAAGAACGGACTCGATGTCCTTCGCGAGCTACGTGAGAAACGCCACGACGTGCGGATCGTCATGCTGACGGCCCTGGCCGATGAGGCGGACGTCGTGCGCGGCTTCGAGCTCGGCGCCGACGACTACATGCCCAAGCCCTTTTCGCCGCGCGAGCTGGTCGCCCGGGTCAACGCCCAGTTCCGACGCCGGGAAATGGACACGGCTCCGCCGCCGCAGCTGGATCTGCCCGGCGCCATCAAGGTCGACCTCGCTCGACTCGAGGTGCACAGGGATGGCAACGTCATCCCTCTCACTCCGCGCGAGGGCGACATTCTGGAGTATCTCGTCCGCCACCACGACCGCGTGGTGACACGCGAGGACCTGCTCCTGGACGTTTGGCACTACCGCAACGCCAATATCGAGACGCGCACGGTGGATATCCACATCGTCGGACTCCGCAGGAAGATCGAGCCCGATCCGGCGAATCCGACCTTGATCCAAACCGTACGCGGAAAAGGCTACCGCTGGTTCGCCTGACCGCGGATACGGCACGCCATGCGAAAGCGTGATGGCAAGCGCACCACGACCCGTACTGCTCTCGGGCTGTACGGGTCGTTGCTTGTCCTTCCGACTCTCGTTTTCGGCGGGCTCTACTGGCGCGAACTCGAAAAGGACTTCGACCGCCAGCGAGGGGAAATTCCCGGTCGCGCAAGCACCGGGGCGCGCCTGATCATCGAAGGCATGAAGGTGCGGCTCGAACGCCTGTTGGAAGATGAAGCGCGCCGGCCCTTCTATCAGTACGCCAAGCTCTTCCTGCAAGACGACGAGCTCGACGACGACCTGCTGGTCCCGCAGACCTCCCCCATGGTCCGTGACCGGATGCCCCAAGGCATCCAGGCGTGGTTCTCGTATGCCCCCTCCCCGGACGCGCCCATCGAGGTATTTGTCGGTGAAGAGACCGAAGCGCGCTATGGAACCGTCGAACGGCTGAAACCCATCCTCGAGGACTTCCGCCGGCGCCAGCGGCGGGAGGCCCCGGAAAAATGGCTTTCCTCCTCCGAGAGCACGGAGGTGGAACCCGTTCCATTGGCGTCGGTGGCGGTCAAGATCGGGTACGAGAACGACCGGGAATGCCTCATCAAGTGTTCGCAGATGATTCGCGGGCGACGCATACCCACCACGGTGTCCAACTTCCGGCTGCAGTTTTATCTGGACCAGGAAGGAACCCCACGCGCCATTGCGACGCGACGGGTCTTTTCCAACGCCCTGTTCGACGACCTGCCGCAGGAGGCGATATGTCTGCTACCACTGATCAAGGGCTTTAGCTTCTACCAGGGCTTTCTGATCGACTCGACATGGCTGCTCAAGGATCTCCCCTGGGAGATCGAAGAGCGACTGCTCGACAAGGACATGCTTCTGCGGGTGCCTTTCCGCGGTCATCCGATCGACGTTTCTTCGGTATTCGAACCCTTCGACCCGATCAAGGAGCTCGAGTTCGAGACGGCCGATCCGGCTCACGCTTCGTACTCGCGCCTGGAAGTCAGCATCAACACCGATCGCATCGAAGAGCGGATTCAGCGCCAGTCGGAACGCTTTTTCACCGTGGCGCTCATGCTGGTCATCACCCTTGGGATCGGCATGACGCTGCTCTACCGCAGCGTTCGCAGCGAATTGGACCACGCGCGGCGAACACAGAACTTCGTCGCAGCTGTAACCCACGAATTGCGCACTCCGGTGACCGCTATCCGGCTGCACGCCGAGATGCTACTCGACGGCTGGGCCTCCGACCCGGACAAGCAGAAGGAGTACCACAGACGCATCGTGCGCGAAACCGACCGGCTATCGGTGCTGGTCGAGCGGGTTCTCGAGAAGAGCCGGATCAAGGGGAACGCCAAGAAACCGGAGCCGGGGGATATCAACGAGATCGTAGCCACGCTTACAGCCGATCTGGCCCGCGCACCCCATGCCGACGGACACACCGAGGATCTGGTGGTCGAATTGACCCCCGACCTGCCGCCCGTGTGGCTGACGTTCGAAGCCATCACGGGAATCCTCACGAACCTCGTCGAGAACGCTCGAAAGTATGCTCCGGCCACTCCGGAGAATCCGATCCTCGTGCGTACGACTCCCAAGAATGGCCGGGTACTTCTCCAGGTACTCGACCGCGGCCCCGGCGTCCCGCGCGAGGAGCGTGACAAGGTCTTCGAGGCCTTCTACCGCATGGGCTCCGAGGCCACACGGACGACGACGGGCACGGGCCTCGGGCTGCACCTGGTGCGCATCCACGCCGAGACCTGTCGTGCGCGTGTCGCCGTTCTGGAGCGTGACGGTGGCGGCAGCATTTTCCAAGTTGCATTTGAGCCGGCGCCCGCCTCGTCGTCGGGCCCATCTCAGGGGCTGTCCCCAGAAAGGCCTGAAAAAAACGGGCCGGAGGCCTGAGTTCCGGCGAATCAAGGGCTCCCGCTCTTGAGGAGCTCGGTATCCTCGGGAGCGGAAGTTCGGTTCCCCCCTCCGACGCTGAGCTTCCGCCGGTCCCGAACTCGAAACGCAGAAAGAGGCCGGTTCAAGTCGCAGAACTCAAGCGGTCTACACCCGCACCCTGGGGCAGCTTGCTTTCGAAGCACGCCCTTTCCCCACCCCTACATCCCCCTGAAATGCACGTCGTCGTCCTAGGCGCTGGGCTCGCCGGCCTGTCCTCGGCCTTCGAGCTTCTCAAAGCGGGTCACCGCGTCACGGTGATTGAAAAGGAGAGCTATGCCGGCGGTATGGCCTGTAGCTGGAAGAAGGGCGAATACTGGTTGGATCACGGCCCCCATCGCTTCCACAGCCGTGATGAAAAGCTGATCGAACACCTGTACGAGATCCTCGACAACGAGGTCGTCATCCGCGAGCGGCTCTCGCGGATCTACATGCAGGGCAAGTTCTTTCACTACCCGCTGAAGACGCAGAACCTCTTCCAGATGAAGAAGAGCCTGATGATCAAGGCGATGTGGGATTACGTGTGGATTCGCTTCGTGCAGATCTTCAAGAAGATTCCCGACGACAACTTCGAAAATTGGGTCGTCAAGCGTTTCGGGCACACGCTGTACGAAATCTTCTTCGGCTCGTACACGTCCAAGGCGTGGAAGATGCCGTGCACGCAGATCAGCGCCGACTGGGCCAGTCAACGCATCAGCCAGGCCAATTTGTGGGACACGGTCAAGAAGACACTGCGTCCGCCGAAGGGCGGCGAAGTACGTAGCCTGGTCAGTGAGTTCTGGTACCCCGCCGTAGGTGGCATCGGTCAAATCGGTCGCAAGTACGCCGAAAAAATCGAGAAGATGGGAGGCACGCTGCAACTGTCTTCACCGGCGGACGAGGTCATCATCGAAGACGGTCGTGCCACGCGCGTCGGCTTTACGAGTAAAGGCGAGAAAAAGTGGGTCGAGTGCGATCATGTCGTCAACACGATTCCACTTCCGCGGATACTGCAAGCCTTCCGACCGGCAGTTGGAAGCGACGTCAAGAAAGCCATCGGCAACCTCGACTACTCCGCGATCGTTTTCGTGTATCTCGAGGTCGACAAACCCTCGGTTTCGCCGGATCACTGGGTCTACTTGCCCGAGAAGCACCTGACCGTGCATCGCATCTCGGAGTTCAAGAACTTCTCCGATGACTCGGCTCCCGGCGACTCGACCTGCGTCTGCTGCGAAATGACCTGCCGCGTCGGCGATGACCTCTGGAACCTCGACATCGAGGCGGCCACGGAGATCGCCATCAAGGATCTGGTAACCCTTGGGCTGATCGAGCCGGGCACGGCTCGAGGCCTGGACTTCACCAAGCTGAAGTACGCCTATCCGATCTACGACCTCACGTACAAGGAGAACCTGAACGTCCTCAAGAAGGAGGTCAAGAGGGTCAAGAACCTCCATACGACAGGGCGCCAGGGTCTGTACCGCTACAACAACATGGACCACTCGATCGCCATGGGACGACGGATCGCCAAGACGCTGATTCAAGGCGCCGACGCGAGGGCGGACGAGGTGGCGGCGGGTCAGGAGTACTTCGGGTGAGCGGTGTCTCGGGGCTCTCATCCGCGATCCCCGAAAGCGCTTGGACCGAGGTTGCCTGCGGACTGTGCGGCAGCGGCGAGCGAAGGCTGAAGTTTCGGGACGGGCCGTTCTCGGTCGTCACCTGCGACGAGTGCGGGCTTACGTACGTAACCCCCAGGCTCGATTCCAAGGCGTTGATCGAAAACGTCTACGATGAGGGCTACTGGAACTCCGACGCGGCCAAGGAACGGGGCTATACGGATTATCGCTCCGACCAGGCGCTCTACCTGCGCACTTATAGACGCCGGCTCAAAGTGCTGCGACGTCACTTCCCACGACCCGGACGCGTGCTGGATGTGGGATGTGCGGCCGGTTACTTCCTCAAAGTCATGCAGGAGGAAAGCTGGAAAGTCACCGGGCTGGAGCCCTCCGATGCGATTCGACCGCACGCGAAGGAACTCCTGGGTCAAGAGAACGTGCGGGCGGGACTTCTGGGCGAGGTTGACCTGAAACCCGCCTCCTTCGATCTGATCACCATGTGGGACGTGATCGAGCACATCCCCGACCCGGTGGCCGCGGTGCACGAGGTGAGAAAGCTCCTGGCACCGGGCGGTAAGTTCCTGATCGAGACGCAGAACATCGATAGCCGGGCCGCCAAGGTGCTCGGCAAGCGCTGGCAGCACTACAAACACGCCGAACACATCTACCACTTCAACCCCAAGACACTGGGCGTGATACTGGAGCGCGCCGGCTTCGATGTGCTCGAGAATCGGCCGTGGTTAGGCGGAAAATACGTATCGATGGGCTTCATCGCCGAGCGGGCCGGCCGCCTGCACCCGGTGCTGTCGACGCTCTTCTCTCCACTCTCGCTCTTCCGCAAGTGCGCCCTGTACATCAACCTCTTCGACGAGATGATCGTCGTAGCCGCCCCCAAGACCGCTTGAAACGCACCGGATGGAAGCCAACGCTTACCGTCAGTTTCGGGAGCTCGAGCGAACCCACTGGTGGTTTCGCGGACGACGCACGGTCTACTTCGGCATTCTGCGCCGTCAGTTGAACGGCGAGAGGCCCCGACGCATCCTCGATTTGGGCTGCGGTCTGGGGGGCTTCCTCGACGGTTTGTCGGAGATCGGCGAGCGCGTCTATCCCTCCGATATCAGCGCGGAGAGCCTGATTTTTTGCCGCGAGCGTGGGCACGACGGCGCGGTCGTCTCCAACGGCTACAAACTGCCCTACGCGAACAGCTCGCTGGATCTCGTGTGTCTCTTTGACACGATCGAGCACATCCCCGACGACGCCAGGGTGATGCAGGAGGTCGAGCGCATCCTGCGGCCGGGGGGCCGGGTTCTGATCACGGTTCCCGCATACCAGTTCCTCTACGCCAACAACGACCGTGTCGCACAACACTGTCGCCGCTACAACCGCCACAACCTGCGCAGGGTGATCGAGCAGGCGGGAATCCAGGTCGAGCGCAACACGCACTCGAACATCTTCCTGTTCCCGTTGATTCTTTCCGCCGTACTTTGCGTCAAGCTGATCGAGACGATCTTTCCGCGCAAACTCGATCCAGAACACACCAACCTCAGCTGGCCGCTCCCGAGCTTCGTGCACGGTGTATTGCACGCCATCTTCGCGGCCGAACTCCCTTTCTCGCGTCGCTTCGACTGGCCCGTCGGCCACTCGATCTGCGCCATCGGTCGCAAACCGTGAGACCGCCGAGCTGGTATCGAGCGAAACCCACGAGTTCGTCTACGAGGCTCAGGCCCGCCGGTTCGTTCCTGAGGTCGGTGTTCATGATTCGCCAGGACTGGAGTACAAAGCTCTTCCGCCCCGTAACCGAACATCCGATCGAAGAAAACCCGACTCTGTTTCCATGCGCGCCATCGATCTCACGCTAGCCATGTGCCTCGCCGCCGCCTGTGCGACGCCGTCAAGGAATTCGCTTCACCCCGGAGAAAAAGGAGCCGCAATCCAGGCCATCGACAAGGTGCTGGACGACCTGCACCGGGCCGCCGCGACCGCGGATGGGGACTTGTACTGGAGTCTCTACACGCCGGACGCGATCTTCGTCGGTACCGACGACAACGAACGCTGGACGCTGGAGGAGTTTCAGGAATACGCGGACCGCTACTTCGAAGGGGACTCCGCCTGGATCTACCACCCGCGCGAACGCAACGTGAGCCTGGCGCCATGCGGTGCAGTGGCCTGGTTCGACGAGAAGCTCGACAGCCAGAATTACGGAGCCGCACGGGGCTCAGGAACGCTCCTGCGTGCGAACGGGAGCTGGCGCATCGCTCACTACGTCCTGTCCTTCCCGATCCCCAACGAGATCGCGAAACAGGTGACCGACGAGATCAAGGCGATGGAGCAGGGCTCACACAGATGAGCTCTATTCCGACGTGCCGTTCTCAGCGGGTTCGGCCTGATCGCTCTCCTCTTCCTCGAAGTCGTCACTGGCGAGCCACAGGTTGTACCGGGCAGCCAGGGTCTCGTAGTCGAGCGTATCGGCGACAGCGGTGAGGGCATCAGAGCGAGCGCGCATCTTGTAGCCTTCGTAGTCGATGGGCATCATGAGATCGAGCGAGACCGGACGCTTGGCGGCCATGCGGATGAGGTAAACGGCACTCTTGTCGCGTGCACTAAGGGGTTCGGCAACCTCGTCCGTGTCGAGGTCATAGTAGTCCTTGTGCGTCGCGATGAACTTGTTCGGAGCCGCCTCCCAATCAGGGTCCTCGTCGATACTCCCGCCCTTGTCCACGAAGTCGCGGTAGCCGGTCGCCAGGTCGGCTGCTGCGGCCGCTGCCTGGAAGGCGTCGGCGTCGGCCCGGCGGAAGGGACCTTCGGGTGCCTGGAAGGCGTCCTCGTCCTCTTCCTTGGTGAACTCCTCGAGGCTTTCCCAGATCTCCTGAAGCCTCCCGGTGGCGAGCTCTTCGGCCTTCGGAGCGATCCACTTTTCGACCACCTCGCCCCGAATGTCCTCGAAGGGCGGCAAGACGCGTTCCTGGACCTCGGTCGTGCGCACGATGACCACGCGGTCGCCGGTCGCCACGAGGCTGAAGCCGAACCCCCCGGCCAGGGCCTGGAAGGTGTAACTCACGAGGGTCGCGGTCGACTCGTCTTCCTTGAAGAACGTCTCCTCCGGCATCTCCTCCCGGGTCTTGAAATCGATACTCGTGTGCTCGAGCCCCAGGCGCCCGGCCTCCGCGGCCAGATCGATCTCCTCCCCGGCCGCCTGGCGTCCCTGCAGGTCGCCCAGCCAGGCCTGCATGGCGAAGTAGATGGGCGCCTCCGCCATGGTCCGCTCCTGGGTCTCTTCCTGGCTGAGGTAGCGTTCCTGAGCGGCCGGCGTCTCGTCCTCGGAGAGATCCTCTTGCGGTCGCGTGAAGCGGCTGAAGTAGACGCGGTTGTAGTACTCCTCCGCCATCTCCTCCGGATCGCGTTCCGACTCGTCCGGGTACTCGGCCAGGAGAGCCGTACCCGGCGTCTCTTCGAGATTGACGAAGTACACGTATTCCGCTTTGCGACGCTCGGGTGTCATGAGCGCTTCTCGCTCGACCTCGGGCTGTTCGTCGAACCAGGCCGAAAGGGCCTCGTCATCCGGAAGCTCCTTGCGGGCTTCCTCCTTCATGTCGTCGATAGCGAGGCTCATGTAATCGAACGCGAGCTCTTCGTGTTGATCGTGCCACAGCTCTTCGATCATATTCGGATCCGCCAGCGCACCTGCGTTCCCCGCCAGCTGCAGAAAACGAGTCGCCCTCAGAACGCGCAGCAGCGTGCCCTCGACGGCTTCGACCCCGTAATCGTCGACAAAGCGGTCGTACATCTCCCTGGATATACCCTGAAGCTCGTTGCTCTCCTTGAGGTGCATACCCAGTTCGCGCCGCGAGACAACGATCCCCGCCTCATTCGCCATCCGCTCGAGCACGAGCAGGCGCGCAAGCTGACGTTCGTTCGGCTCGCGATCGAAAATCCCCAGGGGTATGGCAGCGAATGGGCTGATGCGTAGAGCGTTGTGGAAAGTGCGCATCTGGGCGAAGAAATCTCCGCTGCTCACCTGGACCTCCTCGCCGCCCGGCGTCGTCCAGCTCACGTAGGACTCCTCCGCTCCTCCGCCTCCGCTCGCGCCGCCTATGAGGGCGCTTGGAATGGTAAAGACCAGGAGGAGAAAGATGATGAGCACGAGCGTCAGGATGAAACGCATCCTGCTCTTCTCCTTGGGAACCGCGAGTAGCTCGTCGGGTATCTCGAAGGAAGAGGGATCTTCGGCCTGTTCACTCTCGCCGGATGCAACGGCGCTGGCGGAACGGTGCGCGGAGTGGGAACGCTTCCTGCGTTGCTTCCGCTTCTGGTGGGATCGCTTGGACATGGGCTCGATGGGAGCGCCGAGAGGGGGCGCTGCCTGTTGAAGGCTTTCTTCGGCCTTTCCTCAGGTGAGGAGAAGGCACAAGTGTAATTAGGGCCACGCGGCGGGCGCAACGGAGAGCCACCCTTCGGTGGACCCCGGAATGGGATTTCTAGCCGAGCTAGCCCTCGATAAGCTCGCCGTCCCGCGGAAGTTCCTTCAGGCTGTCCAGCCCGAAGCGCTCGAGGAATTCCTTCGTGGTTCCGTAGAGCAACGGTGAGCCCGGTACGTCGGCCCGCCCGGTGACGCGGATCAGCCGCCGGTCCACCAGGGCCCGCAGGACAGGTCCCGCCTGAACCCCGCGGACGGCCTCGACCTCGGCTTTGGTGACCGGTTGGCGGTAAGCGACGATGGCGAGGCTCTCCAGGGCCGCTCCGCTGATTTTTTCGGGCCGCGATTCCTTCTTGAGGCGCTGGATGATCTCGCCCTGGGAGGCCGCCGTCACGAGGCGCCAGGTCCCGGCCACACGCCGCAGGACCAGTGGAAAGGGCGATTCCTCGAGGTCCCGGCTGAGCCGGGTCAGGACGTCCTTGACGCGCGCCATGGCCGGTCGTTCGAGGAGCTCCTGCAGGCGACCGGCGGAGAGAGGCTCCGGCGTTGCGAAAAAGAGGCAGAAGGCCTCTCTGCAGAGTTCCTCGTCGCTTTTCTTCTGACCCCGCCCAGGGCGCTTGCCGGGGGCCGTGGTCTCCTCCTTGAAGTCCTCCTCGAGGGCTTCCTGGAGCAGTGCCTCGTCGGCCAGCTCCGCGGGCACCTCGGGGCTTTCCGGCGAGGACTCGGAGGGGGCGTGCGAACGTTCTTCTGCCTCGGGCGGGGTTTCGGCCACGGGTGAAATCTCCACGGTCGGGTAGCATCCCGTTCGATGCCCGCCCGATCAAGCGGAGAGTGTACGGAGCCCGGCGAACCGCCCCCCGAATTCGCACCGCCTGTTCAGCGCGCGGTTCCCAGGAGCTCGACCAGCCCCTCCAGCTCCACCGGGTAGCGTTGCTCGATGCCGAGCTTCCAGGAGAGAAACTCTCCGTCGGAGACCGGAAATTCCTCCAGAGTCCGCTCCACGGCCTCCCGCAGCTGGCTCCAGTGGCCCTCGATCGGCTCTCGGAATTCCTCGACTTTGACCAGGAACAGGTGATCGGCGGTCTCGAGCGGACCACCGACCTCGCCGACCTTCGTCCGGAAGGCGAGCCGCGCCAGGGGAGCGTACTCCTGCCAGACCACGAAGGGGACGAGCCCCCCCTCCTTGGAGCTATCGTCGATGCTGTGGCGCTCCGCCAGCTCGGCGAATTCGGCCCCGGCCTCCAGAGCCCGGGTCACCTCGTCCATCGTTTCCTGCTCTGGAACCACGATCAGGCGGGCCTTGACGCTCTTGGTCGAGAGCGAACCGGCGCGCACCGCGCGTTCGGCGAGCAGCTGCTGGATCGTGGCCCGACGCAGGCGGGCGAGGTAGCGCTCGGGCTCCAGTCTCAATTCACGGCGAATGAAGTCTTCGGGCTCGATATCGAGGCCACGGCGCACGATCTCGGCGCGGAGTTCGCGCTGTTCGGATTCCACACGCCGCTCGACATCGACCGGATCCAGGCGAATCTGCAGGCGCTGGGCCTCGGCCAGGGCCAGGCGCGAGGTCACGAACCGCTCCGCCACCAACCAGAGTTCGCGACTGGAGATGTCGTTCCACTCGAGAAGCAGGTCTTCGGCCGTGATGGGGCTGCCTGCGACGTTTCCCAGGACCCGCCCGGGAAGCTCGTCGAGGTCCGGCTCGACCAGCGGGTCGAGCGGGGCCTTCGCCGAAGCTTCCTCGTGTTGCGCGTCTTCGACGAGGGGGGTCTCGACCGCGTTCGCTCGCTCGCTTTCGAGAAACCTCTCGGGGGAAAAGTCCGGGGGCCGGGGAAGGTCCCTGGAACCCGACGCGCAGGCGGCGAACCCCAAACCCACAAGAAAGTAGAGTTTCATGTGCTAACGGTAACGGAGCCGGCGCAGGACTTGAACCGCGTGACAGTTGGGACAGGGAACCTGGTGATCACCCGAGCGCGATCCCTTGATGGCGCTGCCTGTGAAGAGGATCTCCTTGAACCCCTGGCCGCCACACTCGCGGCAGGCCGAAAGCCGCGCTTCCAGATCACGGTAATCGCCTGAGTTCTCGACGTAGTAGCTGTGGATCCATTGCGAACGTCCCGCGAGGTTCCAGAGCTTCCAGAACTCTTCGGGGTCCGCGTCGCCGGTGGCGCTCGCCTGGGAACGGCGCGAGAGCTCGATGTTCTTGAGGTAGCGCTGGATCTTCTCCTCGAAACGCTTGCGCGCGAGCTTGGCCGACCCCTCGGTTGCGCTCGGCTCGTCCTTTTCCTCCTCCGGCTCCAGGAGATCCTTGGCGGACTCGGGGCCCAGGAGCCAGGTGCCGGTACCGTAGGTGGCCCCACGGATACGTCCGCCCTCACGTTCGTCCCACAGCCTGCGCACGGTTTCGGCCTCGATGGTCGGATCGATGCGTTCGAGGTCCTTGCGCACGGCTTCGAGAATCTCGAGGCCCATCGTCTCGTCGAGGTAGTCGATCACCTCGGCGTAGGTCTCCTTGCGCCGCGCGGCTTCGCGCGCGAGGCGTACGGACCAGAAGTGCCAGCGCTTGACGACCAGATCGCGCGCGTCGCGTTCCTGGTGCTTGGCGACCCGAGTGCGCATCTTGTTCCAGTCCTCGAGGAGCGCGGAGTCGGGGTAATGGATCGGGAATTCATCCAGCGAGGTCAGCGCCTTGCCGTACTGTTTGCGTGCGCGCAGGAGATCGATGCGGACGAGGTAGTCGACCTGTTCCTGCAACGCAGCCTTCGTTTGCGCACGGCTCAGGGCATCGGAGATCCGCTGGACGTTGTAATCGGGCGCTAGCTCTCGAACGGTTGAGTAGTGCTCGAGGGCATGAACGTAGTCGAACAGGTGCTCGCAATACTGTGCCAGCTCGTCGTGCGCGCGTGCGCCTGCACCGCCGACCTCGAGGAGCTGGGATTGCAGCTCGGACACGCGTTTCTGGTACAGCTCGTCCTTCGTAAAGATGTCGAGGGCCGGCACGTGCACCAGCGCGGATGCGCCGCGGATCCGCACTTTGGGAACGGGAATGGATCCCTCCGCGCGCTTGACCCAGATATCTGTGTCCGTGCGGTTGATGATCTGTCCGACGATCTCCCGGCCGTCGGCCAGAAGAAAACGGTGCGCCTCGACCATCAGCTCCTCCGCCTGAGCCTCCACGTAACCGAAGCGCAGCCGCAGCTCCCCTTCCTCGGTGGGATCGAGAATCACCCACGGCAACGCCAACAGGCCGCCGGTTTCCAGAAGGCGAAAACCGATGCCTTCGGGGTTGTGCGTTTCGATCGTCCCCCAGAGGAGGTTGCCGTCGCGCAGGCGCAGAAGCCGGGTTGTCGTCGCCTCAAGGGCCGTGTCGCCCACATCGTCTGTGGCGCCGGCCTGCGCCGGCGTCGCCTTTGCAGGAATCGAGAACACGAAGAGGGAGAGGAGCGGTAGGAAGAGCTCAGGCATGGAATGTCATTCAGGGCTGGAAGGGTCCCGCGATACCTGGTCCGGCCGAAGGGGTTTCTCGCCTTCGACGAATCTTCGCCGCAAACGGGCGCCAAAGGGGACCTCACGCAGAAGTAAAGTCTCGAACTTACGCGAGCGTTTCAGGCCCGAAGTCGACCAGGAGATCTCGACTTTGACCAGGTACTCGAGTGCTGCCCCTGAATCGGACCGGCACGCCTGCGGATCGGGATTGGGCGTGGCTGTCGCCGAGTAGACCAGGTTGGGGTAGCCCGGCAGCGGCTGATCGGCGATGGGGAGGGGCTCCCCCGCGACCTCCTCGCCGGCCTCGTCCAGAACGAGCGGAAAGAGACTTTCCTCGAGGTCGGCAAGCACGGCTTGTATCGACTGGGCCGCGCTGGAGCGCAGCTCCGCCGTGCGCGCCATCGCGGCACCGAAGGAAAGCAGTCCCAGGATCGAGGTCATGCCCAGAAGCAGGAGGAACATCGCCATGACGACCTCGATCAGGGTGAAACCCCGCGAGCCTGCGCCGTTCGGAGAGCGGTTGAACGTGGACTTGTCCCTCATAGGTCCCATTCCTCGCGAAGGCCTCCGATGGGAATCTCGCGCACGATGCGCGCGCCGTGATGTACCAGGGCGCCGGACTTGTGGACCACCGGTCGCGTGCTCCGTCGCCCGCGCTGCACGGAAACGCGATTGCCGGTGACCGACGAGAGTTGCATCCACTCCTCACCGATGAGGATCATGGAACCGGGCTCGGGCAGGCGCGATCCGTCACCCACGACGAAGGAGTTCTCTTCGACCGTGATCAAACCGCTGGTACGCGTACGCCGTTTCAACTCGACCGGCCGTTCGAGTTCGAGGACCAGCCGGATCCGACGCGGCATCGAGGGCATGTCCTTGACCTTGGGCATGCCGGGGTGCGGCTCGTTCCATTCGCAGGTCTCCACATCCGGCCGCCCGCGGTTCCATGCATCCCACGATGAGGCACCAGAAGTCAGATCGAAGCCGTGCTCCCAACCGTCCCTCACGCGCGTGGTCTGGGTCGCGTACTCGACCTCGAACCAGAGGATGCCGCCTGTCACCACGTTCAGAGCACCGGGGACCGGCCGCCCGCCGGTTCCGAAGAAGTTCTCATCGAAGAACGAAAGCGACTCCTTGTCGGACAGCTTGCGTTCGCCGCGCCAGAGCAGGCCGACCAGTCGTTCCTCGACATCGGCTTCGCGTCGGGGCAGAAGCGCCCAGCACACCTCGACGAGATCGCGCCGGTGGGGGTCGCCGACAGAGACGTTCTCCAGGCGCGCGAGTTGCGAGGCGGAAGCCTGCTTGACGAAGCGCACCCGCGGCCAGAACGTGCCGTCTATGCCGTCGCGATCGAGGTCGAAGGACGTCCAGTCCCCCAGGAGGTCGCCGCGCGGACCGGCTTCGATCCCCAGAATGTCGTTGTCGAAGAGATCCATCACCGCGCCGCCGACCTCGAAAAGCTCGCGCCCTGCTTCGGTGCGTCCCCAGATCCTGAGCGAGGTGTCCAGGAGACGCACCAGCGCGATGAAGAGGATCGAAAGGAGCCCTAGGGCGAGAATCACCTCGATCAAGGTGAAGCCACGCCGATCCGGTGCCTGGCGCTGTCGACGGCTCATCGCGTCACCCTCCGCAGAGTCAGCCCCGGCCCTATGTACTCGGCGGCGAAGAGCGAGAGCTTGGGCGTCGTCTTCCACCCGTGCGACAAGCGCTCGCGCGCGTCGAAGGCGCCCGGGATGTATTGCACGAAGGCGCGGAATTCGGTGCGGTCGGCCTGGAAGCCCAGCGGGTTCGGTTCACCTCCCGTGCTGCCTTTCCAGAACAGATCGAGGTTGTCCTCACGCGTGGGGTCCGCATCCCAGGCGGCCTCGGGATCGAAGCGCGCGAGCACGCCGAGCTGAACGCCGGGATGCCCGGACTCCTCCTGGGCCCAGAAGACGTACTTCCAGTAGGCGTCGGGTTGATCGAGCGTGAACTGATAGTAATGGAGCTCGGGCGCGTCGGCGCGCTCGGCCCAGCGGTCCCGGTAGCGTACCGGGAACAGGATCACCGGCGTTCCCGAGGGATGGGTGGTCGGGGTCGTGCCGTAGCGTCCCCGGAAGAGACCGGGCCCCTTTTCATCCATCGCACCGGGGATCGTGGAAGCCCGGGGCATGGACAGCGCACCGCCGTGGATGCGCGTGTAGTGGATCAACTCCTCACCGACCAGCACGGTTCCCTCGCCGGGAAAGTCCTGGGTCGAAAAGACGGGCAGCACGCCCGTCTCGCCCGTGATGTTGGCGCCCAAGCTCGTCACACACCAGGATTCGAGCACGCTGACGCCTTCGCCGACGGTGTGCCCTCGCGCTTCGGTCCCGAACAGACCCCGCCCCTCGGCCGGGATGTGGAACGAGTGCCCATCCGCCGAGTAGGAGTCGTAGCAGAGGATCTCCCCGCCGACGCGCAGAAGCCCGGCATCCGCAGGTAGGTCGGGTTCGAGCATGACCTCGACGACCGCTTGATCGCCGCTCATGCAACGCACGATCCCGCCTTCGACCTCGAGGGTTTCGTCCCCCTCGAAAAACGGATCGCGCAGCACCAGCTGCCCCCCGATGGTCGCGTCGCCGCCGGCGCCGCCGGCGAAGTCGCAGGTTCCGAAGACCATTTCATCGACCACGGCGGAGGGAACGTCGACACCGCCACCGAGCCCGGTATAGCTCCCGCCGATCGACACCCCCACGATCCCCCGAGGGCGCTCGCCCGAGGGGAACTTGGTCACGCGGGGAACGGTGCGGGTATCCACGATGTTGTCCGTGACGCCGAGGCCCGAGTAGGGGACGCTCAGGGGTTCCTGCAGGGCGACGTAGATCACGCCCAGCTCGATGCCCGTATGCGGCTGGGACAGGACCAGTTCGCCCGCCTGGGCGGAGAGCGGGTCGCTGTCGTCTTCGTATCGGTAGGTGGCGTAATCGAACGGGCGGTGCGCGTGTTGAACGGTCCCGGGAATGCTCGGATCCGCCACGCCGCCCATGAACATCACCCGGTCGAAGCGACCCGGCCAACCCGCCGTCTCGTCGACGTCGCCGACCTTCCAGACCGGCAGCACGACGTCTCCTTGGACATGGGCGTGGGAGTGCGTACCGAAGACGCCGCGGAACTGGAGCACCGACGCGACGGCGCGGGTAACGGGCATCTCTTCGTCTTCGAATTCACCGATGTTCTCGTCCCAGTAGGAGCTCCCCTGGGTCTGCTGGCGGCGCACCACGGGCGAGCGCAGGTTCACGGAGGAGGGTCCGGAAATCAGCATGGCGCCACCGCCCGTGGGACCCGATGTCCCGCCAGCGCCCGGGCCTCCTCCGGGGGGCCCGCCACCGCCTCCTCCACCGCCTCCTCCACCGCCTCCTCCGCCGCCTCCTCCGGGCGCGGGGTCGGCCTGGAAGTCCGGCGGTAGGGCGATGCCGCCGTGGGCGACGTTTCGCAACGTGGGAACGATCGCCGGGTCGTTGCGAATCAGTTGATTGCGCCCCTTGCTGTCGAAGCGCACCCATTCGGTGAGACCCGACTCGGGTCCCAGGTGGGTGATCTGGACGAACTCCGATTGCCCGCCTCCACCGCCGAGGCCCAGGCCGCTTTCGCGAACGGGAATGGAGATGGGCACGACCATCACCTGAGCCGTGAGGACTTCGTTGAGGCTTTCCACGGGCTCGCCGGATTCCCCCAGCGTGATGATGAACCCGGCGGGGGATGAATAGTGGAAGACGAAGGAGGCCCTGTCGCTGAGTTCCGCCTCCTGAACCCCGAGCTCGGCCGCAACCTGGTCCCCTCGACGTTCGATGAAAATGCGCTCACCCTCGCGCCGGCTGTAATAGATGTACTCCACTCCGCCGAGGCGGCTGCCCGCCGCATCCTCCGAGTCCTGGCCGTCGCCTCTGGCCACGGGGTACTGCCCGAGCAGGAGCGCATAGCCGCCGCTTTCGGAGAATGCCTCTGTGAAGTCGAACTCCAGATCGTCGCCATTGGGGGCATCGGCGGAGGCGAGGATCAGTCCCAGCCCGTCCGGATCCGAACCGATCGCATCGAGCCCATATCCGACCGGCAAGGTGATCAGCCCGATGGTCGTGTTGAAATTGAAGTAGATCGGGTCCGCTCCGCTGATGAGCTCGTCCGCTACATAGTCGCGCCCCCCCACGACCATCCCTTCGACGCGTGCCACGGCGAAGGGACCTACATTCCCGCCCATGGCGCCGCTGCTCGAGGGGACGTTGCGAAAGATGGGCAGGCTGTAGCCATAGAGCTGAACGGCCGAGCCCTCGGGATGGTTCGTGCGCTTGGAGACCCCCAGATTGACCTCTTCATCGCCCTGCAGACTGAAGATCTCGCGCGCGATCCGTCCGCCGAAGCCGGCATTTTCACCGACCGATTCATAGACGGCTCGGAAGGAGGTCTCCCCCTCCACAAAGGCCTCGATCAACTCGTTGCCGATGCGAATGACGCAGCGATCCGGGAACCCATCGGTCGATTCGACCGCGATCGTGCGTGCGGCATCGCCCAGACTCGAGCTCAGGTAGGTCATCCCGGGTGTGTCGTCCGCAGCCATCCCGTCGACCAGAAGCTGCATCTGGTCGGGGCGGTTTCCGCTGACCGCAACCTCGACGTGCGACCAGGTATCGACCGGAACGCCCGGGCCTTCGGCGATCGGGTAGCGCACGAGGGCCACCTCCTCGAAGTCGTTGTTCGGGTGGTCCCCCGCACCATCGAGCACACGCAGGACCAGGTCGCCCTCTTCGAACTTCAACGAGACCCGGTCCGTATCGTTGTAGAGCCCGCCGACGTCGAGGAAGGTGGCGCCCTCCTGGATCTCGCGCGGCTTGACCCACATCGAAAAGGTGAAGGGGAGCATCAGCCCGCCGTTGCCGCCGCGCCAGCGCTCCGCTCCGTAGTCGAGTCCGTCGACCGCACCGTCGGGCAGGTAGCGCCCCTCGATGTCCCGCGTTTCGCTGTCGAAGTGATGGACGGTCTGGTTACCGAAGGCGTGGGATCGTGCCGGAGCCAGCTGCAACCAGCCGTTCTCGTCGCGCCCGGGGAAGGTCAGAATCGGCTCGGCATCCAGGGGGTCGGCCAGGGGATCCACGGCGGGCTGAGAATCGTAGGGTCCCAGGTGGGCGCGCGCTCGGGTGGGCCAGGCACTTCCGTAGCGACGATCGAAGCGTGAAGTCGCCTCGGGACCACTCAACCAGCCGGCAGCGGCCCGATCCATGCGCGGGTGGTCGTCGAAACGCTCCTGGCTGGCGAAGACCTCCAACAGGTCGCGCTGGGGCACGACCATCTCTGTCACCTCGCGAACCGCGCTGGAACGCGCCTCACCGCTCGGGGCGTTGACCTGGGCGCGCAGCTCCATGTCGTAGACATCGCGCGTCGTGAAGCAGAACGGCATCGTCGAAAACTCCAGCTCGTTGTCGTTCGCGTTCAGGGCGTTCTTGTACAGCGCGATCGCGTCCTCTTCGTCGATGAAGGACGCCAGGACCTTCTCGCCCTCCTCGTCGGTGGTGGCGGCCGCCTGCAACGCATCCAGACCGGGCACGACGCGTGCGTCGGCGGGAAGCTCGTTCAACCCCGCGGCGGGGAGTATCACGCGACGCACCAGGTCTTCCAGGCCGTCGAAGGGCCTCGAGTCGACGATCAATTCGACCAGCTTGTCCGCTTCGTTCTTCGTGATGCGCGCGCTCTCGCCGGCCAGCTTCAGGTTGACGATCAGCGCGTGCAGCACCTCGGGCGAGGCGGTGTTGATGTTGACCGGGCGACGCGCCATCGGCGCGACGATCGCCGAGTAGGCCTCGTATCTGCCCCGCAGGGGGTCGAGCATCTCGATCGCGCGCATGGACGCCGAACGCACGATGCCGTACTCCACCGTCTCACCGTCGGTGATGCAAACCGTGGTCCCCGGGGAAAAGTAGCGTGCGTCGTCCACCCGAAACTCGCAGGTGGATTCCGCATTACCGCCGACGTCGGTCGTGATCCGTACCGCGCGCTGCCAGGGCGAACCGGCGCGCACACCGGCGTGAACCGAGGTCGTACGCGTCAACACCCGATAGGCGTTTTCACCCAGCGTTTCGGACATCGCGTACTCTTCGGTGTCATGAATCTGCTCGATCGCATCGAGGCTGCGCAACTCGGCCCCCGCGATGCGCCAGATCGGTATGGCGAAGGTGCGTTGATCCAGGATGAACGAACCGACCGGCAACGGCTCTTTGCTGGGCGGAACGGGGCCGCAGGGAAGCGTTTGGCCCTCTTCGTCCAGGCGCACTCCGAGTCCGCGGGTCAGCCCGTTGAAATACGAGCCATCGATTTTCGAGTAGTGGAAGAGCTCCCAACCTTCCGGCCCCAGGAGCCAGGCGAAGCCCTCGGGCAGGAAACCCTCCGTGTTCGTCACCTTGATCGATTGGGTCGTCGCATCGACCTTTTCGGCCAGGCGCGCCACGCCTCCGATCAGGTTCGCCAGGACCTGCGGCGGTGCGCTGTTCAGGTCGATCCGGCCGGCGACGTCGTGGACCTCGAGATCCCACATCACGCCGCCCGGATCCTCGGGATTGAAAAACTCCTCGGGGAAGTTGTGGGCGACGGCGAGTTCGTCCGCGTCATCGAAGTAGGGCGTGTGATCCAAACCTGTATGCGACCCGCCGAGCCGCGCCCGCGCAAACCGCTCGGCCGTGTCCAGGGCTACACGCACGGTCGCACGATCGACGCGCTGCACACTGGCGCGGTCCGCGTTGCTCACGGTCAGAAGAAACGGCGCACATATCACGAAGAGAGCCATCAAGACCAGGAGGACCGTGATGACGGCGATCCCGCTCTCGGTGTTCGTCCTGAAGTCACGTCTTTGAATACCCATCACTCCACCGTGCCGAAGATGCCGACCGCGATCCTTTCCTGCGACCCGTCTTCGTAGTTCAGAACGATCTCCTGCGGTTCGGGATGGCGGCGACGATCGAGCCCGCCCCCCGAGGCGAAGTGGATCCACTCCGGAGTCTCCTTCGCAAAGGTCGCCGAGTCCGGTAGTTCGACCACCCGGTCGACCTCCACCGCTGAGATGACCAGCGCGTCGATACTGCCGGGGAAGGGCCGCGTGCCATCGGAGATTTCGAGGGGCTCGCTGATTTCCCAGACCGGCGCGGTCTCCTCCAGCACGGCGACGGCAACCCCGTCGACGAGGAGCACCAGTTCTTGACGGTCGTATTGAAAACGGACCCGCACCCACTTGTCGGGAGACACGGCGCCGGAGCCGCTCTGGACGACCACCGGCGGGCCGCGCCGGAACTCGCCGCCCTCTTCGACCGCCGCGGAGAAGCGTCCTCGCAAGGCTCCGCTGCGCCCGAGCTCGAGCATCAACACGTTGCCGATCCGCAACACCCGTCCCCCACCGGCGTCTTCCCAGCGCAGCGCGCACTCGATGGCGAAGCCGTCGGTGAAATCGAACGCGGGGTCGAGCTGGACCGGGATCAATGCGCGCTCGCCGAAGGAACGAACGAACGAAATGGCACTTCCGATGAAGCCTTCGTCGTGAAAAAGTTCGCTGGCCGCGGAGCCTTCCATGCCAAAACCCGCGATCTTCTTGTTCTCGAAGTGCCACGTGCCGACAACCTGCAGCGCCTCGGCACGGATCGTATGGTTCTTGACATCGATACGAACGCGCGCGGGAACCTGACGAGCCACGGCGGTGTTCTGCGCGCTGCGTACAACGCTCCTGACGAGGCCCGCCGTCTGACGCCGACCGAGGTCGAGCGCCCCAAACATGCCCACGCCCGAGCCGAGAACGACAGCCAGAATCGCCATGACGAGGAGCATTTCGAGCAGAGTGATACCCGCATTGCGCTTGGCGCGGGGAATCGCCGCTCGGGCTCGCGTCTTCATGGTGAAAAAGGGACTGTCAGTTACGGTTGAACGTCGTCAGGTCGTCTTCGGTTCCGAACTCGCCGTCGAGGCCGGCGGAGATGAGCTGATACGAACGATTGCTGTAGAAACGACCCGTCGTACGATTCTTGAACGCAACGGGGATGCTGACGAGCTCCTCGCCGGTTTCGAGGCTGATGACCGTGTAGCGCCGGTTCGTGACCTCATAATCGTCGGCTCGGATGTAGGCGATCGGGTTTTCCCAGGCGTCTGGAATCTCCAGTAGCGAGCGCAGGTCGAAGTCCGTGATGCGCTTGGATGAGGCGTCGCCGTCGGTATTGACGAGATCGTCCTCAAGACCCTCCAGCAATCCTCCGGCCTCGTAGCCATTCGACCACAGGGCGACCACCAGGGCCTCTGCACCGATGTTGTGGCCGTCGTTGACGACCTCCTGTTCGGATGAAAAGTGACTGGCAGGGTAGGTCCCGAACTCGTTGTTGTATGCCTCGAGTGTCGCATCGAGCATGGCCAGTTTTTGGCGCGTCGTCTCGATCTTGGCCGCGGTTTCGACGCTGCCGAACTGCGAGACGAGAACCGCCGCGAGGATGCCGATGATCACGATGACAGCCAGAAGCTCGATCAACGTGAAACCCGCCGAAAGGGGTCCGCCTCGCATGTGTTTCATTCCGCCCCCCTGAAGACCACAGCACAGTTTTCCATCTTCACACGCACTTCACGGCCGTTGTCTCCCTCGGCAAAGAGTCCCACCAGGAGTGGTGTCGAAGCGCTTCCCAGGGAAGCCATCGGTTCCTTTTCGATGAGCGGGACGCCGTCCATCGTGATCGTCACGGCGGACTCGGAAGCCTCACCGGTGCGTTCGATGCGTAGCCGCACCCAGCGGCCGGTGGGAAACGGCTGGCGCATGTCGCGCACATCGTCTTCACGGGCCGAGCGGAGGAAGCGCACCTGGACACCGCCTTCAAGATGACGCATGACGCTGGCCTCGGCGACGATCTCCGATTCGCGCCCGCGACGACGTTCGCGGGCGATGAAAAGCCCAACACGCACGTTGTCCTTGCCGGGCTCGATCCAGATGTCGGCTTCGATCGACACGAAGAGACTGGCGGGCCACTCGCGGTAGACGCGCGCGAGACCGCCGCTCTTCGTGAAGGTGCCCTCGATCTTCACCGCACCCTCCTCCATCGAAACGATCGGCCCGTCGCCCTCGCGAGTCCGCCACTCGTTCAACAGACGGTTGCGGTCGAAACTATCGAACCACTCGACCTTCTCTTCGTGGTCCTGAATGCGCTCCATCTGTTCACGCGACCACACGCGCCAGGGGTCTTCCTTGTCCTCGCTCCGGCGGCGGTCGTCGATGGAGGCAAGCAGGTTGACCGCCTGCTCGGAACGGCCGCTCAGGTACGTGCACCAGGCCAATCCGCCGGCGGCGGTCGGGTTGTCCCCGTCGAGGTCGAGGGCGGCCTGAAAGTCGACGAGCGCGTCCGCCACAGCTCCGAGGCGGAGATGGTTGAGCCCACGCAAGGTGTGGACCTTGTGGCGGCCGCTGTTCAGAGAGATGGCGCGTTCGAAGTAGCGCTCGGCGTCCTCGAAACGCCCCAGGCGGAAGGCGACCTCACCCAGCGAAACGAGCGCATCCTCGAAGTCGAGTTCTTCCTCCAGCGCCGCCAGAAGAGCCTCGCGCGCGCCCTCGTAGTCGTCCTGCTGACCGCGCAGGCGGCCGATCTGGAACAACGCGTAGGCGTTTCTCGGGTTGATCTCGCGGGACTGCTCGGCAAACCCGAGCGCCTGATCGGGATGACCGGTCAGCTCGGCGAGGAAGGAGAGGGCCGCAAGAGCGCGATCGGCGCGCAGCGGATCGGCTTCCGCCGCCGATTCCAGGACCTCGCGAGCACGCGAGAAGCTGGCTGCGGTGCCCTCGTACAGCAATGCGATGCCTCGCGCCAGGAGCATCTCGAACCCCTCTTCGCCGGCGATCTCTCCCGTCGTCGACGAAGCCGAAAGCGCAGCCGGGTCGCCGGTGAAACCGAGGGCCAGGAGACCTGCCCGCGAACGACCGTGGTCGGGATCGGCCGCGAGCGCCTGGCGATAGAACGGCTCGGCCTCTTTCAACTTGCCCAGAGCAAAAAGAACGTCTCCCAAGAGGCTACGGATGCCCACGCGAATGTGAAGCTTGTTGGGATCCTGGGGCGCGTTGCGGTTGGCCTCGCGCAGGTGCCCGACCGCTTCGGCATGACGCCCGCGGCGGGCCAGGAACGAACCGAGCCCATAGCGGGTCACCCACGAACTCCGGTCCATCGACAGGGCCCTGCGGAGACGCTGTTCGGCCTCGTCGAGAAGCAGAAAGCGCTCCTCGAGGCGCGCGAGCCGAACGTGGACAACCTCGCGGTGCGAGAACGTTTCCAACAGGTCGTTGTACTCGTTGAACGCCTCTTCGAAGCGGAAGCCGGCCTCGAAACAGTTCGCTAGCCCCAGGCGTGGCGCGGGGTCCTCGGAATCGAAGGCAGCCGCCCTGCGATAGATCCCCTCGGCGATCTCGAGCGCGCGCGGCGCCTCGAGACGACGGCGAACGCATTCGTCAGCCAGGGCCACGGCCTTGTCGTAAGTGCCGCGCGTCAACGTCGGTCCGAGTTCCAAGAGGCGGACCTCGAATTCGTTCGTAGCGGTTTCGGCAAAGCCGAAATCAACCACCGCATCGCGCTCGACGGGGATCGCTCCGACCTGAATGTTCTCGAAGAAACCGCGGCCGGTGTCCGGGTTCAAGCGCACGAAGAGGATCGGTTCATTATCGCGATCCGCATCGATCTTGAGCGCGTAGCGGTTCTCGTTCTCGATACGTCCGAACCAGGATTCGCCTGAGCTGTGCTGAATCCAGGCGTAGTTCCTGCGATAGCCCTGACGACGCGCGGACCGTTCGGCTGAGGTCTCGTCCGCGTAGGGGTCCTTTTCGCCCTCGTCCCGCGGGTTGATCAGGCTACGCGGCCGGGTCGGCTCGTCCTTCTTCACGACACCCAAGAAGGCGTCATCGGTCTCAAAACCGGCGCTTTCGGAAACGGCGTCGAAGATCTCGGGCAGCTCGATCGGCTCGACTTGCGATCGCAGAGACGTGCCGTAGCTGATGGGGGCGGGGCCGGGGTCGGTGGGCGGCAGGAGGCCGCTGATGACGGTGCGCGGCGGCTCATCGAGGGGCAACCTCTGCAGCGGACGCGTGTCTCGGGGGGGTTGGAAAATCTCCCGCCGTAGTGCGGGTTTGAAGCTTCCGTCCGACAGGGCCCTGGCCACATCCGGTGGGGCGTAGTTGACGAACTCGGCGTCCTTCCCGCGGCCGCCGCCGCGTATCGAGGCCTCGCCACCGGACATGAGGTTCCAGGTGAGGAACCCCAGAAAGAGGATGGTCACGAGAAAAACGGTCTGTTCTTGGCGCAATCGCATGGCTGCTAGCCCGGACGATCCATGAGAGTTTGTGTCGGTATTTCCGGCTCGGATCCCGGCCACGCTTTATGGCCCTCAGCCCTACAGGCGACCCGGTGATCTCGCCGAGGACGCCGGCGTTCGCAAAGTGACGGCATGGGCCGGGAGACCGGCTCCTCGGGTCTCTTAGGGCATCTGGCGTGCATGTTCATGACAGGTCTAGGGCTAGGCCTCCTGGAAATCCGCGTCGGAGGCCTCGACGTCCTTGGCGAGACGCACGACCAAAAACGTCACATCGACCCGTACCTCGTCGCGTTTTCCGCGGGCGGGAACCACCTCGACATCCGCGATCACGAGCGACCGTCCGCGCCGTGGATCCACGGCGGGATCGTGGGGTGAGCGCTGGCTCCAGGCCAGGATGCGCGTGATGGCCAGCGAGGTTCCGGTCACCGTGAAGGTGACGCGCGTGCGCTCGACCCGTTCAAGCCCCGTCCGGGAATTGAGCCCCGGATCCAGACGACATTGGATGCGGTCCACCCGGTCCATGCCGGCCAAGATGCTGTATTCGAGCACCTCCTCGACGAGGTCGAGCGCTTCCAGATAGCGGACGATCTCGTTTTCGCGTGTCGGCGACAACTTGGGCATGCCCAGGGTCGTGTCGAACTGCATGTTGGCCCGATTGGAGCGCGTGCTGATCTTCTCGAGAACCCGGGCGAAGGCGCGGCGGTACTGGTTGGCCGGCGAGCCCAGGTTCGGATCCAGTTGAAAATGCGCCTGGGGAACGAATCGGGTCGACCGAACCAGCCGCTCGAAGGCCTCCTGCAGCCTGTCGTTTTCCTCCTGTGCCTGGGCCCGGTCGCTACTGCTATACAGCGGGTCCTTGAGCTTCCTCTGGGTGCGCGCGATCGCCGACCGGGTCGCCCGAAGATCCTCCCCGTAGACCGAATCGATCACGCTGGTGCCGATGAAAAAGAGAATCACGCCCGCAAGAACGCCCATGACGAAGCGCTTGTTTTCCTGCCAATAGTCGTCGAGGCTCATCTGCCACCTCCTGTCTGTCCGTCGGGCCCGTGGCCTGCGGAGGCCACCGTGGCGAGATTGGTGAGATCGACCTGGAAGCTCGCGTCCCCCATGCGGTCCTTGAGCTGAACGTCCGGCATGCGCTTGCGCACCGTCGCGATGAAGTCCTCGAAGAGCAGCGTCGGCGTCTGCGTGCCTTCCCGCGTGCGCCCCTTGATGGTGAGAATCGGACGTTGATCTTCCCGGGGGACCTGTAAGTCGATGTCGGACCTCATCCCCATGGTCAGGCTCTCTATCCAGAAATCAGCAGGGAGTTCGCGCTCGAAGACGTCGAGAGCGCGCAGCAGTTGTTCGCCCCCGCCGCTGAGGGAGAAGAGCTCGTTGCCGAAGCTCGCCAGTTCCTCGTTTTCCTCGAGCAGAGTTCGCGTCTGTCCGTGTTGGCGCTCGGACTTCTTGAGTTGCAGCCCCAGGAGGGTGGCCTGGGATTGAAGCTCGGTGAGGCTCTTCTTCTCCTCGAAAGCGTGCACGCCCAAAAAGAGCACGGCGAGAACGGCGGCCGCAATCAGGAACGCCCGGCCGCTCATGAACTCGCGCCGCTTACGCACGTCCTCCGGCAGAATTTCGATGCCGTAGGCCTCAGGATCGGATGCGGAGGTCGCCAACCCGAGGGCAGCCACGGCTTCCAGCTTGTGATCCTCGAGCAGTTCGGCCGCCTCCGGATCCAGCTTGGATGTATCGACGACCTTGAAGGGGTCGAAGAGCTCGACGGGCACCGACAGGCCCTGTGACAGGTTCTCGGAGAAGCCCTTCAGCCCGGCTCCTCCGCCGCATATGAAAACGCGATCGAGCCGCAGCGTCGTCAGCTTCACTTGACTCTTGGCAAAGAGCACCACCGACTGCAACAGGCTCAACAACTGCCCCGCCGGTCCGGCCATTGCGCGCGAGGCTTTCTCCTGATTGGAATCGGTGAAGGGGCCAGCCGTATCGAGCGTGCCTTCTTCCTCCTTGAAACGGTTCGCGCGATCCTTCGAGATTCCGAAGCGTTCGGCCAAGGCCTCGTCGAAGAGCTTCGAACCGCCCGAGAGGTTACGCGCAAAGACCAGGTCGGTGCCGCGCACAAGGATGACGTCGAGGTTTTCGTAGCCGATGTCGGCGACGAGAACCGTGTCTTCCATCACGACGCCGTAATGCAGGAATGCGTTGTAGAGGGCGATCGTGTTGGGCGTAAACGCGTCGAGCTTACCGCCGAGCGCCGCCAGCCCCTCCGCGTGTTCCTTGAGCAAGGACTCGCGCGCCATGGCCAGGAGAACGACGTCCTCGCCTTCGATTTCCGGCATCTCCGGCAGGACGTTAAAATCGGACGCGACGGGGGAATCCGATTGACCGCCGATCTCTTCGGTCTCGAAGCGCATCAGCTTGCGCAGCTGCCAGTCCGGGAGTCGCGGAACACGTGTGTAGCGCAGGTTGACCTCGCGTCCGCTGACGCCGACGCGAGTCGTTCCCGGCTTCGAGACACCACTGAGCGCCTCCAAGCCGGATTCCACGGTGCCTGCAGCGTTCGAGGCGATCAGGAATTCGCTGACGATGAAGGTATTGCCCTTGACCTCCCCGCGGAGGTACTTCACGGTCGCGCTACCGATGTCGATTCCGCTCGCCGTCCTAGCCATCGGATCCGTCCTCTTTCTTCGTTGAAGAGCCTCCGGTTTCCTCGGTCGCCGTGTCTTCTGCAGAAACCCCTTGGCGGCGGGACAGGGCCTGCTTCACGTGGTCGGTCAATCGGGGCTGGGCTTGGCGATCGAGAGCCTTCAAGACGCCCTCCAATTGCCGGCTTTCCTTTGCAGCGCCCCCGGAACTCGCCGTCTCCAGCGCGAGGGCGAGCTCGCGATCGAGCCGCTCCGCCTCGACCTCGACTTCGCTCCCCCCGTAGCGTTCGGAAAGGACGCGGCAACGCTCGCGTCCCTGGCGGTAGAGTTCGGGAAGCGCAAAGAAGCGCGCTCGCTCGAACGCAGCTCGTATTTCGGCCACCTCGTCCAGCCCCGCACCTATGAGCCGCGCACGCGCTGCTTCGGCCCGTTTCACCTGACCGCGTTCGATCGGATACCGATCCAGCAGCTCGGACCAGGCCGCAAGCGCAGCTCCTATCCGCCCTCTACGCTCGGCTTCATCGGCCCTGGAGACCAGGACGCTGGCCTCGGTCCGTTCCTCGACGAAGGAAAGCTGCACGTCCATCTCATTGTTCGTTCCTAGCTGGATCGAAAGGGAGACTCCCTCCCCGAGTCGTTCGCCGCGAACCGAAACGCCGGCGGCAAAACCGATGCGCACGAGTTCGCTTCCGCGACCGAGGAAAATGGAGTTCGCCCCGGCGCGTTCGAACTGGCTCGAGTGACGGCGATACCCGGTGGATCCGCTCGTTGCGATCCAGGACCTCTCGTCGCCGCCGAGATCGATCCCATTCTCATCGACGACGATCCAAAGATCCGTCGGACCACCGTCGAAAAGAACCTTGAAGCCGCGTTGGCCCGCGCTCGCACTCCAGCCGGCTCGACCGGATCCTTCGAGTCCGCGCGCATCCCAGCGACCGAGCTGCAGACTTCGAAACACCGACCGGCCCGCACGCACGAGGGTCGCCGTCGAAGCCGCCTCACCTAGAACGCGGAATTCGATCTCGTTGTAGTGGGTCGTGAGGGAAGCGCTGCGATCCGCTTCGAAAAGCCCCACATCGTCGATCGCAACCTCGCCGATGCCGCGGCCGGCGACGACGATGCGCGCGTGACGGTGCCCCGGAGGAGCTACGAGCGCGACGCCGCGATCCATGAACCCCACCTCCGGCGCTCCTTGGGCCGGGGCCCAGACAAACGTCGAATCACCATCGGATGCACCCGTCAGGAATTCGACCCCGAGACGACCCTCCGCGCTCCCCGTGGTGCGCAGCGAACCGACGAGTTCAAGCCCTCTGGAAAAGACGGCCGAGGAAAGCTCGACGATCGGCGAACGCGCCAGGGCCCACTCTCCCTGGGCCAGATCCACGCCGAGTCCGAAGCGCCCGGTATGCGCAAAGGCACGTTCGCGGGCAAAGACCTGGGGCGCCGTTTCGGGCCCGCTCCAGTCGAGCTCGGCCCGGTCCTTCTCGAATGTGCCGTCGGCGAGCAGATTGCCGTCGAGTTCGACGACAGACGCTTCGGCGCGGCCGACCCCGCTCTGCTTGTTCCGCCATCTCCAGGTGCACACGGCGACCGCCGCGGCGGCGATCAGGCCCAGGGCCAGAAGACCTAAACGCGAGCGGCTGCCGGAAGCCCTGACCTTGTCGGCACTGACCCGCTGCAGGCCGTCCGAGTCCGCTTCCGCCAGGGGGGAGGCGAGTGAGTGCAGGTCCGCCTGGGTCGCCGACGCGGCCTCTTCGATCTGTATCGTGTCGTCCTCCGGCACGGGCCCATCCCCCTCTTCGGAATGGCCTCCCTCGATGAAGGAGGTGTCGAGCAACACCAGCTTGTACGAACCCAGGGCAATCTCATCGCCGTGGGCGAGCGCCGACGAATCGACCCTGCGGCCGGAGACCTTGGTTCCGTTGGTACTGCCTAGATCGTTGAGCTCGACCTGACCGTCTTCGATCTTGATTTCGGCGTGGCGACCGGAAACCGAACCGGCGGAGAGGACGAAGGTGTTGTCGCTCCGGCGACCGAGCGTGGCGACCCCCTCTCGGAGAGGTATGGTCTCACCTTTGCGCTCGCCCGTCTCGATGCGCAGACAGTAACGCGTTTCGGACGATTGCATCTAGGGGTGGGGCTGTAGGAGCACTCTGGCAGCGTGCCTGGAGGAAATAGCTATCGCTCGCCAGCTTGTTACGTTCGGCCTCCCGGGGGCGAGGGAGTATTGCGGATATCGACACGCCCCGCCCCTGGCGGGGTTCGGAGGGGCTCAGGGCGCCAGCCGGGAGGCATGAAAGGGGCCATGCTAATGGGTGGGGAGCGGTGGCGCGAGCCCTCCTTCGCCCTCTACATCCCCCCGGAAGCTCGGGTAGCATGGCTTTCATGACCGGCGAGCCCCCCGCATTCTTCCTGGAAACGCCGATGGGAGCGACCCCCCCCAGGATCGCTTCGGAGGAGCTCAGCCACGCCATACGGGTCCGCCGGCTCGGGCCCGGGGATCGGGTGACGGGGGTCGACGGCTGCGGAGGCCGCTGGGCCCTGGAAATTCTCCAAAAGGGGCCGGGCGGGGTCTTGCTCGAGGCCCTCGAAGAGCCGCAGCGCCTCCCCTCCCCCGGGACCCAGGGGGCCCCTTTGCCCTGGATCGAGGTCGCGGTGGCCTGGCCCAAGAAGAACCGCGTCGAGGGCATGATCGGACGCCTCGTCCAGCTGGGGGTGGCTGCGATCACTCCCCTGGAGGCCCGTCACCGGGGGCCCGAGCCGGTTCCCAAGCGGGTTTCCAAGCGCTGGAAGCGAACGGCAAGAGAGGCCTTCAAGCAGTCCCGGGGCGCCTGGTTGCCGGTCCTCGGAATCGGTATGAGCGTCGAGAAGCTCTGTGAAGAACGCGGGGGCGGCGCACTGGCGATTCTGGACCCTCGGGGAGGCATGTCCCTCGACACCTGGCTGCGGTCGGTCCGCACCAGCTGCGAGGGCCTCGGCCGGCGCGAGCGACCGATCGTGCTCGTGATCGGGCCCGAGGGAGGCTTCGACGCCCAGGAAATGGCGCTCCTCCTGGAGAGCGGAGCCACGACCTGTTCCCTGGGCCCGCAGGTCCTGCGGGTCGAAACCGCCGCCGAAGCGGCCGCCGCAGTGGCCGCCTGCGTCCTGGAGCTTCGCAGCGAGCGCTAGCCCTTCCAGGGGGTCGGAAAACGGGTCCTTTCTCGGATCTCCCATCGCTCGCCCGGGCCAACTCTGGACCCCGAGAGCTCGTTCCGTGGCGTTCGAGGCGAGAGGGCTCACCCTTCGCGGATTCTCTGACAAGTACTCAGGCCGCCGGCGCCTCGAGTCGAGGATTCGGGGGTGAAACCCCCTTCATCGCGCTCCCTGGGAAGGCTCGGGCTAGGTTTCCTCTTCGGCCTGGCCGGCCTCGCGCTGGCCACTCTCGTTGCAGAACTGGGATTGCGTCTCGTCGCCCCCCAGCCGATCTCGTGGCTGTCCATCTATGCGCCCGACGACGTGCTCCCCTACCGCCTGGCCCCCGGAGTCTCCCAGCACGTCGACACGGGCGAAACCGACTGGTGGGTCCTCGTCGACCGGAAGGGCTATCGCGCGGCCAGCCCCGGCGTCGAGAACCCCGACGACGCGCCCTACCTGCTCGGACTGGGGGACTCGTTCGCCTTCGGACACGGGACGAGCTACGAGGACAGCCTGTACGGGATCCTCGACCGTGAACTCGAGGGGCTGGCGGTGCGCAACGCCTCGGTGCCGGGCTACGGCCCCGAGCAATATCGCATGGTGCTGGAAAAACACCTCGAGCACCCCGGCCTGGAGGGGGTGTTTCTCACGAGCTTTCTCGGCAACGACTTTCACGACTGTATCTGGAACAAGGAGCGACCGATCACCGACGGTGCTCTCGGAGCTACCGTGGGGCGGCGCTACTGGATCAAGAAGACGAGCCATCTCTACCGCTTCCTCGCCGCACGAGCCCACGGCTTCGGATGGGGTCGGGGGGAGTCGGATCTGCTGCTCAACGCCGAGCTGATGACGCACGAGGCGTGGAACCAAGGACGACTGGCCGAAGCCCATCGTATCTTTGCTGCTGAGCTCGAACGCATCCGTGATCTTTGCCGCAAGCGAGACGTGCCGCTCTTCGTGATTCTGCTCCCGGCGCGGATGACGATCGACGACGAGGTCTTCGAGGCCTCCTTGAAGAGTGCGGCGCTGGAGGAGGGCAGCTGGCAGCGTGATCTTCCATCCCGGAAGGCGGCGGCGACCTGTGCGCATCTTGCGCTCTCGTACTTCGAAACCGGCGAGTTCCTGGGCTCGTGCTCGAAGCCGCTCTACCTACGTTTCGACGGTCACTTCCGCGCCGAGACCACGCGAGCGCTTGCCCGTGCGATCGTGGAGCGGTTCGTACCTCGCGGCCGGGCAACACAATGAGCGTTCCTGAAAGAGCCCTTCCAGACGCTGACGAATGAACCAATAGGTTGCGGATCACTTCGGCAGTGAAAAGAGATCGGGATCCCCACGCTCCAATGCTCTCTGGTTAGAAAGCCCTCGATGACCTTTCTTTCCCGTCTTTGTCGAAGAATCTCCTCTCAACTTCGAGACTTGTCCGAGGGTCGTGAAAAAAGTGAGAAGAGCGGTCCAAGGCTAGGGAATCGCGGCCGATCCCCTACTATGACGTGGGTGATGGGCCTCTCGCTCTCGTGGAAACAAACGGGTGGACTCCAAGGGGTTGCCCTTCTTGGAATCCCACGGGGACGGGGGGGCCGACCTTCATGTTCCTCCTGACCTACGGGCCTAACTCCTGGCATTCGAGAACGGTCAAGCGCCTCACTTGGCCGGGTCCGTAGCCTTGCGCGAACGCTCTCTCGCGCTTGGAGCAGGCGACTGCTTTTGCAGTCGCCTGCCTTTCCATAGGGTTCCCTACCGAAACAGCCGCTCCCTGAACGAGCGGTAGGCGAAACTCAGCGGAACCGAGGTCCATTCTTCGAAAGCCACACCGACCTCCTGCCCCTCACCCGCCGCGTGCACCATGCGGCGCAGCGCTTCTTCGCCGTAGTTCGCCCGCAGATCGTCTGCCCAGACGAGGGTCTGGGCATAAGCGCGTGAGATGGCCTGAGTGTCGTCCCAGCCGACGAGGCTTCCCTCGAGGCCCTCGAGTTCGAAAACGACGCCGTCGCGCCGCAGGCGTGCTCGCGCGCGATCGACTTCGCCGGCCTGGTTCTCCAGCAGCTGTGCCAGGCCCTCGTTCAACCAGCCGGGGACGCTCCGGCCGCCGATTTCAAAGAGAAAAGCGTGCACCAGTTCGTGCTTGAGCGTGGCCTTCCAGTTCCCCACACGCAGGTCATCGACCGACACGCGCACGGTACCGTCGAACACACCTCCGGCCCAATCCCCCAGCCCCGTCACGTGATCGAATTCGTCCGAGTCGTAAAGGACCACACGTATCGGACGACGACCCCCTTCGCGCACCGGATCGGCGCCGAACCAAAGGCGCAGCTCTTCATAGCTCTTCTCCAGGTGATCGAGCACGTCCTGGGAGTTGTGCAGGATGTCGCGCCGATCCGTGTCGAAGGAAAGGGTGAAGAGATCGGAGCCCTCGTGCCAGTGATCCTGCTCGACCGAGAACTGGGCACGCCAGCGTTCGAGGAGGCTTCGCTGAGTCTCGTGGTCCTCGCGTTCGGGCGCCAGCTCCAGGACCTCCTCGAGTGCAGCGATCGCCGCGGCAAGCTTCTGCTGTTCGTGGAGCTCGCGCGCCCAACGCGCCAGGGCTTCAGCGAGGTTGCGACGGAAGATGTCATTTTCCGGCCGAGCATCGTGGCAGCGTCGAAAGCCCTCGACGGCTCTTTCATGCGCTTTCGACCTGAGGAGCTCGGCGGTCTCGTTGTTCAACCGTGTCCATTCGCGCCCCGCAACCCCCTCCTCCTGGGAGCTGGGATCGATCTCTCCGCTGAGGGAAGCCGTCGGAACCGGTGCAGGATCCGGAGCGTCAGAAACGCGCACCGATTCGAAAGAGAGCCCCGGGGTTTCCTTTCCCGGGTCCTCCAAAACGAGCGTCTGTTCCGCGACGAGTGAACGCAGAAGCAGCGCCACGACCAGGATCATAGAGGCGATCACCGTGGCCAACACAACCGAAGCACGGGTCAAGCGATCTACCTCCCCCGTTTCCGGCCGCGCGCGTGTCCTTCAAAATCAAGAGCATCTCGACCGTCGAGCTGGCCCTGAATGTCATAGATCAGTTCGGACCAACTCTGGTAGCGGTCATCCGCCTCCTTCGCGACCATCTTCTCGATGAAGTACTGCAGGTGCGGAGAAATGCCGCGTCCCTTGAGCTCCTTCGAGCTGAGCGACTCCATCACTTGCATGCGCAGGATCTCGCGGTCATCGGAGCTCTCGAACGGCAGGCGACCGCAAACGATGTGGAAGACCGAGATGCCCAGGGAGTAAATGTCGGAACGCGTGTCCGCCGCCGCCCCACCCCGACACTGCTCGGGAGAGAGATAGGCCACAGTTCCCACGCTGGAATCTTCGAGCGAAGGGCTCGCTTCAGGAGCGGCGAATCCCAGATCGATGAGAATGACGCGTCCGTCGTCGTCCAACATGATGTTGCCCGGTTTGACGTCGCGGTGAACCACGCCCTTCTCTTCGAGGTAGCGCAGCACCTCCGCTGTCTCGAGCGCAATGTGGAGGGCCTGGTCCTCGGGAAAGGGCTCGTCTCGGTCCAGGCGTTCCAGGGCAGTTTCCCCGGCGATGTACTGCAGTCGCGCAAAGAAGGTGTTGCCGCTGCGTGCTATTCCATAACCCTTGACGAGCCCGGGGTGGTCGAGCTCTGCCAGCAACCGAGCCTCCGCGATGAAGCTCTTGCGCGTGGAAGTGTGGGAAGTGATCTCCCTCTTCAGGACCTTCAGAGCCAGCTGGCGATTCGTTCGTTTCTCGCGTGCTCGAAAGACGTTTGCCGTTCCCCCGGTACCCACCTTCTCGAGGACCTCGTATCCGGGAATTTCGGGGAGTTCTCCGCCGCGCGTGCGCCGTAGCTTCTCGACCTCGGCTTCGGACCAGCCCTTGGCGTCGATGAGCTTTTTGGCGAGATCCGCACCGGCCCTCAGCTCGGACAAAAGCCCCTCCGCCTCCTCACGTGTGACGTGGCCGTGGTGGACGAGCAGAGCCAGGAAATCTTTGTCGCGCATCTTCGGGGTGCGGGGAACCATCCTCTCCTAGCCGGAATCAACCCGCCAGGGCGGTGTACTTTGACCGGATTCGAACAAAAATGCACAGCCCCGACCCACACCCGGGTTTGCGCTATGCTGCCGCCATGACTGAAGCGTTCGTCGCGACCCTCACGCTCTGGACCCTCTCGCTGGGTGCCCAGGCCCCCGAGAAGGTCCTCCAGCACGACAAGACCGCCGATTCCGGCCCCAGTGGGCAGGAAAAGGCCGATCCCGTGATCGCCGAAGGACGGGGCGGAATCCTCGTGCGCACGCGCGAGCTGGAGAGCCTCGTGCTCGATCGCTTCGCCCTCGTCGGCGAAGGGCGAGAACTCTTGGATCTGCTCTTCAAGGCCAAACTGCTCGATGAGCTGGCCCGAAAGGAGGGAATCGAGGTCACCCATAGCTCGATCGCCGCGCGCTGGGAAGAGCTGGACCGTCGAGCACGGGCGGCGGGTGAAAAGGGCATCGTGGACCAGATCGAACGGCGCGGTCTCGGCATCGAGGAGTTCCGAGACTTTCTCCGGCTCTCCATCGTCCAGGAGCGCTTGACGCAAAAGGCCCTCGGACTCGGCGACAAGGATCCGGTCACGGGAGCACAGCAGGAGATCTGGCTCAAGCAAGAGATCCAGGCGCGCGGCCTCGAGCAGCTGCCGCCCCCGTGGGAAAGCGGCATCGTAGCGCGCTGCGAGGCGCTGACGATCGGCACCGAAGAGTTCGCGCGCTTTCTGCATGCACGCCTTTCACGCCAGAAGATCGTCGAAACCGCCTGGCATCTGTTGTTGATCAAGGTGCTCGAGCGGAGGTTGCCGGATCTTTCCGAAAGGGCGCGAACCCGGGCCATCGAGACCGAGATACAACGCCGCCGAAAGGCCCACGCCCGAGAGTACCCGGGCGTCACGTTCGAACAACGACTCGGAGCCAGCGGACAGACACTGGAAACACTGAGACTCGACCCCGCCATCTCCATCGCTGCCTTGACGCGACTCTGGGTCGATCGCAAGCACGGCCCCGACGGATTACGCGAGACCTACGAAGAGGAGCGGGAGCTGTTCGAAGGTCTCTACGGACGCGCCGCACAGACCAGCCTCTTACTCCTGGTTGCCGGGCAGTTTGCCAACGAACTCGTTCCACGCACCTTCGGGGAGGCCGAAAAAGAGCTCTCACAGCTCAAAGAAAAGGCGGGGGATATCGCGGACTTCCGCGCGCTGGTCGAACGATTCACGGAGGACCCGACCGGACGCGAAAGCAAGGGGGCTCTGGGCTGGGTAACACGCGGCGACCCTCGCTATCCGGTGGCGGTCCGCGAAGCATTGTTCGACTTTCTGGATACCGGCGGCGATGTGCCGGCAGGAGGCCTGGTGCTCGGACCGGTACGCCTCGAGAAGGGGTGTACGCTCCTGTGGATCTCCGATGTTCGCGAAAGTCCGCCCTGGGAAATCATGATAGAGCACGTCAACGAAGAGCTACGCCGGCGCCTGGTAGAAGAGGTCATGCCGTTCGATTCCGTCAAGATGGTGGAGGGAGCCTAGCAACATGCAGATCGGTAAGGTGATTGGCAGCGTCGTCGCGACCCAAAAGGACGAAAAGCTCGAGAACACCAAGCTCTTGGTGGTGCAGGTTCACTCGCACCAAAACGAGCCGACGAGTGACTATGTGGTCGCGGTGGACTCGGTTCAGGCCGGATCGGGAGACATGGTGCTCTTCGCTACGGGCTCGAGCGCGCGGCAGACGACCCTGACCGAGGACCGTCCCTGCGACGCAGTGATCATGGCGATCGTCGACTCGTGGGATCTCTCCGGCGAAAACATCTACGAGAAGTGGAGGTAGGCCATGTACCTCGCACGGGTGATAGGTCGCGTCGTCGCGACACAGCGCTACGCCGGTCTGAAGGGCGTGGCCTTGCAGTGGATCCAACCGCTGGACGACGCTGGAACCGAACAGGGGGCGGCGCTCGTCGCCTGCGCGACCGTCTCCACAGGTCCGGGCGATCTCGTGCACTTCGTCGATGGCCGCGAGGGAGCGCTCGCCTGCCCGAATACTTTCGTTCCGGTCGACGCAGCGATCCTGGGGTTCGTCGAAGAAGTGGACGGCCCCACCCGTCTGAGCAACTGATGTTTCTCGCCGAAGTCATCGGGACCGTCGTTTCGCCGATCCAGCACCCCGTGCTGGAGAACCAGCGTTTGCTCCTCCTGCGCCAGCTGGATCCGCACGGAATTCCCCGGGGGGCGACCCGCATCGGTATCGACCGGGTCGCGGCCGGGGTGGGCGACCGTGTTCTCGTACTCGACGAGGGCAATTCCGCTCGCCAGGCCCTGGATACCCCGGACGCGCCCGTCAAGACGGTCGTGATCGGGGTCGTGGACTACGTCGAACTAAGCTAACCTAGCCGCCAATGGTCCCTACGCCCACCCGGAATGAAGAAGAGACGCGGCTGCGCCAGGCGCTCTGCCGCGTCGGTGCGCTCTGTTACAAGAAAGGCTTCATTGTCGGTACGGATGGCAATCTATCGGTACGCACCGCGCACGACACGATCCTGGTGACGCCCACGGGCGCGATGAAGGGCTTTCTGGAACCCCATCACATCGCACATGTCGACATGGATGGGCGCGCCATCGATGACGGACCGCGAGCTTCCTCCGAGATCGGAATCCACCTCACCTCGTATCGTGAAAGACCGGACATGCACGCGGTCGTACACACGCACCCGCCGCATGCGGTCGCACTCTCGATCGCTGGAATCGATATGCAATTGCCATTGATTCCCGAGGTGGTCGTGACGATCGGTGGAACGCCGACGACACCGTACGCCACCCCCGGAACCCACGAGTTGGGGGATTCGATCCGCGACGTGGTGCGTTGTTCGGACACGCTCATCATGAAGAATCACGGAGCGGTGACCTTGGGGTCGAATCTCCTCGACGCTTTCAAGAAACTGGACATGATCGAGCACACCGCGCGGATCCTGTGGCTGGCTCACGCGGTAAAGGGGGGGATCGAGCCCCTCCCCCAGGAGGCGGTAAAGAAGCTCCTGGAAACCCGGCGTCAGCTGGGAATCAAGACGACAAATACGCTCGAGAACCAGTGTGGGCTTTAGTTGCAACGGCGATAGTCCGGTTTGGGACAAAGATCCCGTTGCCTTCTCCCAATAAGTTAGGAAGATCCTGCCGACCACGCAGGATCCGGCTCCTCGCCGACCCCCATGGCTACGCAACCTCCCACCTCAGCGATCCGCCGTCGAGCGTGTTTCACGCTGTGGTTTGTCAACTTCGTTCTCGGAGTCCTTGTCGGCGCGAACTACCTGGCCCACGTACCCGAAGTTAACGGCTTCAAGTTGTGGCTCTTCGCTATCGCCGCCTTGGTTTCCTCCGTGCTCACGCTGACGATCCTGCCCGGAGCCTTTTTCTACGCCGTGGCGCACTGGGTCCGCTCGGTTCACCTGCTGGGAGCATCACAGGCGGCCTTCTGGACGCTCTTCCAGATCCTCCTCTTCGTCGACACGCGGATCTACAACCTCTTCCGCTACCACTTCAACGGGCAGGTCTTGAACCTGATGTACACGCGGGGATCGGACGACGCGGTGCACCTGGGGTGGCAGGTGTGGCTCACGATCACCGTTTGCCTCCTGGCCTTCATCGTTCTCCAAACGGTGGCATGGAAGAAGGCGCTAAACGCCGCGCAGAGATACTTCGAACGCGATCCGCACCACTCGCTCTTGCGTCCCTTGGTCATCTGGGGAATCCTCCTGCCGACCGTCTTCGTCGAAAAGACGATCTATGCACAGGCCGACCTGGCACGCGACCGCCAGATCACACACCTGGCGCGACTCTTCCCCCTGTACGCCCGCGTGCCGCTGGAAGACCTGGCGAGCAAGGTCCTCGGGGTCCATCACGGAATTCCCGCACCTCCCGAACTGGAGGGCATCGACCTCAGCTATCCCAAAGCCATTCCGGTTCTCGACGACCAGGCGGCGCGGCCTAACATCCTCATCCTCGCGATCGACTGCTGGCGCCAGGACATGCTGACCCGGGAAGAGACACCCCGTCTCTTCGCGTGGACGAAAGACGAGGTTCGTAGCTTCGAAGATCATGTCAGCGGCGGCAACTCGACGCGCTACGGAGTCTTTTCGATGCTGTACGGCCTCTACGGATCGTACTGGCCGCCGGTGCTCAAGAAAAAGCGCTCACCGGTTCTGGTCGACATGCTGCTTGGGGCCGGCTATGAATTCGGCGTCTTCGGAAGCGCTTCGATGGACTACCCGGAACTGCGCGACACGGTCTGGGTACGCATCAAGGAACAGGTTCGTCACGAATTCGATTCGCCCCTCCCTTGGCGCCGCGACGAGCTCGCGGCCGACGCTCTGATCGACTGGTTGGATGAACGGGACGGGCCCTTCTTCGGCTTCCTCCTCCTCGACTCTCCGCACCAAACCTACAGTCACCCCCCGGACAAGCAGCCGTTCCTGCCCA
>NYUD01000012.1 GCA_002683825.1 Planctomycetota bacterium
CCTGGAGGGCTCGATCGGGGGCATGTTCGACCAGGGGCTTTCCAATCTGAAGAAGAAGATCGAGGACGACCAATAGGCCCTGGAGGCCGATCGCTTGCCCGTTTCTTCGAGACAACGGCGTCGTAGGACCGTTTCCCTGTGGCGGATTCGGGCGCACCATCCGTACCATCAAGAGGTCGAGAATTCGCACAGGCCCCCCGAACGCAAGAGCAGCTCCTCATGAGGAATCGAATCTGCAGGTCCTCCGGTCTCGGTTTCTTACCCGCCACGGTTGTGGCATCGATCGCCTGCGCGGCAACGGTCGCTGCCGCTCCCCAGGTTCCGGACGTCATCGTGTTCGACGTGGGAACGAACGGGACGAACACCAACGACATCATCTACTGGGGCACCAACAACCCCGGGACGATCGCGGCCTACAACTTCGCGACCCAGTCCTGCAATGCCGGCACGGGGGCGCTCGACTGGTTCACCAACGCCGGAGATACGCGCCACCCGGTGATCGCACAGAACATGTTCCGCCTGAAGGATGGCCGCTTCGAACACATCGGCTACAGCTGGCTGAAGCACGGCTTTTGCGCCTTGAGCGAGGTCGAGAGCGGATGCAGCCCCTGCGCGCCAACCGATTGCGCGACCCTCGGCGTCGGGTGTGCCGATACCTACTGGGCGATGCTCAACGACGGAGCCCAGGGACGCTCGAAACGCTTCGTCAACGCCGCCGAGGGGACCCACGTGGAGGGTGGCGGACAACCCACCGGTGGCAGCATCGTTCGCGGGCGCCTCCAGGTCCGGGTCGAGGACATCGATCCGGCCCAGAACCCGGGAGCCGAGTGGTTCATCGAGGGCCAGTACGTCACGGCCGACGACACGCTCGCCGGAAACGGCGGCAACAACGCGTCGTGGCGACGGATAGAGGTCAATTCGAAATCCAACGTTGCGGGAGGCGGTCCGACACACCGCGAGGAACCTGCGATCTTCGCCTGGAAGAATCAGGATCCCGAGGTCGAGATTCAGAGGATCACCAACACCGAGGGCGCGTTCACGACCTACTACTTCCTCGGCCACAGGGTCACGCGCACCAGCCCGAACGCGTGGCAATACGAGTACGCACTGCAAAATCTGACCTCGACCCAGTGCGCAGGAGCCTTTTCGGTTCCCCACCACCCCACCGCCACCGTTTCCAACATCGACTTTCACGGGACGCGCTACCACAGCGGCGACCCGTTCGACCAGACGCCGTGGCCCGCGAGTGAATCGGGGACCTCCATCGACTGGGCGACCGAGTCCTTCGCGACCAATGCGGAGGCCAACGCACTGCGCTGGGGAACGCTCTACAACTACCGCTTCGAGGCGAACACGCCTCCCGAAGACGGCCAGGTCACCATCGGTCTCTTCGAACCCGGAACCAACTCGTCGATGCTCGTGGGCGGCGTTGCGGTCCCCTCGGAGTTCATCGAAAAGAACGACATCGATCAGCCCGGCGGACCGCCCGCCACGGGGCCCACCGTCGCCGCCCCCCTGGTCATCGCGAGGAACGGATCGAACCACAACCCGATGGGGCTCGAACAGCAAGCTCCGGCAGCGCTCGGCAGCACCTGGCTGGGCAGGCTCACCGAAGCCTCCACCGGAGTGCTCGTCGTCGGCCAGGGCGGCCCTGCCGAGGGCATTATCACGGAAATGGGCGAAGTCCTGATCCGGCCCCCCTATCGGACGCTGCCCCAGCTCGGCGGTCGTTTCGGCTTCCACATCCCCAGGGATCCCGACCTGATTGGAGCAACGGTTTGGGTTCAGGCCGCAGCGCTGGGCGCGCGGGGCTGGAGACTCACCAACGCTCTGGACATCACCGTCGGGATGTAGCGCTCACAGCTCGCCGTCGAGGACGCGGGAAAGCGTTGCTGCGTCGATGTTTCCTCCGGAAACGACACAGACGACGGGGCCCTCGCCCGCGCGGCCGGAGAGCGCCGCGGCCAGGGGCACGGCGCCCGCACCCTCTGCGACGACGCAGTTGTGCCGAATGAGAAGCCGCATCGCTTCCGCGCACTCCTCGAGCGAGACCACGACCGCTCCGTCCAGTAGCTCCTGCACCAGGGGCCACATCGGCTCCAGAACGGCTCGCCCGCCGATTCCGTCGACAAAGCTCGGGCGGTAGTCGACGGCACACACCTCGCGTGCTGCGAGCGCTCTGGAAAGCGGAGCCGCGGTCTCCACCTCGCAAGCGAGGACACGCACGTCGGGACGGCGCGCCTTCACGGCCGCGGCGATGCCGCAGGACAATCCACCGCCGCCGAATGGAATCAATACGGTTTCGAGCACCTCCAGCTCATCCAGGATCTCCAGGCCGATGGTCGCGTTCCCCGCGATCACGGCGGAATCGCAGACGGGATGGAGAAAGAAGCCCTGCTCCCCTTCGACCCTGCCCGTCTCCATGATCTGCCACCAATCGGCAAAGGGCACCTCTTGCACGACGCCCCCCAGGCGCTCGATCGCCTTCAACTTGGCTCGGGGCGCATGGTCGGGAACGACGACGCGGCACGAGATCCCCAGTTCGCGCGCGACATAGGCCACGCCCTGGGCCATGTTGCCGGCGCTTGCCGTGATCACTCCCCCCGCGAGATCCCTCGGATCGGCGAGCCGCAACGCGTTGCCTGCGCCGCGCAGCTTGAAAGAACGGATCGGTTGGAGGTTCTCGAGCTTGAGATGGATCGGGTGGCTCGCGACGCCCTGATACTCGACCAGGGGCGTGCGCACCGCGAGCCCCTCCAGACGCCGCCGCGCTCCTTCGATCTGCTCCAGGGTGGGGGCCGTGGGATCACAGGGGGGCATCGGCCCGTCCCCCGAGGTTCACCTCGGTCCCCACGCCCTTCCGACGACCTTCCTCCAGGAGGAAGTGGGCGGTCACGAGATCCTCGACGGCGATGCCCAGGGATTCGAACAGGGTGATATCCCCCGGCGATTCTCGGCCCACCAGCTCACCCGACAGAACCTCGTGCAGCTCGCCCAGAAGATGGTCTTCCGTGATGGCCCCCTCGGCCAGCGGGATCAGATAGCCCCCGGCCTCGTTCTCCGCCGATTCACGGCGATCCGTGAAGAGCCGTGCACGCTGAACGGCGTAGGTGTCGAGCTCGCGCGCATCCTTCACGCAAGCTCCGGCGGCATTGATATGGCAGCCCGACTTCAACCACTCCCCGAAGAGCACGGGCTCGCTGGACGAGGTCGCAGTACAAACGATGTCGGCCCCTTCGACCGCCTGTCGAGCCGTCTTTGTACTGACGACCGAAACGCCGTGCCGTCGACTCTCGAGCTCGGCAAAGGCCGCGGCGCGCGCCGGAGTCTTGCTGAAGACACGCACCTTCTTGATGTCGCGGGCAACGCACATGGCTTCGAGGTGTGTGCGCGCCTGGACCCCGGAACCCAATATGGCCAGTTCGTGGGCCTCTTCGCGCGCGAGCGCCTGGGTGGCGACGCCGCTGGCCGCGGCGGTGCGGATCGCGGTGATCTCGCTGGCATCGAAGATGCCGATCGGCAGACCGTTGTCCGGATCCTGAAGAAGGACCACGCCCTGGTGGGAATCGAACTCGGTCCCGTGGTTGTTGTGGAACACGCCCACGACCTTGAGCCCGACCGTCCGCGGCTCGTCGAGCGCGCCCGGCATCATTCCGATCAGCCCACTCCCGTCGCGAAACAGCATGCCCTGGCGCAGTGGGTTCTGACCGGCACCTCGACCCAGGGTCTTGAGCGCATCGGCGACCAACCCCATGCAAGTCTCCATGGGGAGCAAGCCGCGGATCTCATCCTGATTCAAGATCAAAGTCGTCATGGGTGATAGGGTAGCTCTACCGATGACGACGTGCATACAACGCCCGACTTTGGAGGAGGTAGAAGCCGCCGCCGCCGTGCTGGACGAGGTCCTGGTCCCCACTCCTCTCGTCCCGCTGAGCGGAACGAATCGTGGGAACGAGATCTGGCTCAAACCCGAGATCCACCAGCGCATCGGGTCCTTCAAGATCCGGGGCGTCTACCATGCCGTCGCGCAACTCTCACAGGAGCGGCGGGCGGCGGGCCTCTCGACCGTGAGCGCAGGCAACACGGCCCAGGCTCTGGCGTGGTGCGGACGATGGTTCGGCGTCGAAGCACGTAGCCTCATGCCGGAGACCGCGCCGCAGGTCAAGATCGATGCCGTCCGGGCGCTCGGCGGCACCCCGGTCCTGGTGCCGATGGCGGAGGTCTTCCGCTTTCTCAAGGAGAACGGATGGGAGAACGAGTCCTACGCCTTCATCCATCCCTGGATCGATCGGCAGGTCCTGATCGGGCACGCCACCCTGGGACTCGAGATCGCGGCGGAACGCCATGAGATCGAAACGGTCTACATCCCGGTGGGCGGCGGAGGGCTCTTGGCCGGCGTCGCCTCCGCCCTGCGTGCAGTGCGGCCAGAGGTTCGCATCGTGGCCGTCGAACCCGCCGGCTGTCCGGCCCTGGAAAGGGCGGTCCAGGCCGGCCACCCGGTCACGGTCCCCTGCAACACCCTCTGTGACGGCGTGGCGGTGCCCTACATCACAGACCAGATGTATCCCCTCCTGGTCTCGCTGATCGACGACGTGAAACTCGTCAGCGAGAAGCGCGTGCGCGAGACCATCCGCCGGCTGGCTGGGCGCGACCGGATCGTGGCGGAGGGCTCCGGGGCCCTCGCCGTCGCCGCCGCGGAGGACGCCCGGGGGGCCGGCCCTGCGGTTGCGATCGTGACCGGCGGGAGCATCGACCTCTCCAAACTCAGCGGGATCCTGGGGGAGGGCTAGCGGCCCGTCGAAGAGGTGTCTCGAATGCCGGGGCGGCATTCGCTTCAGGAGAGCTCCTGAAAACGCAGGCGAGCGGGTCCGTTCGGCTTGGCTCCCGGGTGCCGAGCCGAAATGTAGGACGCCGTCTCGACGCCGAAAGACGATCTGGACGGGCGGCTAGGGCGGGCCTGAGCCACGCGGGACGCGCTTCCGGCCCTTCCTCGTCCCCGGGCCCCCGATCCGGCCCGCCAGTTCGTCGCGCTGGCATTCCAGATAGCCCACCGCCCGGGCGAGCGACGCCTCGCGTCTTCGGGCCTGGTCCAGGCGCTCTTCCAGCCGATCGGCATAGCGATTGGACGCCCGCTCGATCCGATCCGAGGTGTCGAGCTGGCCGCGTAACCGGGCCAACTCAAGCTCGAGCCTGCGGTTGCGGCCGCGCTGCTCGAGCAGCCAGGCCGTCGTGCGGGCATCGATTCGGGGGCGGGGCCGTAGGGTATCGCCGGAGACACTCACCCCCCTTTCCTAGAGATTTCGACCCCGATTGCAAGGGTCGTCCCGGCCTCGCCCCGCCACAGGAATTCTTCCATGGCTACAATGGCGCCCCGTCTCCGGCCGTCCCATCCCCCCCCGATGAAGTACCTCTCACGGATCTTGCTTTCTACCCTTGCCCTGGTCGGTGTAGAGGTCTCGGTCGGCTTTGCGGACACCTGGAGGATCATCGTTCTCCCGGACACGCAGAACTACGTCAACCTGGACAACGACTTCGACATGAATGGGACGTCGGACTATCTCCACCATTTCCAGACGCAGATCGACTGGATCGTTGCCAACAAGGATGCGCTGAACATCATCTTTGTTTCGCACTGCGGGGACATCGTGGAACATGTAGAAGTCGTCCCCCCCGCACTGGAGTGGATGGACGCCGATCAGGTCATGAGCGGCCTCGACGGAATCTTGCCCTACGGAGCGGTGGCAGGAAACCACGACATCCTCAACACGGGGGTGTTTCCTTTCAACTATGTGACGTTCTTCGGACCGGCTCGCTACGCGTCCTACCCTTGGTACGGGGGGGCTTCCACCAACGGCCTCAACCACTACCAGAAGTTCCAGGTTCGCGGATCCTACGGGCTCTATCGCTTCACGAACATTTCGATGCAGTGGCAACTGCCGGGGAACGTCAACGATCCCTCCACGCCGATGGGATGGGTCCAGAGGGTCATCGACCGCGAGAGTCCACTCAGTAACATCCTGTTGACGACCCACGCGACCATCGACGTCAATGGCCAGTTCGGATCCGAGACCTTCGGGCTCGTGGATGAGAACACCCCCGAAGAGGTGCGTGACGAACTCCTGAGACCCAACCGAAGGGCACTGGACCTGGTCTTCAGCGCCCACTACCACCTGCCCACGGACGGCGCCGCCCTGAATTTCATCGGCAACCGGCCGGTCATGCTGTCCAACTATCAGGACTTCCCCGAGGGCGGCACGGGGTACCTACGCATCGTCGAATTCATCGAGGGCGGCGGTATGACCTCCCCGGATCTGATCCAGATCCGAACCTATTCGCCCAGCCTCGATCAATACCTGCTCGACGCGGACAACGAATTCTCCTTTGAAATGGATTTCGCTTCGAGCCTCAACCCCCAGCCTGATCCCACGCCGATCGGCGGGGGGCGCGGCATCACCAAGCCCTGAAGATTCGGCCGCTCGGTGAGGATGTGGCGGTCGCCTGCGTCGCCGGGGGAATCACTCCTCCTGCAGAACCTCCCAGGTTCTCTCGCTATTCCCCTGGTTCGTCGTCTCGAAGCCGCAGGCGACCCAGCCGGGCTCTACAATCCGCCCGCCCTGGTCCCTGGCTCCATGGAACCCGCCCTCCATGTTGACGAGGCCATCGTAGCCCTCCGCCGCAAGCATCTCGCAGGCACGCTGCGAGCGTACGCCGCCCTTTCAGGCAAAGACGATTTTCTTGTCCTTTTCAAAGTGCCTCTGGATCACGTCGGAAAAGGTCGGGTTCGGACTCATACCCATCGCCCCTGAGAAGGCGATAGGGACGTTGTACGAACCGGGAACGTGGCCCCCGTCGAATTCTTCGACAGTGCGAACGTCCACGACGATGAAGTCCTTGTCAGACTGCAGGAGGTCGTGAGTCCCGGTGGGGTTGAGCGATTGAAAATTCATCAGAGAGAACACCTCGGGCGGGAATTCTATCGCGAGCAGGTGGACATCAGCCACCGCTCGGCGGAAGCTTTCTCCTCCCGACATGATTGAACTTGCAAGCGTCTTACTTCTCGGGATCGGAGCCCAGTGGCTGGCGTGGCGTCTGCGGCTTCCCTCGATTCTTCTCCTGCTCCTGGTCGGCTTCGCGGTCGGGCCGTTTACGGGACAGAGATTCATCGATCCCAAAGCCATGCTGGGGGAGAGCTTCACCCCCTTCGTCTCGCTGGCGGTTGCCCTCATCCTGCTCGAAGGCGGACTGACCCTGCGCCTGCGCGACCTGCGCGGAAACGGAAGGGCCGTTCGCAACCTGGTCATCATCGGGTCCCCGGCCACCTTCGCCCTGACCGCTCTGGTCGCGAAATGGACGCTGGACATGGACTGGGGGATGTCGTGCCTCCTGGGAGCGATCCTCGTGGTGACCGGTCCGACGGTGATCGTCCCGTTGCTCCGCCACGTGCGCCCCAGCGGCACGGTGGGCTCGGTGGTGCACTGGGAGGGAATCGTCACCGATCCCCTGGGAGCGATTCTCGCGGTACTGGTCTTCCAGGCGATGGTCGCGGCCAGCGCCGGAGGGGGAGCCGTGACTTCCGTCCTGTGGGGCCTCGCCGGGGCACTGTTCTCCGGCGCAGCAGCCGGCACGCTGGCGGCCGCGATCCTGGTCATCGTCTTCATCAAACACTGGGTCCCCGACTTCCTCCACAACGGGGTCGCCCTCGCCCTGGGGATCGCCGCCTTCGTCTCGTCAAACGCGGTCAGCCACGAGTCGGGTCTCATGGCCGTGACGTGGATGGGAATCCTCCTGGCGAACCAGAACTACGTGGTCATCGAGCACATCGTCGAATTCAAGGAGAACCTACGGGTGCTCCTGATCTCGAGCCTCTTCATCCTGATCGCCGCAAGCCTGCCGATCGAGGAGTTCATGCGCTTCGACCTGCGCATGCTGGCATTTGTGCTGCTCATGATCTTCTTGGTGCGCCCCGTCGCGGTTTTTTTCTCATCGATCGGCACGACTCTCTCGTGGCGCGAGCGCGTCTTCATCGCGTGGCTAGCGCCGCGCGGAGTCGTCGCCGCGGCCGTATCTTCCGTATTCGCCCTCGAGTTGGCCGCCATCGACTACCCAGGGGCCGACCGGCTGGTGACGGTCGTTTTTGCCGTGATCGTCATCACCGTAATGGTCTACGGCTTGACCGCCGGCCGCCTGGCGCGCTTGCTCGGCCTGGCCGAAAGCAACCCCCAGGGCACCCTGATCGTCGGGGCTCAGGCCTGGGCTCGCTCGCTTGCGAAGGCGCTTCAAAACGCCGGTATCGAGGTCGTCTTGATCGATGTCAACTTCCGCGAGATCCAGGCCGCACGGATGGAAGGGCTGAACGTCTACCACTCGAGCATCCTGGCGGAGGATCTGGAGGAGCGCGTTTCGTTCGCGGGTCTGGGCCATCTCCTGTGCCTGACAACCAATGACGAGGTGAACTCGCTGGCCTGCCTGCACCACGCCTCCTGGTTTGGGCGAGAAAATGTCTATCAACTGGTCGCGGAGGAAGGGATTGCCCTGGAGGGCATCCCCCGGCACCTGAGCGGACGAGCCCTCTTCGACAAGAACCTCGACTACTGGTCTCTTGAGACGCGCTGCAGGCGGGGCAGCACCATCAAGTCGACCAAACTGACCAAGGAGTTCGACTACTCCGACTTCCTTGCCGTCAACGAGCATTCCGGAGAAGCACCGATCCCACTCTTCGTCATCGACGAGAATGAAGCGCTGCGCGTGAACGTGTCCGGAAAGGACCTCGAGCCCAGGCCCGGCCACACGGTGGTCGCTCTGGTGGGTCCGGAATAGCGCCGCACTCCTCACCGCCCGGAAGGAGCTACCTCTTTCGAAGTTCATCGGGGCGAATCATTCAAGTGTGGCGAAATCAGGGGTCGAAAACACTTGTTCGGTTCTCGGATGAAGGAAGCCCCCTCGAAACACTCTACGACGCCCACCGAACTCCTGGGGTGGCACGAGGCTGACACTTCCAATTCTCCGGAACCTGTGCTCCTGCTGCAGCGATTGCGCGCAGGCTACCCGGTTGAGCAGCCGATCGACCTCTCGAGAGCGTACTTGCTCGAGGAGGATCTTTCCGGGCTGGACCTCACCGGAGCTTGCCTCCAGGGTGCGGAACTGGGCCGAGCGAAGCTTTGCGAAGCCATCCTGACGGGGGCCGATCTGTCCGGCGCCTCGCTCTACGAGGCGGACCTGTCAGGGGCGGAGCTCTCCGGCGTCGACCTATCGCAGGCCAACCTCGATTCGGCTCGGCTGCGGTGTGCCGTACTGAACAAAGCCAACCTGTCCGGCGCAACACTGACGAACGCCGAACTTCAAGGCGCCACGCTCACCGAGGCCGACTTCAGTGGAGCCGATCTGCGCTTTTCATGCCTGAGCGATGTCCACGCTCGCAATACGAATTTCTCGGACGTGGACCTTACTCGCGCCAAGCTCTTTCAGGCCGACCTGGAGGGGGCACAGGTGCACTCAGCCATCATGGACTATGTGTGTCTGCGCGGGGCGAACGTGTCGCACCTGTCCGGCTACAAGAAGGCCTCATGGATCGGCGTCGACCTTCGTGAAATCGATTTCACAGGAGCCCACCTCTTCCGCAACTTCGTGTTGGATCAGAACTACATCGAGGAGTTCCGAACCCAATCGCGCTGGACCGGCATTCTCTATCATCTTTGGCACATCACGAGCGATTGCGGGCGGAGCGTCAAGCGGTGGGCGTTTTGGACCGCCACGATTGTTGTCATGTTTGCCTTCCTGTTCAGTCTTGTCGAAATCGACTACGGCAATTACCCCACCAACCTCTCGGCGCTTTACTTCAGCGTGGTGACGTTGACGACCTTGGGCTATGGCGACGTGCTTCCCACGACCGCCATCGGCCAAGTGATCGTGATGGCGGAGGTCGTGACCGGCTACGTGATGCTTGGTGGACTGCTCACCATCCTCAGTCACAAGATGGCTTCGCGGTCAAACTGAGTGGAGCTCGCGCAAGGCCCGCTCCGGCCCTGGCCGGCCGGGCTCCGATTCGGCCTTCTTTGAACGCTCTCCGCCCCGCACACGTATTCAGGGCCGTGCTCAGGTCGTTGCCGCAGGTCTCCACCGTTCTGGTCCCCGAGACGATTGGAGCGCCGGGCGCGATCTTGCGCTGGATGGGTCGGGGCGGACGACCGAGGACCGGCACATCGAGCCGGGAGAGGTCGGCGCGGCATTTCCGATCTTCATCTCCTATAGTGCGTCCATGGTCCTGCGAATCGCCATGTGGTCGGGCCCCCGAAACATCTCGACGGCCATTCTGCGCTCGTTCGGCGCACGCTCTGACACACACGTCTCCGACGAGCCCTTCTACGCCTACTACCTGAAGAGCACCGGTCTCCGCCACCCCAATGCCGACGAGGTCCTTGCGACCCACGAGTGCGATTGGCGTCGCGTGGTGGACGAGATCACCGGCCCGACTCCCGCAGGCCACACGATCTGGTACCAAAAACACATGGCCCATCATCTGCTCGACGGGGTCGGGCGCGACTGGCTCGAGGGCTTCGTCCAGGCCTTCTTGATTCGCGAGCCGCGGGCCATGTTGACCTCGCTCCTGGAAAAGCTCGACGACGTACGCCTCGAAGACACGGGGCTGCCCCAGCTGGTCGAGCTGTTCCGTCGCCAGCATGCCGAGATTGGAGCGCCGCCCCCCGTGGTCGATGCGAAAGAGCTCCTCCTGGACCCGGAAGGGGTCCTGCGGGGCCTGTGCGAAAGACTGGGCATCCCCTTCGATTCGGCCATGCTGGGGTGGGAGCCGGGGCCACGGGACACCGACGGATGCTGGGGGCCGTACTGGTACGCGAACACCTACGCATCGACCGGCTTTGCACCGTACCGTCACAAGGACACCGGGCTCCCCGTCGAATACGAAGAGCTGGCCCGGCAGTGCGAAGAGCTCTACAACGAAATGGCCCGTCACCGGATCCAGGCCTCGCCATGAAACAGAGCTTCAACCCCAAGAATACCGACATCCTCATCAATATCGACGGGGAGCTTCTTCGGCGGCAGGAAGCCAAGATCAGCGTGTTCGATTCGCTGGTCCAGGGCGGCGACGGATGCTGGGAAGGGCTACGGGCCTATCAGGGGCGTGTCTTTCGGCTCAAGGAACACCTCCAGCGCCTGTTCCATTCCGCAAGATCACTGGGCTTCGAGAGCATTCCCTCCGAAGAGCACATCCGGCGTGAGATCCACCGCACGCTGGAAGCGAACAACATGGCGGACGACGCACACATCCGCTTGACGCTCTCGCGCGGTCTCAAGATCACCTCGGGAATGGATCCGCGGCTCAACCAGGCCGGCCCGACGCTCATCGTCTTGGCCGAGCACAAAGCTCCCGTGTACGACAGGGCGGGCCTCAAGCTGATCACCAGCTCTCTACGCCGCTCTCCGCCGGACTGCCTGGACCCGAAGATCCACCACAACAACCTGCTGCCCTCCATTCTGGCCAAGATCGAAGCCAACGCCGCCGGAGCAGACGACGCCGTGATGCTGGACGTTCGCGGTTTCGTCGCCGAAACCAACGCGACGCACCTCTTCCTGGTCAGCACTGAAACGTTGAAAACCAGCCGAACCGTGGCCTGCCCCGAAGGCGTGACCCGTGCGACCGTGCTCGAACTCTGTCAGGTTCACGGGATCCCCCACGAGGTGACGGATCTCTCTCTGGTGGAGTTCTACCGCGCCGACGAGGTCTTCTGCACCGGCACGATGGGCGAGCTCGCGGGTGTCGTCGAAATCGACGGCCGGCCCATCGGAGGGGGTGAGGTGGGGCCGATGACGCGCCGACTTGCAGAGCTGTACGTCGAGGTGACACGTACCGAAAGCGAAGTAATCCTCACCTAGCGAGACCTATCTCGCCGGCAGAGGAGCGGATAGCGACAGGATCCATTCCTCCGATCCCCAGCCGGGATGCACGGCGGCCAGGTCGATCTGCGGGTCGACTATCGCTCGATAGGGGCGGCCGTTGAGGGAAACGCGAATGTCTGCACGCAGCTCGGCTCGAATCCCTGCGGCTTCGGCTTTGTCGGCCACGTAGCGCGCAAACTGCCGGATCATCTCCGGGTGCATGCACATCTGCGTGATCTGGCGATTCGTCAGGTAATCGCGTGGGTCGACACCGCCGGTTTCGCCGCTCTCGGCGTCCCGTATCGTGATGGAGTGGATGCGCGCTCGCTTGTCCCGCAGCTTCATGTGCCAGGAAAAGCGACGACCCTCTTCCGTCCAGTCGGACCGGCCCGGATAGAGCAGATGACGGAAAGGAACGAGCACTTGAACAGCGACCCAGGCGACGAGCAGGCTCATGGGTAATGCCCTCATGCGTCCCCAGCTCGGTGGCGTCACTGCCGGAGTTGCACTTCCGCGCCTCCTGGAGAGGATCCGCCGGGGCCAATCCGGTTCAAAGAAAAGAGTCGTCCCCGCAATCATTAACCATGGAAAAACCCCGATCGCAAAGAGCCTGTCGTTGATCAGGTGAAAGGCGACCGCAACAGCGAAAGCAAGCCCGCGCGTGCGTGGCAGGAGCATCAGCGGCACGATCGCCAGGTCGAAGAGAAGCCCGCCCCAAACGAACAAGTCCACCATCCAGGGCTCCTCGAAAAAGCGCCCGAACAGGGGAAAGTCCGTGCGCTCCGCGAGCCACATCCGCATCGGCTGCCCCTGCAACCAGTCTCCGCCGAGCTTGGCGATACCACCGAAAACGTAGGGTATGGCGATCTGAAACCTCAACAGCCAGAGCGCCCAGCGAGGCACGAAGGGATCGGGCCGAGGTTCGCGTCTGGCATCGAGCGCAGCGACCCGGTGGGCCGGAACGACGCTCATCAAGAGAGCGACCAGGCAGATCAGATAGTGGTGGTTCTGGTAGGTCGCCTTCTCCCAGAGGAAGAGGGTCGTGTAACCGACGAAGAAGAGCGCTGCACAGAAGCGGTAATGGAATCCAAGTACGATCCCGATGGCCAGCCCCCCCAACAGGGCGAAGTGCAAGTGCGTGAAGGGGTCCGGCCAGGGGCGCAGCCAGTCGAGGTTGAAGTACGCGAAGTGAAATTGCGGATCGGCGTAGTCGCGGGCGATCCAGCCATGAAAAAATTGTCGCAGGACCTCCCACAGCAAGGCCAGACCGAAGACGATCCGGAAAAAGGCCAGAGACGCCCCGTCCACGGGATCGTTCAGCCCTTGCAGGGAGCGGCGCGCCATCCCGGGTAGGATAGCGCCTGCTCCTCCCGGGCTTTTCTCCCTCGATCGGGAATATCTCGAGCGCTTTCCCTTCCGCAATCATCGTCGACCGATTCTCGTCGAGCGCGGGGCTCCAGCCCGATTCGGTCCGGACTAGCCCGCCGCCGCGATGGCCTGCTCGATATTCGCGATCACTTCCAAAACCGTCACCACGCTGCGCTCCGAGCCCGCGCGCGTGCTCCATTCCACCTTTCCGTCCGCAGCGTCGCGCCCGACCACGACCCGCAGGGGGATACCGACCAGGTCGGCGTCCTTGAACTTGGCCCCCGGGCGGACCTTCTTGCGGTCGTCCCAGAGCACGTCGACCCCCCGGCCCTCGAGGTCGTCGTGCAGCTTGCTCGCAAGCGCATCCTGAGTCTCGTCACCCACCGACATCTGCACGATGTGCACGGTATACGGCGCGATGGGTACCGGCCAGATCATCCCGTTGTCATCGTGGTTCTGCTCGACCGCCGATGCCGCCACGCGTGAGACGCCGATCCCGTAGCACCCCATCCACATGGGACGCGTCTTCTGATCTTCGGCTTCGAAGGTGGCCCCCATGGCTTCGGAGTACTTCGTACCGAGCTGGAAGATGTGGCCTACCTCGATGCCGCGCGTGATCTCGATCTTGCCCTTACCATCGACGGTCGAGTCACCTTCGGCCACGAGCGACAGGTCGACCGTTTCGGGCTGCTCCAGATCGCGCCCGAACCACACGTCGAGGTAGTGCGTGCCCGTTTCGTTGCCACCGCAAAGAAAACCGTCGACACCTTCGATCGATCGATCCGCGATGAGGCGCACCCCTTCTTGCAGTCCGATCGGTCCGGCATAGCCCGGCTCGGCTCCGGTAGCTTTGCGTACGGTGTCCTCATCGGCCAGTGTCACCGCGAGTGTGCTCAGGTGGTTCAAGAGCTTGATCTCGTTGATCGCTCGATCCCCACGACAAAGGACGGCGACAGGGGCTTGATCCCCCCCGTCCTCGACGTTGTACAGCACGGTCTTGATCATCCGGGTCAGGGGCAGATCCGGAAAGAGCTTCTTCAGGTCGTCGCACGAGGTCGCTCCCGGCGTCGGCTCCTTGTGTATGGCGACCTTTTCCGCCGGCTTCGGCGGGTCGGAGACGCGAGAGGCCGCGCGTTCGATGTTGGCGGCATAGCCCGTCTCGCGGCAGACGGCGATGGCGTCTTCGCCCGTATCGGCGTCGACCATGAATTCTTCGGAACCCGAACCGCCGATCGCGCCGGAGTCAGCCTCGACCGGCGTGAAGTTCAACCCGCAGCGAGTGAAGATACGCCGATAGATTTCCCGTAGTTTGCCGTATGAGACCTGCATGGCCTCCTTCGAAACGTCGAAGGAGTACGCGTCCTTCATGATGAATTCGCGCCCCCGCATCAGCCCGAAGCGCGGGCGGATTTCGTCGCGAAACTTCGTCTGAATCTGATAGAGAATGACCGGCAGCTGCTTGTGGGACTGCACCAGGCGGCGGACGTAGCTGGTCACCACCTCCTCGTGTGTGGGCCCCAGGCAAACCTCGCTCCCCTTGCGGTCCTTGAAGTGAAAAAGGATGCCCTCGGAGACGTAGCGGTCCCAGCGTCCGGACTCTTCCCAGAGCTCGCGCGGCTGGACCGCCGGCATCAGAAGCTCCTGACAACCCTCGCGGTCGTGTTCCTCGCGCACGATGGTCTCGATCTTGCGCAAGACACGCCACATCATGGGCCCGTAGACGTAAATCCCCGAAGCCAGCTTGTGCAGGAAGCCCGCGCGGACCATGAGGGCGTGCGAGCGAACCTCCGCATCGGAGGGGTCGTCGCGCATCGTCACGAAGAGCATCTGGGTCAACTTCATCGTGCGCGGATTGTAGGGTTCCCGCGAGAGACGAGAAGCGCGGGCTCCCGCGCCGTCGCCGAATTAAGCAGGAGGCGAGGTTCAACGGTGAGCGAAGTTCGCCGAAACTCCCGCATCTCCTGCTCGGGCCGTACTCGCTCGGGGAATTCACCCCCGGCCACGATTTGCAGGCCTTCCTGACCCGCTTTCCACCGGACCTGGACCACCGACAGCTCAGAAGGGGCCGGCCCGGGCTAGAATGGGCGGACCATGCCCGCCACCGGACGAGAGTTCGTCACCGAATCGATTCGCTATCTGCGCGATGTCTATCTCCCGCGGCTCGAACTGGCAGCGCAGGCCCTACCCACAGGGGACCTCTGGTGGCAACCGCACCCCGGGTGCCTGAGCTTCGGAAACGTCCTTCTGCATCTGGAAGGCAACATCCGCCAGTGGCTCGTCTCGGGGCTGGGGGAGGGGGCCGACCAGCGCGACCGCGCTTCGGAATTCAGGGCAACCGACGGCCAGGAGGTAGGAGCGCTACTTCGCCGTCTGCGGGAGACGATCGACGCCGCTGTAGCGACTTTCGAGGACTTCGACGAGCAAGACCTCACCCGCGCGTTCGAAATCCAGAGCTTCAAGACCACGGGACAGAACGCGATCTACCACGTCGTCGAGCACTTCTCGTGGCACACGGGCCAGGCCGTCTGTATCGCCAAGGCCCGCAGTGGCCCGCACCACGGTGTCGCGTTCTATGACGACGAAAAAATGAACGCAGCCCGCAACGGATAGGCTTCATGGGCTACGAACGAAAGAGGACGCCCTCGCGGCGAAATTCCCCGATATCGAAGGCAAAGTCCCACTCCTTTACCTCGGAACGCGCCTTCTCCGCCGGCCCCGGGCTCCAGACCCAGCGGAGTTAGGAAACCTCCTTGGGAATCGCGCCGCCGCCGCCAGCGGGGGTCGATGGATCCGGAGCAGCCAACCGCCCTACCCGCCGGGTCCGTCAGGTTTCGCTGGGAAAACGCGCACGTTTTCGGGATAAGAAACGGCATGGGTCAGACGAGATGGATCTCCGGCGCCCTGGCCGTTCTGCTCGTTGGCTGGTTGTTCGCCAGCACGCTCCACCGGGCCGGCCCCACGGAAACGCGATCGGTCGCCCGCAGCGACTTGCCTGCTTATCTCGCGGCTGCCGCTGTGATTCAAGACGGGGAAGATCCGTTCGGCGTCGTGAGCGAACGGGGTTGGCCCTACGTGTATCCGCCGACGCTCGCCGCCCTGTTGGTCCCGTTGGTTGCACTGCCACAACGGGTGTCGGCTGCAATCTGGTTCATGCTCTCGTTCACGATCATGGTGTGCGGAATGCTCGCTTTTCGCCGTGCGCTGGGTCGCAGAGGAGCCTTCCGATGGGTCGACGATGGATGGCCCCTGGCCCTCGTGTTCTTTCCGATAGCCAGCTGTCTGGAGCGTGGGCAGGTCGGCGCCTTGCTGCTCGGTCTCGTCGGGCTCGGATTCCGGTTCTTCAGCCAGAAGCGCAACACCCTCTGCGCCCTCAGCGTCGGCCTGGCAGTCGCCATCAAGACGACCCCCGCTTTGCTTTTTCTCGTCATCGCCGGAGCCCGTCGCGGCCGCGCATTCGCAGCCTGTGTCGTGGCTCTTGTCGCCTGGCTTGTGCTCGCGCCCGCCCCGTACCTGGGCTTCGCCGGCTCCGCCAAGGCGGCCTACCATCACACCGACAGAATGGTTCTACGCTACTTGCACGACCCTGGAGCACCCAACCTGACGGAGAACAGCAGTTTCGATGTCCATATCAACACGAATCAGTCGCTCACCTCTCAGATCGTGCGCCGGACCTCGGGAACGGCACGGCAAGCGCTTCTCCTGCTATCGGTCCTCGTAATCCTGGCTCCTCTTTTCGTCGTCCTTGTCCGCGGTTCCAGCCCGCCCGCAGAAACCTGGAGTCTGGCTCTTGCAGCGACGCTCCTTCTCAGTCCGGTGGCCTGGCATCATCACCACGTACTCCTGTGGCCGGCCCTGTTCGTTCTCACCCAGCGTCGAAGGGAACCCCTCGTCACCCCGATCCTCGCGGCCTTCTGCGTCTTGTCTGTGCTTCATTTCGCCGGCAAGAACACGGCCCTGGGTGACGCCGGCCTTCTGGGGATGGGTACGCTACTGGTCTATGGAACGCTCTTGTTGGGCGCGAGCGGGGCCAAGGACCCGGTAGGGCAGTCGATGTAGTGAGTGTAGATCCGATGCAATGACTTCGTCGTGGCGAGGAGCGCGATCGTGTCGATCCACGAGGGAGATCTAGTGTGGTTTTCCGGAGCTCGTTTGGAGAGCACCACGGCGCCGATTATGATCGCGGGTACGCACCCTGTCGGGCTGAGCTGATCTCCCAATGGAAGAGAAACCCAAGAAATCCAAGGCCCTCTCGTGGTTCATCGGGTGCCTGGCAGCGCTCGTCGTCTTTGGCATCCTGTGCGCCGGTGGCTCATGGCTCGCATGCCATACGCTGTTCGACAAGGCCATCCAATATGGTTACGAACGGATGGTCGAGGTCGTCGAAGAATCGGAATTGCCCCAAGAACAGGTCTCTTCGATGAAGTCGGACCTCAGGCGCCTCCGGGATGCAGCGCTGGGGGGAGAGGTCGACTTCCAGCGGATGGAGGGACTGGAGGAGGAGATGGGACGCCTGATCACGCTCGGGGCCCTCCACTGGTTCGCTGTCGAAGTGGTGGAAAACTCCGCACTGCCCCCCCAGGAAGCCCAGGAGGCGAAGCGGACGATCGAGCGCTTCGCGCGTGGAATCCAGGAGGGAAAGCTCCACGCCGACGACCTCGAGCGCTTCCAATTGAGGAACGAGCAGTCCGACGGGGAGCGCGAGTGGGACATCGAGGATACTCGCCGGACGATCGCAGAAATGCGGGAGGAGGTCGACGAAGCCGGTATCCCCGACGAACCCTTCCAGGCCGATGTGGCGAAGGAATTCACGCAGCTGATCGACGAATTGATCGAATCCGGTCAGGGCGACGCGGGGAAGGACTCCGATCAGTTTCTCAACGAACCGACCGACGATTAGTAGAGCTTCACCTCAGGCCGACGGACATATGGGATTCGCCTCGCCGGCTTCTCCGGAGCACGGCACCGGGGAGTGAGGGTTCGAATCGGGGTGTACGCCGTCGGGGCGGATTGCACCCGACTCCGTCTCCCCTAGGGCAATCGCGGAATGCCGATGTCAGGGAAGGTGCCGGTCAGCGCTTCCTCCATGAACAGGACGAGGTCTTTCTTCTCGCGGTCGCTCAGATTCAGCGGAAAGACCTTGTCGGAAAGCCACGGATTAGACGTGCCGCCCTTGTCGTAGTGCTCGACGACTTCCATCAGCGACTTCAGCCTGCCGTCGTGCATGTAGGGAGCTGTGAGCGCGATGTTGCGAACGCTGGGCGTTCGGAACCTGCCACGATCGGCCTCGAGCCCCGTGTACTCCTCGCGTCCCTTGTCGGGATTGGCCGACTCGAAACCGATACCGAGGTTGTGGAACTCCTCATCACTCAGGTCCTGGCCCGCGTGGCAGGCACTGCACTGGGCCTTGCCGAAGAAGAGCTCGCGTCCACGCTCGGCCGCCTCGCTCATGCGGTGCTCGGCTTCGAGGTCGAGAACACGATCCATACGCGCTAGAAACTCGGGGTCCTCATCCTCCTCGGGCTCGAAGTCAAAGAAGGGAAGCGCCTGCTCGTAGTAGTCGTTCTTGTTGCCGCCGCTGATGACGGTGCGCTCGAAAGCGCCGATCGCTTTCGCGATACGATCGGGCGTCGGCCCGCCACCGAAGACGGCGCGAAACTGGAGCTGATATCCCTCGATTTCGCTCAACCGCTGGGCCGCCTTTTCCGGCGAAAAACCCATTTCGATGGGATTGCCGATCGGACCGAGAGCCTGCACTTCGAGTGTCGCGGCACGTCCGTCCCAGAACTGTGACTTGCCCAGGATGCGGTTGACCACGGTCGGCGCACTCCTGCCTCCGATTTGTCCGTCGATGCCCACAGAAGCGGGCAAGTTGTCCGTCCAGCCCTTGGCCGGATGGTGACAGGTGGCACAGGATACGGTCCCGTCGAGGGAGAGACGCGGATCGAAGTAGAGCTGGCGTCCGAGCTCCACCTTGGCAGGGGTGAGGGGGTTCTCCGCCGGAATGAAGTCCGCCAGGTCGCCCAGGCCGACCGGGGCGACGGGAACAAAGGGAGCGTGGGCCTGCGGATCGGCGAGTTGAGCGCGTATTCGGGCGATGGAAAGTGTGCCCGCCGAAGCACCGGCGACCTCCGACACCTCCCCTCGCGAACCCGCTGCCGAACAGGAGGAAACCAGAGGAAAGAGGATCACGAGAAGCGAGTGGATCGATTTCATGCAAGTACTCGGCCGACCCTGGCAGCCTTCGCTCGCAGGCCATTAAGAAAAGAGCTGCTAAGCACCTGCGGACCTGAAACTCGGTTCAACGTCGCCTCAACTTGTTGACGCGCCCCGCAGAGACCCAATCCATCACGTAAAGGTTTCCCTTGGAGTCCCAGTTCGCACAGTGAGGTGCGAGAAACTCGCCCGGCCGCCAGTCGTCTCGTGCAACGGCGTTACGGCCGCGCAGTTCGGGGATGGGGTTCTCACCGAGATGGGTCAGCAGCCGACCCTTTCGGTCCAGTAGTGTCACCCGCCCGTCGAGGTCAGCGACTACCAACTCATCGCGGTAGCCGTGGGTGTGACAGGGCCGGCGCAGGTGCCCCTCGACCACTTCGATCAGGTTGCCCTCGAGGTCGAAGCGCTGCAGCCGCTGGTTTCCCCGGTCGGAAACGACCAGGTGGGGCTCGCCAACCTCGGTCTCGAGCCAAAGGCCGTGCGGCGTGCGCAGCTGGCCCGGTTCCTTCCCACGCCCACCGAAAGAGCCCAGGTAGTTGCGATCCTTGTCGTAGCGGTGAATCCAGGACTTGCCGTAGCCGTCGGCGACGAAGAAGCCTCCATCCCCCGCCACGGCGATGCTGGTCGGTCGGTATTCGTTGGCGCTCGCATACTTCTTGGACTCCGCGGGGTATCCGAGGCTCCAGAGAATCTCACCCTCGAGGGTGGCCTTGAAGACCTGGCTGAGCCCGATATGGGTGAGGTACAGAACCTCCTCTTCTCCCTCCCTGACGATGGACATCCCGTGCAATCCACCGGCGAGCTCTTCGCCCCAGGACCCGACATAGGTGCCGTCAGCTTCGAACACCATCACGGCATTCTTCGTATCCGTGTTGACGTAGACACGGTCCTGTGAATCTACGATTACACAACCATGTGTATTGCCGAAGGACATCCCTTCCGGCAATTGCGCCCAATCGTGCACCCAGAGGAAAGAGTGATCGCCTTGGCCGAGAACAACGGGAGAACGCATGGTCTCGTCCTGCAGCAACGAGCCCCAGAAAGCCATTCCGCAGCCGATTCCGAACAGATAGCGCAAGTGTCGGCGCCGCATACAGGTTCTCCTGACATCGAACGAACGATCTCGTTGGACGAGCGGATTCTAGCGAGGCTCCGGCTAGTTGTCACCGATCACAATGTCGATCGCGTCCGTCAAGCGGATGCGGCCAGGCTCGGAGAACAGGGCCTGGATCGTGAACGTCTCGCCCAGAAACATCGGCTCGTACGGAACGATATTCAAGAAAACGGCGGGGTCACCCGGTCCCGCCCAGGTCATGGCGCCAAGCGTTACGAGCCCCAATTCCGGTGCCAGGAGCAACTCCCCAATGCCTCCGAACACACGACCACAAGGGGCGTAGTTCCCCGGAAGCGAGAGGAACGGCACGGCCAGGGTGGAGAAGGGCGTGAATGCCCACGTGTCGGTGGGATCGTCCACATCGAAGCCGAATTTCGTTCCCAGGATCGGCCGATCGCGTTCTTTCAATGACTCCGGGTCGATCGCGTTCGCCGCCCATACGGTCTTGGGCAGGACGTGCAGGCTGTCGATCTTGAAGTTCGCCGAGCGAGGGGACAGCTCGACCAGGTGATCGCCGGGTTCGAGCTCGTACTCGGGAAAGGCGCCTGTGGATTCCAGGTAGGCATTGAACGACCAGCGGGCCACTCCATCGCTTCCCCAGCTGTCCACGAGCTTTATCCAGGGCCCTGAGTCCAGGCGAAACCAACAATCGTTCTCGGCCGTCGGATCCGGATGATCGTGGCGGTTGCGAAGGCGAATGAGGTAGGTCGTCGCCTCCTTCAAGCGGAACCTGAAGGCCAGCGTATCGACCGCAGGCTGGAAGAACAGGTCGTGGCCGGCCCAACGAAGGTAGCCGTCTCCCCGATAGCCTTCGAATTCCGTCTCCACCACCCAGGAACCACGCGGACCGATCGATTCTGTCTCGATGTTGATGACACCGCGGCCATCGGGAAGGAACACGACGGGCTCCAGCACGCTAGGCCGCAAGCTATTCGGTGCAGCGGAAACCGAACACGCGGTGCGAACCGCCGCGGACGCTTTCACCTGTGTCGAAACAGGGAGTGCAAGAGCGGTGAGAAGGAAAACGAGGTTGCGAACCATGGCTGTACGACGAAAGGAAGGACGACCTTCCAGCACACCACAACGGGGCGCCTGCCTGGCCGCTGATCCCGGCAGAATCCACAGGACGGCGACTAGAACTCGCCCGAGCACGCACATTTTTCCCCCTCCGGTCCGAGAAGTAGAGAATCCCACCGCTACGCCTCGCGAAGGGAGCACGAAACCCGGTTCAGCGATCGCTGACGCTCGCCTGAGCGGAGAGTCGGCCAAGGGGCTTGGACGCCCCCTCCAGACCCCGGCGTCGTCTGGCCTTCGGCTTCCTGGTCGCAGGCCTCACGTTTGTCGTGCTCTCCAGCTCGAAAGTATCGGAGAACAATTCCCGCACGACCCCGTGGCCTACCTGGTCCCGCGTCCGGGAAGAGAGTCTCCGGAAACTGCGTCGATGAAGTCGTGCGACGGCGGATAAAGCTACTGGGCCTGGATGTAGTCGAACTTCCGCTCGATGTCGAGGCCGCCCGGGCCGGTCACACGCAGCCCGACCATATAGGTTCCCACCGCGTTGTAGGTATGGGAGGGATTCTGCAGCGTCGAGGTTGCGCTGTCGCCGAAGTCCCAATTCCAGGAGCTCACCGTCCCCGTGCTCAGGTCGCTGAAGGTCACGGCCAGGGGCGCCACTCCGAGAGTCGCCGAAGCGCTGAAGTCCGCCGCCGGGGTCGGGAGGGGCGGGGCGAAGCCGATCTGAAGGTCCAGCGCGTTGCAGAAGGTCTGATCCGGCACACCCAGTATCAAACCCTGCGACGCAGCCATGCCCACCAGGGACAGGTCCGCCGGGAGGCTGAAGCCAAAGGTCGTGATCCCACTGGCGTCGGCCGCCTGCGCGATGTCGAACAGCACCGGTGAACCCACGAGCAGTTCGCCGAAGCCAACGTTGACGGGTCCGGCGGGGGCCCCGCGCAGGAGCAAGACGACGGCGGTGGCCGAGGGCCGGTCGCGGTGGTCGATCTGCCCCGCCCAGGTCGTCCCGATCACCGGAGGATCGGCCACGAAGCACTGTGGGTTGATCCCCGTGCCGTTCCTGAAAGTGATCGAGGCCAGATTGCGACTAAACATGCCGTCGACGCATCCGATCGAGGAATCAGCGCCATCGCCGCCGTTACCCACCTGCACGGCCAACGTCATGAGCGTGGCCGCCGTCGCCGAAGGGAACGACAACGCGAGGTTCGTCCCGATGTTGCTGGTGACGGTCATCGGTAGCCCATAACGGCCGGAAGTATTGGGGAACGCGGAAAACGAGTCGGCGTGGTAGAGGTTGTACGTCGTCAGCCCATCCGTGATATCGACAGACATGAAGTCATTCGTCGCCAACGAAGCGACAGCGTCGTTCAGAATGAAGGCCGCACTGAGAACCAGAACGGGATCGGCCGGATCAAAGAGGAAGCTCTGCGCAATGCCGGATGCCCCGACAGGAGCTGTTCCCATCCCCCCGGGATTGGAGGGCGGAGTGGCGGCGTTGGATCCATCAGCGGACAGTGCAGCCCAATTCGCGCCGTCTGCGGGCATACCGTTGTCGCTGGTGATGGCGCTATCCGGCAGGATGATGTGCGACGTACCGCTCGTTATCCCCCAGGGAGTTCCGGGAGCGGTGCCGGCTGTCTGTAGCTCAAAGCCACCGTCCAGAAGCAGACCGGGCGTGGCGATGATGTAACTCGGTTTTGTCTCCGTCGTGCTTCCGCCCGTGCCCAGTACGGTCATGCTGACCGTATAAGTGCCGGGGAACTGATAGGTGTTGTTCGGATTCTGCAACGTCGAGGTGTTCGAGTCCCCGAAGTCCCAGGCCCAGCTGGATTTGAGACCGGTACTCTGATCGGTGAAAACGACGGTCAAGGGTGCCTGTCCCACGGTCGGCGTGCCGACAAAGTCAGCCATGGGAGCCGGTGGAAGGACCGTGACATAGCCGGTCTCGGTATGCAGATCCGAACCCGCAGGACCGGTCGCTGTGAGGCCGACCGAGTAGGTTCCGAAGAGAAGGTAGGTGTGGGTCGGGTTCTGGAGGAGGGAGGAACCGCCGTCGCCGAAGGTCCAGTTCCAACTTGTCACAATCCCCGTTGAAAGATCCGAGAAGGTGACGACCAAAGGCTGGTTCCCCGAGAGAGGAGTCCCTGAAAAGACAGCCGTAGGCGCAGCGGCGGCCACGGTGACGTAGTCGGCCTTCACTTCCGTGTCGCTGCCGCCGGGGCCCGTAACCGCCAGGGTGACGGTGTACGTTCCAGCCGCCGAGTAGATGTGCGAAGGATTCTGAAGCGTGGCGCTCCCCCCATCACCAAAGTTCCAGAGCCAGCTCGTTACGGAGCCCGTAGTCGTGTCCGCAAAATCGACCGTCAACGGCTCACTGCCGACGAGCGGCGTGCCAACGAAATCCGCGGCCACAGGCGCGACCATCACGGTCACGTAGTCGACCTTGGTCTGGAGGTCCGTCCCGGCCGGCCCCGTAGCGGTCATCGCGACCGTGTAGGTACCCTGAGATGCATACGCGTGCGAGGGGTTCTGCAGGCTCGAGCTGGCCGAATCGCCGAAGCTCCAGCTCCAGCCCGTAACGGTGCCACTCGAGAGATCTGTAAAGACCACGATCAAAGGCTCGACGCCGGTGAGAGGCGAACCCGAGAATTCGGCCACCGGCGCGACCGACAGAACCGTGACGTAGTCGATCTTGCTCTCCAGATCGCTTCCACCGGGGCCCGTCGCCGTCAACCCGACGGTGTAGGTGCCGGCCGAGGCATAGGTGTGCGAGGGGTTCTGCAGGCTCGAGCTGCCCGCATCGCCGAAGCTCCAGTTCCATCCGGTCACGATCCCGGTCGTCGCATCGCTAAAATTCACCACCAGCGGTTGGTCGCCGGAGAGAGGAGTGCCACTGAAGTCCGCGACGGGGGCCGGAGGGAGGACCGTCACATAGTCGGTTTTTGTCTCGGGCGTGGAACCGCCCGGGCCCGTCGCCGTCAGGGCCACGGTGTAGGTTCCGGCAACCGCATACATGTGTGTGGGGTTCTGCAGCGTCGAAGAACCCAAGTCGCCAAAGCTCCAGCTCCACGAGGAAGCCGTGCCCGTCGTCAGGTCGGTGAAGGTGACTGTCAAGGGCTCGGTACCCGTGAGAGGCGTGCCCAAGAAGTCCGTTGCCGGCGGGGCATGCAAGACCGTGATGTAGCCCACCTTGGTCTCGCCATCCACACCGCCGGGGCCGGTCGAGGTCAGCGACACGGTGTAAGTGCCTACGACTCCGTAGATGTGGCTTGGATTCTGCAGAGTCGAGCTTGCGGTGTCGCCGAAATCCCAGTTCCAGCCGGTCACGGTACCGGAGGATAGGTCGCTGAAAGCAACCCCAAGCGGACAGAATCCGGAGGTCGGAGTCCCCGAGAAGTCCGCAATCGGGGGCACCGGAAGTACGACGACGTAGTCGATTTTCGTCTCGGTAACGCTGCCGCCCGGGCCGGTCGCTGAAAGGGCGACTGTATAGGTACCGAACAGCGTGTAGGTGTGTGATGGGTTCTGCAAGACAGACGACCCCCCGTCACCAAAGTCCCAGCTCCAGCTGGAAACCAAACCGCTGGTCAGGTCCGTGAAGTTGACCGTCACGGGTTCGGTTCCCGTCAGAGGCGTTCCACTGAAATCGGGCGCCGGAGCCGACGGACTGGCGGTGACGTAGTCCACCTTCGTCTCGATTCCGCTGCCACCGGGACCCGTCGCCGTGAGCACGACGGTGTAGGTGCCGGATGCCGCGTAGGTGTGCGAGGGGTTCTGCAGACTCGAAACTCCCAGGTCTCCGAAGTCCCAGCTCCAGCTGGTGATGGTGCCCACCGACAGATCGGTGAAATTGACGCTCAAGGGTACGATTCCGGAAAGAGGCGAACCGGAGAAGTTCGTCGTGGGGGGACCGGCGCTGACGGTGACGTAGTCCACCTTGGTCTCGGTGTTCGAACCGCCCGGGCCGGTCGCGGTCAGGCTGACCGTGTAGGTGCCTTCGACGACGTAGGTGTTTGTCGGGTTCTGCAGGGTCGAAACGTTCGCATCCCCGAAGTCCCAGCTCCAGCTGGTCACGTTGCCCGTGGTGAGATCGGTGTAAGCGACGGACAGAGGCGAGTTGCCCGTCAGCGGCGTCGCTGAGAAGTCCGGAGCCGGATCGTTGACGGTCACAAAGCCGGCCTCATATACGAGGTCGAATCCACCCGGTCCCTCGACGACAAGAGACACCGCGTAGGTGCCACCGTCTGTGTATGTGTGGGTCGGGTTGGCGGAAGTCGAAGAACCTCCGTCGCCGAAATCCCAGCTCCAGCCTGTGACGCTGCCGGTGCTGGTGTCGGAAAACGCCACGGTGAGTGGGACATTACCGAGGGTCGGAGTCCCCGCAAGCCCGGCCGCTGGTGCGGCGATGACCGGCGTCGTGCCGACGACGAGATCCACGGCATTCGTCAAGAGTGCGGTGCCGCCGGGGCCGAAGCACATGGCCTGGGTGAACCCGGTACGGCCGATCAAGCTGACGTTGCTAGGCAACGGGAAGGTGTGCGAGTCGACACCGCCGGACGAAGCCACGATGCTGTTGAACAAAACGTTCGAGCTCGGATCGATGAGCAAGCGCCCGTAGATCGTATTCACCCCCGGGATCGAGCTCGAGCGGCCGAAGACGATCGTGGCGAACGTTCCTGGGAAGGCCGAAGTCTCTACCTCGGCAACCCACGTCGTTCCGATCACGGGCGGCGCGGCCGCGTAGGCCGCGGGATTCGTTCCGCCGTTGCGAAAAACCGCCTCACCTCCCTGAGTCGCCGACACATAGTCGATCTTGGTCTCACAATCCGTCCCACCGAGCCCGGTGGCCGCCAAACTGACCGTGTAATTCCCGGGCGCTGCATAGGTATGAGTGGGATTCTGCGCACTGGAAGATCCACCGTCGCCAAAGTCCCAGTTCCATGCACTTGCCCCGGGCGTCGACGTATCCGTGAAGGACACGTCCAGGGGGGCCGTTCCACTCGTCGGCGTGCCCGTGAAGTCCGAATTCGTTGCGCCGATGGCGACGATGTAGTCGACCTTGGTCGTGGTGTCGCTGCCACCGGTCCCGGTCACGGTGAGGCTGACCGAGAAGGTTCCCGAACTCAGGTAGGTGTGTGCCGGGTTTTGCAGGAGCGACCCGTTGGTGTCTCCAAAGGCCCAGACCCAGCCCGAGACCGCTCCCGTGCTGAGGTCTGTGAAGTTGACCGCCAGCGGCGATGGACCAACCGTAGGGGATCCTGAAAACTCGGCCACGGGCGCCTGCGCTTGTACGGTCGTCACGGAAAACAGAACGGCCGACAAGCAAACAAGGAGTGGACGGAGGCCATTCTGGGGGGTGAACATGGCGTTCCTCGGAAGAAAATCGAACGGAGAGGGGTATCCGCTATGAATTCTAGAGGGGGCGCCCGCATTTGGGGGAAAAAACGGCAAGCACCCCCTTTCCCGACCACCGCAGGCCTGACGGGCTCCCAACATCTGTTCTTCGGAGTCCTGCGGAGCAACGAATAGATCCTTTCGGATCCACAATCGCTTGCGCTGCGCATCGAGATTGTTCGGCTACCCGCGGGGAGATGTTGGCTACGAAGTCCACTCCTCGTCGCAGCGCTCCCAGTTCTCTAGCAGTAACTTATTTGTGCGCGGCTTCCTCGGCTCCCCCACTTGCCTCGTGGCGTATCCAGACGTCATGTCCCGTCCGCAAACGGAAGCCGGCCAGGTGGGCACGAAACCCGAAGTCGCAGTCTTCGAATCCCCAGGGTGGGAAGCGCTCGTTGAATCTTCCGGTCTCACCGATGGTCGGACGAGACACGAGGACACAGAAGGAAGAAAGAGAATCTTGTAGCTCGCCTCTAGGCCACCTATCGCCGAGTGATCTCGAGTGAAGGCGTGCACCGAGGGGAGACCGTCCTCCCCTTCCGCGGCCAAGAACCTCTCATCGTCCGGCCCCCCGCGCGCCATTTTGGAAAGGCGATCCGATTCATCGCTTCGTTGCCGCCGGCGCCTTGCACGCCTTCAACGCCGCCAGCGTCTACCCAGAACGAATGTCTTTGCGAGGGGCGTCGCCTGCAGACCGCCACGGAACCGGAGAAACCACCGGATCTAACTCCATCTGCACAAGGGTGTATAGAAACCGGACCCATCGAAGGCTCTTCGTCGCAGCGGTGAGGCCCGTACCGTGAGCGGTCCGGACTAGTCGTCCTCCAAGAGCCCGCCTCCCACCCAATCGTGGGAGCTGAGTGTCGAGCGCCCCATCCCTCCGCTCACCGTCACGAAGTTCTGATTCGCCGGCCCCGCTGTGTTCGCCTGGCCGCCGCCGACCGATGACCAGAACCCCAGGGCGATATTCGTATGACCGCCACTGACGCTCGAGTGATTGCCGCCGGCTTCGTTGAGGTTCCCCCCTCCAACCCAGGTGTAGTTGGCCGTCGCCAGGTTGCCCTGTCCACCGGTCACCGAAGCGCCATGACCCGTCGCCTGATTCTGTTCGCCACCGCTGACGGACGAGAAGACGCCGCTCGCCAGGTTCTGATTGCCGCCACCGACGGCCGCGGTGACACCGACCGCCGAGCAGACGGCGCCTCCGTTCACCGCGGATTGCAAGCCTGAAGCAACACCGGCCAAACCGCCGCTGACAGTGGCTTCCACGCCGGACGCCAAACCGTTGCGTCCCCCGTTGATCGCGGCGAAGTTGGCGATCGCACGGTTTTGGTCGCCCCCCGTGACACAGGCATAGGCTCCCGAAGAGGTGTTGTCGCGCGCCGCCACGAGACCCCCGAAGGTCACGTAGTTGTTCCCGTGGCCGGCGACGATGTTGTGGGATCCCGTGCGATTGTCCCCGACCGGGTTGCCCATCTCGTTGTAGCCGACGATGAGGTTGCCCACGCTGTTGGTTTGGGTCACGAGAAGGTCGACCGAGTCCGGATCCCCCGGTAGCCCGTTGGTTGCGCCGAGACCGTTGACAATCTGAACGTTGACGCCGGTAAAACGGATCGTCTTCGCCAACCCCCCCTGCGCATCGTCGAGCTGCACGATCTGCATGTGGCCGAGGATTTCCTTTTCCTCCGGCGTCAGTCGCAGGATGCGCTGGATCGATCCGACGGACTGGGCGGACATCGCGAGCCCGACAACGAGTGCGCCTATGACAGCGGGGACAGGGTGGAATTCGATCGGTTTCATGGCTTGACCAGCTGGGCGGGAAAAAGAAGATCTCCCACCCATGCTAGCCCGCAACCCCCACTCTGCCCTCTCAGAACACCGGCAGCTCCAGACCGGGGGTCGCCGAGAGGACACCCGGAGCCCCCTGATCGAAAACGATCCACTGCATGAACACGGACGTGCCCACCAGGCCGACCGCATTGGGAATCTCGAGAGAGACCGAATTCCAACCGTTGCCGGGTCCGCTGCCCTCGAGATTACCCTGGAAGAGAACCCGCGAGGCCGGACTGAAGGAGAGATGTAATACGGCACCGAAAGCCGGAAAACCCGTCGGGTGGGCCGACAGATCGAAGAGCAACGAGGCCGGAGCGCCGCCAAGCCCGCCGTCCACGCCGACGGTCAGACTGGGGTTGTTGATGTAGGCCGGCTCCAGGGCAACGAATTGCGGCTGGAAGCCGCCGGTTCCCGGCGTTGACTGACCGAAGACCAAAGGCACTCGGCTGGATTCGGAATAGAGCAGCGGCCGGTCGAAGGGCGCCTCCTCCCCGACAACCCGCAAGTCGGTCAGGGCCTGCAGAAACGCAACGAGATCCGCCCGCTGAAGGGGAGCCAAGCCCAGGGGTTGAATCAACGGATCCTGGTTGAAGGAAAAGTCTCCGGCGCGGTTGTAGAAGGCGACGACCTGGTTCAACGACTGGGCCGATCCGTTGTGGAAATAGGGAGCCCGCAAACCAACGTTGCGCAGGGAGGGTGTCTTGAAGCGACCGCGATCGCCGGGGTTGCCGGTCACCTCGAACCGTCCCGGATCCTCAAGAGCGGGAGTCACACCGACGTTGTGGAAGTTCTGGTCGGTGAAGAGCGGACCTCCGTGGCAAAGAGCGCAACGACCTTGACCGAAGAAGATCGCGCGACCGCGATTCTGCTGGGGATTGAGCGTACCTGCGTCGAAGGCCGACTGACCGGAGATCAAGGTGCGCTCGTAGGTTGCGATCGCCAGAGCGATGCGTACGGCTGTCACTTCGCCCGAACCGAACGCCTCCGCGAACAAATCGTTGTAGTCCCTATCGCCGATCCACGCCTCGAGATCGGCCGGAATCGACTCGGCCAGACGCAGGGGCTCCAAGGGGCCCAGACGCCCCTCGATCTCCGGCCAGGCGATCCCCTGGTGCCCCATTTCTACGGAGCTGACAGGGGGACCGACCGCCTGGCTCTCCAGCGCGGCGTTGAATGGAAGGATCGGGCTTCCCGTGATGGGATCGTCGAATCGATCCGGTGCTCGGCCGTCCCAGAAGAGTTCGTTCGCAAAAGCCGCATTGATCATGGACGGTGACTTGCGTCCCGTGACCTGCGGCCTCAGTTCGAACAACTCATCCTTTTCCAGGCGGCCGTCGGCCAGGTTGCGCACGACTCCGAGGGAGCCCAGAACATCGTCGGGCGTTCCCAACACTCCATCGGGTCCAGGAGCCACGCTCGAGGGGTCGTTCACGGTGCGCGGATCCGAACCACCGACACTGTTAATGTGGCAGGTTCCACAGGCCACGGTCGAGGTGGCGGAGAGTTGCTCATCCCAGAACAGGGCCTTGCCCAGCAGCGACTTCTCCAGCGTGATCGGATTCCCGGGAGGAACCGGCACGGGGGGGAGGGGGGGGGGAGGGGGGGGAGGTCCCTGAGCAGCTACGGTCAAGGCAAGTCCGATGGTCGCGATGCCGCTGTGCACAATGGTTCTCATGGCAGGGGAATTTGAGGTGTGCGTGGTCCCCGGAGAGAACGACCCCCGGGCTCGGTAGGCAGTATAGGGTGGACCCTCTTGAGAACACCGACGACTCGATTTGGTTCCTCGACTTGTAAGAAAAACATTGTCATCTCTTCCCTTTGGAACGCACGAGGCGCTCTTCTTCATCGATGCCGGTAACCCGATGCGGCATAAGGACCGGCAGACCACCGACAAAAAGTGTCCTGTCTAATTCACGGTCGTCCCCGACGAACGCGGCCCGCAGAGAGCTTCAAAAGCCCTGCGGTTTGATCCCTCAGGTCTTCATCTGCTAGGCTCCCGCCATGGGGAAAAGGGGGGTCATCATTAGCCGCTCATGCGGGCCATCCCCGTCTCTCGTCATGTTCGAGGCAGTGATTGTCCTTTCGAACTTCATGGAGACTAGCCGGTTGGAAGCCTGATGATTGCCGAGGTCGTCTTGCCGGGCTCGCCCCTGGGGGAGACCTTGGCTTTCTTCACGGAGATACTTGGCTTTCGGGTCGCCTCGGTCACACCGGCCGAGGACCCGGCGGTGGTGGTTGTGGTGGGCCACGGCCTGCGCGTTCGTCTGGACCGCGAAATGACCGGGGCACCCGGGGTCTTGCGAATCACCTGTCGCGAACCGCTCGACTCCGCCGAGAGGATCGCTCCGAACGGAACCCGCATCGATTTCGTTGCTGCCGATCCGGCCATCGTGCTGCCGCCCCTGCGCTCATCGTTGGTGATCGGTCGCTGTACGGGCGGAGAGTGGAAGGTGGGCCGTGCGGGGATGCGTTATCGCGATCTCATTCCGGACCGACAGGGAGGACGGTTCAGCGCCTCTCACATCCAGATCCCGGGTGGCGGGCCCGTGCCCGACTACGTGCACTATCACCGTGTCCGCTTTCAGATGATCTTCTGCTACAAGGGCTGGGCGCGTCTGGTGTACGAGGATCAGGGACCTGCATTTGTCGTCCAGGCGGGCGACTGCATCCTGCAGCCGCCGGAGATTCGCCATCGTGTTCTTGAGAGTTCGCCGGGATTCGAAGCGATTGAGGTCAACTCTCCAGCCCATCACGAGACACTTGCCGATCTCGACCTGACTTTGCCGAACGAGCCCCTGCGGCCGGATCGCGACTTCTCCGGTCAGAGCTTCCTGCATCATCGGGCAGCTGCCGCCGAATGGGGCCCCTGGCGCAGCGCGGGTTTCGAGGCTCGCGCTTTCGGGATCGCACAACATGCAGCCAGCCTGGGAGAGGCCCGGGTTGTACGTTGCTCAAAGCCCCAGCGAACGGAGGAATACCAACACGATGGGGAATTGCTCTTCACCCTCGTGCTCGCAGGGACGCTGGCGCTGGACCACGCAGGAAAGCCCTCGATCGAGCTTACTGAAGGCGACTCCTTCGTCATACCGCCCCATGAACCCTTCTCCTTCTCGGCGGCCCGCAACACGGAGCTCTTGGAAGTCACGCTCCCTTCCCCGTGAAAACACGCGTGGCGCGACGGCGAGGACTTCCTTGCAGCCCTCGTCGCAGAAAGTCTTCTCGTAGCGCGACCGAGCTCTTGGCACGGGCCACAAAGAAAAAGGCGGGCACAGGCGCGGTGAGCTGACCGACCATCCGGTTCCGTTCCCTGGAATCATGAAGCTCCCTCGGAGACTTGGATTCCGATAAATTGCTTCGAGTCCCGCCTCCCTGAAATGGATTCAAGCCCCGACTCTTCGGCTGAAAAAAGGCAATCCCCTCCCATCTTCGGGCTCGCAGGATTGCGCACCTTCCGTACCCTCAGTGCCCCGATGCCCCTTTTCCACCCAGGTACCCGGACAAGACTCGCAGCTTTCCTTCTGTGGGGATTGGTGAGCTGTGGCCCCGGGAACAACGCGACTGCAATCAGAACCCCGGAGATCGAGCCACCCAGGCTCCAAAACGCCGACGACCTCGATCCGCGTGTGGTCGCACGCGTCGAGGAGGCCCGAGGCGAACTGCTCCAGAGGCTCGACGATCCCAGGGCCTGGGCCGAGCTGGGGATGGTTTTTGAAAACGAGCGTATGCGGAGACTGGCGGTCCGATGTTACGAACAAGCGGCTCGCCTCGACGCTTCAGAAGCGCGCTGGTGGTTCCACATGGCCAACGCACTGGGCAAGTTGGGCCATCACGATCGGGCGATCGCCTCGATTCAGAGGTCGATCGAGCTGAACGGTCAATACGCTCCGAGCCATACGCACCTGGGCAACTTCGAACTGGATCTCGGACAGCTCGACAAAGCGCGCACGGCCTTTGAGCGGGCGACCGAAGTGGATGCATCCTATCCAGGGGGTTGGGTGGGGATCGCTCGGGTTCAGATGCAGTTCGACGAAACCCAGAAAGCCATCGCCGGCCTCGAACGCTTGATCGCCGAACGACCCCACGACGTCTTGGTTCAACGCTTGCTTTCCAGCGCCTACCGACAGGCTGGACGCCCTGATGAGGCGATCGTTGAAGGGGGTGAGATCCCGGAAATCGTTCGCTGGCCCGACCCGTGGGCCGAGGAATTGCGTGCGCGGCAGCAAGACCCCGCGCTCCGCAGGGTGACCAAGTTGCTGCTGGAGGGCGAACAGCTCGAAGCCCTCGCCCTGCTGGAGGAGATGCGCAAAAGGGCAAGGACGCCGGAAGACGAACAGGCTTACCTCCCGCAGCTGGGCGATCTGTACCTGGCCCTGGGGAGGCTCGACGATGCCGAATCGGTGCAACGTCGCATACTCGAGATCCAGCCCGAGAACTCGCAGGTCTTCCTGGCGCTCGCCCTGATTCATGACAAACGGGGCGATCTGCGCTCGGCGGTGGAGGCCATCCGCACGGCGGTGCAAATGAACCCCAACCACTTCCCGGCGTATCGGCAAGCGGGACGCCTCTACTACAGAGCCGGGCTGTTCGCCGAGGCCGCGGAGGCCTTCGAAAAAGTGTTGACCTACGACGAGAACACCACGGGTGTTCTGTACCTGCTGGGAATGTCGCGCTTCAGCCAACGCGATTGGACGGCGGCGGACAAACACTTCAATGAGCTGCTTCTGTCTTCCCCGGACCATGCGGACGGCTGGTTTGCCTACGCGCGGACGAACATCAAACTCCACAGGCTCGACGAGGCGGAGAAGGCCTTGAACACGGCAAAGGCCAGGGGATTCGGTGACCGGACGATGATTCGACAGGTCTCGGCCTCGCTACAGCGTGCCCGCCAGCGAGCCTCACGAAGAACTCTGGGACAGGAAAGATGATGCTAGGAAAGCTGGGTTCGTGTGGAACCGCCGGCGTCTCTTGCGCGCTCGCATTCGGCGCGGCAGCCTGTTCCGACAAGGTGACGGAAGAGTCCGTCCAAGGCTGGTTCGAAGAGAGCGCTCAGGCCCGCGGCATCGATTTCGAGTGGGTCTCGGGACACCGCGAGCGCTTCTATTTTCCGGAGATCATGGGCGGTGGGGCAGCACTCTTCGACATGGATACGGACGGTGATCTCGATCTGTATCTGGTCCAGGCCGGCCGAATCGATGTCGAAGCTGAAGCCGATCAGCCTGCCAACCAGCTGTTCGCCAACAACGGACCGGTGAATCCGGGCTCGTTCAGGAATGTGAGCCACGGCAGTGGATCCGGCGATCGCGGTTACGGCATGGGAGTGGCCGCCGGAGACTACGACGACGACGGACTCGTGGACCTCTATGTCACGAACGTGGGGCCGAATGTGATGCTTCGCAACCTGGGCGAGCAACGCTTCGAGGACGTGACGTCACAGACCGAGGTCGGAGATCCGACGTGGACTGCCAGCGCCGGGTTTGTGGACTACGATGCGGATGGAGACCTGGATCTCTACGCGGTCAACTACATCTACTGGTCGGCTGCCGAAGAGATCTCGTGCTATTCCAAGCCCCACCCCACCGATTATTGCAGCCCGAAGTCCTACAACGCGCCTGCGCGCGACTCGCTGTACTGCAATCTGGGTGACGGGACGTTTGAGGACGTCTCCGCAAGGGTGGGCCTGCAGCAAAGCTACGGCAACGGACTGGGCGTCGTGTTCTCTGATTTCGACGGCGATGGCCACATCGACATCTTCGTCGCCAACGACGGCGTGAAGAACCAGCTGTGGCACAACGTCGATGGGGAACACTTCGAAGATATTGCTGAACGAGCGGGCTGCGCCGTGGATCAGGATGGTCGCGCCAAAGCCGGAATGGGCACTGCTGCCGCCGACATCGACGATGATGGCGACGAGGACCTCCTGGTCGTCAACCTCTCCGGAGAACCCGACTCCTTCTATCGCAACGACGGCGACTTCTTTGCCGATCGCACACCGCTCGTCGGACTGGCCGTCGCCTCGCGGGCCTATACGCGTTTCGGATTGGGATTGGCCGACTTCAATAACGACGGGTATCTGGATATCTATCAGGCCAACGGACGCGTAACGCGCGCGCCTGAGGCATCCGGGCCGCGCCCGTTCGACGAAGAGAACCTGCTGTTCCAGGGCCTTGTCGGGGGCCGCTTTCGGGAAGTATCGCCCCGCGGAGGAACCGCCCGGAAGCTACGGGCCACCAGCCGAGCGGCCGCCTTCGGAGACGTCGATGGCGACGGTGGCATCGATGTGGTCGTCGTCAACCGTGACTCCAAAGCCTTCCTGCTGATCAACCAGGTCAGCGTGCGGGGACGCTGGATCGGCTTCCGCTTGCTCGAGAAGAGCGGCCGCCCGGCCCTGGGCGCAACACTGTCGTGTCAGGTCGGCCAGCGCGCGATCATGCGACGGGCCCACAGCGCCTACAGCTATTGCGCCGCCAACGACCCGACGATCCTCATCGGGCTCGCCGAAGCCACGCAGGTCAGCGGTGTCGAAGTTCTCTGGGCGGACGGCACGCGCGAGAGCCTCGGAGCCTTCCATGCAGGTAGCGTCGTCGACATTCGCCACGGAGACGGGGAATAGGCCGCGCCTCTCCGATTCAGTGCCAGTTCAAGACCTCCATCGGAGCGGAAAACTCGTCGGTCCAGACCGAACACCGTCCTGCGTAGTCCTCCAGCGGGTTGGCGACCGAGCGGATCGTTTGCTCTTGCAGAGCCTCCCCTTCCTCCGATAGCAAGACCCAGGTGGACTTGAGCGCCGAGTAAGTGATGTCTTCTCCTTGGGAAACCCAGACTCCCTTCATACCCAGCGCTTGAGCCTGGGTCGCGATCAGGTTCAGGAGATCGAGGTAGCGGTTGGTCACATTCACCGCGATGATCCCACCCCCTTTCAAGTGACGGCGATAGACCTCAAACGCTTCGATGGTCAGAAGATGGGCCGGTGGAGCATCGCCGCTGAAAGCATCGAGCACCAAGAGGTCGAACCCCTGGGGCTCTTCCCGCTCGAGGCTCGCGCGACCGTCCCCCACGATGACGTCGATCGACGCCTCACTGTCTGCGAGATAGAAGAAAACGTCGCGCGCCACGGCGACTACTTTCGGATCGATCTCGTAGAAACGAATTCGGTCCCCGGGTTTGCCGTAGGCCGCCAGGGTTCCAGCCCCGAGCCCGACGACGCCGACGGTCACGGGTCCGTCCGACGGAAGCGAGTTCCACGCCAGTCCGACGCCGCTGATGGCCGTGAAATAGGCCGTCGGTAGGTGCCTAAACCCGTCCGCAAGAAACTGCGTCCCGTGCGTGACCACGCCATGGCGAAAGTAGTACCTATCGCGGGGCTGCCCCGCATCGAGGTGAACCACGTCCTGAGTTCCGAAGAAGTTGCGCGAGCGGTGGATCACTTTTGCCGGATCGGAAAACTCCTGAACGCCCAGGTAGCCGACCAAGCCCGTCCACGCGGTTCCCAGGAAGAGCCAGGCCCAGCGCGGCCGGAGCCCTGATAGCCTGGAGTTCGCATCTTTCGCGAAGAGCCAAAGGACAGCGAAGGACGTGGCGATCAAGAGCAAGGGAAACTCGTAGAGGCGATCGAAAAGCGCCGGCGCAAGGACCGCGACGAACGCTCCCCCCAGGGCTCCACCCACCGCGATCGCGAGGTAGTACGCCGTGAGACGTTGCGTGCTCGGCCGCAGGCGGTACAGCTCTCCGTGCAACAGGAGGCAGGCGCTGAAGAGTACGGTGGCCAAAAGGACCATCTGCCCCAGGAATTCCGGCGTTTGCACCTGGAGTTGCCAGGCGAGCAGGCCCACACCGATCGCAAAGACCACCGCGGTCGGGCCGCGCCGGTAGAGCGAGCGCGCGCGGAAGCAAACGACGAAAGAGCCGAGATGAAGCGCGAGTGGCAGAACCCACAGGAACGGAAAGGGCGGGACGTTTTCCGTCAGGCGGTTCGTCACCGCCAGCAGGAGCGCGCTCGAAAGTGCAGGCAGGACGAACCATATGGGGCGCAAGCCCGTTTCACGCTCCCGATCGGTGTCAGAGCCGGCAGGGTTGTCGGCACGAACGCTCCACATCCCTACCCCCCCGAGAACGAACGCCACCGTCAGCGCCGCGAACCCGATCGACCACAACTGAGCCTGCATCTGTCGCGTCCAGGCGGGCTCGAAAAGGAACGGATAGCCGAAAAGTGCAAAGACCGCAGCCAGATTGGAGAGCGCGTACAAGCCGTAGGGCGAGCGTCCCGGATGAACCCGGCCGAACCAACTCTGGGCCAACGGCGCAGTGGCCGAAAGCAGCACATAGGGGAACCCGACATGCAGCGCTAGCAACCGCAGGGTCGCCCAGAGGGGGTCGTCCCCCGGCGCCGGCCTCCAGTCCTGCGAAGGGACAAGATCCAGCGTGCACCACGCAAGGACGAGGAGGCCACAGTGCACGAGAACCTGGACCCTCCCCGACCAGCGTGAGAGGAGGTGCGCGTACGCATAGCCGGCGACGAGCCCCATCTGGAAGAAGAGCAGCGCCGCCGTCCAGACCGCGGCTCCCCCACCGAACCAGGGGAGCAAGAAGCGTCCCATCATCGGCTGGCAGAAGAAGAGCAGGAACGCTCCCATGAAAGTGGACAGGGCGTAGACAGTCATCTGGCGCGAGGAGCATACCCAGCTCGCCACCGACCTGCCGACAAAGGCCCCCGCGAAGACCGGGCCTGCTATCGATGCGAGGCTCTCGACCGAGTCGAGCTTCGGCCCTCACGTCGCTCGCCGAAGACGAACGCCTTGACGCCTCCGACCTCCTTCCCCTCCCGTTACCACGTTTCCGAGTCCGGCGAGGCGAATCCCAGCATGCCGAGGTGGCCTGAGGCCAGAACTCGTCAACTTTAAGGCAGTCAGGCCGAGGCTCCCGACCGCCCCGTTCGTATGTCCCTTGTCAGCGAGTTAATCTCCTGGCGCTGGTTTCGACCCCCTAAGGTTGCCGATGGCGCCCCCCCCACTTTCGGCCGTCCAACCTGAAACCAAGAAACTGGCCCACGGAAGGTCCGTTCGCGTGCCGCATTTTCACCCCACCCCCTGCCCCGTTGATTCTTGAGGTCTTCCGCATCGTTGCGACGGTCGCGGTCGAGAAAGGAGGAGTCGAAGGCGCGGTCACGAGTGCCCTCCTCCCGACGGATCCGAAATGCGGTCCGTAAGGGCCAGCGCCGAACCGGCCCCCCCCTGGGCCGGTTCGGCTTCATATCTGCCGCGCTGAGACGCGAGTCACCTACTTCTGCAAGAGCCGCTCGTGCACGGCGGGGTGATCCAGGCCGATCCGCGTCGCGCGAAAGAGCGCCTTCGGAGGAGTGCTGGGCTGTGGTCGGGTGGACGCTTGCGACGGCGTGGGCGACTGCCCTGTGGAGGGCGCGGGGGGCGGACGATCCTCCGTATTGCTCTCCCCGCCGACGGGATTGACGAAATCCCAGACGACCTCGCCCTCGGTGGTCACCTCAAAGACGCGGCCCTTGGGCCCTTCGCAGATGAGCGTGTTGCCGTTCGGCAGACGTTGCGCCCCGGAAATGAAGGCCGCGTAGAAGTTGCCCTTGTCGGAATGGACCCAGGAGGGCTCGGCCGGCCCGAAGGCCTCGCCGGAAGCCCGTTCGAAGCCCTTCTCGGAATCGAACGGCAGCGGCAGCTCTTCGACCGATGAGAACTCGCCCTCACGGCCGTTCCCGTTGTTGAAGACCAGGAGGCGTAGGTCCTCGGCGCCTCCAATCCACTTCGGATCGTGTTGATAGAAGAGCTTCCGATCACCCACATCTCCCTCGCCGTAGTTGCGCGGGTTTCCCCATCGATACAAGAGCCCCCCGCCTTTGCCGAATCGCCCTCCTGAATTCCAGGCAGCATCCTCGGTCGACAGCGAATGGTCGATGACCCAGAGCTCGTTCAGATTGGGAGTGCTCAGGGCGATGAGGTCAAGCTCGGCGTGATAGGCCACCGCGTTGGTATGCAACCAATCGGGCAAGGTGTTGGCCCCTCTCGAATCGCCCTGGGAACCGTTCGAAGAATCATCCTCGTCCTCTCCGATGTAACCGAGAGCGCGCATCTGTTTCTCGTTCTCTTCTTGTTCCTGCCTCTGCTTCTCGGTCATGGCAGGCCGGTCGCGATGGTCGGCGTTGATGTCGAGTAGTTCGGGATGGTCGGGGATCGAACCGAAATTGTCTTTGTCGGAATCGAAGTCCTGAATCAGATGGTCCCAGACGTGCCATTCCCAGACGATCTCGGCATCGTCGGGTGGGAGCGGACGCAATTCGTAGACGGCATCGGACCACATGCCCTTGTCGGAGATCTGGTCCGGGTCACGTCCGATCACGATCGCATCCTCCCGAAAACGATGCTCCCAGACGATGGCCAGAAAGTTGCCGTTCGGCAGCGGCTCGACGTCGTGGTGAAACGTCTGGAAGTCGTCCGCCATCAGATAGTCCCACACCAGCTCGCCCTCCCAGGTGAAGCGTTGCAGACGCCCGCTCTTGCCGCCGCCAAAGAAGCGTGGGGTGTTCGCAACGAACGCAGAACGCAACAGGCTGCCGTCGTCGAGCAAGTAAAAGCACCCCCCCGGCTTCGTCCCGGTTTCCCACTCGTGGACGATCTTCCCGTCCATATCGACGAGGACCGCCTTGGTCGAATTCAGGGGATTGAGCAGGGTGTAGCCGGGATAGGCCTTCTCGGAGCGATGGAGCAATCCGTACTGGCGCTGCACCTCGTCCTGGACCCGCGCTGGCAGGACCAGACAGAGGAGCGCGAGAATCGAAGGGGCTTCAAGGAGATGCATGGGCCCTATCCTGCCAGAAACCCGGGTCCGGGACCCGTCAAGGGTGAGCAGAGGCCTCTCCTACCAGCCAGGGTACTTGAAGTTCAACAACCCACAAGATATGGTACCCGCCGCCATGAAAGACCCCCTGCGAATCTACCTCGTCGGCGCCCACTCCACCGGCAAGACAACCCTGGCGCGCTGGATCCGCGACGCCTACTCGATCCCCATGATCTCGGAGGTCGCGCGGCTGGTGCTGGCCGAGATGGAGGCCCAGCTCGATTCCCTGCGTACCGACATCGCCCTGGTCGACCGCTACCAGCGAGAGGTCTTTCTTCGCCAGCTGGAAGCGGAAGCGAACCACCCCGGCTCATTCGTGTCCGACCGTGCCTTCTGCAACCTGGCCTACGCCGCGCAGCACGCGACGATCCTCTCTGACGTGGTCGCCGATCCACGCCTGAAGGACTACATGGACACCGTGCGCGAAGGCGTGGTCCTGTTCCTGCGCCCCCACCGGGAGCTCTTGAACTGCGACGGTGTGCGCGAGAGGGTGGACTGGGAAGAGGTCCTGCGCATCGACGGCATGGTCAAGTTCTTTCTGGAGATGTTCGGCATTCCCTACATCCCCGTCGCATCGCTGGGGATGCAGGAACGCATTCGGCTGGTCGAACGGGTCCTGGAACTGGCCGGGCTTTCCAAACCCCGGCTCCGCACGGAATCCCGCGAGGTTCTGACGCCCCATCCCCCGCTACGCACGGGCAACGGTCAGACCCACGGCGAGCCTCTGGCGGTCGGCTGACTACCCGAAGGCAACACGAGCTTGCGCGAAGCTCTCCATGTTGCCGATATCGAACCAGGCTCCATCAAAGAACGAGCCCTCCAGCGGAATGCGCCGGTGCAACCATTCCATGAGATAGCCGGGGGCGTCACGCTTGGCCCCGGTGGCGAGGTATTCGTCGATCAGGGATGGGAGTTCCGCCGGTAGAAAGTAGACCGCGATCGCCGCCAGTTCGGTCCCCGGCTCGTCCGGTTTCTCGCGAAACGAAACGACCCCGCCCCCCTCGTCCAGCGCGACCTCGTTGTAGCGCCGCGGCGGCACGGGCCGGGGAATCCGGCGCAGGAGGAGCTGGCCGCGCCCCCGGTCCAGGAAACGCCGGAGAAACGGACGCAGGTCGAAGTCGAACAGGTTGTCGCCGGCCACGACCACGTGTCCGCCGACCTCGCGCGGGGTGGCCTCACGCAACGCCAGCGCCAGATCGGCGATGGCGCCGAGGGGTGCTCGATCGTCGGTCACTCGATCGTTGACCAGCGTCAATGGAAGCCCCGTCCCGAGGCCCTCGCGCCACTCGACGAAGTCGTCGTGGAAACGACCGTTGACGACCACGACGCCGTCGGTGACCTCCCCGCACTCCCCCACCTGGCGCACCAGCCGGGTCAAGAGCGGCTCACCCCCGACCTGCAGGAGCGGTTTGGCCTTGTCGCGGGTCAGTGGGTACATCCGGGTTCCAAACCCGGCGGCAAGAAAAACGGCGCGCAGCCCGGTCCTTGCGATCGTCATGGCCGGGGTTCGATGACCCCGGGGATCAAGGTCTTGAGGCCCCGATCCTCGTAGGCGCTGCGAAGTTCTGCCATGCGTTCGGGCCGGTCGGGAAGTGCCAGGACCGATCCACCGGAACCACAGAACTTGGTCGCCGCCCCCATGTCGCGTCCGATCTCGATCATCCTCAGGTCCGAGGGTTCGATCTCGAAGAGCTGAGCGCGCAGATCGAAATTGCGGTCGATCAACCGACGCAGGTGGCCCAGGTCCCGGGCCAGCAAAGCGCGACGGCCCTGATCCGCCAGCTCGGCCAACTCCTCCACGACGGAGCGAATCGCGGGGTCGCCCGCCTGAAAGCGCTCCCAGATGGGCTCGTGCACTTGCCCCGAGCTCTTGCCGCGCTCAGGACTCCAGACGATCAAGAGCTCGGGCAAGAGCCCCGGGTCGAGGCGCTGCGTCGCGTCGGGAGCGAAGGGGCGCGAAAAATCCATCGCCACCAGCCCCTCGTAGGATTGAACGAGCCGGTCCAGCGCCCCCGCGCGAATCCCGAGCTCTTCGACTTCGGTCGCAAGAACGAGCTGCGCCAGGCGCGCACGCGACCAGGAGACTTCGAACCAGCGTTGCCACGCGCGAAACGCTGCGGTCAGGATCGCACTGGAACCGGACAGTCCCGACTGCAGCGGAATGTTCGTTTCCACCTCGAGACGAAACGGTTGGCCCTCGACATGGGCGCCGGCCTCACGCAGCGCCGATTCAGCCACGCTCCATCCCGCCTGGAGCAGCTTCCCTTCGAGGGGCGTCGGTTCCCCCGGTGTCAGGCGGACGGAGGCCTTGAGCTGGCGCACGGCAAAACCGACCCCCTTACCCCCGTAGATGTCCGAGGGGTTGCCGAGCAAACCGACCCGTGCGTGAGCGAATGTCTCGAGCGAGTCCATGGGACAAGATTACTCGTGCCAATCAAGCCTCTCAACGACATCTTTCCCCGTATCATCCCGCGGTCGCCAGATCCCATCTATACGGAAACGATCTCCCCTTGACCGATTCGCAAAGCTCTCTCACACGTGGACTTGCGATGGTCCACCCCCCCGACCCTGAGGTGCTCGATCGAGAGCGCCGCTGGCTCGCGGAGATCGAGAAGCGAGGTTTTTGGAGCCGCTCCGTCGCCCTGCTCGGTCGGGGAGGGCCCGGCTATCTGCAGAGCGCGATGACACTGGGAGGAGGCTCGGTTTCGGCAAGCTTGCTGGCGGGCGCGGCTTTCGGCTTTCAGCTCCTCTGGGTAGCCCCCCTGGGAATGTTGATCGGGACCATCATGATGGCCGCCATCGCGCACCAGACGTTGTCGACGGGAATGCGCCCCTTCGAAGCGATGCGAGTCCACGCGGGCGGCGTGTTCGCCTGGGGCTGGGCGATCGGAGCGCTCGTGGCATCCATCGTCTGGCACTTTGCCCAGTACTCCTTGGCCTCCGCCGTGATGGTCGATATGGGAGACGCCGCCGGCGCCGACCTACCGCGCGGAGCGGCAGGCGTCCTGATTCTCATCTGGGCCGTCTTCACGGCGCAGGCCTTCGGTACTCGCTCCAGATGGACGGCCCTCTTCGATCGAGGGTTGAAGATCATGATCTGGCTGATCGTGATCTCGTTTGGGTTGGTCGCATTCAAAGCCGGGGTGGATGACCCCGGGGCGATTCTGCGGGGGTTCACCACCTTTCAGGTTCCAGACGACCGCGGCGACGTGACTTCCGCCGCGCTGATCATCAGTGGCCTGGCAGCCGCCGTCGGCGTCAACATGGTGTTCCTCTACCCCTACACGCTCCTGGCACGGGGTTGGGGCAAGGGCCATCGACGTCTCGCGCGCTTCGACCTGGGCTTCGGGATGCTCTTGCCCTACATCTTTGCGACGAGCTTGATCACGATCGCCGCGGCCGGCACGATCCATACGGACTTTCAGGGGACGGGCATCAGTCCCGTCGAGGCGGCTAAGACCCTCGCGGGTGTGATCGGGCCGGTCTGGGGCAGGCTCATCTTCCAGCTGGGAATCCTAAGCATGGTGTTGACCACCATCACCATGCACATGATCTGCGCCGGCTTCTGTTGCAGCGAGATGTTCGGGTGGGAATTCGGCTCCCTCAAGTACCGGCTGGCCGTGCTGCTGCCGACCCCGGGCGTCCTGGGCTGTTTTTTCTGGAGCGAGATGAGCGTGTGGATCGCGGTCCCCACCAGCATCGTCGCCGGTTTCCTCCTGCCGCTGGCCTACCTGGGCTTCCTCAAACTCCAGCGCAGCCGGGCCTATCTCGGCGATGCACTACCGACCGGCGCCAGGGGAATGGCCTGGTTCGGCGGCATGGTGCTCGCCACGGCCGTCATCATCGCCTTTCTCGGGTGGTACCTCCTGACCCGCGGGCCCGCATTCCTGGAACGCTTTGGAATGTGACACCGGGTGCGGCAGAATGGAGCCTGAAGCGGCGGACAACCGCCACAGTGTCCCAAGAACCTCATAAGCCCGGAGAACCAAACATGGCCCGCGCAAGCGCCCGTCACATCCTCGTCGATTCGCAAGAGTTTTGCTCGGAGTTGAAGTCAAAGATCGCAGCGGGCGAAAGCTTCGCTGACCTGGCCGAGAAGCACTCGTCTTGCCCCTCGGGAAAACAGGGCGGAAACCTGGGTGAGTTCGGCCCCGGCCAGATGGTCAAGGAGTTCGACGAGGTCGTCTTCAAGGCTCCCCTGAACGAGGTGCAGGGTCCGGTGAAGACCCAGTTCGGCTACCACCTGCTCGAAGTCACGGACCGCGGCTAGTCCGGAGAACGGCGCAGGGCCCAAAGACCATGCCCACCCGCCCCATTCTACGCGTCGGCCTGGTCGGCGCGGGTTTCCTCGCCCGAACACGCGCGCGCTGCTGGCGCAGGGTTCACGGTGTCGACGTTCGCCTGTCCGCGGTTGCGGCCGGTTCCCTGAAGAGTGCAGAGCAATTTGCTTCCGCTTTTCAGGTCGAGCGGGCCCTGGAAAGCGATGCGCTCTTCGAGGGCGACGACATCGATCTGATCGACCTCTGCGTCCCCAACCACCTGCATAGATCGTTCTCCGAACGCGGTGCGGCGGCTGGAAAACACGTACTCTGCACCAAGCCTCTGGCCGCCTACGTCGGTCAGGACCTCGGCGCCGATGCCCCGTCGAAGAACGTCGCCGCCCAGGATCGAACGACGATGTACCGCGTGGCCGTTGCCGACGCGCGCTCGATGGTGGGAACCGCCAGGGCGAACGGCGTTCCTCTCCACTACGGGGAGAACTGGGTCTATGCCCCTTCCGTACGCCGCGCCGCGGAACTCGCAGCGAGTGCGAACGGCGTTCTTCTGGAGATGCATGGATGGGAGGCCCACTCCGGATCCCACGCCGCCTACAGCCGCGAATGGAGGAGCGCGGGCGGCGGTGCGTTGATTCGACTCGCCGCCCATCCGGTCGGCACGATGGTCTGGCTGAAGCGCGAAGAGGGGCTGCGCCGCAGCGGCGCGCCGATCCGTGTGGAGTCCGTGACGGCGGAGGTCGCCGACCTGACCCGGAACAAGGCTCTCAACAAGGACAACACCGAGATCGCGGCCGACTGGGGCGAGGTTGAAAACTTCGGTTGTGTGATTCTCAACTTCGAGGACGGTTCGCGCGGCATCGCCCACGGCTCCGACGCTCTGCTCGGAGGAATGCAGAGCCGGCTGCGCCTGCTCGCGAGCGATCACCACCTCGAATGCAACCTGAGCCCGAACGACCTCCTGCGTGCCTACGGCACCTCCGACACCGTGTTCGGCGACGAATACCTCATGGAGAAACTGCACGGCCAGGCCGGCTGGTCGAGCGCCATGCCGGACGAGGATTGGACCTCGGGACAACAGGGTCTCTGTCAGGAGGTGGCGGAAGCGGTCGGGGAAAACCGCGAATCGAAAGCGAACGGAGAGCTCGGACTCGAGGTCACGCGGGTCATCTATGCCGGCTATATTGCAGCGGAGAGTGGGCGACGCGTTCGCCTGGACGACCTCGACACGGAAGTATGAATTCCGGCTACCTCCTCGGTCCCGTCCTCGCCACTGCGCTCCTCTCGACGCCGCAAGAGCTATCGGATCCGCTGACGTCTCTGGAGGTCGAGACGGGATGGCAGCGCATCTTCGACGGCCGCCATCCCGAGGGATGGCGTTCCTTCGCGGGAGACTCCTTTCCGAAGGAAGGTTGGACGACGAGCGACGGAGCGCTGGTCCATGCAGCCGGCGGGGGCGGCGGAGACATCGTCACGAACGCGACCTATGGTGACTTCGAACTCGAATTTGAATGGCGCGCCGTGGACGCCGCCAACAGCGGCGTCAAGTATCGCGTTGCGCAATCGCGACAACCCGCGATGCTCGGTCCCGAGTATCAGGTTCTCGACGACCTCGAAGCCCGGGAAGCCGGCGACACCCTGCATGCGGCCGGCGCGCTGTACGACCTCGTCGCCCCGGCGGGAAAGCAGCTTGCCCCTGCGGGTGATTTCAATACCGCCCGCATCGTCGCCCGTGGTTCCCATATCGAGCACTGGCTGAACGGCACCCGGATCCTGTCGGTCGATCTCGACTCGGAGGAATGGCTCGAGGCTCTGACCCGAAGCAAGTTCGCCGGGGACCCGGCCTTCGCAACGGGCGCCGGACACATCGGTCTGCAGGACCACGGTGGCGAGGTGTGGTTTCGCAACCTGCGCCTGCGCGACTGGGATCGGAGCCCGGGCAGGGACGTCGAGCTCTTCAAGAACGACGATCTCGACGCCTGGAGAAGTATCGGCGATGCCGTCTACCGGCCCTTTGAAGGCAGCATTCTGGGCGAGGTCGGTGGCGGCGGTCAGAGCTTTCTCATCACCAAGCGCACCTTCGGAGACTTCGTTTTCGAGGTCGATGTGAAACCGGAACTCCCGGGAAATTCGGGAATCCAGGTCCGCAGCCACATCCGCAACCCGGGCACGCGCAAGCAACGGCTGTACGGCTATCAGATCGAGATCGACTCCTCCGAGCGCGCCTGGTCCGGTGGACTGTACGACGAGGCGCGTCGCGGCTGGCTGGACAACCTGGAGGACAACGAGGCCGGTCGCGCGGCCTTCGCCACCAACGACTGGAATCGCTACAGGATCGAGTGCCTGGGCCCTTCCATCCGCGCCTGGGTCAACGGCATCCCGACGGCCGACTACATGGACTGCATGGACATGGAGGGCGTGATCGGCCTGCAGGTTCACTCCGGAAACAACACGCGCGTCCTGTGGCGCAACCTGCGCCTGCGCGATCTGGGCACGCGCGCGTGGAACGACATCTCCCACGTACCCGCGTCGGGGGTGGCCGTGCTGCTCTCCGACTCCAAGGTGGAGGTCTGGGGCGACTTCGCAATCCGCATGCGTTTTGAAGGTAGCTCGCCCTTCCGTCTGGGACTGCGGGTGCGACGGGGAGCGCGACTCGGCGGTGAGGGCGAACGTCTCGTTCCGGGGCTCTACCTCCACGAGGGAAAGAACCCGGGTTGGAGCATCGACCCCTTCGACCCGGCCCTGCTCCCGCTTCACAAAGACGGCTGGAACGAACTGTCCCTGGCTTGCTACGGAAGGAGAGCTGCCCTGCAGATCAACGACCGCCAGGCCTTCGATTTCCGTGAACTCGAGGGAGCCCTGGAAGGAATGCTCGTCCTCTGGCCCGAAGGTGAAGAAGGACTTGCGATCGAGCGCCTTCAGGCGCTCGGGGAGCCGGAGTGACGTTCGGAATCGGGGAGTAAGGAGCCGTGGCGATCGACGCGGACTAACGCGCGAGCAGCGTCTCCTGCAAACGCTCGGCCATGAGGCGGTGTCCGGTAGCGTTGGGGTGGCCGAAGTCGCGCTTCTCGATCAGGAGCTTCTCGTGCCCCAGGGCTCGCGTCGTCGGCGCCATGGGAACGAATTCAAAGCCGTTGCGTTCAGCCTCGTGGCGCACTACGGCGTAGAGCCCATCGTAAACCGCTTCGTGGCCCCGATCCCCCAACCAGGGCATGACGAACAGGCCCACCTCGATCCCACGGGAGCCGGCGAAGCGCTGGAGGCGTTCGAAGCTGTAGCGCAGCTTCCCGATCCGATCGGGTTTCGTGTACCACTCCAGGTAACGGTGCTGGAGTCGTTTCAGTTCCTCGCGCCCTGCAACCCCTTTCCGCACGGACTCCATGAGGAGGGACAGCTCGCGATCTCCCCCGATGTCCGCGATGAAGCGCGCGTTTTTCTCCAGGAAGTACTCGTCGGTGTTGACGAGATGAAACTCGCGATTCAGCTCGAACAGGTCCGCCTTGCTTCGAAGGTACTGCAGCAGGCGGATCCGATACCAGGCGGAACCGTAGCCCTGCAGCCGGTGGATGTAGGTCCTGGTCGCCGAAACGTGCCCGATGTCGTTGGGGTGATAGGCCACCAAGATCAGGTCGGGCTCGAGCGCCGGTCCGTGCTTCTCGAGAAGCGCAACCTCCTCGAGAACGTCGTAACCGACGACCCCGAGGTTGAAGACTTCCACCTCCAGCCCTGACTTGAAGAGGAGCCGTTCCAGCTCGGCCGGCCAGAGGACCTCGACAGGCAGTTTCGCACCGAACGTAGCCGAGTCCCCCAGGGCGAGTATGCGGAGCGTGCCGGGAGACTTCTCGGGGGGGAACTCCCGATCGCGAAAGCCGCTGGAATTCACCTGGATGTCGGCCTGCCACGCGTAGCCGCGCGCTCCGGGGTTCAGTTCGTAAACCAGTATGTCCTCGTCGCCCCCATCGACGATACGCATCAATCCGCTGTCGATCCCCTCACGTGAAGCGGCCGGGGCATCGGCGAACATGCGCCCGAAGGGATCGTATCCGCAACCCCGCAGCCCGACCTCGATCGTGACCAGGAGCCCCAGGAGCACCGCGGACGAGCAGCCGAGCTTGGCCAGGAGCGAAGGGCGTCGATCTGCACTCGTGGTCAGCATGCGGAGCGATTGGGGTGACCGAAGACCCCTCCCCGAAGCGAGGCACCTCCTGGCGCGTATCTAGGATATGCTCTTGCCTCCCCTCACACCTGGGTATACCCGCATTCATGGGCAACGTGNCCNCACGCTCGACTCTCCTGTTCTTCNCNNCTCCAGCCCTNTCCATCCTCCTGGCGGGCTCGGCACCGGCCCAGTTCAATCCGGANCTCGGCTGGTGGAGAAAGCGCGACCCGAGCTTCGTCCGCGTGGCGACGTGGAACATCNAGGACAACATTCGCACGGGCGAGAGCAAGNTCGANGGCAACACGAACTGGCATGCGATCGTGACGATCGTGGCTTCCTTGCGGCCGGATATTCTCCTGTTCCNGGAGGCNGGAGACAATGGCGTCGTCGACACGGTGGCCGACCTCAATACGNNNTTCGACCTCTTCTTCCACGGCGGAACGGATCCATTCCTGGGCGGTGAGGTCAATTCCTACGTTCAGAAGTACGCGCCGGGCTACGACTTGCCGCACGTGTTTGTCAGCCTTACACACGACAGTTTCAATCGCAACGTCATCCTGAGCCGCTTCCCCTTCAGTGACCTCAACGGCGACGGTATATCGCAATACTACTTTCCGCACCCGGACTTCTATAACACGGCGGACGGGTACGCTCCCGGCACGGGTTTCGGGAGCGGCAACCCCATCCTCCGAGGTCTGCAGATGGCCGAGATCGACCTCCCCGATTCGAGATACCTGGGCGATCTCGTCGTGATGAACTGCCACCTGCGGTCAGGGGGGTCGAGCCAAGCTCTCAACGAGCGTCTGGCGGCCGGGAAGAACATCGCCTATCTGATCGATTACTGGTACGGCGGCGCGGGCACGGGCATCCCGGACCCGAACGGAGCGATCCTAGAACTGGGGCCACCCGAACCGACCAAGGTGTTGGATCCCTTGACCCCCGTGATTCTCGGCGGGGACCTGAACGAGGACGAGTCCACGAACTTCCGCAAAGGCCCCGCCGAATGGATCGCCAACGCGGAATTCGTGGACCCTTTTCCGGACGGCCCCGACCGCGACAGAAGCGATTCGACTTACGACCTGGCCGTCAACTACTGCAATCCGACAGACGACGCCACCCATGTAAACAACTCGACGCTCGACTACATCATCTGGCAGGACTCCATAGCGATCAGCGATCTGGAATTCGTGTTCCACGCGGGCTGGATCGACATCGGGTGCAATTCGGGCTTCCCCCCGGAACTGCTGAACTTCCCGATCCCCGCCAACGCGTCGATTCGCGCTTCCGACCACCGCCCCGTGGTCGTCGATCTCCGCCTCCCCACGATTCCGGTCGAGGCCCGGGATCCGACGCCCCTGCCCCGTTCACCGTTCGGCGGGCTGCATCCGGGACAGTAGTTTTCGCCGAGCACAGGCTCTTGAACTTGCGAGGCGAGACGGGGGGCGAAGCCGACGAGGTCAATCCCACCCCCGTCGTCGGTTCCGGGGCGAGGCTCCCCCGCGAGCCTAACCCCCGCTGCCAACTCCTATCTTCGCGAGGATGAAAGCGACACGATCCGCGGGCGGCATCTGGGGCAGCGCAACGGGCTGATAGCCGCTCTCCCGGTACACCTCTTCGATCCGCTTCGCGATGGCCAGCGAGTCCGCGCGTCGGCTCGTGCGCCCGCTGGCTCCGCGCTCCGAGAATGAGCGCAGCGTCGCGAGCAGGAACACGTGGGAGTAGCCCACCTCCCCGATCCTGTCGAGTTGCTCGCTTGAAGCACCTCCACCGAAATGGCGCAGATAGGCGAGTCCGTCGAGTCGCCCGCGGTCGAGGAAAACGAAACCCGGGGCCGTTGAACAGTTTTTTTCGAGTTCGATCTGCAGGTCGAGCACACGGTCCTGAAAGCGACCGGTGTGGGCCGCACGCCACCGCTTCTGGCCCTCGAGCCCCAGCTCCTGGTTCAGCTCTTCGATCACCTGGATCGCGGCTTCGGGAACGGTTCGGTAGCCGAGTCCGGCGAGGGCTTCGATCACGGTCGTCTTCCCCGATCCCGGCCCGCCGGTGATCACGACGAACTCCGGCTGGGTCACCGATGCTGCGCTCACCTCTCCAAGTCTAGCGAGGATTCGCCGGTACCCGGAAACGTGGGGCGAAAAGGGATCGGGAGTCGGGCATCAGACCGGGCAGGCGCTCTGCTACGCCGCGTAGCGTTCCGGCCACCCGTCGTCCACGAGTTTCTTGAACATGGCGCACTCGTTGTTCGTGCAGCGCGACTTCGGATCCTTGATCAAGCGGATCCCCAACCGCAGGTCCGTCAGCGGCTGGAGCGGACGACTACATTCGGTGCAATCCGCCTTGTTCGGGCAGGCAGCGTTCGTGCAGACGCGAAAGATCGAATCGGTCGGCGCGTCGTAGCGAATGGCCAGGGAGAAACCACAGCCACCGGGACAATTGAAATTCTCTTTGTTGCTCATGGGGCTCCTCATCGGACGGGAAGGGGCGCCGTGATGAAGAGGTAGGGGCCGGAACAGGGACCGAGCGCGGGTCATTTTTTCCCGAACCTGCCCGGGCGAGGTCGAAACCAGGGATCCTTCATATCAACCCTTGCGCAGCCCAAACAATTTCGGTCGGGCCGGCCGAATGAACGGTGTCGCCGTGCGTCGAAGCCGCCGCGACCTCCATCGGGAGCGCGACATTTGCGCAACGCCCTCGATTACAGGGTCTGATCATAAAGATTTTCGTGCAATCGCACGACTCAGGAGGTGGTCGCAATCTAGGCTCTCCGGTCCTCGCTCGATACAGACAATCTCGACTCCACGAGCTTCCCCATGAGTTCTCTTCTGCTCCACGCTTTCTTCGCTGCCGCATTCCTTACTCTTCCGGGCTCGGGGCAGGTCCCCTCCCCCGCTACCCCGCCCGCCGTGAGACACGCGGCGACCGATACTCTAAAGGTGACGGTCAACGGCACCGACATCCGAGAGAGCGACGTCGAGAGGCGTTTTCTGGCGATGGTTCGCCAGAGAACGGGAGGCGCCCCGATCGACGAATCGCAGCTGGCCCAGGTCCGCCCCCAGTGGCATCCGATGGTCCTCGAGCAAATGATCGAGGAGGTGCTTTTTGAAGAGGATGCGAAGAACGCGGGACTGACGGTTTCCGAGGAGGAGTACGCGAAGTTCTACCAGCAGAGCTTCGACGCCCAGCTCTTCCGCCAGAACATGGCCCTGCGCGACTTCGAAAAGATCATCGAGATGAGGGAGGACATCACGATCGATGAGTTCCTGGCGCGCGAGTCGGCTCAAGAGGAATACCGCGCGTCGGTCAGGCAAGTCAGGCTGATCGTAAAGCGTTATCCGGACGAGACAAAAATCACGGGCGACGATATTCAGGCCCGCTACGAACGCGAGAGAGATAAGGCCTTCACGCAGGGGGCGGAGGTCACCGCGAGCCACATCCTGATCGGCTTCGACGGCGCCCTGACCGATGAGGAAAAGGCGGTCAAGAGGGCCGAGGCAGAGCGAGTCCTGAAGCTGTGTCTCGCGGAGGGTGCAGACTTCGCCGAGCTTGCCAAGGAGCACTCCACGGGTCCTTCGGGCCCCGCGGGAGGTCAGCTCGGTTCTTTCCCCCGGACCGGCAAGATGGTCGAACCTTTCGCCAAGGCGGCCTTCGAGCTCAAGGTCGGCGAGATCAGCGATGTGGTGGAGACGCAGTTCGGCTATCACCTGATCCACGTCACGGCGCGCAAGGAAGGTCGTGTCGTACCGGTCGAAGAGGCCAGGCCCATTCTCGAGACGGAGATGCTGATGGAAAAGGTGACTCCGCTACGCACTAGCCATGCGACGAAGCTGCGCGAAGGCGCCGAGATCGTCTACCCCTCGAACCCGGCCAAGTAGGACGCTGACTCTTCGTCGCAGGGTAGGAGTCCGATCGTCCAGGGTGGGGTAGATCCGACCCCTGGGGCCTGCTGGGCCCCCTTTCCACCGTTTCGGGGATCTCTCAACGCCCCAGAGGAACCTCTCCCGGCCCGTCCGGGGAATGTTCGGGAACCACCTCAGGTTGTATTTGGGCATGCGGGTTAGGATGGATGTACCCCCCCTCGTACTCCTAACGCCGGGTGGATGCTTTCGTGACCGGCGCGGGGCGCGTGCGCGATTTTCCTTGTGATATGTCCGTCTTCACACGCCTTCTCGCTCTATTCCTCTCGTTCATCACCGTAGGAAACCTGCGACCGCTGCAGAACTCCCTCGACGAGATCAGGCCGGAGGGCTGGTTTGGACGGGGCGAACTCCACAGGGTCTATTTTGACGCCGAAGACGCGGCCGAGCTGCGATGGCTGCGAGCGCGC
>NYUD01000013.1 GCA_002683825.1 Planctomycetota bacterium
CTCGATCTTCAAGGTGGCGGGTTCGATCGGGGCCGGCATCAGGACGGCGGTCGCGGGGGTGCTCGGCACCGAAGACACCTCGAACCTGCCCAGAACGGAGCAGGGCATCACGGGCAAGGCACTCTTCGGCCTGCTCGCGATGTCGGTGGTGCTCTCGGGCATCGTCTACTGGATGATGACCCACCGGGCCGACTACACGATCGGCATCACGGTGTTGATGTTCGTCCTGGCCTTCTTCTTCGTGGCGGTGGCCTCCTACATCGTGGGCCTGGTGGGCTCGTCCAACAGCCCGGTGTCGGGCATGACCATCTGCGCGGTGCTGATCACCGCCGGCCTGTTGCTGGCGCTCGGCTACACGGGCACCGCGGGCATCATCGCCACCCTCGGCGTGGCCGGCGTGGTCTGTTGCGCGGCCTGCACGGCGGGTGACATCTGCCAGGACCTCAAGATCGGCCACATCGTGGGCGCCACACCCCGGCGCCTGCAGATCGGCGAGATCTTCGGGACCATGATCCCGGCGCTCATCGTGGCGCCGGTGCTGGTGCTGCTCCACAAGGGCTACGGGATCGGCATGCAGGTCAAGGAGGGCGTACAGCCCTTGCCCGCTCCCCAGGGCGCCATGTTCGAGAAGCTGGTGGGCGGCCTGATGAATGCGGGACAGGGCCTGCCCTGGGACCTGGTGGGCTGGGGCGCCCTCGTGGGGGTGATCGCCATCCTGATCGACAAGATGATCCTGGAGCCCAAGGGCGGCAAGTTCCGGCTCCACCCGATGCCGCTCGCCGTCGGCATGTACCTGCCCTGGACGGTGACCTTCCCGATCCTCTTCGGCGGTCTGATCTACAAGCTCGTCGAGAGGCGCTGCGACAAGCGGGGCCTGGACGAAGAGCGGCGCAAGCCGGTGATTCAACGCGGCCTTCTGTTCGCGTCGGGCCTGGTGGCCGGCGAAGCCATCCTCGGCATCCTGATCGCGATCCTGCACGCCCGCGACGTCAGTCTGCCTCTGCTGAGCGGCTGGGCGGACGTCGGCGGCGGCAAGGCCATCGAACTGGTCAGCCTGGCCGCGTTCTTCGGCGTGATGGGCATGCTCGTCGCCAAGTCGTTCGCCGCTCCCAGGGACACCGCGTAGCGACGTCACAAAACGGCCCGAAGGCGCGTTGTGGATCCCCCCGTGTGTCGACGGGAACGACGGGGCAAGCCGCTCCGTCGCAGGATGGGGTCTAGCCCCCGACGCTGATCTGCAGAGCGTTGGTCAACCGGGGCCCGGGGGCGCCCAGGATGACACCCTGGGCATGGATCGTCCGACCGCACAGGGCGGAGTTCAGGGGTATGGATCCGTTCAGCGAGGTCGGCCCGCCCAGGTGGGGCCGGGCCAGGGAGAACACGGGGGACGAGCCGGGGTGCACCAGAAGCTCGCCGGCCGGCGTCGGCAGTGCTGCGAGCGGGTCGCTGAAGGCGAACACCCCCACGAAGTCGGGGGCGTGCCCCGCCGCGTCGATCTCCAGCTCGAGCGCGCCACCGACCGTGGGCACGGTGAGCGCCTGAAGAGCGACCGGGTTCACCCCGCTGCCGTTGACAACGGTGACGCTGCCCGGGGGACAGCAGGGCAAGATCCCGTCTGAAACGGTGTTTGCTCCGACCGGGACGTCGCTGTTCTGGGACGTGGTCCCCAGCTCGTTCGAGGTGAACAGGATGTCAAAGACACCGGTGGGAACGACGACGGCATAGTTGCCGAAGCTGTCGGTGTTGTCGTTGCAAAGGGACACACCGATCGCCGTGGAGGAATCGCGAACATCGATGTCGGCCCCTTGCACGGGTGCGCCCACGCAATCGACGACCGTGCCGGAGAGCTGCACGCCCGCCTCGAGGAAGAGGACCCCGGTGCTCAGGTCCCCCGTCAACGGAAAGTTCTCGAATGTCTTCGAGACGAGAAGCGCCCCGGGGGGCGGGCAGATGCGAATGTCCCAGATCCCGACCGGGACGACCACGGAGAAGACACCGAAGCCGTCGGTGTTGTCCCCCGGTGTGTACAGGGAGAGTCCGGTGGTCGAATCGTCGAAGTCCAGGTCCGCGTTGACCACGGGAAAGCCGATCGGATCCAGAACGACCCCCGTGGCGACGAAACCGGGCTGAAGGACGATGTCGCCCATGTGGGTTTCGCTGAACATCGTCAGTGCGATCTCCCGGGGCGCCAGCGTGGCGGTCCCGGGGGGGACCGTCGAAGGGTCGACCTGCAGCGAAATCGGACCGATCGGCACCACCACCGTGAACAGCCCGAGTGGATCGGAATTGTCGTTCAGGACGAGGATATCCTCGCCGAGCGACTCATCGACGACGTCGAGGTCCACGTTCGCGACCGGTACACCCGAGGATTGGACCAGGCGACCGCTCAACGTGACTCCCGTCCCGAGCGTGATGACGCCCACATCGCTCACTCCGACGACGAACAGGGACTCGATCTCCCCCGGCAGAAACGTCGTCGCCGGTGGCGAGGGCGGCCGGAAGATCACTCGATACAACCCCGCCGGCACGATGGCGGCGAAGTTGCCGAAGGCGTCGGTCGTGTCGTTCTGAACGCTCGGATCGGGCCCGGCCAGGTTCTCGACATCGATACGGACGCCGGCGATTCCCGCACCGGACGTGCTGGTCACCTGCCCCGAGAGTGTGTCGGCTCGGTCAGGGAGTGTGAACAGAAGCAGAAGGAAGGAAGGAAAAAGGCTGCGGTAAGACACGGGTGCGAACATTCAATTAGTGGGCCTCGTGAACCGTAGGAATCCAGTTTTCAACCATGTTGCAAAATTCGGCCCAGCGTAGGCAAGCAAAACCATGACCTTGTTGGATCCCCGCTGGCGTGAAGGCGAAGATCCTCTCGACCCGCCCGTCCGGGATCCGGAACCCCGGGTGACCTTGCCGTCCGGAACCTGGACTCAGGTCGAGCGGCCCCTCACACCGCCCTATAGCAAGTTGCTTTTTTGAACAACGGTTCCGACACGGCCCACCCTCGATCGCCGTCTACGCCGGGTGGAAATGCGTACGACTCACCCCCCCGACGAGACTGATTCCGAGTCGGATCGTGGCCGGTGTTGCTGCTTCCGTGCCTTTGCATCCTTCTCGTCCAACCAACCCACGAAGCCGGGCGCGAGCAGCAACATGAGCGTTCCGATGAACGAAGTGCCGATCGCCGTAAAAAAGGCATGGGGCCCGACGTCTGCCGACAGTGCACTGATGACGATCGCTACAAGAACACCGATCGCACCCTGGGCAACGAAGAAGACACCGAGGATGCGAGTCGCCAGCTCGAGCCAGTCGTACTTCTTCATGAAACCCTCCTCGAACGAAAAGCCGTCGCCATTCCCGATGCTGCCCGGGTAGCACAGGTGATCCAAACGGCCCCGACCTCGCAGGTGTTACCCTGACGGGGCTTGGGACCCGACAAAACCGATCTCCGCCTCCTCCTGCTCCAGGTCCGAGACCATCCATCGGTCCGCCGGGAGGAGATCGAGAGCTTCGCGCAGCACGGCGGTGTGGCCCCGGAGCGGATCGACGTGCTCAACGTCTTCGACCGCCCGGCCTTTCCCCCACAGATCGTCGAGGGCTACGACGCGTTGCTGGTGGGCGGTGCCAGCGAAGCATCGGTGCTGGAGCCGGACCGATTCCCCTTCGTGCCGCGGATCATCGACCTCTTGCTCGCCTGTATCGACACGCGCCTGCCGGTGTTCGCCTCCTGCTTCGGATTCCAGGCCGCCGTGGTCGGGCTCGGAGGGGAGGTCCTGCGGGACGAAGAAGGATTCGAAATGGATACCCTTCCGTTGACCCTGACCCCCGCGGCCGCGTCCGATCCGATCTTCGAAGGCACGCCGGACGGATTCCTGGGGGTCTCCTGTCACCAGGAGAGGACCCTTTCCGCTCCGGCCGCAAGCGTGGCCCTGGCGACGAGCGCGCAGTGCCTGCACGCCTTTCGGGTCCGGGGCGCCCCGTTCTGGGCCTTCCAGTTCCACCCGGAGCTGGACCGCCAGCGTTTCGCGCAGCGTCTGGGGGTGTTCCGGACCCGCTACACCGAGACCGACGACCACTACGAAGAGACCGTTGCGAAGCTGCGGGAGACACCGGAGGCCAACGCGCTGGTTGGACGGTTCCTCGACTGGGTCGTTTCCAGCAAGGGAACGCAGCGGTGAGCTCCGCGCGCCCCCCTTCCGAAGGCGTCGGCTAGTCCCCCTCCTGCGCCAACCAGGCCTCGACCTCGACGACGAGCAGTCCGCCGTGGAGGTAGATGCCCGGCAACCAGGATGGCACCGAACCCATGTCCGGGTGGAGGTAGTGGAAGGCGCCGGTGGCCGACAGCGCCGCCTCGCCGAGGGGTCCGACCACCGCCAGGCCCAGGCAGAAGACCGCCGCCACGCGATCCTTCTCGAAGGCGATGCGAACGATCCACGCCAGGACGAGGACCCCCAGGAGGATCGGCCCCCAACCATCGAGGGGGCCCGTCGCGGCGTAGGCTCCCAGGGCCCAGACTGCGGCGACCGCGGTGCGCGCGACCCCCGGCGAACGGGCAGGCTCCCCCATCGCCCCTCGCAGCCGGCCGTAGGCCGTGACGGTGGCGATGGAGACCAGTCCGAAGAGCGGGAAGACCCAGAAGGCCTGACCGAAGACGCTGCGGTCGGCCTGTTCGAGCACCCCGCAGGCGATGTGCACCCGGTCGCACAGGAGCAAGGCGAACCCACCGAGGAAGAAGACCACGACGGCGGATCGCAGGCCCATGTACCGGGTGGCCGGCGATCCGTCCGCTCGAGGGGATCGCTCCGCGCCTCCTTGCTCTCGATCCCCTCGAAGATCCCGCCGGCGCATTGAAGCGCCGGTGGGTCGGGAGCCCGCGCTCCCGCGCAACGAGAATCCCCCGGTAAAGAGCGCCACGAGGAACACCGGTCCTACCAGAAGCTGCACGAGGTTCGTGAAGAAGGCCGGCGAGCGCTTCTCCCAGATCGCGTGGCCCGCGAGCTGCACGAGCCAGGCGAAGATCGCGATCGCGATGACGAGCCACGGCGGCGTGACCCGCCCCAGGGGGATGCAAAGGAGTGCCGGAACGACGATCAGTGGCGCGAGGAAGGGCGCCATCCAGAAGTACCAGCAGATCGCCGGAAGGAGAACCACGAAGGCCAGGGTCAGATCGTGGCCGGCCACCTGGAGCGAACCCAGCTCCACCCAGTCGAGCATGGCCACGATGGTGAAGACGATGAACGGGATGGCCACCTTGTGGGTCAGGCGGTTCGTCGGGTGGGTGTGGGAGGCCTCGTACTCCTCGAGGAGCCGGACCAGCGAGTCTCGCATCAGGGGTCCTTACGGGCGTGCGTCCATCCTCACGGGAGCGAACCACGTGTCGCGCGCATCTTTCTTGCGCTCGACGCGCCCGATCGAAACGCGGTCGCCGTCCCGCCGCATGGAACAGCCCGGGAAACCGTAGACGAATCGAGCGGGGAAATCCCCGTTGCTCCGGACGGATGAACGGTCGCTCGGCGGGGTGGCGGTCGGGGACGGAGCGAACGTTGCGCCCCGCCGCGGCCGCGAAAACCCCTCACCCCCGCAGCGCCTGGGACGCGAGGGCCACGAAGGTCCGCGGCCCGGGCCGCGCCTCGAAGTGGGCCAGGGCCCTTGCGGCGCGGTGCGCGCGGCGGTGGTTCACCGCCCAGAGGGGCTTCACCCCCGGCGCGAAGGGCCCGCGCACGACGCCCTTGGCCGGACGCGCGAACATGGGGGTGTTGTGGACCATTCCGATGCCGCTTCCGACGTCCTCGAGGGTGTGGCCGGGATAGGCCCCCCACGGGGTCACCCCCAGTCCGTAGCCGATGGCCGCCCAGTGGTTCAGCGCCACCGTTCCGTAGCGCAGATCGACGATGGCCCGTTCCAGCGCCTGCGCCACGGCCGGCTCGCGCACCGACGCCGGCTGCGCGATCAGGCTGCAGGAGAGCGTTCCGAACAGGACGTCGTTGGCGAAACGCGGCGCCGCCTCGAGGAACTCGAGCGGTCCTTCGACCGGGAGGGGGGTCTCCGCCAGCACCCCGCACCAGGCCTCGGTGGTGAAGGCGGGGTCGTCGGCCCGTCCGGGATCCAGCCCCGTCGCCAGGGCCCAGGGCAGGTGGCCGGGGGGCGGATCCCCCACGCACACCGTCCCCGCGTGCGCTTCCACGAACCCGGCCTGACGCTCGCTCGCTCCGGGGTAGTACGCGTTCCGGGTCGGCACCCGGGAGAGGACCTCGCGCAACGCGTCGAGGAACTCCCCGCGCTGGGGCCAGCCCCGCGCCGTGACGAGAACCTTGGCCGCGTTGCAGTTGAAGGACGCGTTGTTCGCCACCATCGAGGCCACGTTCCAGGCCTGGAAGCGCAGCTGTCGCGGCGACCATGCACCGGGTACGACCAGGACCGGCGTGACGCAACCCAGCTCGCTCGTGATCGGCTTCGAGAGCACGGGGGTGGCGGCTGTGCGGTTGGCCTCGCGCTCGTCCGGCGGCCCCCACACGATCGCGTCGTGCACCGCCCCGGATCCCGTCATGTGGACCTCGGTGACGTCCGGGTGGTCGACGAGCGCGGAGCCCTCCTGCGCACCGCCGCACAAAACGCGCAGCACCCCGGCCTCGATCAGCGCCGCGAACGCGCGCCGGTAGCTCTCCTCCAGATAGTCGTTGACCGGATTGAGCTTGAGGGCGCAGACCCGGTTCTCCTGGAAGAGCTTGGTCAGCACGTCCTGCATCCCGATCCCCGAGACGTTGCCCGCGCCCAGAACGGCGCAGAGCCCGTCCCCGATCTCGTCCGGTGCGAGGTAGGCCCGCCCCGCCGTGGCGAGCGTCTCCTCGGCACAGACCCCCTCCTCCATCCAGACCTCGGCCTGGAATCCGGCGAGGGCGAGCCGATCCGAGAGACCGCCGGGAAAGACCCTCGCGACGGCCGTTCCGTCCCGCTCAGACACGTCCCGGATCCCGACCGGCGCCCGCCCGGTCCTGGCGATCCGCCCCAGCGTCTCGCGCAGGAGCCGGATGTGGCGCAGGACCGTGGCCGGCCCGCCGAGCCACTCCTCACCCGCAGTGTTCGCATCCGGGTCGATGCCCTTGCCCGTGCAGCAGGCGCTCACCATGGCCTGGGCAGCGGCGAGGGTGTCCAGCGCGAGGCGGTCGAGGAGCCCGATCCGCTCGGCGATCCCGGTCTCCCTCCAGCGCTCCCGCCCCAGCGTCAGCTCGCTGACCGCCCGGTCGACGGTCGAGCCCGATGTCGCACTGCGCCCCATGGTCCGACGAAGTGTACACGGGTCCCGGCCCCCCGCGTTTGCCGGAAAAGGGGCTTGCCAGGCCTGAGTTACGATGGTATGACCAGTGAACCACTGGAAGTTCGACCATGCCCTTGCACCCCATCGCCCGCACATCCCTGCCCGATGCCGTCTTCGACCAGCTGTCCTCGGAGATCTGCCACGGCGAGCTCGCACCCGGCGCGCCGCTGCCCTCGGAGCGGGTCCTTTGCGCGGCCCTGGGCGTCAACCGCGGGGCGGTGCGCGAGGCCCTGAAGCGCCTGGCCCAGGCGGGGCTCGTCGTGATCCGCCACGGCGGACCCACACGGGTGCTCGACTTCACCGAGAGCGCCGGGCTCGACCTGCTCGCGCGCCTACTCCTGCGCTCGGACGGCACCCTCGATCTGGGCGTGGGGCGCAGCGTGCTCGAGATGCGCTCGGCCCTGGGACCGGAGATCGCGGCGCAGTGCGCCCGGCGACGGGCCGATCCGATCGCCGAAGAACTCGAGCGTGTGGTGGGCGAGATGGAGGCGGCGGACCAGGATCTGGCGCGGCTCTCGGAGCTGGGGATGGAGTACTGGCGGCTCTTGTCCCGCGGCTCCGACAACGTGGCCTATCAGCTGGCCTGCAACACGCTGCACCGCACCTACGACATGATCCGCTCCGCGTTGCTGCAGGCCATGGCGCCGGAGCTGCTCGACTGCGAGCGTCACCGACAGATCGCCGCGGCGGTGCGCAAGCGCGACACGGAAGCGGCGGCGCGGACGGCGCGCGAACTCCTGGGCCGGAGCGAGCGGCGCATCCTGCAGGTGCTCGAGACGCTCGGGCGCGCCGGAGAGGTGCGGTCATGAGCGGGCGGCGTTCCACTTCGCGCGTGCGGCTCTTTCGCTACTTCGCCGAACAGTCCAGCCCGCGCATCATGCTGGTGGCCCTGGTCACGCTCGGGGGCTTGCGGCTGTACCTGGGCGAAGGGTCCGCCTGGGACGCCTTCGTCGCCGGCGCGGTCGTTTTCTTGTGGCCCCTGAACGAGTGGGTATTGCACGTGTACGTACTGCACGCGCGGCCCATACGCATGTTCGGGCGCACCTTCGAGATGAAGCTTCTGACCGGCCACGGCGCCCACCACCTGGATCCGCTGGCGTGGAAGCAAAGCTTCATCGAACCGCGCGCCCTGCTCGTCTACATCGTGATCAACGCCGCGTTCTTGCTGCTGCTCTTGCCGTCCTTCGCGCTCGCACTCACGGGGCTCTGCACCGCAGCGGTGCTCGGGCTCGTGTACGAGTGGACGCACTTTTTGATCCACACCGACTACCGCCCGCGCACGCGGGCCTTCAAGCGACTCTGGGTCAGCCATCGCCTGCACCACTTCAAGAGCGAGAAGTACTGGTTCGGCGTCACCATGCTCTCGGGCGACCGGCTCCTGGGGACGCAGCCGGACCCATCGAAGGTGGAGACCTCCCCCACCTGCCGGACCCTCGGAAGGGACGCGGAGCTCGTCTCCTAGACGGAACCCGCGGACCTCACATCCCGAAACGGATCTCGAGACCGTTCGAGGAGCTCAACCCGCTCTACAACGGGCTCACGCGGGCCCGACACGCACGGGCTTCCGCCGTGCCCCGGGATCGGAAACCGGCCTTCGGCCCGCAGCGCATGAAGGACCGGGACTAGCCCAGGAAGGAGCGCACGTAGCCGGGAACGATCAGCGGGTCGATGCCCCAGTCCAGCGCCATGTGCAGAAGGTATGGCCACAGAAGCCAGCGCGTCTTCCAGGTGATGTAGGCGAAGGGAAAGGCGAAGACGAAGAAGCCGACCGAGTCCCATCCGGTGTACTGACCGTGATGCCACATGAAGATGGCCGTCGCCACGACCATCGAGTACCACGGTCGCCGGGTGTGCTTGAGCAGCATCCCCAGGAGGAAGCCGTGGAAGGCGAGTTCCTCGTAGGCGTTGCTGATGAGGTTGCCGGTCTGAATTCCCCAGTGCCACTCGGGATCGATCTTGTCCCGCCACGCGAACAGGATCACCGCGGACTCCACGACCGCGACCGCCACCACGACGAGGATCGACTTGCGGATCGTCCAGGACGATCGGCCGGGCAGGAGGAAGACGTCGTGCAGGGAACAGCGGTACAAGAAGAGCGCAGCGACGCCGAAGACGGCGAGCATCACGACGTGCCAGACTCCCAGGGTGTGCTGGGAAAGGAACAGCCCCAGCTCGGTCCTGCCGGCCAGGGCTTGCACGTGCGGGTCGATCGCCGGAATCGCGAACTCGTTGATCTTGCGTACCAGGAGGTCGAGCACGATGACGGCGCTGGTCACGCCTGCGACGTCCGCCAGCGACGGCTTTTCGTTTTCCGACATCTCCAAAACCCCCCGACACAGAAACCGGACGATGGTGGCGGCGCTTGTGACCACGCAGGCGACGCCGTCCGGAAAGAACCGGCGCCCGCGGAGAACCCGGAGGGAGGATACCCGCAGTGCCGGTGTTCTCAACGAGTCAACCGCCAGGACGCACCCCTCGATCCCACCCGACGAGCACCTGACGGCGTGCACCGCACCGGCGGCGGTGACGCGAGCGGCCGGCCGCTCGGCCGTCTAATCGATCGCAATCACGAGCGTCACCGTCGCACGCAGCTGTTGAGTGCCCGCGGCGATCGGCACCGCGCTGCTACTCATCTCCATGGCCTTCGAACGCATCATCTCCGGCTGCGGTTCGTAGCCGCGCCCCTCGCGGAGCGTGAGGATTTCACCCAGTTTCACCCCGGCCGCAGCCGAGAGCAGTTCCGCTTTGCGCAGGGCATCGGCCACCGCCTGTTTGCGGGCTTCATCGAGCCGCGGTCGGGGCTCGTCGAGGAAGAAGGAGGGACCGCCCACCGAGTTGGCCCCCAGGGTGACCACCTTGTCGAGCACGCTGCCGACCCGTTCGAGGTCGCGGACGATGGCCGTGACCGTGTTGGAGACGCGGTAGCCGATGATCTTCGGATCCACTCGCGGTCCGGACGGGTTTCGGGGCGGCCGCGAGTAGACCGGGCTCACCGAGAACTGGGAGGTCTGTAGATCGTCTTGCGCGATTCCCGCCTCCAAAAGCCCCCCCATCACCTGCAGCATCCTCTCGGTGTTCTTGTCGAGCGCTGCGCGGGCCGTGTCCGCCTCGGTGACCACACCGGCCGAGACCGAGGCCGTGTCGGGCCTGACCTTGACCTTGCCTTCACCGGTGACGGTGATGGTTCGCGGCGGTTTCTCAGCGGCCTGTTGGCCCGCGCGGGCTACGGACGGACAGAAGAGCGCCCCGGTTGCCAGGAGCGGGAAAAGAACAGCGTTGTGCATGAGATTCGCCTTCCGAATTACAGGTGGTCCAAGGGGAGTTCCGGCCTTCTCGACCACCGGCCAAGAACGTTCCCGTTGCCGTGCTCGCGAGCACGGCCCTCCTCGAGTAGATCGGCCCGCATCGGCCCATTGCAAGGCTGATCGGCCCTCGACCTCAAAAGGGCCGCTTCACGCCCGAATACGTGGACCGGAGGGGATGTTGGAAGAGAAAAGCCGGATCCGCCTTCCCGTTCTTCCCGGGTCGATCCCCCGTACGGAGCCCGTCGGGGAGAATCTCGATTTCCCCACGAGCGTCGCTCAGCGCTTGCGGACCAGCAAGAGGCCGTCGCCGATCGGGACCATGGCCGGGTCGACGCGCAGGTCGTCGTAGATCTTCAGATTGAGCCCGCGCAGGGCGACGTTGCCGGGCTCGGAGCCCGACTCGCTTTCCGGTTCGTCGAGGACGCCGCCGCCGCGGAACATGTTGTCGAAGGCGATCAGGCCGCCGGAACGCAAGAGGGTCAGGACCTTTTCGTAGTAGGCCGGGTAGCCGGTCTTGTCCGCGTCGACGAAGGCCAGGTCGAAGGTGGCCGCCTGGCCCTCGGCGATGAGCGCGTCGAGGGTCTGCGAGGCGGGCGCGATGCGCAGGTCGATGCGCTCTTCGAGCCCGGCCTCGCGCCACTCTGCGCGGGCGATGGCGGTCCACTCTTCGGAGGTGTCGCAGCAGACGAGCAGGCCGCCCTCCCCCAGATGTTCGGCGACGCACAGGGACGAGTAGCCGGTGAAGGTGCCCAGCTCGAGGGCGCGCGTGGCGCCGGTCAGCTGGGTCAAGAGCGCGAGCAGCCGTCCTTGCTCGGGGGAGATCTGCATCTCGCCCCACTCCATCGAAAGGGTACGCGCGCGCAGGTCGGCCAGCTGGGCCGGCTCGCGCCTGGCGGACAGGCTCGCGAGGTAGTCGCCGATGCGCGGGTCGGAGTAGGTCTTTATCGACATGGGCTTGAGGATAGCGAGGATCCGGGCACCTGACGAGCGCCCGGCCGCGTCCATACGACCGCGCGACATTCGAACGGCTCGTGGATCAGCGCGTCACCACGCGCACGCATCCATTCGCACGCGCGCAGCTCCATCGCAGCCCGTGCGACGCTGTCGGCCGAGTGCGTGCAGGCCTCGATGTCGAAGCGACTCGTGATCCCCTTCCGGAGGATCTCGAACACGACATCGTTCCCCATCACCCGTGCCCCCCACCCGTTGACGCGTGCGTCGAGAACCGTAGCTGTGTACTAGCGCACGCCGGGTGATTGCGCACACAACCACGTGCAGAAGCAGGCCAAGGCGCAGGACCCGGCCCTTCCTCGACGAGAAAAAACACCGGGGGGCCGGGGTCCACCCGTTGAGCGGCGACGCGAACCAACCGGCCCTCGCTACTACGCCTCTGGACGAGCGTCCCCCATTCCCCTCCTCCGAGAAGATTCTCGGATATCCTGAGACACACGTGGGCGGCGCGGGCACTGACCCATGAGGCGATCAGAAACGGATTCTCCCTCCTTCCGGCGTCCCACGGTCTACACTGAACTCTGAAGAGGTTCCCGATGAGCTTGCAGCCTGCTTCCTTGAACGCACCGCGCCGTCCCGGCACCCGTCTCCTTCCGTGCGTCGTGCTGGGGCTGCTCTCCGCGTCCACCCAAGGCCAGGGGCTGAAGCTCAACGCACCACTGGCCGACGCGCCGGGCGCGGGCGGCCAGGTCACCGGCATGCTCGAGGTCACGCCGGACTCGACACGGCTGGTCTACGTTGCGGACCAGGACGGCGACGACATCGACCGCCTGTTCGTCACTCCGATCGACGGGAGCGGGGACCCGATCCCGCTCGTTCCCTCGATCGTCGACGGGGGCGACGTGACCGCGTTCGAGATCACGCAAGACGGCAGCGCCGTACTCTACCTGGCGGATCAGATCACCGATGGGACGTTCGAGCTCTTCGCCGTCGCGCTGGATGGCGTGAGCCCTCCGCTCCGGCTGAACCAGAATCCGGTGCCGGGCGGAGACGTGACCGAGTTCGCCGTCAGCCCGGATGGAAGCCGCGCCTTCTACTTCGCCGACGAGGAGACGGACGGCACCTTTCACTGGTACAGCGTTGCGACCGACGCCGGCTCGAGCCCGGTGCGGTTGACCGCCGCCCCGCTGGATTTCCCGGAGACGCTCGTCATCACGCCCGACAGCGCGTCCGTGCTCTTCATCGCAGACGACGACGACAATGGCCTTCGCGAGATTCGGCGCAGCCCGGTCGACGGGAGCCAGCCTTCGGTCGAGCTCGCGGCCACGACCACAGACTCCTTCGAGCTATCGCCCGATGGTCAGTGGGCCCTGTACCTCGAGGACGACCTCTTCAGCGTTGCGGTGGCCGGCGGATCCCCGCCGGTGGTCCTGAACGACCCGGTCGTGAACGGCGGTCGCGTCTTCGAATTCACCACGCACCCCGACAGCTCGCTCGTCTTGTACCGCGCGGGGGGATGTCCCAGCGGCCAGGCCGAGCTCTTCCGGGTACCCATCGATCGCAGCGCGAGCCCGACGCGACTCCACGCGCCCTTCACCATCTTCAACCAGACCGTCGACGCCTTCGCGCTGACCCCCGCCGGCGACAGGGTCGTGTTCCGCGGCCGTCTCAGCCTGGTGATGGCGCCGCTCGATCTCTTCGTCGTCCCGCTCGACGCCAGCGCGGCCCCGCTCCAGCTCAGCACGCCGGCCACGACGTCCTCGAACGTCGAGATCTTCGGGGTCTCGCCCGACTCCGCCCGGGCGGTCTACACCGTGCGCGAGGGCGCGGGCGCGCGGGAACTCCTCTCGGTGCCGCTGGACGCCGGCGAACCGCCCACACAGATCAGCAGCGACTTCCCCGACGCCTTCGGCGCGCGTTTCGAGTTCGCCGCTGCGAGTCGGTTGATCTTCGAGGCCGACCAGGACCAGCCGCTGGTCGCCGAGCTCTACTCGGTGCCGATCGACGGCTCCCAGTCCGCGACGAAGCTCCACCCCGACCTGGACGCCGACCGCGTCCTCGGCCCGTGGAAGGTCGCCCCCTCCGGCACGGACGTCGTGTTCCGATCGGACCTGGACGAGGTCGACACGTTCGAGGTCTACGGCGTCGCCCTGGCTCTTCCGGGGATCCCCGTGAAGCTCAACGGTCCCCTGACGCCCGGAGCCTCGGTCGGTTCGGTGGCCGACTTCCGCATGGCGGGCGACGAGCCCACCTTCGTGTACCGCGCCGACGGCGACACGGCCACCGTCCTGGAGCTCTACAGCATCACCTTCGAGACCCGCAAGCGGGCGGTCCGCCTGAACGGACCCCTTTCAGGCGGAAGCGTCCAGAGCGATTGGGTCATCAGCCCGGACGCCAGCCGCGTCGTCTACGTCGCCTTCCAGGACACCTTCGGCGTATCGGAGCTCTACAGCGCCCCCGTCGATGGGAGCCTGGCGTCGGTGAAGCTCAACGGGCCGCTCGTCTCCGGAGGCAACGTGGGGAATACTTTTTCGGTCGGTGAGCAGGTCTTTTTCAGCGGTCGACGCTTCCTGGCGGCCGGCGGTCGCGCTGTCTACCTGGCCGACCAGGAAGAGAGCCAAACCTACGAGCTGTTCAGTGCGCCGCTCGATGGGAGCGCAGCGCCGGTCAAGCTGAACGGCCTCTTACCCGTCGACGGCGACGTGCACGCCGACTTCGTCGCGTCCTCCGACGGGACGCACATCGTCTACCGCGCCGACCAGGAGGTGGACAACGTCCACGAGCTCTTCGCCGCCCCGATCGATGGCAGCGCACCGCCGATGAAGATCAGTGGTCCCCTCCAATCGAGCGGCGACGTCCGCACATCGATCGGGAGCGCCGGCCCACCCTTCAGCGTGAGCCCCGACGGGGCGTGGGTCGTCTACACAGCCGACGCGGAGGTCGACCAGCAAGTTGAACTCTACAGCGTACCGATCGATGCGAGCTTACCGGCGGTGAAGATCAGCGGAGCATCCGTAAACGCAAGCAACATCTTCAACGACGCTGGACCCGCCTTCGAGATCAGCTCGGATAGCACGCGCGTCGTCTACAGCGCCGACCAGGACATCGACTCCACCTTCGAGCTTTTCACGGCGCCGATCGACGGGTCCGCCCCTGCGGTCAAGGTCCATCCGGACTTCACTCCCCAGATGGACGTGGAGGACAGCTTCGGCTTCAGTCCCGACGGAGAGTACGTCGTCTACATCGCCGACGAGCTCGTCGACAATCGCTTCGAGCTCTTCAGCGCTCCTGCCGCCGGCGGCGGTCCGTCCATCCGGCTCAACGCGGCCGTGGGTCCCTTCGGAAGCGTCGGGATCTCCGGTCGGGACGGCGCCTTCCACATCACACCGGACAGCCGGCGCGTGGTCTTCTTCGCCCCCGGGAACAACTCCCTGAGCATCTACAGCGTCCCGATCGACCGCAGCGAGGAGCCCATCCAGCTCCACCAGAGCTCCGTGAGCGTCTCCCTGGACGACGTCTTCCTGACCGGCGACAGCCGTCACGTTTTCTTCCTCCGCAAGAACGTCTACGTCGCCTCGATCGGCACCCCGTTGAGCGCGCGGCGCCTGAACCCGCTGCTCCAAGCGGGCGAGAGCATCCAGGGATTCCAGGTAACTCCCGGCGGCCAGAGCGTCGCCTACCGGGCTTCGTTGAACGGGTCCGGCGGCAGCGAGCTCTACCTGAGCTTCGTACCCTCGCCCCACGTCCGGGCCCCGAGGCCGCCTGCGAGTGGCGGGACGACGCGAATCGGCCGATGACGGGCACGAGAGAGCGCCATGGTCGGCCACAGGCGGCTCCAGGGTAGAGTCGCCCGGTTCACCGCAACGGCGGGGATGGGCCCCCGCGCCCTCAGGGCAGCGTGACGGGCTGGACGAACAGGTCGACCCCCCCCGCGCCGTCCGTCACCAGGACACCGAATTCGAAGCTCTTCCCGAAGGTCAGCGGGGTCGCGAGCACGTCGATCGTGTGGGCGGTCGTCCGTGGAATCGCCACCAGCGGCAGTTCGACCAGCGTGGGCGCCTCCACCTCGCGGACGAACAACCGCACCGACAAGTCCTGGTTATCGATGTCGAATACCACCGTTTCGAAATGGGCGTCGAAGGTGAGGCCGTCGGGATTCACCGTCGCGTCGAACTTCGCGCTCAGCACTTCGGGGGCGTGGTTGTCGGGCTCCCCCAGGCCGTGCTCCAGCATGAGGCCGGAAGCGAGGGCGAAGAGATCGATCAGGGCCGTCTCCGCTGTGGCCTCGTTCCCGAGGTCGTATTCTTCATTCAGGCCGCTCAGGTTCTGGAGGATGGAGCCTCGGGTGAGGGGCTCCAGGGTCAAGCAGCTCCCCAGGCCCAGAAACGTCCAGCCCATCAGCCGCAGGTAGAGGGCGCGCGTGGCCGGTAGGCTGATGTCGAGCAGAGGGAAGTTCGGCGTCCCGTAGAGCGAGGAGTAATCGCGCAGGAAGGCGTGGTAGGCGCCGGTGCTCAGACCGACGTCGGCGGGACCCAGGACCACATAGTCCGCAGTGAAGTCCTTGGCGCGGGCGATGTTCGGCGGTTCGAAGGACGGATCGCGCAACCTGGCCAACGACCACAGGGCGTTGGCGGCCGTCGTGGAGCGCACGGTGGCCATGCCGTCGGCGATGAACTCCGGGTAGAAGATACCCGTCACGTTGCGGAACTGATCGTTTCCGACAAAGCCCTCCCACAGGGCGAATCCCACCTGGGTCTTCTCGAGCCACCCCAGGACATTTCCGTAGTACTGGAAGAGTCCCGGCAGACCCGCCTCGGAGAAGAAGATGGGCTTGCCCCCGTACGCGTCCCCGATGAGGGTCGCCTGCTGCACCTGCGTGCTGATCACCTCCTCGAACATTCCGTAGGGGTGGCCGGAGAGGATGGTCAGCGACGTGTGATCCGCCAGGGTGGCGAGCATGCCCTCGTTGTCCGCGCTGCTCGCAAACCCCACGGTGGTGCTCGGCGCCCCCGGCTGGGCGCGCACAATCTCCAGAATCTCGGCCAGCCCGGAGTAGGGCACCGTGGCGGGGGCCGGTTCGTTCCAGACGTCCGCGATCCACCACACCTCCGGATCCTCCACGTCGGCGATGGCCCGGTTCACCGTCCGTACAACGTCCGCCACGTACTCCTCGGCCCGCGCCAGGAAGTCGGGTTCCACGATGGTCTCGCTGGCGGGGTTCTGGATCCACGCCGTGGATTCGGCATCCAGCTCCGGATTCCCGCCGGGCTCCTTCCCGAACGAATCGAAGAGAACCGCCACGAACAGCACCCGCTGCGACGCGAGGGTGCGGGCGTAGTGCTCGAGATCATCGAGGAAGTGCGACGTGTCGTCCTCGTAGGCATCGAAGTTCAGGAAGGTGCGGATGGTGTTGAAACCGTTGGCGGCGAGGAACTCGACCTCGTCCTCCACCCGCGACCCACGGTAGTTCACCCAGTGGTCCAGGCTCTGTCGCGCCGAAGACAGGTGGTAGTTGGCCCCCACGGCCTGCGACAAGCCCGTCGCCCCCTCCCCCAGTGCGACCATACGCCGAGCCGGTCGGCTCCCCTGGGCCGCCGGAGCGGACCACGAGAGAACCAGGAAAAACGCCAGGGAGAGATAACGGGCCTTCACGAAACGACCCGGCCAACCGCTGCGAAACGTCTGAAATCTACAAAGTCGCAAAGTCTGATTCCAGGCTAGCACGGCCTGTTCGTGGTGCAACCCTTGGAACTCGGAATCCTGTCCCGTTGGCCGTGCGCAGAGGCTTCGCTCGCGCTGCCTGAAGGACCCGGGACCACGAGCGCGCGCTCGAGGGCTTCTGCAGCGGGTTTTTCGCACCCGTGCCCTCGCCGCTCTCGACCCGTTCTCAGGGGTGCACCCACGCTAGCGACTTCCACGAGAAGGCCCTGTTCGACACACGCGTCGTGACCCTCCACGAGCGGGTCGCAGCGATCTGAATACGAGGTCCTCGCGCGCGCTGTGTCCTTTCTCCAATGCTCCACGGCCCCCTGGTCGCCCGGGACGGGGATCGACGCAGGATCCGTGCACCGACGGTGCCCAACAAGGTCGTTTCAGCGTATCGTGGGCCCTTCCCTTCTTCCCTTACCCTCGGCGGAGTCGCTCCATGTCCCTGCGTTCCATCTTCGTCCTCTTGATCTGTGCCGGTTCTCTTGCTGCTCGCCAGACGTCCTACGTACGGGAGGGTGATGGGTGGATTCGTTTCGATGGGATGCACTCCTACCGCGTGCATCCGGCGGTCATCACGGTTCGCACGATCGGGGATCCGGACGTGCAACACATTCTCGACGGCCTCGAAAACGAGCTCGCCGGAGCCCGCTTGATCCGCAGCAATCGGCTGGGATTCCACGACCTCGAGGTGCCCGACGGACGCGATGTGATGGAGTTCGTGAACGCGCTGCGAACGAAGGGCTGCTTCGCGCTCGTCGAGGAGAACACCGTCGGAACCTACGTGGGCGGTACGCCGAACGATCCGATGTTCGGGGACCAGTGGAACCTGAACAACACCGGCCAGCTGGGCGGTGTGCCCGGAGCGGATGTCGATGCGCTCGCTGCCTGGCTCATCCAGGACGGTGACCCCTCGATCGTCGTGGCGGTTGCCGACAGCGGCACCGACTGGACCCACGAGGATCTGGCGGGAAACATGTGGGGCAACACGGACGAGGTGGTCAACGGCATTGACTCGGACGGAAACGGCTACATCGACGACATCCGCGGCTGGGACTTCGACGGCATGGACAACGATCCCAACGGCGCGTTCTGGCACGGCACATCCGTGGCCAGCGTCGTGTCCTCCCAGGGAAACAACGTGGGTCTGGTCGGCCTGGCGGGCGGAGCCCATGACGGCGCCGGCGTCAGCATCATGGCGCTCAACGTCGGTTCCTTCTTCCCGATGGGCGACATCCTCGACGACGCCATCCTCTACGCGCTCGACAACGGCGCTCACATCGTCACCATGAGCCTCAGTGTCGGGATCTCCGCGGCGATCGACGCCGCGGTCGCCGACGCTTTCGCCGGAGGCGTCTTCATCGACTGCGCGGCCGGCAACGGCGGATTCGGGGTGAGCTATCCCGCCACCCTCCCCGACATCGTGGCGGTGGCCTCGACGAACCGTAACGACGACACGAGCTCCTTCTCGAACCCCGGCCCCGAGGTCGAGGTCGCCGCTCCGGGCGAAGACGTCTTGATGGCGGATCTGGGGGGTGGCTACCACACCTCCAGCGGCACGTCCTTCTCATCGCCGCACGTCGCCGCCCTGGCCGGGCTCTTGCTGTCGGAGGATCCCTCCCTGACCAACCAGCAGTTGCGCCAGATCATCGCGAATACGGCGGACGACGTCGATGCACCGGGGAACGACAACAACACCGGTTCCGGACGAATCAATGCCCACGAGGCTCTCCTGTCGGTCTCGCTCCCCCCGGGGTCGGCCACGACCTACGGGGTGGGAACGGCCGGGGGGGGAGGCTTGATCCCGACCATCGCTTCGGCCCCGCTTCCCTCCCTCGGAACGAACCTGGAGATCCGGACGACCCTGGCGGAGCGTTTCGCCCCCGCGGTCCTGGGTATGTCGCCCAGCAGCGCGGCGATTCCGTTTCTGGGGGGCATCATCAACGTCCATCCCGTCGGGCTCATGACTTTCGGAACGGCGACCAGGGGTTTCGGTTCGGCTTCCCTCTTTTTCATGATTCCCAACAACCCCAGCTTCATCGGCGCCGAACGCTTCGCCCAGTGGTTCATACTCGACATGGACGCCCCCGCCGGAATCTCCATGAGCCAGGGCCTCCACCTCGTGGTCGGGGGCTAGTCAAACACGCAGCCCCAGGGCTACAGCGCCCCCAGCGTGTACTTGCGCCCCCGGTTCTCTTCCTTGAGCCATTCGAAGAGCGGCTGGAAGTAGTCGACCATCGGCCGGGCCGTCAGGTCCGATCCGGTCTTCTCGATCAGCATCTGCTGCCAGTCGACGCTGGCGCCGGGGCGCATGATGCCGCCGAGGAACTCGCCGACCTCCTTGCGTCCGTAGTAGTTCGTGTCGCGCGGGTCTTCGCCCAGGATCTCCCTGGCGATGTGGTCGTGCAGCTGAAACAGCAGGACGAAAGACAGGGCGTAGTCGTAGTACTCGGCGGGGTCGTTGTTGATGTGGGTCTTGGTGGCCGCGTCGCACCACTCCTCACCGCGCTCGCTCGGCGGCGCGATGCCCTGGAACCTGGCGGCGAGTTCCCACCAGCGCTCGTTCCACACCTCGGACGGCAACTCGTCGGCGTAGAGCTCTTTCTCGAAGTAGGTCATCGTCCCGGTCGACCAGGGGATGAACACGACGTAGTTGAGTGCTTCCTTCAAAAGGAGCTGCATCGGATCCGCGCCCGAACCCTCGCCCGTGGATAGCCCGACGGCCTCGACGAAGCGCGGCTGCATGGCCGCCAGGCCCATCAAGGAACCGATGGCTTCATGGTAGGCGCGGTTCGCGCCCTCGCGCAGAAGCGGCGGCACGTCGGGGTTGGTGTAGCAGAGGTAGTAGTAGATGTGACCCAGCTCGTGGTGCGTCGTCTCGTACCACTCCGTGTTCGGCACGACGCTCATGAGACTGCGCACGTCGCGTTCGAGGTCCATGTGCCAGGCGGAGGCGTGATTGTTCTTCTTCCAGCTCGCGTTCTTCGGGGCCGGATACAGGGACGACTTGTCCCAGAAGACGGTCGGCATCTTCTCCAGGCCCAGGCTGACGTAGAAACGTTCGGCCTGTTCGATCAACCACTCGGGCGAGGATTCGCGCAGGGCGCCGTCGAGATCGAAGCCCTTCACCTCGACCAGCGCGCCCCAGTCCTGTCCCCAACGGTTGGGGAGCCAGTGGGCGGGGATCAATGCGGGCACGTCCTGGCCGTAGCGTTCGGCCAGCTCGTAACGAACCCAGGTGTGCAGCTCGCGGAACAGCGGGCGCAACTCGCGGTTGATCTTGTCGAGCTGGGTCAACATCTCCTCCGTGCTCATGCCGTAGTCGGAGACCTTGTAGGCGAAGTAGTCGTCGTAACCCAGCGCGCGGACCGTGGCGTTGCGCAGTCGTTGCAGGTCCTTCAAACCGTCCCGCAGCGTCGGCCCGATGTTTTTTGAAGCTTCCCACACCGCCAGGCGCGCCGCCATGTCGGTGTCGGAGCGGAGCCGCTCGTCGATGTCGTTGGTCGAGACTTCCTCGCCATCCAGCAGATACGAATACCCGTACAACGCCTCAGTCTGTGCCGCGTCGGCGGCGATCTTGTCCTTGACCATCTGCGGTACGGTCTGGGGGTTGCCGGCCGCCGCGTACAGGACCGCATCCAGCTGCATCTTCTGCAGCACGGTCAGTTCGCTCGCGCGCCCGAGAAACGCCCGCGCCTTTTCGATGTTCTCGACGCTCCCGGTGAAGGCCGCCAGGACCTCATTGGCCGCCTGGACCCGCTCGCTATTCTTCGAATCGCCCTCGACGATGTGCGTGTTGGCCTGCCACTCGGCCTCACCGGACTCGTAGTAGAGCTCCTGGAAAGTCGCCGTGTATCGATCCAGAAATGCCTGGGCTTCGTTTTGAAACGGCGACTCGACGTCGTTCGCCCAGCGACCGCCGTCGGAAGAGCAAGCGGGGACCGAAAGCGACGCGGCCAGGCAAAGGAGAATGATCTTGGGCTTCATGGCGCAAAGGGTAACGGAGAATCCGGACCGGTGCATGGCCGGCTCGTCACACGTGCCTTCACCGCCTCCGAGGACCGGCTCCGCCTTCTTGGCGACCCGCCGACGCGGCATCCGGTTTTTTGCCCTACCCCCCCCGCAGGGGATTCTCGCTTCCATGGGTAAGCAAGGAAGTTGCCCGCGCGATTGAGTCCCCACGCCAGGCAGCTCCGGGTTGAAGCCCCGTGGTTGCTGCCGGTGGCGTCGGGCTCCCCCTACCTTTACCCCCTAATCGAGTCGATCGGCCATGAAGCGCTTTAGGTTCCCCATCCTCCTCGTTGCCCTGGGTGCACCCGCCCTGGGGCAGAACACCTTCGATTACAACCGCACGAGCTCGTCGACCTTCCTGCCGTCCGGACTCCTGACGGAGCACTGTCCCGGGCCGCCGGCAACAGCCATTGCGGCCTCGCTCATGGGGCTGACCGACGACGATGAGATCGACGCCCTGAGTTTCGGCGACGACTTCCTGATGATCGAGGACCACGCCCTGGTCTTTTCCGTGGATCGGGTCAGCACGGGGGTCGGCGGGACGGGCACCGAGTTCGAATCCACGATCGACACCGCACCGGGCACCCCCCCCTCGGCGGCCGGAGACATCTTCGTCCAGGAACTGACCTACACCTCGGGCAACATGCTCGCCCCGCCGGGCGCGGGCTACGACTGCGGTACGACCACCGGCGACGAGTCCAACGCCGCCTTCGGGATCTTCTGCTCCGACGTCGACGGCGACGGGACGCCGGACGGATCGTCGGACTGCGACGACCTCGACGCCTTCGACTACTCGGAACCCTTCGGGGACATCGATCGCGGGGTCTTCTTCTCCCTCCAGCCCGGCTCGCCCACCCTCGGTGGGATCGGCGCGACAGCGGGCGACATCCTCTACTCCGACCTCTCCGGCGCTCCCCCCGTGATCGCCGTTTTGGACGGCGCCGGTCTCGCCACCGCCGACAACCTCGGCATCTTCGGCATGGACCTCGACGCCCTGAACGTCGTCGGGATGCGTGGACCCGTCTCCGATGGAGGCGGCATCATCTTCCTCGGCCAGACAGCCCCCAGCCTCCACGGTTCGACACCTACCACCACTCACCTGCTTCAATACAGCGTGTCTCATCCGGCGATGGGCGCTGATATCCTCACCCGGGTCGGCCCCGCTACCTCCGCCATCCACACACCCAGTATCGCCCTGGGACTGGCCAGCGACCTGGACAACGTGAACGCGCTCGAGGTCGTGGTGCCGCAGGGTTGCCAGCTGCCGGCCACGGTCTTCTCGTACAACGGCAGCGGCATCAACAAGGACGTCCTGACGGCACCGCCGGTCTTCCTCGGCACCTCGAGCTGGAAGGCGACGATCGCCCCCGAGGCGAGCCGCGGCCCGGGCATCTTCATCGTCTTGGTGCGCGGGAACCCGACGTCCGGGTTGATCCTGGACCTGGGAACGTTGCTCAGTCTGCCGCCGGCCGGCGCCACCGAGTTGCTCGTCGATGCTCCCTTCTACGTCAACATGCCCACGGCTTCCCACGGCGGCGGGGGGACCACGGCGTCCACCGTCCCCGCTTTCATTCCCAATAACTGCGCCTACCTAGGGAGGGCCTGGTACGCCCAAGCCGTTGTCTTCGGCGACCTTCCTAGCGTGAACCCGGGGATGCTGGACCCCTGGTTCTCCACCGCGGTCGGAGGGGTAATCGGCACCTTCTAGCCCTCACCTTCCTTACGCGGGGAGCGCGGTGGCGCGGGCCGAAACGGTCCGCGCCCCCGTCGCTCTTTTTAAGGGGGTAGGCGGCTGCCCGTTCATGGGACCAGGGTGACGGCCAGTCCGTCGGAAAAGTTGACGCCCGCCGGTCCGCCGCCGGGATCGAGAAAGCCGAATTGAAAGCGGCCGACGAGTCCCGCGAGAGCAGGTGTCTGGGGCACGACCAGGGTGCGTCGCACCTCCCCCCCGGCGGAGGAGATGAGGAACGGGAGCTGCAACTGGAAGCTCGGTCCGACACACAGCGTTCCGTCGAAAAGGGGGATCTGCGTGGCGCTCGAGGAAAAGAGCAGGCCTCCGACCACCCCGGTCGGAACGTTGGTCGCGACGAAGGTCAAGGGCAGGCCCTGGGACACCGACGGCGATCCGTAGGCGTAGAGCCGGGAGGGCTTGCCCGTCGAGTTTGCCGACGAGACGCAGTAGCTCGTCCCCACTGCCGGTTTCGGATGTGCATCGAACCAATCGAGCACGTGCGTGCTGAAGCCCGCCGTGAGGTTCGGAGAGTGCGAACCGTTCTGAATCGTCCACAACTCGGCCGATCCGCCCGGCTCGCAACCGGTGTCGAAGCTCGTGACCTGGGTCTCGTCCCCGAACAGATTCACGACCAGATTCAGCGGCGCCCCCGGTGTCGCGGTGGTGGAACATCCATCGATCGTGATCCAGAGATCGACGGTCTCCTGGGCCCCCGGATACGGGACTCCGTTGATGAACCCGCCGTCAAAATCGATGACCGTGTCCTGCGTGCCGTGAATCTGCAGCACGTGAACCGGCTCGGTCGCGTGGCAGCTCGAGAGGTTGCGGAAGGTCGCGCCGGCCAGGCTCGCGATCGAAGCGATGGTCCCGGCGTGATCGCACGCCATCCGGTACGACATGAAACCGCCGTTCGAGTGGCCGACGAGATGGACCTTGAGCGGGTCGACATTGAGCTCGGCCTTCACCGCATCGATCAGCGCGGCCAGATAGGAGCTGTCGTCGGGCATCGCGACAAAGGCGCAACAAGCCGGCGTCCCGTTCCAGTAGTTGCAAGAGGAATCGAAGAGCCCCGTGGGATAGAGATAAAAGAAATTCCCGGCGTCCACGTGCTGGGCGAACTGCATGTAGGCCTCCTGTCCCGGTCCGGTCCCGCAATAGCCGTGCAGCAACATCACCAGCGGCAAGGACACCGACGGGTCGTAGGCATCGGGCACGTGCACGACGACGGGACCGCGGCCCCCGTCCACGGTGATGGTGGTATCGGCGACGGCCGGCGAGGCGAGGAGACAGACCAGGATGAGGGGGGTGCGAATCATGGGCTCAACATAGCACGGCTGCTCGGGCTGCGGACGCCTCAGCGGCTCCCGCCCTCCCGCTCCTCGCGCCGCGTCGGACCGAACTCGGCCAGGGTCGACAGACTCGGAGCCTGCATGACTCGCCCTGCGGTGCGTTCATACACGGCGAAGAAGTCGGGCAGCTTCTCCTCGAGCTCGGCCGGGGTGCGAATCGTCCATTCGTCTTCATCGGGGCCGTAGTCCTCCTGCAGGTCCCAGGCCGTCGAGATGAACCAGTAGGCGAACTCCTGCAGGAGAATCCTTTCGTAGATCTCGGCCGGCACGTCTTCGCGCATGTCGTCGTAGGACTCGATCCTGTAGTAGCCCTTCTCGATGGCCTCTTGCATGGCTTTCCACAGCCGAGAGTCGCGCGAGATGCCCCATTGCTCGGGAAAGCGGTAGTGCAGGCCCACGTCCGTGACGGCGTGGAGGATGTGCTCCACCACCTCCATGACCTGTCCGTCGGGGACCCCTGCCATGATGATGTCGCACACGCTGTTTTGATCCATGACGCGGTCCATGGCGCCGGGGTCTTTCCGAAACAGCCGCTCCAGGGAGGCCTCCGTGCGGGGTACGGGCAGAAGCGCGCGATAGCGGTGCATGTGCTCGAGGACCTCCCTCTGGGCCGCGGGATCCGACGAGTCTTGCGGTCGGAAGATCTCTCCCACGGTCTCGCCGACGAGCTGAAGGAACAGATCGGGCACGTCGTCGGCGGCGACCAGCACGATGCCGCATGCGTTGAGCATCTTGGTGAAGGGCGGGTACGGGGTGGCCGGCACGACCTCACTCACCCGGTAGGGATCCTCGGGGACCTCGCCGAGGGGCGTTCGCAGGATGCAGCCGCCCGTCTTCTCGTCGTCGCCTCCATCGCTGCCCTCGTCCTGCGATCCGCCATCGCGATCGGCTNCNNCCNCATCTTCCCGGGNGAGAGGTGCGGCGACGTGCAGGTCCTCGTCGTCGACCTCCNCCGCCGCGAGAACGCCGATCCCGGAGATCGCCGGGGNCCNNNCGANNNCGGGGTCGCANGAGGGCNTGCCCGGGTTCCCGAGAACCGCCGTNGAAGCCAGGACGAGTGGAAGGAGAAAGCGCAGCAGTCCGTTGCGGACGATCGGAAACGGGTTCATTTGACCTGAGCTCCCGGGTGGGCGAGGCGCGTCGGGCGGTGGCATCCGACGGCCCCGCGGCTCCGACGGTCGCGAGACTACCACCGAACGCCCCGGCGCGCGGGAGAGATTTCGCGGGTCGTACGTCCCGGACTTGCTTCGTGAAGAAGTCGGCGCCCGCGATCAGCGCCGCAGGAATTCCAGCGCCTTGCGGAGACGGTTGCGCCGCGCGGGGTCGGTCGGCCCGCCGTTCTCCGTCAAGATCTCCTCGATGAACTCCTCCGCCTCCTGCGTGGAGCCGATTGCCCTGATCCCCTCGCACACGCGCATGATCCTGCCCTCCGTCCGACCCCGGTCCAGATCCAGCTGCTGCAGTCGCAGCTCAAGCGCCTGCTCCAGGTCCAGGTCTTCGGGATGATTGCGAAACCAGCTCTTACAGTCGGGGCAGGAGGCGCTCCTCGCACCCGCGAGCAAGAACGCGAGATGCCCCAGGTCAATCCAGGAATCAGGATCTTGGTCGAGGTTGCTTTCGTAGCACCGACGAGCTTCGGCAAAGTTGTGGCCGTAGTCGTAGCTAAACCCCACGACCCTCATGCACTCCAGATATTGCGGATGCTCCGCCAGGACCGGCGCGAGGACTTCACGTACGTGCTCACCGGCATCGTTCTTGCGCAAGAGGAGAGTCCGGGCGTAGGCGACGCTCGCCCACGCCCCTCCGCGGGCCGCCGATTCCAGGGCGTCCTCCGGCCGGTCCTGAAAGAACTGGGCGATGCAGAGCTGGACCCAGGCGTCGACGTGGCCCGGATCGAGCTCGACGGCACGCATCAGGTCCCGTTCCGCTTCAGCGAAGCGCGACTGGCCGTTATGCAGGATGCCACTCTCGTACAAGGCGGAAGCGGACTCGGGTCGACTCTCGTGAGCGGCCTCTTGGCGCTCCATCTTCCGCCGAGTCTTTTCGAGCAGGACCTCCACCAGGGGCGAGTCGGGCTCGAGTCCCCGAGCCTCCTCGAATTTTGCGATGGCCTCAGGCCAAACCTTTGCCCTGGAGTGTACGAGGCCTTCGACGAGCAGACCGACAAACGTTGACCGGTTGCCCCGGGGCTCGCCCGCGGCGAGGCTTTCCAGAAAGAGGCCCTCCGGATGTTCGGGGTCGTGGGTCAGGATGCGCTGGGCGGCGGCGGCCGTGCCGGCCATGTCGTCCGCCTCATAGGCCAGGGCCGCTTGTGAGATGAATCGCTCGAAGTCCGGGGGCTCTTCGCGCAGCAACGGCAGCGAACCCAGGACCACCAGCGCGGCCACGACTCCCACGAGGGTCTTGCGCCGCAGCGTCCACGCGTCCAGGAAGCGCTCCAGCGGGCTGAAGTTCCTGGCCTTGACGGAGGTCCGCGCCAGGAAGGCCTCCAGGTCCTGGGCCAGCGCCGCGGCCGTCCCGTAGCGCGCCGCGGGGCGGAAGGCGCAGGCTCGCCGGACGATGCGATCGAGCGGGGCCGGGACCGTCGGGTCCACGCGCGTCACCGCCGGCACGGGGCACCCCGCAACGGCTCGCAAGACACTCACCGTGTCGCTCTCCGGGTGCGGCGGCTCCAGGGTCAAGAGCTCGTACAAGAGAAGCCCCAGGCCGTGGATGTCGGTGCGCTCGTCGGTCTCCTCGCCGCGCGCCTGCTCGGGGGCCATGTAGCGCGGGGTGCCCAGGAGGTCCCCCGTCCCGGTCAGGCTGACCGTCTCCTCACCCCGCGCCAGGCCGAAGTCCACCAGGACGGGCTGCGCGTCCTCGTGCAGGATCACGTTGCCGGGCTTGATGTCGCGGTGCAACACGCCGGAGGAGTGCACCGCCGCCACCGCCTGCGACAGGCGGGCCACGAGGGACGCCACGCTGCGGTGGCCGCGGATGCGCTTCGACCCCAGGGAAAGGGCGTCGCTGGGTGGGCGACGGGAGTCCTTGGAACGGCGGACGCGGGCGTCCTCCAGGGCCGTGGCGAGGCTCGGGCCGCGCACCCAGTCCATGGCCAGATAGGGGACGTTCTCGAGGGTGCCGTGGTCGAGCACCCTGACGACGCCGGGGTGTGCGAGCCCGGTCAGGGCGCGCGCCTCGCGCTCGAAGCGCGCGAGCGCCTTGGCGTCGTTCAGCGTCAGGGGCGAGAGGAGTTTCAGCGCCAGCTCCTCGTCGGGCCGGTCGTCGTGGACAGCGCGATAGACGCGCCCCATGGCGCCGCTCCCGATCAGCTCCAGCACGCTGTAGGGGCCCAGGCGCTTGGTCGGCCAGCCGGCGTCTTCCAGGATCCGCTCGGTCGCCTGCGCTCGACCCAGGGCGTCCAGGAACCGCTCGGTCGCCTGCGCTCGACCCAGGGCTTGCAGGAGCTCGTCCGCGCAGGCCGGGTGAGCCCGGGCGAACTCCTCCGGCGCGATCGTCTCGCCCTTCTCCCTGCGTTCGAGAAAGCGCACGACCAGCTCCTCGACGTTGTCCGGACTCACGTTGGCTCCTCGTTTCCCATGCGCGTGGCCAGCTGCGCCACGGCGCGCGAGTAGAGCTTGCGCACGGCCGCGTCGCTCTTGTCCAGCATCTCGGCCACTTCCTTGCTCGCCAGCCCATCGACGCTGCGCATGAGCAGCACCTGGCGCATCTCCTCGGGCAGACCGGAGATCTCCCGTTCGAGGCGCTCGAAGCGTCCGCTCGGATCGAAGTACGTCTCGTCCGCGGGCTTGCCGGGGAGATCCTGTAGACGGCTCTGCGACACGAGCTCGCCCCCCTGGCGCTTGAGCGCGCCGAAGTGGCGCATGCGGTCGCGGATGTTGTTGAGGATCACCCGGTTGAGATAGTAGCGGTAGCTGCCGGGCCCCCGGGGCGTGAAGTTTTTCAGGTCGCGGAAGGCCTCCAGGGCGACGCCCTGGAAGATGTCCCTGCTCTCCAGGACCGAGCGCAAACGCGGGCCCAGGCGCAGCCTCACGGACAAGAGGATGTGGTCGTGGAGGCGCTCGAAGAGCCCCTCCATGGCCCCATCGTCCCCCGCCTGGGCGCGGGCGACCACGATCTGGGTCTCGTCGTCGCCGGGAACTTCCGGAAAGAACTCCATCGCGAGAGAGTGTAGTCCGCGCCCTCCCCGGCGCGGAGTCCGGGGGGCCCGGGCCCCGGGGAAGGCGGTTTTTTGCCGCGGGGAGATCGAGCGCGTCGCGGCTCTCCCTCGGGCGAGGGCGCGACGGGGCGGGACCCATGCGGCGCGGCCGCCGCTCCCCGGAGGGAACGGCGGCCGCGCCTGAGACCGACACCACTGCGAGGGCTCGTCGCAGCAGGGCGACGAGTTCCCGAAGCGGTCCATCAAAAGTAGTTGGCCATGAGGTGCGCCAGGAGCTCGATCGAACTCTTGGCCAGCAGAACATCGACGTCCAGATCGTTGTCGAAATCGACCTCGAGCACCTGCCCATCCATCACGGGCCAGAGCGGATCGATCAGTGCGAGCTCCATGTCGATCAGGTCCACGTCCAGGTTTATGACGAGGGCTTGACGGGTGCTGAGTGGAATCTCCATCCGGTCGATCACGGTGTCCCCGTTCAAGTCCAGGGGCAGGATCTCGCCCGGTACCCTGTCGGGGGAGTAGACGAATTGCACCGATTGGCCGGGGAACAAGAGGTTCGCAACGGAGAACTCGAGGGGGAGCTCGATGAGCGCCGGCAAGGGCGGGCTCACCCCGGTCAGAGTGGGCGCCGGGTTCACGGTCAGCGTCATCCCGGCCAGGTGGAACTGCATCCCGGCGAGAGTGTGGTCGAGCGGAAGTTCCATCTCCGCGAAGGCCAGGCCCGAGGACTCGACGACTCCCACGAAACCGTGCATGTAGGGGTTCGGGGAGAGCGACAGGGAGAACAGGAAATCGGGATCCAGGGGGATGTGGAAGCCCTGCAACGGAAACCCCGTCGTGCCGAAGGAGGCGGCGATCAGGTAGAACTGATCGGGCGCGTCCGGAGCGCAAAGGGTGAGCTCGACCGGGGCGCCGATCTCGAAGGGCCCGTCCGCGATGAGGGTCACACCGTGGTCGGGGACCTCGATCGGGTCGCCGACGATCACGCCGTTCAGCTCGTCGCCCGGGACGAAGGCCAGGGTCCCGAACACGCCGATCGGCGCGCGCAGGCCGAGCTGCGAGGGCGTGGCCCAGGGAGTGACCGGGACCCCCGGGAATACGTAGAGCCCGGCTCCACCCAGTTGCCCGATCACGGGATAGCTCAACTGGGCGCTGGGCGAGGACACCGTCAAGGAGTAGACGAACCGCCCCAGGCCCTTGTCGACGCACAGAGCATCGACGTCGTCCCCCGGACCCAGTCCGATCGCGGCTGCCGGAAAGGCAATGGCGGCGACGCCGGGAGCAACAGCCACCAGGATGTCGGCCGGGGACACGGGCGTCAGCGGGCCGCCGGGCCCCAGGGGAAGCGACATCACCGTGCTGGAATCGACCGAGTAGAAGACCGGGTAGAAACCCGGGGCGGCTTTCCTTCCGGTGATCGCGTCGAGGTCGGTCTCCGTCAGTCCGCTCCCCTTCACGGTCAGACACGGGGACCCGTCGGTTTCCAGGGTCGCAGCGTTGATGACCCCCAGGGGAGGGACTGCATAGGGCGGGACCTTGAAGGTATCGCTGGCGGCGCCGTTGCCGAAAAACTGATCATTGACGACGGTCAAGGGGGGCCCGACGCTGGTGCGATCCACCGTGTACACCGCGTGGACGGTCTGGTCTTCGTCAAGAATGCCCCCCATCGCCGGACCGATGGCCGGAAAGAAGCTGCCATCCGGGAACCACCACGGGTAGCTGATCGCATCGACGTTGCCGCTCACCGGCACCCCGAGATCGGTGTTGGTCCAGAGCGTGGGCAGCCCGCACGTGGGGACGTCCATCACGGCGATCCTGACGGCGTTGCCCGGCGCGCTCGCCTCCGGGGAGGCGCGGTCCACACTCCCCGAGCCCACCATCTGAACGATGCCGGGCCCCCCCGGAGCTCCCGGTCCGCCGCCCTGGGCCAGGGCGACCGCGGGGAGTAGAAGAAGCGTCGCGGGCACGTGAAAGAAGAAGGGCGCGATCCGTTTGGTCCGCACTAGGTCATTCGGTTTGTTCTTAGAATAGAGTTGCATAGCGTTCATCTCCTGTTGCTGGCGGTCGGTTGCTGGAATGGTCAAGGGAACGGTCTCTCCACCCCTCGTGGCTCGAAGAGCCCGGAGTGGCCCGAGGCCGTCTTCGCCGGGCCCCTGGGCCCAAATTCCCTCGAACGAGCACAACAGCGAATGCCCGACCCCCGATGTGACAGCGAACCCGAGAATGCATCCGATTCCCTTCGGGACGAGCCGGGCGCCCCTCTCCCGCCCGACCGCAGTTCGAGGACCCATGCTTGCGTACCCCGACGACGCGCCCCCGATCCCTCGCGGGCCGCCGAACGACAAGCAGATCTCGTCACGATCCTCTCAGCGCGCCGCAGGTGACATCCAGCTTGGCTCCACGGACGGGTTCGAGTAGCCTCTCTTATGCAGGAAACCGCATCTCGAAGACGCACAAGAGTTTTCGGTAGGCGCAGTGGGAAATCGATCATCATGAGCAACGCTGAGAAGTACGTACCGAATGCCAGGGAACAGGCATTTCTCGATGCCGTCGAGAACCCGCGGTACGACCGACAGAGCATCAACGGCCTGACCCCTTTCCTCGAAGAGCGGGCCCCCGAAGATGTCCTGGGTTTCTATTCGACAGATGAGATCGATGCACTGCGTAGTCTGAAGGGCACCGAACGTGACGTCGAGGCACGCATGCCCGTGAAGATCACCCGCCATTACTTCGAGATGGCGAAGAGAAGCCCGGCCCTGCAGCGCCTCGTGAAGGCGAGCCCCGAAGAGACTCGCAACCTGGAAGGCGCCGAGGATCCTGGTTTTCAGATGGACTACAGCCCGGTCGAAGGCCTGCTCCACAAGTACGAGATGGGCCTCATGTACGTCACCTCCACCTGCTCGGCACACTGTCGCTTCTGTTACCGAGAGGAACTGATCGGGCGCAAGGACATCGAGCGTCAGGACGGATCCGTCGCCAAGAAGGGTCTCGCCCAGATCGGCGCGATCACCGACTACATCCGCTCGCACAACAAGCTGGCGGCTGACAACGGCGGCCGTCACCCGCAGTCGGGTCGTGAGAAGCTGCGTGAAATCCTTCTCTCCGGCGGCGACCCGATGGTGCTCTCGAACACGAAGATAGCTGCATGGCTGGCCGCGCTTGCGGAAACCGGCGTCGAGGCCATCCGTCTGGGCACCAAGGAATTGGCGTTCCACCCGGACCGGTTCGACGGCGCCTTCCTGTCGATGCTCGACCGATTCCACGAGACCTATCCCGACGTCGGCCTGCGGTTGATGGTGCATTTCAACCATCCGGACGAGTTCCTCGCCAAGGACGACGACGGCAACTACTTCGAAGGGGCCTCCGGCATCCTGGAGTGGAACCCGGGCGCCAAGCGCGCGATGGAGGGCGTTGTCTCACGGGGTTGGATCAGCGTCGAAAACCAGTCCCCCATCATCAAGGGCATCAACGATGACCCGGATGCACTGCGAATCATGCAGCGAGCGATGAAGCGCGTCGGGGCCGAGAATCACTACTTCTTCTGCGGGCGCGACATCGTGGCGCACAAGGCGTTCAACGTTCCCATCGAAAGGGCCTGGAATATCTTGAACGAGTCGCAGAAGGGCCTGTCGGGTGTAGAGACGCACGCTCGTCTTTCCATCACCCACTACAAGGGCAAGACGGAGGTCGTAGCCGTGACAAACGGGCCGATCCCCGGCGTCCCGGGCAGCGAGAACGGTGTCGTCATCTTCAAGATTCTTCGCAACGCCGCGGATGCCCCCGAACGCGGAAAGGTCTGCATCGTCGGTCGCAATCCGGATGCGATCTGGTTCGACGGCTATGCCGACCGCGTCATCTTCGACGAGGCCGGACTGTTCGAATACTCGAGAGTTGAAGCCGCGGGCAGCGAGGGTGCGGTCGCCGTCGGAGCTGACGGTGCGTCCTAGCCAGGTGAGCGCGTCATGATCAACAAACAGGTGCCCGGCGCCGCGCAGGCGGTGGCTGACGTATTCGACGGGGCTACCGTCATGGTAGGAGGGTTCGGGGAAGCCGGCAGCCCGATCGAGCTGATCCACGCGCTCATCGACCAGGGCGCCACCGACCTCACCGTCGTCAACAACAACACCGGCAGCGGCGAAGTCGGACTGGCGGCGCTCATCAAGGCCGGTCGCGTATCGAAGATCATCTGTTCCTACCCCCGCACGACAAACTCGACCGTGTTCCCCAAACTGTACCGAAGCGGCGCCACCGCGCTCGAGCTGGTCCCCCAGGGGACGCTTGCGGAGCGCATTCGCGCCGGTGGTGCGGGCATTCCGGCGTTCTACACGCCGACGTCCGTGGGCACTACTCTCGAGGAGGGCAAGGAACGTCGAACGTTCAACGGACGCGATTACGTGCTCGAGTACGGCCTCTCCGCCGACTTCGCGTTGATCAAGGGCCGTGTGGCTGATCGCTACGGCAACGTGATCTACAACAAGACCGCGCGGAACTTCAGCCCGGTGATGGCCATGGCGGCCGCGACGACGATCGTGCAGGCCGAGTCGCTGGTCCCCGCGGGCGAGCTGGATCCCGAGACGATCGTCACGCCCGGGATCTTTGTCAATCGTGTCGTCATGGTCGCCGATCCTGCGCACGAGTCCGCGCTGGTCGCTGAAGGAGTGTCGTACCCGTGAGCGATACACGAACCACGCCGGGTCTGACACGCGATGAGATGGCGCAGCGCGTCGCTCTCGACATCCCCGACGGCTCGTACGTGAACCTCGGCATCGGCATTCCCGAGCGAATCACAAAGTACGTCCCCGAGGGTCGCGAACTGATCTATCACACCGAGAACGGCCTGCTCGGCATGGGGCCGACGCCCGAACCCGGGATGGGTGAACCGGAACTGATCAACGCCGGCAAGCGTCAGGTAAGCGCGATCCCCGGTGCGGCCTACTTCCACCACGCGGACAGCTTCGCGATGATCCGCGGCGGCCACATCGACCTGTGCGTGCTCGGTGCGCTCCAGGTCTCGGAACGTGGCGACCTCGCCAACTGGTCGACCGGAGGTGTCGATGCCATCCCGGCCGTCGGGGGCGCGATGGATCTCGTCGCCGGCGTCAAGTCGATCTATGTCATCACGCAGCACTGCACGAAGAACGGCGAGCCGAAGCTGGTCGAGTCGTGTTCCTACCCGTTGACCGGACCGGCGGTGGTAGATCGTATCTACACCGATCTCGCGGTGATCGACATCACGGCGCAGGGCTTTCAGCTCGTCGAGCTGAGCCCCGGCGTGAGCTTCGCCTTCGCTCAGGAACGAACCGGCGCGACCTTGATTCCGATCCCGCAGGATCCGACGACGGTGAAAGGTGAGTGACCAGCGCACCCGGTCGATGAGCGCATCGCTCTACGAACGGGCGCTCGAGATTCTCCCCGGCGGCGTGAGCCGAAACACGGTGTTGCGCAAGCCGCACCCGGTGTATGTCGATTCCGCTGCAGGCTGCCGGGTGACGGACGTCGAGGGTGTTGAGCGCATCGACTTTTCCAACAACATGGCGTCGCTGATCCACGGCCACGCCCATCCTGCGATCGTCGCCGCGGTGACGGAGCAGCTCGGCAAGGGCACGGCATTCGCGCTGGCCACCGAGGTGGAGGTTCGATACGCCGAATACCTCTGCAGCCGCAATGGCGCGTTCGAGAGACTGCGCTTCGTGAACTCCGGCACGGAAGCGACGATGGGCGTGCTCAAGGCTTCACGCGCCTTCACGGGCCGTCCCAAGATCGCCAAGGTCGAGGGCGCCTACCACGGCCAGTACGACTACGCCGAGGTGAGCCAGACGGCGGGACCCGCGAGCTGGGGGAGCGCCGACCATCCCTCGAGTGTGCCGGTGGCGCACGGGACGCCCGCGTCGGCGCTGGCCGACGTCGTGATCATTCCGTTCAACGATCCCGAGCGTGCCGTGTCGATTCTCGACGAGCACAAGGGCGAGCTGGCGTGTGTGCTGCTCGACCTGATGCCGCATCGTGTCGGGTTGAAGCCCGCGGATGCGGAGTTCGTGTCGGCGCTGCGCCGGTGGACCCGCGAGGACGGCGCGTTGCTCGCCCTGGACGAGGTGATCACCTTCCGTTCGGAGTTCGGCGGCGCCCAGGCCTGGTACGACATCACGCCGGACCTGACCGCACTGGGCAAGCCCATCGGCGGAGGTTTTCCGGTCGGCGCGATCGCGGGCCGTGCCGAGGTGATGGACGTCATGAATCCCCTGGCGAAGAAGGTCCTGTTCCCGCACTCGGGGACGTTTTCGGCCAACCCGATGACGCTGACTGCCGGTCTCGTCGCGATGGAGCTTTACGATGAGGCCGCCGTTGCCCGGTTGAACGCCCTGGCGAAGCGGGCGATGGACGGCATCGAGGACGCCATTCGCTCCACGGGCGTCCGGGCCTGCGTGACGGGTGGAGGCTCGATGTTCCGCGTCCATTTCAAGGAACGCGCCCCGTTGAATTATCGCCAGGCCTACGCGACCCCGGAGGAGGCCCGTCAGCTGACGGTCCTGCTCGACCATCTCTTCGATGAGGGGTTCATGATGATCAACACCTGTTCGGCGGCCCTCTCGACGGCGATGGGCGAGCCGGAGATCGACGGACTCGTTGCGGCGATGAAGCGCGGTTTTGCAGGGATGTGAAGCCCTCGGCGGTGTCGTCATGTCGGACCGCCCCCGTACCCGCGCCGCACCCCCGCCCGCCCGGCGTTACATGTTCACCAGGTGTGCCCGAAAGTCGGCGTCCATCGCCTTGTAGTCGACGTCCTCGAAGGCCCGGTTGACGGCATCCTCGACGGCGGCGTCGGTCATGAGCAGGTCGATGAGCTTCTCGAAGCGATCCTTGTAGCGCCCGTGGTGGCGCAGGAAGTGGACCACGGCCCATGACTGGGCGTAGGAGAGGGCGATGTCTTTGAAGAAATCGGCATCCGAGATCTCCACGAACCGCTTCAGGGGGTAGGGGTTGCTCCTGGCCAAGACGGCCAGGTGATCGGACCGGGGTTGTCCCTGTTTCCAGCTTCCATCGACGAGCTTGATGTCCTCGTAATACTCCGCCAGGCCCTCGTTCAACCAGCGGGGCGACTGACCGACGAGACGGTCGAAGTATTGATGGAAGCCTTCGTGGCGGATGACGTTGAACATCCGGCCGCGATCGGGCGCGTTCCAGATCAAGAGCTGCTTGGTGCGAAAGGAGTAGATTCCGGCCGAGAACTCGGGCTTGTACCCGGAGAAGTCCTCGCAAAAAGCGAGGTAGCCTTCCCGACCGGAGAACAGGTAGGCCCGGTACCTGCGCCCCTGCGCACCGGAGACCCGTCGCAGGTCCCGGTTGAAGCGATTCAGCGACTTCTCCAGGTGGTTTGCGGCCTCGAAACAGATCTTGCGGTCGATGTCGGAGACGACGCGATAGTGCTTCGAGACGCTTTCGAACTGGTTGGGCCAATCCGGACCGCGCTCGATCTTCGTCAGCACACCGTCGACGTTCTCGAGTTGCCTGGGGTGAATGCCGTTCGCTACGGCCTCCTTGAGGATGTTGCGCGCGTCGGAGACCCTGGAAGCGGACAGCAGCGTCTCGGCCAGCCGTGAGGCGATGCGGCCGTCTTCGGGGAAGAGGCGCCAGAGGCTTTCAAGCTCCTGGATCGCCGTCTCGCGCGACCCGTTGAGTTCGTGCAGCTCGGCGAGCAAGAGCCGTGAGGCGACGTGCTCGGGATCGATGCGGCAGGCCCTTTCACAGAGCTTGAGCGCGCCCTTGTAGTTCTGGCCCCGCAGCATCAAGTACGCGCGAACGAAGCAACGAAACTCTTCGGTGGTCTCGCCCTGATCCGTATCGAGGAACCACTTGAGCGCGTCGTAGTTCGCGTCCTTGCTGCGCCGCATCACCTCCCCGAAGAGGTCGTCCTGTTCGGGCCGATGGGGGCCGGGATAGGGAGGCTGGTCGGTGGTGGAGGCTTCGGCGGCGATGCCCTTGCCGAGGAACCACTCCGGAAGCAGGTCTTTCGGCTCGTAGTCTTTCTCGAACAGCTCCCAGGCCGCCTGGAAGGCGGCGTCCCTCAATCCCTGCAACCAGGACCCCTGGGCTGTTCCCTGGATCTCGATCTCCTCGATATAAGTGAACCCGTTGAAGGCGATCTGTCCGAAGATGCCCTTCTTGCGTGAACCGCTGGCCAGCTTGCGACCGTTGCCGTAGACGGAGATCGACCCGGACTTGACGTTGATCTTGAGCGTCGCCGGCGCACCGCTTTCCAGGGTCGATTTCTTCTTCACGGTCTTCTGCACCGAGCCGTTTTCGTGGAAGGAAATCGCCGCATCGGCAAAATAGACGGTGTTTCCCCGCCCACCTCTTTTGAGGCCGAACGTGGCGGTCACGGGTGCGTTGGTGTTCCAGCCCACGTGGACGACGGGCAGGTACTTGTTGACGAGGTAGCGCTGGAGCTTGATGGTGGCCGAGTAGGAGCCTGCGAAGGTCAGCGGATGGACCAGAGTCTCCTGCGCCCCTTTCTTTCTCGCGGGCTTGATGAAATCGCCCATCCGGCCCGGTCGGTAGCGGAGCTTGATCTTGCCTGACTTCTCATTCCAGGACAGGAGTTCGCCGTCGATGAGTTCGTCGGGCTCCGGCGCGTCGTAGGAAGCGCAAAAGGTGCATTTCTTCAGGTCGTCCAGGATCGCGCTTCGTTCTTGAAGCACGTAGGGCGCTCCCTGGTGCTCGGAGACGAGCCGGACGAGAGCATCCCGGGCCTGGTTCCACTTCTCCCGTCCCATCTGCCCGGCGATCCTGCCGCGCTCCTTCTCGAACCGAGCTTTGGCGCCGGCCTGTTGTGACGGCAGTCCCAGAAGAACGAACGAAACCAGTACCGCAAAGATCTCCAGAGCAGGTTCCCCCCTCAGCGATGGACGCCCGGATCATAGCACGTGGAGGCGAAGAAACCGGGTACACTCACTCTCCCCCAGCTGACTCGATCCGCCGAACACTTCGCTCCTCGCTTTCGGCGATCGTCTCGCGTCGTTTGGTACGGCAAGTGATTTTTGGTCCTCTTCATCGCCGCCTCGGATCGCCTGCGATCAGAAACGCACGCGGCCAGCAGCCCTCGGCCCCCTCCCGACCCGGGAGTCGACGGAGCTGTTTGAGATGGGGCCGGTGTCGTCCGAGTGAATGCCCTGGCGAAGTGGGCAATGGACGGACTCAAAGATGCCCTCCACCCACGGGTGTCCGAGCCAGGCGAGACGATCACGGTCTCTGACACTTCCACTCGCGCCAGGGGTCGCCGGTCATCCGTTGCGAAGGCGCCTCAGTCCCAATAACGTTTAGAGTCACCCCCACCAACTCCGGCACCGCCTCAACCGCCCAGGACGGCACCTTCTGCTTCCCATCAGAGGGCCCCTAGATCCACTTCAACCAGGTCTCCCTGAAGCCCCTGCCTCGATGCACGAGAAGCCTCACCGAGAACAAGACAAAAATGACAAACAAGAAGAAGGTTGCCCTGATCACCGGGATCACCGGGCAAGACGGTGCATACCTCGCCGAGTCGCTATTGGGAAAGGGCTACATCGTCCATGGGGTGAAACGCCGAGCGTCATCCTTCAACACGAAGCGCATTGACCACCTATATCAGGACCCCCACGTCACCGACCGCACCCTGTTCCTGCACTATGGTGACATGACGGACTCAGCGAACCTCATCAGTCTCGTGCAGAAGGTCCAGCCGGACGAGATCTACAACCTCGCAGCCCAAAGCCACGTGGCCGTCTCGTTCGAATCGCCCGAGTACACGGCGAATGTCGATGGACTCGGAGCCCTGCGTATTCTCGAGGCCATCCGAATGCTCGGCCTGAAAGAGAAGACCCGCTTCTATCAGGCCTCCACATCGGAACTCTTTGGAAAGGTCCAGGAATCACCCCAATCAGAAACCACGCCCTTCTACCCGCGCTCCCCATACGCTGTCGCCAAGTTGTACGCGTATTGGATCACGGTGAACTACCGGGAGGCATACGGGATCTATGCGTGCAACGGCATCCTCTTCAATCACGAATCGCCCATACGCGGTGAGACCTTCGTCACCCGAAAGATCACCCGGGCCCTGGCGCGGATCAAGCTAGGCCTGCAAGACCACGTCTACCTCGGGAACCTGGATGCGAAGAGGGACTGGGGGCATGCGCGGGATTCTGTGGAGATGCAGTGGCTCATGCTCCAACAGGATCAACCCAAGGACTACGTCATAGCCACCGGCCAACAATACTCGGTGCGGGAATTCGTTGAGATCGCCGCATCCTACATCGGCATGGAGATCATCTGGCGCGGTCAGGGCCTGGAGGAAGAAGGCTACGACCGACAGTCCGGAAGCAGCGTGGTGAAGATCGACCCGCATTACTTCCGGCCCACCGAGGTGGAGGACCTGCTCGGAGATCCGTCAGCAGCCAAGACCGATCTGGGATGGGAACCCAAGATCACCTTCGCTGAGATGGTGCAGGAGATGATGAAACACGACCTTGACTCGGCGGAACGAGATGCGCTCGTTGAGAGCAAGGGCTATCAGAGCGTCACCTCTTAGGAATGGCGCGAGCACAATGAGCACTTTTTCTGCCGCAAGAGATGCAAAGGTTTTTGTCGCTGGACACCGTGGCATGGTGGGTAGTGCGATTGTCCGTACTCTGGAGAAACGTGGTTACAGCAACCTGCTACTCCGCACTAGGGACGAGCTGGACCTGAGTAACCAGGCTTCGGTGCAAGCCTTTTTCGAGACAGAGAAGCCGGACTACGTATTCCTGGCGGCGGCGAAGGTTGGGGGCATCCTGGCCAATGACACGTACCCCGCAGAGTTCATCTACGAGAACCTCGGGATCCAAACAAACGTGATCCACTCTGCACACCTGGCAGGGGTGCAGAAGCTTCTGTTTCTGGGCAGCACATGCATCTACCCCAAGATGGCGCCCCAGCCATTGAAGGAAGAATATCTGCTGACTGGCCCCCTGGAGCCAACCAACGAGTGGTACGCCGTGGCAAAGATCGCCGGCATCAAGCTATGCCAAGCCTACAGGCGCCAGTACGGATGCGACTTCATCTCTGCGATGCCTACCAACCTCTATGGGCCTGGAGACGACTTTGATCCAGAGACCTCGCATGTAGCCCCCGGAATCATGCGCAAGATGCACACGGCCACGATTGAAGGGAAGACCGAAGTAGAGCTCTGGGGGACCGGACGCCCCAGGCGAGAGTTTCTACATGTGGACGACCTCGCCGAGGCTTGCTGCTTCTTGATGGACAACTACTCAGCGGAATCGCCCATCAATGTCGGCACGGGCAAGGACCTGAGCATTCGAGAGCTGGCAGAAACGCTACAGGAAATCACGGAATTCTCAGGAGATCTCGCTTTCGACGAGACCATGCCCGATGGAACTCCGAGGAAACTCGTAGATACTACAAGGATCAACCAGCTCGGCTGGAAGGCACGTATCCCCCTGCGTGAAGGGCTAGAGCAAACATACCGTTGGTATGTAGAAAGGTGCACGAACGCCGTGTCAGCCAAGTAATCTCGCCTGGCTCACCCCGAATCAATTCATCCCCCCAGTACTCCTTACTCCTTGTCCCGAGCGAACGGCAGCTCTACGAGGTGCGCACTCGGACCAGATTCCTGTGGTGGCTTGTACTGTGCTCCATACTTGTGCTTTGCTCCATGCTGGTTGATGAACCAGAGGCTTCCCGATGTAGAGCGCATCTTTCATGAAAATCTCGATCATCACTGCCGTCTACAAACGCGAAGCCACCATCGGACAGGCGATTGAGAGCGTGGCGCGTCAGACCTACGCCGACGTCGAGCACTGGATCATTGATGGCGCTTCGACGGATGGCACGATGGAGGTGGTCCGTCGTCACCAGAACGACGGGATGCGTATCCTGAGCGAGCCGGACAAGGGGATCTATGACGCCCTGAACAAGGGTATTCAGCGGGCAACCGGCGACGTCATCGGCGTCGTGCACTCCGATGATTTTCTGGCCCATAACGAAGTCCTGGCGAAGGTCGCTGCAGCGTTCGCTGATCCGACCATTGACGCCGTCTATGGCGACCTCGATTACATTGCCTCAAGCGATATAACCCGTGTGGTACGACATTGGCGATCAGGCGATTACGACCCGCGCAAACTTGCCCGTGGCTGGATGCCGCCACACCCCACGCTGTTCTTGCGCAGGCGTGTTTTTGATCGTTTTGGCCTCTACGACACGAGCTATGGCATCGCTGCCGACTACGACGCGATCCTGCGCTACTTCGGCAGGGGTCGGGTCAAGCCTGCCTATCTGCCAGAAGTACTGGTCAAGATGCGTGTCGGCGGTGAAAGTAACCGCTCTCTCAGGAAGATCATCCTGAAGACTCGCGAAGATTACAGAGCGCTTCGATCGAACAATATCGGCGGCCTCGGCGCGCTGATAGTCAAGAACCTTTCCAAGCTCTCCCAATTTGTGCTGAAGGCTACACCGAGCATGAAGAACTCCGCTTTCTAGCGATGCGCTCACCGCTCCGACTTTCCTCAACGACTTCGCCGGCCCCGTCGATGACGCAGAAGTGGCTCTTCGCCACGTCGTGAGTCCTTTCCCTGCATTGATCGCCGCCGACCGCCACGCGCCAGGCTGGCACCTTGGTGAAAGCTCGAACGACGAGGTCGCCTGAGCGGACGCGTCGGGCAAGCCCTACGCATCCCTCAGCAGGTCCGACTCCGGACTACTGACGCTCCTTCGAGTTCTTCCTCGACTTCGAGAACCTCGAAACACCTCGGCGTGAGGGAGCCTCTCCCGCCAGGGACCGCCCGGCCTCCAAACTGTTTCTACCCACGGGTTTTCTTGGCATCATCCCCTCGTTCCTCGCGTATTTTGGGGTTCCGCGATGCCGCACAACGAACAATCATCGTCGTCATCGTGTCCGATCGGAGATCAACCCCAGAAGACAAGACCGGGGTGAGACGGGATGTCGAGACTCCCTCGATTTATCAAGAGCCTGCAAGCATCTGGCCGCTTTCCGAACACGGACAACCTCCCCTGGTCAGCCATCGCTGGAAGCCCGATCCCGCGATCGCTCATCGCTCGACTGGCCGACAACCCTGAGAAGCGAAGACATATCTTCTCTATCAACCCTGGACGGGCCGGCTCAGGCTTCCTGTCTGAACTTCTCGCCACCGATAAGAAAGTGCAGTCGTACCACGAGCCGCGCCCGCGGATGACTGGATCCTGGATGGTCCGCGCCCTCGTCGATCCCGAAGGATCCAGGGAGGAGCGAAGGGTGAAGGTGTCAGGGATCAATTTCCTCGCAGCGATGCGACCTGCGCGGCGGATCTATGCCGAGACGTCCCACATGTTCTGCAAGTCGTTCCACGACGTCGTGCTTGGCGCGTACTCCGATGTGGACGTCATCATCCTCAGACGAGATATCGCCGAGACACTGAAAAGCTTCCTTGACCTCGGGTTCTTCGGCCCCGGAGAAGTCACATGGCCCATGTGGATGCACCGACCTGAAGAGCACGGAAGCTTCCTGAGGATCCCCCCCGACTTTGTCGCAAGGAACGCGACCGAGCAGGCTATCCTCTACCTGCTGGACATCGAGAAACGCGCGCAGACCCTGCCATCCCGGTACCCCGAGGTACGCTTCCACGCATATCGGCTGGAGGAAATAGCCCGCCCCGAGGGTGCTCGACATCTCTTCGCATCACTCGGCCTGGAATGGGCCGAAGCGAGTGAGGCGGCGACACGGCGTCTCGTGAACCGACGCTCCGAGCGGAAGACGGGTCGCGTGGCAGTCGGGCTGGATGAGTGCAATGTTCTGATCTCCGATTTCGAAACACGGTTCGCCGCGTTGGGCGGCGAAATTCCAGACCTATCTCTCTGCCGATCACTGCGATGAGCATCGCCCGCGACGCCCTCGTAGCGCTTGTTCTCTTCACGATCGGGTACGGTGCGCAGTACATTTTCTTCGCCATCGTCAGCCACGGCCTCGGTGCTGACGCGGCGGGAGGATTCTTCGAGCTTCACGCATTTGTGATCGTAGCCGCTGTCATCGCACGGGCAGGGCTGGACAAGAGTGGATTCCGTGAGTTTGCCACGTGGTCGGAGACCCAACTCACCTCGATGTGGCTTTACGCCCGACGCGTGCTCGGGATGAGCCTGCTCGCAAGTGTCTTCATGGCAGCGGTGCTGATGCTGCTGCGCGACTCCGTCCTCCATGTTTGGGGAAACGGCGATGCCTATCTCACTTTCTATATCCTCCTGCTCGCGCTTCCTCCCCTGACCCTGGGCCCTGTCATCGCAGAACTGCTGCGAGCCCGACGTGCGGTCGCTGCGTCCGTCACGGCGCAAATCGCTCTGCCATACGGCGGTGCGACCTGCATCCTCGGTTTTCTGTTCCTTCGACATCACTTGTCCCCGTCCGCGGCGGCTGCAGCCCTTGCGACCAGCACATGGGTCTCCGTGCTAGTCTCCCTCGCACTGCTACGGCGCGGGAGCCACCACCCGCCCTCCTCACCGCTGCCCACCTTCCGACCGACCAAAGGAGCGGCCGCGTTGCTTTGGAGCACGATCGTTCTGATGGGAATGGGCAGCCTTGATGTCGCGGTTCTGGGGATCTTCCTCGACAACGAAGGCGTGGCGGTTTACGTCGCTGCTGCCCGAACGGCAATGATCCCCGCGGTGGCACTTGCCGCGATTCACGCAGCCGTTGGGCCAAGTCTCGCGCGCGGATTCGCATCAGCTTCCTTGCAGGAAACGGCTTCGACCGCCCGACGTGCAGCCTCATGGTCCCTGATGTCGGTGACGGCGGCGGCGATTGCTGTCGTCTTCCTGGGAGAGTACATCCTCACCTTCTTCGGCGAGGGCTTCGAGACTGCGTACTGGCCCCTTGTTGTACTGGCCGTCGGTCAGCTGGGGAACGGGGCCACTGGTGTCATCGCCCAGATTGCACAGATTTCCGGAGACGAACGCTTCGCAGCCCGAACACTCTCGGTAACGCTCGGATTCGCAATCCTCGGATACGTGTTGGTTGCCCCCCTCTGGGGAGTGTTGGGGGCCGCGACCATCACCTCCCTGTCGATCATCATCTGGAACGCAGCCTTCGCCAGGCGCGCGCGCCGTAGAAACAACGCCGTCTTCCACTGCACGAGATGGCCCGCGGGGCTTCTCCTCGTCGGAGCATCTCTGGCCATCAAGTGGTGGTTCGGCATTGGGACGGGATTCTACGTGGCACTTTTCTGGACGGGAATGATGATCAGCTGCGCCGCAGTACTGGTGCTGGTCCGACCCAACCGACCGCCGGAGGCTGGAGGAACAGGCTAGTGCGCTGGGCCCTGATCACCTCCATGTGCCTGTTCTCCATCTACAACGGGCTGGACCCGCGCGTACTCGCCGGTCAACGTCTGGCCTACGCCATGACGTTCTTGTTCGCGGCACTTGCCGCAACCGCGACCTTGCATGGAAGAAAACTGCGGGGGAACGACGCCAAGTCCGTCGCCCTCCTCGTTGCGCTATGCCTGGTGTTTCTGCTCCCGACCCTCACCCAAGCCTTCGTCTACCCCCACTACGTGGCAGGAGACCTGGCTTCCCTGCTGATGCCGGTACTATTTTGGGTGGCCATGCGTGGCTACCCGTCGCTGCTACGGGCATCCAGCTTCGGTGCACTGATTGCCGCAAGCGCCGTGGCGGCGATGCTGGCGCCGAACTTTGCCGATGTGGGCGGCCGGTACGAACCTCCTACCCCGTTCGTCATCGGCTCACTCTGGTTCGGAGTCTTCTACGCTCGTCGGCGGACCAGCCTCCTGATCCTGGTCGTATTGGTTCCGTCGGTCCTCTGGCTGGCTTTCGCATCTGGTTTCCGCAGTAGCGCGCTGCTTGTCCCGATCGGAGCACTGGTCGCCGTGGTTCTCCGGCGACGCACTCTACGGACAGCGGTCGTCTTGGCGATCGGAGTTCTCGCCGTCATACCTTTTGTATGGAACTTCGCAGAAGCCACGCTTTGGTCCACGCTGCAGGAAAGCCGTTTCCGGCCGCTTTTGTTCGGCGAGGTCGACGAGTCCATGCTCACTCGGTTCCTCGAATCCGCCGACGCCCTTTCGACCGTGAGAAGCGAGTGGGGGCCAGGGAACTACCTCCTGGGATCGGGCCATGGCGCGACCTACTTGCCGAACCTGTCACTCGAGGCCCGAAATCTGACAGCGGAGGGCCGTATCCACAATATCCACATTACGCCGGCCTTGATTCTCTTCCGCTACGGACTGCTGGGGGCCGGGGTGATGGTCTACGGACTCGTCCGTCTCGCACTGGGGTTCCAAACGGTACGCAACACCCCCAGCTCCAGCCAACTTGCTTCCGCCTACGCGATCATCGTTGTGCTGTACGTCGTCGACTCGTCGATGAGGAACAACCTTGTGGACCCCAGCTTCTCCTTTGCCCTGGCGGCTCTGTTCACACTTGCATCAGCCGCACACAATTCCAAGGCAGCACGCGTTGAGCAAACAGCACGCAGAAGGAGGAGGAGCCTGGCTTACCGGCGCAGAATCGGGCTGCCAGCGCCGAAGGTCTGTCGAGAAAGCCCTCTTCAGGTTCAACTCGATCACCTGGGATCGGCTTCGCATACCTAGTCCGAAGTCGCAGAGAACTCGCCCCTGACACTCTGGACCGGATGTTTGAACCTGGTCGACCGCATTCGAAGGCGGTCATGTTCTTGAATCGTGGGCATGGGGAAGTTGTTGGCTTATTTCGGACAACCCACGGCTCACGAACGCCCCCCCTAGCGTCGCGACGCGAGGCCCCCCACCAGCACGGCTCCCACGATGTGCGCGCCCGCCTGTCGCAGCTGCAGGCAAGCCTTGGCCACGTCCTTTTCGCCGGTGTGGTTTTCCCGCACCACCAGCACGGCTCCATCCGCCGCCGCCGCCAGGGTCGAGGCCTCGGAACCCGTCAACACGGCGGGCGTGTCGAGGATCACACGGTCGAAGCCGTCGCCGAGTCCGGCCAGCGCTTCGGCGGCACCGCGTCGCGCCACCAGGTCCCCCGGGTGATGCTCGGCCAGTCCTGCAGGCAGGAGCGAGAGGTCGTCCAGATCGGTGGCGCGGGTCCCGCTCCCATCGCCCGTGGCCAGGACCTCCGCCAGACCGGGACCCACCTTGCCGCCGAACCAGCGATGCAGGTCCGGTGAACGCATGTCCCCGTCCACCAGGAGAACCCGCTCGCCGGCCCGCGCCAGGGCGCAGGCCAGCTGGGCGGCGAGCGTGGAACGGCCCTCGCCCGCCAGGGGGGACGTGATGGTGATGACCTTGCCCTCGGTGCCGTGGCGGAAGGCCCCTCGCAGTGCCCGGTAGGCTTCCGCCGCGGGGCCGTCCGCTCCGGTCGTGGCCATACCCGGACGCCCGCTGCGGTCACGGGGAATGGAAGGCAGGCGAGGTGCGCCCACGGCCTTCTCCAGTTGTTCGCCGGACACGACGGGCCGCCGGATGCCTTCCCGCAGCAAGGCCAGACCGGAGCCAAGGAAGATTCCCAAGAGCAACCCCAGGGCCAGGTTCAGGGGGACCATCGGCGATTGCGGTTCCAGGGGCGGCACGGCCCAGTCGATGACCTCGACGCTCGGCACGGCGGCCGTGCGGGCGATGTGAGCCTCTTCCTTCTGTCCCACGAGGAAGAGGTAGATCTCGCTGAAGGCGCGCACCCTGCGGCTGTGACGGGCGAGTTCCAGCTGGGCTCCGGGCAGGGTCTCCAGTTCCTTCTGGTAGGTGCCCAGGATGGACGCCAGATCCTGCGCCGTACGCTCCTGCCGCCAGATCTGATTCTCCAGGGAGCTCTGGATGCTCGTCATGCGCTCGTGAATGCGCGTGTTGACTTCCTTCAGAGGCGGCCAGTCGTCCTCGTAGACCTCCTCCATGACGCGCTTCTGGCTCAAGAGCCCGGCCAGGGGTTCCAGAAGCTCGCTCGTCAGGGCCTCGGAGGAGTCCAGGCCCGTGATGCCCTCCGGGGACAGGACTCCACTGCGAATCCGCTCCAGGATGTCCGCCGTGGTTCGCGATTGCAGATCCGTGCGAGCCCGCTCCAGATCCACTTCCACCAGTTTCTCCACGAGCGCCGTCGCCGCATCGGGCAGGACGATCGTTCCCGCCCGCTCTCCGAACTCCTTGAGATCCCGCTCGGCCCGTTCCAGGTCCACGTGGATGCGGTCGATCTCCTCCTCCACGAACCCAACGGAGCGGTCGGCGCGCCGTAGAAAGCGTGCCCGATTGTGGGCCAGGTAGGAACGCACGAGCCCGTTCAAGGTCTGCGCCACGCGGTCCGGATCCCGGTCCTCGAAGGCCACGCGCAAGACGTTCGAGCCCCGGCCCGTCTCCTCGACGACCAGATCCTCGAGGAACAGATCCACGGCCTTCTGAAGACTCCGCACGCTCAAGCGAAAGCGCCGCCCGGCGAGCTTCTCCAGGTCCGTGCCCTGCGGCACCAGGCGCAGGCGCGCCTCCTGCCAGGCCAGCTCGCCGTCGGCCCCCAACGGAACCTCCTGTTCACGGCGGTCCCACAGACGATCCACGGACAGACGCGCGCGCTTCGCCCCGAGCACCTCGACCCGCACGGGATCATCGAAGTCCTCCGGAAAATCCCAGGCGTCCACCTCCACCGCCATGCCCCCCACCGGAGCCTCTTCCCCCCGCAACATCCGGAGAAGCGCCTGCCACAGGCTCTGGCGCGCCAGGTCGTCCACGAGAGCCGTCCGCGAGAGTCCCTCCTGCGGCACCAGTTCCGAGGTCCCCCTCGGGCCCACCACCGCCCCCACCACGGGTCGGGAACGCAGGACCTCCATCTCGGCGGCCGTCTGGGGTGCTCCCCCCATGAGACTCGAGAGATCGATCGGAAGATTCGCCAGCCGGCCGAGCATGGCGGACGCGGAAGAGACCTCCTCCACCAGAATGCGCGCCTCGGCCCGGTAGCCGGGAGCCATCCACAGCGTCACCCCCGCGGCGAGGCCCAGGCAGAGAGTCATCACCCCGCCGATCAGGAGCTTGCGCCGCCTGAGCACCCCGAGAAGATCCGCCAGGGAGATCTCGTCCTCTCGCAAGTCGCCGTCCGTCCAGAGGGCTTCGCCCCGTCCGCCCGGCCCGCCGTCCGCCGGGCCCGTCGAGGGGTCCTGGGCCGTCACAGAAGATTCTCCAGCGCCACCACGGCCGCTGCCGTCGAGATCGGAATCGACACGGCCTGGAGGAGGGGAATCACATCCCGCACGGCCTCGGCACGATCCGCCCAGGTTCGCCGTCCCACGAAGATCACGTCACCGGGACTGATCAGCCCTGCCGCCTTCCCGTCCAGGGCGTTGCCATCCAGCATCACCAGGTTTTCCTCCGCCAGCCCCCCTCGCATCCAGACGACCTGATCTCGGTTGGCCGTACTCGCAAACCCTCCGGCTCCGGCCAGGGCCTCCAGGGCGGTGATCGGGCGTCTGAGCTGGTAGACGCCGGGCCGGGCCAACGCCCCCAGGACGACGAACCGATGCGCACCGAACTCCGTCACCGCCACGTCCACCCGGGGGTCCTTCAGGTACTGCCTCAAGGCGCCCGAGACCGCCGCCTTCACCTCCAGCACCGTCATGCCGCCCACCTCCACCGGACCCACGAGGGGCAGCTGAATCCGCCCCGCCCCGTCCACGGGGCTCCCCGGTGCATTGTCCCGGAGGACCTGCGAACTCAGGTCCGGATGGCCGTACACGTTCACCCGCAAGACGTCCCCCGGCCCCACCAGGTACTCCGCCGCCGGCCCGACGGCGGACGCGTTCCCGCCCGGAGGCGGAATCACCCGCGGAGGACCGGAGGCACATCCGGCCACCAGGAGAGCCAAGGGCGCGCAGCACAGGAGCGGGCGAGTCATGGGGGGACAATATCAATCCGGGGCTTCCAAGTGCGAGTCTTGGCGGCAAAAGGGGCGTCGGTGAACGGATCGAGAACGGGCACACACACCCCCCGCTCTCACGACCTGATCGCCTGCGAAGCCGGGGGCCGACGTCGGGGAGGTGTCGAGAGGTCGAGCTGGACGCGTGTACGTCTTTGGACCACCTGTTCCGCGCCTTCTCACTAGGATCGGGGGGTCACGAGGACGGAGGAATCATGAGGAGCATGAAGGGGACCTTGATCGCGGGCGCGTGCCTGGTCCTGGCGGGCATCTCGGGGGGCCAGAAGGGCGCGGGGGGAGCCACGGCCGGCCTCAGCGTCGGGCCCGGAACGCCCGCTTCGGGCGGGGTCCAGGCGAGGGTCGTCAGCTCGAGCTACGATGCGACCCGGGGCTCGACCACGCTCGTGGTCGATATCTCCGGAACCGAGAGCTGGGACGGCCTGGGCGATTCGTCGAACACCGTTCTCGACGTCCCCATCCCAGGCCACGAGGTGAGCGGCATCGGCTGGGACGTGACCCTCATGTCCGTCGGCACCAGCTGGCTCTCCGGGTCCGCCATCTCGTTCCAGGGTGACCTCATAGCGCACATCGGCGTCGACAACTTCCCCGGCTCCTGCGCCTGTTCGAGTGAGGGCATCATCGTTCTCAACGACCTGGGGATCCCCAACCTCACGATCACCGACGGCTCGCTGCCCCTCGAGTTCTTCCAGGACCCCGACGACACACCGGACACCGTGGATGCGATCTACACCTCCGGCACCATCTCGATCGTGTACGAGGGTGGCGCCGGGGTCCCGACCGTCTCCCGCCGGGGCCTCATCGTCCTGGCCCTGCTCCTTCTCCTGGGCGTCCTTTTGATGGGCCTGAAGTCGCGGAGCCGGCCACTCGCCCCCTGACCGCACCGCCGGAGAGAAGCGCACACCGCCGCATCGGGGCGATGCACCTGCAGTGAGGATCAGACGAGACGGACCGGGGCGTGGGTGTGGCCGGGAAAGACGCTCGCGTGCGCCGCTATCCCGAGTCGACCGCGCAAGACCTCGCCGAGCACGTCGCGGTAATCCGTCGTCACCGCCAGGTTGCCGTCCCGGTCGAGCTGTTCGCGAGCGAGTCCGGGCCAGCTCCCGTGGACTCGCCCGCCCTGGATGCCCTGGCCCAGAACGAAACACGCTCCGCCGCGACCGTGGTCCGTTCCCATGCCCCTGACGCCCGCGACGCGCCGGCCGAACTCGGACAGCGCCACCACGGTGACCCTCCGCATGGCCGTGCCGAGATCCGTGCAAAAGGCCGACAAGCCGCGCCCGAGGTCGTGCATGAGCCCGAGCAAGAGCGCGTGCTGATCGACGTGGGAGTCCCAGCCCGCCAGGTCCAGCTGGGCGATGCGCAGACCGAGATCGGCGCGGATCACGGCGGCCAGTTCCCGCAACTGACGCCCGAAGATCGAGTCGGGGTACTCCGCCCCCGCCGCAGGCCGCGGAGGAGCCTGCGCGAGCCGGGCAAGGGTCCGCATCAGATCCTGCGTGCGCTGACCGGCCCGGGAGATCTCGTCGGAACCTCGCTCATAGAGCGCGGCCAGAGCGGCGCCAAACCCCTCCGGCCAGGCTTCCGGTAGCTTCAGGCGAAAATCCTCGAGGCCCGGAAGCACGAGCGCGCGGGCACCGCCGAAAAGCGAATCGGGCAAGCGCTCCCCCATCGCCAGGGCCGTCAGCGGCGCGCCGGAATGCGTGCGATCGGCCTGCAGCGTGCGCGTCAACCAACCGCTGGGGATGTCGGCGCCCTCCTCCACCCCCAACTCCATGTTGCGCTGCGCTTCGAAGTGGGAGAGCGAGCGATCGGGTCCTCCGCAGGCGTGCACGACGGCCAGGCTGCGGTCGCGGTAGAGATCCAGAAGCGGGGCCAGCTCCGGATGCAGCCCGAAGAACCCGTCCAGATCGAGCGCGCCGTCTTTCTCGCCCGGCTCGGGGATTGCGATCCTGGGACGCTGGGAGCGGTAGTTCGGATCCGCGTAGGCCGGCACGGTGTGCAGGCCGTCCATGCCTCCGCGCAAGAAAACGATGACCAAGACGGAGCGTTCGCGTGAGGGGTCCGGCGCGAAGGATCCGCGCAGGCCCAGGAAACCTCGTCGATCCAGGCTCATCGGAGCTGAAACTCCGGGCTGGCGATCGTGAGCGCGAGCCACTGCGCCGCGGCGAGGGGGGCTGCGGCCTCCCGGGAAAGAGCGACGTGCTCCTCGGTCACCGACGGGTCCAGCTCGTAGCCCAGCACCATGCGCTGAAGCGAGCGACACGCATCGTGGCGGTCTCCGGACTTCGTCGCACGCAACAGAACCTCCGGCTCGACATCGGCTCCCTCGATCCCGCCGCTCGACAACGCGACGGCGAAATTCCATCGCCCTAAAAGATTCGAGGACCAGTCGCTGGCCTCGTCGGGGTAGCCGTCCGGAGTCGCCCACTGGAACGGCAATTGCCCGAGCTCCCCGAGAGAGGCTGCGACTTGCGTTCCCCGAAGCGTGGCGTTCGTTGCACGCAGTGCCGAGATCACGAAGTCGAAGGGACGCTTGAACTTGACGTTCTCGGGCGCCGTAAAAGCCGGATGGAGAAACAGCGCGCGGACGACGGCGCGAAGATCGCCGTCGGTTTCCATGAAGAGCCCGGCCAGCTCTTCGATCAGCGCGGGCGGAGGCTGATCGCTGATGAAGCGGCGGCAGAGCTTGCCGCAGATGAAACGCGCGGTCGCCGGATGGGCGGCGAGTATGTCGAGCACTCCTTCACCGTCCCGATAACCGCCGCCTGCCGGAATCTCGTGCCCCAGGACGACCTTGGCACCGTCGTCGTGAGCTTCGTTTTTGTACTCGAACGCTCCACACTGCAGTGAACCCGCTTCGTGCACACCCCAGCCCGTAAAGCACCGGGAGACCTCCTGCACGTCCTTCAGCGTGTAGCCGGCGTCCACGCCGAGCGTATGCAATTCGAGGAGCTCGCGTCCGTAGTTCTCGTTGAGCTCATCCCCGGCGCCGCTCTTGTCATTGTCCAGGTAGAACAGCATCGCCGGGCTGTGGGCCGATGCGCCGAGAAGATCCCGGAAACGCCCGAATACGTGCGGACGCAGGACGGCGTGATCCACGGTCTTGAGCCACTCGCACTCGCTCTTGGCCTGGGAGACGTGAAAGTGGTCGCTCCAGAACTCCAGGAGCACCTCCTCCAGCCGGCGCGTCGAGTACGTTGCCCGAAGGATGGCGGCATGAATCAGCTCGCGCCGCGCAACCCCTTCCGCCGGCTCTTGCACGAAGAACTGGCGGGTCTTGAGCAAGTCACGGACGAGGGGTGTCACGACCGCGTCGATGCGATCCGAGGCGTTGTAGTCACGGAGCAGGTTGTGATCCAGCGCCAGGGAGTCGAGGGCTCCGAGGCGAACGGCAAGTTCCTTCGACTGGGGAATCCGTTCCGGCGTGAGCTGCTCCTCGAGCCAGACCTCAGCGCCTCGGGTCTCGACCGCCTCCAGATCCCCCGGTCGGGGACCGTAGCCGGCGCGACTGAGAAGGCGCCACGCGAGGCTCGTCGGCGCGGCCGAAGCGCGCCCGACGATTCGCGGAAGTCGGGACTGCGCCAGCACGGCACCGAAGTCGCCGCAGCCGAAAAACAACGACCCCCCGGCGCCTGCGGCGCCCAGCATACCGAAGGTGCGCCTATCCAAGCGCCGCGCCTTCACGTGACCGTCTTGCCCTTCGAGACGCTCGGCGTGACGTGTTTCGCCGGATCCTCCTGTCTCGCGAACAGGGAATACCACCCGGCACCGATGGCCAGGCAAAGAAAAGCCGGCAGGCAGAAAAGCCAGCCGATGAACGGCATGGACAGCGCGAGCGAAATGATCAGCGCACTCGCAATCAGAACCTGCGGCCTCGAAGCCTGTTCCGTCTCGCCACCCATGCGCGCGGCGAGGAGGCGCACGAACGCGGCGCCCCCGACGACGAAGGCTGCAGCGACGGGAGCGACGACGAGCCAGCCGACGTACTGAACGATGAGCGCCGCAAAATCGCTCTTGGTCCCGATGCCGAGCATCTCGGTAAGCCCATCGATGCTCCGCATCAGGCTGGCCTTGATCGACACGCGGATCGCTGCAAAAGCCAGAAGGCCGAGCCCGGTCAGAAGCAGCCCCATCAGACCGACGAGGGCACAACGGCCGACCCGTGCCTGCAACCGCTCCGTCGCGCGGGCGACCGTGCCGGGAAGCATGAGAGCGGTCCAGGTCCACAGGCAGGCGAGCATGACCACCAGGGCCAGCACGAAGAGACTGATCGCTAGGACGTTTGCCATGGAGGACGCCGGAGACGTGATCGGCTGAACGCCGGCTCCCGGGCGGTTGCCACCACTCTAGCGTGGAAGAACAAACCGAGTGGCACCCGGGGAGAACTCGGGCCGGGAAAGTCCATTTCCGGCCCCTCAGCAGGTAACTCTTCGCTCGACCCGAAAGGGTCCCTCTGCACTTCGCAAAGGATGACGCATACGGGGAGCGGTCACCGATCGGGCCGACGCGAGGTGCGGCTCCGGACTCAGGGGTTACCGTCGAGCTCGGAGAGCCAGGTCGCCACCAACTCCTGACGGACCTCGTCGGGACGCTCGGCCAGTAGTGCGGCCACCGCCTCCAGGCATTGGCGGGCCTCGTCCTTCCGCCCCAGCTCCAGGAGCAGCCGCGCCGTCCGCCAGCGCAAATCGAAGATCGACGCAGCGGCGGGATCGGGTCCGGGGGCGCGGCGCGTGAGGTCGTCCCGCCAGAACGCCAGGGCGTCTTCGGGCCGCTCTCGCCCGATCAACCACTCACCGTGCTGCATCACGGCCTCGACGAGCACCGGATGACCCGCCGCCAAGCTCTTGCGCATGGCGCCCAGGCGTTCGAGACGCAGGGTCTCGGCCTCATCCATCAGACCCGACCGCTCTTTCACCTGCGCCAGGTTGAAAAGGGTCCTCATGGTCAGCGGGTGGGCGGGAGAAAACACGCGACGCTGCTCGACCAACACCTCCGCCAACAGGTCGGCGCAAACCTGGGTTCGACCGCTGCGCTCGTACACCCTGGCCAGGGTCATCTTGGCCCGCATGAGGTCCGGATGTCGATCCCGGACCCTGCGGGACTCGAACTTCACGATGCGTTCGAGCAGACGCGCGGCGCCTTCGTGATCACCAAAGCCGTACTCCAGGACCCCAGCCCAACTGGACTCGGCGCTCATGCGCAGGGGATGATCGGGGTGCAGGGTGGCCTCCGCAAGATCGAGGGCCTTGCGGGCCACGGGCTCGGCCTTCCCGTCTTTCCTGCAATCCGCATAGATCGTCGCCAGGTTGATCAAGAGGACGAGGTGGGTGAGCTCCGGAATCCGGTCCGCGCGGCTCAGGGCCTCGAGCATGAGGGCCTCGGCCTCCCCGTAGCGACCCGACCGGACCAGGATAACACCGAGATCCGGGAGAACGCGGTTGACCTCGGGAGCGTCGTCGCCCAGTTCGGCACGCAGCAAATCGAGGCCCGTCAGCATGTGCTCCACCGCGCGATCGTTCTTCCCCAGGCTGCCGTAGATGGTCCCGTAAAGGCGGTGCAGCTCTCCGCGTACGCCGGGCATGTAACCGAAGCGCTCGTCGACCTGTTCCGCCGCCCGCGCGACCACGTCCACGAAGCGCACGTCGTCTCCGTCGCTGACCTCGAGGAACGGCTCGCGCAACATCGAAGAGATGTAGTCATACAGCTCGCTGGCCTTCTTACCCTCCTCGGCTGCTTGCCGGGACTTCACGAGGACGCCGACCGCGCCGGCAAGAAGGGTCAGACAGAACACGACAGACGCGATCACCGGCCCACGACGACGGCGCAGAAACTTGCGCGCGCGGTACGTGGCACCGCCCGGCGCGGCCTCCACGGGAAGATCGCGGAGGTAGCGGCCGAGATCGTCCGCCAGCTCGGCAACGGACGCATAACGCCGTTCGGGTTCCTTGGCGAGGGCGCGCAGGAGGATCCACTCCAGGTCTCTGGAAAGATCGGGGCGATACCGGCGCGGCGGAACGGGTGGCGTGAACCGGACCACGCTCGCACACGCGGTGGAGGTCGTCGCTCCGCCAAAGTCGAGCGGGGCCTGGCCGCACAAGAGTTCGTACAACGACACGCCCAACGCGTAGACATCGGCGCGCACGTCAGGCAGGCCCCCGTCCAGCTCTTCGGGCGCCATGTAGCGCCAGGTGCCGGCGGGGCCGTGGAGGCGCGGGGCGTCCTCGTTCGCCCGGGGCAACGCGAGACGCGCCACACCGAAATCGATGATGTGCGGCCGCCCCTCCTCGTCCACCAGCAGGTTGGCCGGTTTGAGGTCGCAGTGGATCACACCCCGCAGGTGGCCATGTTGAACGCCGTCGCAGATCTCCAGGAAGAGCCGCAGCCGTTGCGCCTCGTCCAGTCCGCTCTCCCGCGCCGCGCTCAACAGGTCCCGGGCCCCCGGAATGAGGACCATGGCGAACCACGGCACCGTTCCGCGGGAGGTTTCCGCCCTCCCGGCCTCGATCACCTGGGCCACGGCCGGATGTTGCAGTCGGCCCAGGACCGTCGACTCTTCGCGAAAACGAGCGAAGGCAACTTCACTCACCGCGCCGGGGCGCAGGACCTTGAGGGCCACGCTGCGGCGCGGGTCGTCCTGTTCCGCCTCGAACACCATGCCCATGCCCCCGTGCCCCAGCACGCGCCGCAGTGCGTAGGCGCCGATGCGCGTGCCGACAAGACTTCGGGCCCACTCGGAATCAAACGTCTCCGAGAGGTGCTCGGGGGAGACGGGATCGAGAAACCTGTCCGCCGCGTCCCGGTCCGATCGAAGCAACTCCTCCACCGCCGCCCGCAAGGCGCCGTCGTCACCACAGGCGGCGTTGAGCGCAGAGTGGCGCTCGTCGGCGGACAACTCGGCCACGGTCTCGAACACGCGACGTACGTCTTGCCAACCGGGCCCTTCGACGTGGTCCCGTACCTCAACCATCGTCCACCTCTTCGGACAGTTCCTTGTAGAGCCACGCTCGCGCCGTGCGCCATCCACGCTCCACCGTGCGGGTAGAAACTCCCAGCACATCCGCCACTTCGCCGTGATCGAGCCCGGCGAAGAAACGCAGCTCGACGATGCGGGCGAGTTGTTCGTCCACGCTCGCTAGGCGCTGCAGGGATTCCTCGAGGGCCAGGAGGTCGATGGCGCGCTGCTCGATCTCGACCAGCACCGCGTCGAGAGGTTCGCGCCGCCGATCACCGCCACGCTTCGCCGCGGCGCGGGCGCGGGCATGGTCGATGAGCACCTGGCGCATGGCGCGGGCGGAGACCGCGAAGAAGTGCTGGCGCCCCTGCCAATCCGCCGCGTCATGATCCACCAGGCGCAGGTAGGCCTCGTGCACCAGGGCCGTGGGCTGCAGGGTGGTCTGCGCCGGACCGCGCTCGAGTTGCCCCCGCGCCAGCCGGCGCAGTTCGGCGTAGACACGGGCCAGCAGCGGCTCGGACGCGGCCTGATCCCCGTCGTTCAGACGGCGCAGCAGCCGGGGGATCTCGGCGGTGGATCCGTCGTAGGGCATGGGTCGAGGGCCGGACGGCGCGGCGCGTCCGGGCACTAGCTTGCCGTTTTCGCCGATTGCGTGTCGGTCGTCGAGCCCGATTTCCGTGGACCCGAGCGAGACGCCCCGTTCGTTTCGGGGCTCGACTCCACCCAACCCCGAGAGAGTCCAAGACCATGCTACGCACCAGCCTCCCCGCTTTGATCCTGGCCCTGCCCGCGGGCGCACAATGGGCCACCATCCCCCACCAGAGCACCAATCCCGTCCACACCGAGGGTTTCCTGATCGTCCACGACGACGGCAGCGATGTGATGGCCTTCTCGGCCCTGGCCCAGGAGTGGACGGCCGCCGCACCCGGTGGCTCGAACGTCGTGGGCACCGGCGATTTCTGCGCACTGTTCAAGCTCCCCACGGGCGATTTCTCGGCCTATTCGGCGCGCCTGCACGCGACCCAGGTGGCGCCGGTCCCGGCCGGTGGCAACGTCGACGACATGCTCGTTGGCGACGACGTCGCACTTCTGATCGGCGAGGACAACAACGGCGATGCCTACGCCCTTTGCTACTCGGCCCAGACCAATCTCTGGGACCTCCTGTCGCTCGGCCCGGTGGCTCTTTCCAGCCTGGAGTACGGCGCGGACCGGTTCGTCGCGGCCGTGACCGGCGCCAACCTGCTGGCGGGCTTCGCCGCCCGCACCGGTGGCTGGAACGCGATCAGCAACGACTCGGCCCAGAACCTGCGCTTCGACGGAAACGTCGTCGTGGCGGACGTGGTTCCCACCCCCGGTTCCCCCACCCACGCCGCCGCCTTCAGCGGCGTGCTCGGCATCTGGAGCGTCAGCCCGCCGACCCACTCCAGCAACGTGACCGAACTCGACCACAACGTGGCCTGGGCCATGATGGACGCTGGCCTCTCCACGATCTTTCACCAGGGCGCCTACAGCGCCTACACGGGTGCCTGGATCGTCCCCGGCGACCTCTACCTGGAGGGCAACTGGAGCGCAGAGCTGCGGGACAACCTGGTGCTGCTGCACGACAGCCTCTCGGACCGCTACCTGGCCTTCGGCGCCCGACCCGGCAACGCCGTGGTGGCCGTGCCTTCCAGCGGATCGTGGAGCGTTGCCCTGTTGACCGAGGATGGAGTGATCCTGGACGAGATCGGGACCCCGGAGGTCTACGGCTTCAGCGGCCTGTGTGGCTCGGCCTTCGTCCCCCGATCGGTGACGGATCCCCTGGCACCGATCATCGGTCCCAGCCACTCGCTGCACCTGCGCGACGACGCGGGGGCGATGCACAGCTTCGGTCCCGCCGAGAACACCTGGGCTGCGACGCCGTCCTTCGGCGCTTCGGCTTTGCTCCACGTGGACGACGCGGTCCACCTCGTCGAGGACGGACTCCAGCTACACCAGTATTCCACGCGTCACAACACCTGGAACCTCGGCCCGTCCATGTTCCCCGGCGCCACCTACACCTTCGGTACAGGCGGCTCGTTCGTCGCGGTGCAGGAGGACACCACCACCTCGGGCGACCTGCGCATTTACAACGAGGCCTCCGACGGGTGGGACGGACCCCATGGCCAGTCCGCGAGACTGGATATGCACACGGCTCGCAACCTGGTCATGTTCGTGGACACGAACACGAGCGAGGCGAGCGCCTACAGCGCTCAAACCACCCGCTACTCCTACCCGCCCCCCGGTCTGACCCCGGGCATCCTCGCGCCCGGCAGCGTGCCGACGGTCGAGGAGAACGTGGCCTGGTTCACGGACGGGGTTTCGGTGGTGGCCTTCGGCTCACCCGGCGAGATCCATTCCTGGCACCAGTGGCCGCGGGGCACCGAATACCAGGTCTGGGCGGGCATCGCCCCCACGACCCTCGACGCAAGCATCCGCACCGGCGGACCGCACGCCACCTTTTGGCTCGCAGCCTCGGGCCTGAGGCCGCCCCTACCCTTGCCGTGCGGCAACCTCTTCTGGCTCGATCTGGTGCCGTGGTGGACGATCAGGGGACCGCAAATCGCGCAACCTGTCGGCCCGGGTTCGGTGCACCTGGCCAAGCACACCGTCGCCCTCCCCGGCCCGCTTTTCGGCAGCCGCCAGGTGTGGACCCAGGGCCTCGTGTTTCCGACCGGCGCACCCTGGTGCATCACCGACTTCTTCGCCGAGCCCGCCTGGATCTTTTGATCCAGAAACC
>NYUD01000014.1 GCA_002683825.1 Planctomycetota bacterium
CGTTCTCATCTCGGTTGGTGAAGCCGAGGTTACCCCCAGATCTAGTGTCTGGAGACCAACCCGCCGGGTGCGTCTTCCCCGTTATCCGCGAATTGGATTTTCTTGGGTGTAGGGGCGCGTCGACCGGACTTAACACCGCCCCCACCCGTTCTTGCAAGGTTCACTAGTCCGCGCACAGGCCGGGGCCCGGGCGCAGGCACATGTCCCCCACGTACTTCTGGTGTGGTTCTGTCGGCAAAGACTTCGTAAGTGCGTCAGGCACAAAGTCCTTTCCCGACACCAACTCTACTTCCCTCGGCGACTCCCAGTACCTGTGCGCCCACGCGAGACTTATCCTGTGCGTACGCCTCGAGTGGGAGAACTTCTCGCTGAAGCCGAGCTTCAACGCCCGCTCTGTCGCCGACGCGTCGACCTGCAGCTTCTGTTGCAGCTCGGGTCCGTTCTCGACTTCGCCGTCGGCATTCGCCTCGCGTCCGTAGCCCATGAGCGCGTCCGCAAGATTGCCGATCCGTGTGAGTGCACGTGTGCCCGTTACGATCGCGTGGAACTCAGACTCCGCTGTGTGTAGCGATTCCACCTTCTGGCGGTTCGCGCCCCACCCGATAATAGCGCACGTGCGCGGTCCCACGAGGAATACGATCCACCCGCTCGTTCCCTTGTTCGCGCCACCCGGAGCGAACGAGGCATCCGTTTTTAGAACGAGCCGAAGTAGCTTTCCCCCATCGAGAAAGTCCCGCTTGTCGACCCAGCAGACGAGCACGAGATTCCAGTACTTGTCGAGGTAGCCGAACAAGTGAACGAGCAAAGCATCCGCTCCCGTTCCCCACTTATCCAGCGCACCGCAGAGAAGTGACACAGCAAACGCGACATCGGGCCGCGTACACCGTTGCACGAAGTTCAACGCCCCCATGTACTTGCGGCACGTTTCCGCGAATACACCGGGACCCTCCCCGTCGAGTGATTCCTCCCGCGCAACCCCCGCGGGTAGCGGCGCATCTTTCTGCCGCAGGACCTTCCCGGGGTACTTCTGCTTGTACTCGAGTATGAAGTCGTCGACGATCCCACGTGTGTACCTCACCTGGTTGTACGTTATCTTTTCGAGATTCTCGTTCACCGCTTCGACGTTGGTAATGATCCCCACGTACTTCTGTGGAAGATCAAACCGTGCCTTGACGTCGTGCGGAAAGATCTCGCCAAGCTCGTCCAGCGTGCGCGTGCTATCACCCTTCTCGACGCAAACGAAGTTATCGTCCGTCCACCGCGCTATCGCGTCGGGCGCGTTCGCGCGCGCGCTGTCCCGTACGTACACGCATGGGTCCGCGTCGTACTTTCTGCAGGAGTCCCAGCCCAGCTTGTGGTACTCCTCATCCGCCTGTGCATTGAAGTCGTGCCCGGCACGTTTCAGTCCGTATACCGCGCCCTCGATCGGAACGAGGGGGTTAACGTACTTCCCCTCCCACTCGGGTGGCCACGCCTCCCGCGGGAGTATGCCGTACACCGGGGGCCCGCGCAACTTCCTCTGAAGATACGCGGCGGGCCAGTCGACGATCTTCTTTTCTTTCCCGTGCCCCGTTGTAACCGTTACGACGAGTCGGATCGAGTCGAAGGACGGCGTAGCCGACCACAACAGTTCCTCCTCACCGATACCGTCTGACACGTTCCCCCATCGGTCCCACTGCCGACAGGCTACCATTCTCGCCTTGGCCCGGTGGTTCCGCCTATCCGGGTCCTCCGAATCCTTGAATCCGTAGATGAGGTTCAACCGCGCGCGAAGCGCGTCCCCCGGAATTGACTTGTCCCCCGACTCGACAACCTTGTCGAGTCTCAGCGCACCGTGTTGAATGTACATACCCAGTTCCTTCTTCAGTGCCTCACCGAATAGTTCCTTGTACGCCTTTCCGTCGCAGTACTCCTCATCCGAGAAGGCCTGCTTCCGTTTGACCGGTTCGAACAGATGTACTTCTACCCAGTGGTCGTCACCGTTCTCCACTATGCCTTTCACGACATAGTGGTTCTCAACCACAACTGTCGGCTCTGCAAAAGCGCGCCCGTCCTGCGGGTCCCCGCAGTCCATGCCCATCATCTCGCAGGACACGTTATCGAGCTCCGCGATCGCCTTCGCCTCGTTGGGCAACACCTCACGCCACTTGCCGCACCCCTCTCGTCCGCACGCAACCCACGTTACGATATGAATATCCCCGTCACCGGGGTCTGACGTCTCGTGTTCGCGGGGGTTCCGTTTGGCTTCGAAGAGCGGACCGCCCGCCGTTCCCTCGGGAAAGTAGGGCTCGTTGCGAAAGATCTTGAAGTTCCTCGTACGTAGTTCCCTGTACCGCGGCTCGCCGCCGGCCGATACACCGTTCTGAAAAGCCACACATACTCCGCCATCTGGTTCGTACCCGATGAGGAACGCTCGGAACGCCCGCGAGTCGAAAGATTTAAGGTCCTTCTTCTCGGGTTCCTCCCGTACGACCGTTACAAGCGAAGCGAACGGTGCGGCATTTTTCCTTGCTTCGGTTGCCGCGCTTTCCCCGTGGATGCGCTCGAACGCGCCCGTTGCCAGAGCCTCGGTATCCCGTACCCACCGTAGCGCGTACGGCCATACTGCAGTAGGAGCGTTCCCGTCCAGAAGTGCCGTTCTCACGCCATCCCCAGACACCTCCACCGCGCTCTCCGAAACTCCGTTCTCCCACGGAGAGTATCTGTACGTTGGGTCGTGCTTCGCGGGTGGCTCGCCCGGAGGCGAACACTGGTCCTCGATCCATTCGGTAACCTTCCCGCGGTAATCCCCTGCGCCGTCAGTGCGTAGCGTTTTCGGCCGTGCTCCGACTACGCGCGCGTGCCCCTCCAGGCACTTCGCCACTACCGCCGAGTGTCTCGATGGCAGCGGATAGTATCCTGGGAACGGGCACTCTTCTCCTTCACCTTCCGTTATGACCGCGAGTACGTATTGTGCTCCGCACTGCGACACGGGAAATGGCCCTGCTATGTCGCTGTGCCAGTATCGCGTGCCACGCGACTTCGAAACGCCCACTCGCGCGTGACCGCTCCGCCGCTGCTTGGCCAGTGCGCACGTTACGCATCCGTCGATGTGAATTGTACGGTGGTTGAGAATACGGTGTGCCATCGCGTTACGGTCCTTNACCGTCAGGTCCTTTGCGACCGCATCTATTACTTTCGCCGCCTCCGCTTTACGCGTNCGACGCCTAGCGTTCCGTATCCCCGCTGGCGTGGGCGCNTCCCCTTCNGCGCCCCCGCTGTCGGGCGCTTGCGCGCCTCCGCCGTCCTTCTCGATGTGGTCCTTGAAGAGGGTGTCGAAGTTCTCCTCGTTCTTATGCTCCGTCTCAGCCTGCTCGCGAGCTCGCTTTTGCGCACGCGTTTCGTACACTTCCGAACGTTGCACCTCGTCGTGCGCCCACTGGAGTGCCACGTGGTACGCCTGCACCTCCGGCTCGGCAAATTGAACTCGATGTCCACCGGTCTTCACCTCCGCGGTATCATCCTGTGTGCCGCGCGGGACCTCACCTTGGTCCTGTGTCGCGCTGTCCCAGTACACTCGGATTATCCGCCGTTCTACGCGCGCTGGCTGGTCCGTGCCCACTACTTTCGTAATCAGGAGCACGTTCCAGTTGCAGTCTACGTCCAAGTCAACTGCCAGCCGCGCCGTTACTGGTGGTGGTGTCGACGCCGTGTTCGAGCTCGCCCAGTAGCTCTCCGGGTGTCCTTCCGTCGCGTAGCCTGCTTTGCACAAAGCCTTCCAAAGTATCCGTCGGGATCGCTCCGGCATACAAGTCCAGTGCCATATGCCGACCTCACCCTGCCGTTCCGTGTGCCGCACGTTCCCCTCGCTCGGAGTGGCGCAAGACGCCGCCCAGTGGTCGGCGCCGCCGCACCTCCAGCACGGTAGACGTTGCCCCACCTCGTCGGGAACGCCGCTCGCGTGATGCACTTCGCTTTCCGTGCACTCCGGGTTCTTGGGAACGAGTGCAAACCCATCCTGTTCTTGTAGTGGTATCATCTCGCCGCCCTTCCCGTACAGTGCCGGCCCGTCTGCGCGTACGTTCTCCGGAGTGCGTCCGTTGAACCACGAGAACCCTACCATCCCCAAGCGCGTCACGGTTTGATGCGCGAGGAGGTTCCGTGCCCCGTGTACGTACGTTGCGTTGGTCGCCGTGCCGAACGGTGTGGTAGCGTCGACGTGCTTGCCTTTCGTGGTACCCGCGACCGTTTTCACAGTCGCGTTCCCGTGCTCGTTCTCCACGAGGCTCGGCTCGCCGACGACGGTCTCCTGCGCAGCTACGTCGTAGATGCCCCAGATCGAGTCGTCGAGTTTGTGCGCCAAGTGAACTTCCGTTCTCGCGCCAACCTCCGTTCCGTACGAGTCGATCATGAGTGCGTTCGCGTGCATGAACACGCACATCTTTCCCCAGCCGCACTTGCCGGTCTTCCCCCACGTTCTGCACGGCATCGCCTTGCATTCCGCAACCAGCTTCGGGTCGTGCTCGAATCTGCATTCCTTGCCGCGTGGGCAGTCCTTTAGCAGTCCGTGCTTGCAGGGCAGCTTCAAGCGTGGCTTGCCCGGCTCTCCCTTGCCCCCGCGCGCGTCGGGCTTCCCCCCCTTCGCGCCTCCTTTGGACTCCGTTGCGTTGGCCTCCTTCGCCGTCGCAAGCTCCTTGGTGAGCCGTTCCACCTTCGCCGCGAGCTTCTGCGACTCCCCCTTCTCCGTCGCGTTAGCCTCGCGGTCCGCCTTGTCTTTCTTCTTCTTCTTTTCCTTCTTCTCCTTCTCGGTCAAGTGCGCTTCCTTCTTCTTTGGTTCCAAGTCTCCGTAGCAAGTGTCGGCAAGTGCCAGTACCTTCTGGTAGAACCGCTCGCAGTACTCTTGCGTTACCCGCTTCACCGGCGTGCGGTTATCTCCCCGCCACCGGTGCAGTCCGTACCGGTACTCCTCTGTCTGCCCGCTGCCGACGACCGACGAGATGTGCGTGAGAAGCTTCGAGTAGTTATCGTCCTCGGTGTAGACCCCCATAAGCTCGAGTCGGGTAAGCTGCGCCTTCCAGGCCCTCAGCCACGTGGCAAGGCCCGCCCGTTCTGGCTTCTCCGAGTCCTTCACCACACCCTCCATCACCTCCCGCACCTTATCGCCAGCCTTGCAAGACGAAGGTAGACTCACGCAAAGCGTTCTGAACAAGTAGTCCGTCAACGTTGGTGCGTCTCCCCTCTCTGTCGCGCGCGATTCCGCCCACTGTTGCGTCTGTGTGGGTAAGCGCGACGCGATGTCCGAACACATGAGCCCGTGTGCGTCCACCTCGTCGTCGGTCAGCTCCACGTCGCCCAGCGTGGGCACGCACCGTTCCCGCTCGTCCGGTTCCTCGTCGACCCACCGCCCGTGCTCTTCGAAGCACTTGTCGAGTACCTTCTTGAGCATGGGTGGTCCGTTCTTCGGCCACGTTCCCCGCACGTACGTTCGCAGTGCTGTGAGCCACTCGTTCAGCGTGTGCACCGTGCTCCCCTGTGCCAGGCTCGGGAACTTCGGCGGGTTCTTGTTCACGCGTTGTGCCCCCGCCCTGGAACTCTGTTCCGCTCCCTGCTTCCGGTCTTCGCTCTTCTGTTCGCAAAGCTTCTCGACCAGAGTGAAGAGACGTTCCTCCCGGCTTTCCGCACTTCTGTTCGCACGCTGTCGCCCGTCGCGCTCCTCGTCGTCGCGCTCGGGTTCGTCGCTCGGTTCGCTCTCGACTTCCTCGCTTGGTTCCATGTCCAGTCGCGTTACGGGTCGTCCGCCGCGCGTCCGATACTCTCGGACTCGAACGCGCCCTGCGTGTTCCCGTTCGATGCGCTCCAGCTCATCCCGTTCCAGGTCCCAGCGGTTCTCGCGCTCGCGCTTCAACCGCTCTCGGTCCTCGAGGTCGCGCTTCCACTGTTGGCGTTCCTCGAGTTCGCGTTGCCAGCGCGCGTGTTCCGCGTTGTAGCGAATGCCCTCTTCGTACTCGCGTTGCGCGCGCTCGCGTTCCTCACGCTCCCGGTACGGTGCGTAGCGTGGTGGGTCGCTCCCCTCCCGCGGCGGGGGCGAGCGACGATCGTCGACGTTCTTGTT
>NYUD01000015.1 GCA_002683825.1 Planctomycetota bacterium
TGGGCGGGGCCTTCATCCTTTACGTCTTCATGGGCAATCGCGAGTGTGTCGGTAACGGATCGTCCAGGCAGGAGCCGTAAGGGCCCGGCAAGTCAGGCGGGTCGGGTCGGCGGATCGGTCGTGCGGAACACGAGCCGCGCGGCCAGGCCCGGTGCGTTGTCGTAGAGCTCGAGGCGCGCACCGTGGAGTCGGGCGACCGCCTCGACGAAGGCGAGACCGAGGCCCGTGCCCGGTTGGCCGCGGGAGGCGTCGAGGCGTACGAAACGCTGCGTCACCCGTTCGCGCTCCTCTGCAGGGATCCCCGGACCACGGTCCGCGACCACCAGCTCGGGACCCTCGGGCCCGCGCACGACACGTACCTCGATCGGAGCGGCAGTGGCTGCGTACTTGACCGCGTTGTCGAGCAGATTGGTGGTCGCGTGGGCGAGCAAGTGACGCTCCCCCTGCACCTCGACCGGTTCCACCGAGAGCTCGACCGACGAACCGGCCTCCTCCGCCACCGGCCCGTACAGCTCCACCGCGTCGCGGGCCAGCTCGTCCAGCGAAACCGGCTCCATACGTGCCTGCAGCACGCCGCTCTCCATCTGCGCGATCGCCAGGAGAGCATCGAAGGTGTCCAGAATCCCTCCGGCGTCCTCGAGGGTGCGCGTGATCACCTCGGCGTCGTGCCCGGCCTCACGCGGGGCGGCCAGCGCGAGCTCGAGCCGGTTGCGCATGCGCGACAAGGGCGTACGCAGGTCGTGAGAAATGTCGTGAGTCACTTCCCGCACCCTCTCGATCAGACGGTCCTTCTCGTCCAGAAGGGCGTTGAAGTGGCGCACGAGCTCCTCGAACTCATCGTCCCGGCCGCTCGATTCCACGCGCTCGGAAGAGTCTCCGCCGAGGATGCGGACGATGGTGCGGTTCATGCGCTTGACCCGCGAGAGCAGGTTCTGCCCGATCGTTATACCCGCGGCGAGCGCCAGGAAGACCGCCAGCACACCCGCCCCGACGAGCGCGGTGCGCAGGTCGCGTTCGAAACCGACCCGTTCGGTGACGTCCTCGCCGACGAGCAACCGGTGACCGTCCTCGAACGGCATCGCCTTGCCGTGCAATTCGCGTAACAGTCCCCCGATGTGCGAGGACAGGTTGAAAGACGTGACACCACCGGCCAGCTCGAGCTTCTCCGGCCAACCATCGAGGTTGCCCGCGATCGGTTGCGAGCTGGACGCGACGAGCATGTAGTAGAAGCGTTCGCCTTCCGCGTCCCTCACCCGGCGCTTTACCTCGATCGCGAGAGCATCGCTGCCCCCGCTCACGTGGTGGGTGACGAGCTCCTCCATCTCGCGGTGCACGCGGTAGTCGAACTCGTCGCGCGCCGAACCCACCGTCGTGTCATAGATCAAAAACAGCGTCGCAACGACCGCCGCGGCTACGAGCGCACCCGCCGCGAGGCCGAGACGCACCGCGATCGAAGGACGCCGGCCCAATCAGCTCCTCGCCTTCAGCATGTAGCCCGCACCGCGCACCGTGTGGATCAGCGGGGGGTCGAAGCCCTTGTCGACCTTGCTCCGCAGCCGGCTGATGTGCACGTCGATCACGTTCGTCTTGGGGTCGAAATGATAGTCCCAGACCGACTCGAGAATCATCGTGCGCGTGACGACCTGGCCGGCGTGGCGGATCATGTACTCGAGCAAGGTGAACTCGCGCGGCTGCAATTCGATGCGCTCGCCCGCACGCGTGACCTCGCGGGCGAGCAGATCCATCTCCAGATTCGCCACGGAAAGCTTCGTCTTCGGTGCGGCGCCGCCGCGGCGCGCGGCCACGACCTCCAGGCGCGCGAGGAGCTCGCTGAAGGCGTAGGGCTTGACCAGATAATCATCGCCGCCCGCACGCAGACCGCGCACGCGCTCGTCGACGTCGCCCAGCGCGCTCACCAGGATCGTCGGCGTCTGATCACCGGCCCCGCGCAGCGTCTCGAGCAGCGTCAGACCATCCAGGGACGGCAGCATGCGGTCGAGCACCAGCGCGTCGTACCGCTCGCTGCGCGCGCGCGAAAGACCCTGCGCACCGTCGAATGCCTGGTCCACCACGTGGCCGCTCTCGCGTAAGGCCTTGGCCAGGTAGTTGGAGGCCTCCGCGTCGTCCTCGACGATCAACACTTTCATACCCGTGGCGAGAGCATAGATGATCGCTCCCACCGATCGAAACGCCACCTCCACGAAGTGGCGTCTCGGTTACTCCCGTTCGGGCCCATCCATCACTGCGTGGCCGGGTACAGGTCGGGCAGCACGGCGCGCCGCGCCCTGGGCTTCGAGCCACTGCCACGCCAGGCCGCACGCCACGCATTCCACAGGGACGCGCCGAACCAGGCGGTCTCGCCGGCCGCGAAGCGGGCGCGGTCGAGCTCGCCGATACTGGCGGCCAGTGCCACCGAATCCAGTCGCTCGGCCAGCCCCCGAGCACACGCCGGTGGGTTCTCCGGGAAACACGCGCGACCGAGTTCCATCAGGGCCGAGATGGCGGCACGCGGATCGTCCGCCTCGCAAGCGCGACGCAACCGGGATTCGGCCGCGCGACGGAGAGGGACCGGCTCGCGCACGGACTCGAACGGATCGGGTGACGATCGCTCTCCCTCGGCGCGCGCTCGACGCCGACGACGCACGATGAAAAGAGCCAGCAATACAGACAGACCGGCGCCGGCGGCGATCCAGCCACGCGCGATCGCATGCTGCGGTTGCTCCACCGGATCGAGGGGGCCGTCGGTCACGACCGTTTCGGCCTGCGACGGCCGGTCCGGAGGGCTCGGCGCGATCGACCCGGCGACCACGTTGCCGGCGGCATCGAGCACGTCGACCTGTCGAGACGGGATCGTCGCGACGCGGCGCTCGTCGGCTTCGACGTCCCACCACTCCAGCTCGATGGCCGGCAAGCTCGCCCGGCCCGCGGCGCCGGGTATGAGCGTCACTTCCGTCACCTTCACGGCCACGGTCTGGTCATCGGCGCGGTAGGTCTCGTCCCGGGATTCACCGGCGTATTGCTTGATCCCCTCGATGTCGGGCAACTCGAGCTCCGGCATCTGCGCCCCCGACAGGCCGACGGCCTGGATCGCGAGCGTACGCTTGATGGGCTCGCCGACCCGGAATTCGGGCGGATCTTCTTCGAAGTGCTCGATCAACTCGACCGAGTGCGCGGGTAACCACCACGATCCGCCCGCCTCCTCCGGGCGCGTCTTGACGTTCAGCGTGATCGAGTCCGATCGCGCCCGGATCGGCCGCCCGCCACCGCCGAACATCCCCTCGAAGAGCGAACCGCCCATCATCGTGCCCCCGAAGGGATCAGCGCCGAACATGCTGTCGTCGAAGAGAGACGGCCGCCTGCGGCCTCCCTCGGATCGTTGCGTGCCCTCGAATCGCACCGGCGGGATCTCCAGCACGCCGCTCTCCTGGGGAAAGATCGCGTAGGTGCGCTCGATCACCTGTAACTCGCGCCCGTCCCGGCGCGTCCGGTAACTCCCGTCCTCGCCCAGACGCTGCACGATCGCGCCGCGCACGGCGCAATCGTTCAACGCCCCCCCGCGAACGCTGGCGTCGAGAAACAGCCGCGCCGTGAGGGTCACCTTGCCCTGCACGTAGGGTTGGTCGTCGTCCACCTCGACCTCGAGGAAGGCGGGAGCGCTCGGTGCGCTCCCCCCCACCGCAGTCTCCTCGACGCGAATCGAGAGCGGTCGACTGGCATCGCCGCCGAGGGAGATCGAGGGGATCTCGATCTCGCCGCTCGAACGGGGCTCGAGCGTCACGATCCAGTCGAAACTCTGGTCGACGCGGCCGTTGACGACGCTCGTGCGCTGGCTCTGAGCCACATCGAGCAGATCGAAGTCCCGCTCGAGTACGGACAGATCCGGCTCGCCGCTCGGCATGCCGCCACGATAGCGGAGCAGGAGTTGAAGGCTCTCTCCCTCAAGCATCCGGTTGCGGTCGGTTCGAGCCTCGAACTCGCCGGCGAAAGCCGGAATGCAAGCCAGCATGAGGGCGGTGAACACCGCGCCGGCCCGCCGGAGCTTACGGTTCATTTCCATCGTGTTACGTCTCATCACCAACCTCTCCTGAGGCTTTGCAGGTAACGCCGCTCCATGTAGCGGCGGCGGAGTTTTTCGCGCAGCAGCGCGCCGGGGTCGTCGGGGATGCGCGAGAGGATCTGGTGTGTAGCCTGGTCCTTCTCGTCGTACTCGCGTGGCGGGGAGGGGTCGTCGACGCCGTAGCGTTCGCCGTCGTCGGGCTCCTCCTCGGCCGGCTCGATCGAGCTGGGATCGGGCGGCTGCATGCGCTCCGCCAGCTCGTCGGCCTGCTCGCCGGCCGTCGCGTCCTCCACCCCCGACGGGTCGCCGGGCCGGGTCTCGGCGTTCTGCGGCCGCGATTCGCCCGGAGGCTCACCGTCCTGAGGTCGAGATTCGTCTCGGCCCTCTTGCGGCTCTGTTTCGCCTTGCTGTTCTAGGCCGTCCGGCGGCTGGGCTTCGCCCTGCCGCTCACGGCCCTTGTGCTGTTGCGATTCACTCGTCTGCTCCTGGCCGTCCTGGGGCTGGGCTTCGCCCTGTTGTTCCTGGCCGTCCTGGGGCTGGGCTTCGTCCTGTTGCTCCTGGCCCTCTTGCTGCTGGGAATCGCTCGGCTGCTCCTGGCCCTCTTGCTGCTGGGAATCGCTCGGCTGCTCCTGGCCCTCCTGGGGCGGGGAGTCTCCTTGTTGGTCCTGGTCGTCCTGTTGTTCCGACTCTCCGTCCTGCCCCTGGCTCTCGGGGGATTGAGAGTCGTCCTGTCCTTGCTCACCGTCCTGGTTCTGGGAGTCCTGCTCCTGTTGCTCTTGCTCTTGCTCTTGCTGTTGCTCTTGTTGATCGAGCAGCTTCTGCACCAGGTCCCGGTTGTGCTTGGCATCGGAATGGTCGGGTTCTCCGGCCAGGAGCTCGTCGTAGGCGCTCAGGGCATCCTCGAGTTGTCCGCTGCGCGCGAGGGCGTTGCCGAGGTTGTAGCCGTGCTCGGGCGAGGGCGAAGCGCCGTACACCTGCGCCGCCTCCTCGTAACGGCCGTCCCTGTACAACGACGCGGCCCGCCATGCGGGATCGACGAACTCCGTGCTCGCCTCCTCGTAGCGTTCCTCGGCAAAGGCGTCCGCGGCGCGCTGATCGGAGCGCGAGAACCAATCACCGATCCCCTGTGCCTGCGACGATGCTCCACTACCGAGCGCGGCCAGCGCCACCAGGGCGCCGATCCGTGTGCGGCGGAACGCGAAGGGGGCCAGGAGAAGTGGCAAGAGCAGCAAGAATCCGCCCATGTCCCGCCAGGTGTCCGTCTCGATGCCGGCGTCCTCGAACGTGGCGCTCATCGAGGGCTCGCGCTCGGGGAGAGCCGTCGCCAGGTCCCCACCGTCGGCGCTCAGCGCGGCGAACCGCCCGTTCCCCGCCTCGGCGACGGCGCGCAGGGCCTCGTCGTCGTGGCCCGGTGGGCCGATCGCGAGCACCGACACGGAATGGCCCGCCTGCGCCGCGCTCCGCGCGGCGGCTGCGGTCAACTCGGGTGCGTCACCCGCGCCGTCGGCGATGAGCAGGATCCGGCCACCGGCGCCGCCGGACTGCTCGAGCAATGCCACCGATTCCTCGATCGCACGCTCGGTCCGGCAGCCGCGTCCGGGCATGAGGTCGGTGGCGAGGACGTTCGCCATCTCCCTGACGACCTGCGGGTCGTCGGTGATCGGCGTCACCACGTACGGCTCCTCCGCGAAGATCACCAGGCCCATCTGGCCGTCGGGCTCGCGCTCGAAGGCGTCGATCAACTTGAAGCGCGCGCGTTCCAGACGGCTCGGCGCCACGTCGGCCGCGTCCATCGATTGCGCGAGCTCGAGCGCCACCACGGTGGGCTGTGCAACGCGGAAGGAGGGCTGGGGTAGGCGCTCCCAGGTCGGCCCCGCGAGGGCGACCACGCTGGCGATCCAGCCCAGCGCCAGCATCGCGAGCGATCCGCGCCGCGCGCGGCCGTCCTCCGTCACCAGCAAGTGGGCCAAGAGGTGCGGATCGCACACGCGCCGCCAGGCGGCGGAACTCCCGCTCGCCCGCCACAGCACCACGAACACCGGTACGAGCGGCACGAGAGCCCACAACCAGCTCGGTCGAAGCATGTGCAGTTGATCCATGTTCATAGCTGTTCCTTTCTCCTCATCGACCGCGTCCGGCGGTCCAGTTCCATCCGAGCGCGCCGGCCACGTGCGCCATCACGAGCATCGCGGACAACACGAAGGCCGCGCCGAGCGGGAAGTGGAAGAGGGCGCGCATCGGCCGCACGTGACTCTCCCTTCCTTCGCTGGGTTCGAGCTCGTCGATCCGTCGATAGACCTCGATCAACCCCTCCGTGCTCGTCGCTCGGAAGTAATTGCCACCGGTCGTCTCCGCGACACGCCGCAGCGTTTCTTCGTCGAGCGAGTCGCCGCCGCCAAGCGACATCAGGCCCAGGCCTCCGAACGCCCGCGTATCGGCTCCGATGCCGATCGTGTAGATGCGAATGCCCGCTTGCCTGGCGAACTCGGCCGCGCGTATCGGGTCCATGACGCCCGCGTTCGACGCGCCGTCCGAGAGCAGCACGAGCACGCGTTCTTCCGCCGTCCGCTCGCCCAGGCGCTTCACCGCCAGACCGATCGCGTCACCGATCGCGGTCTCCTTACCGGCGAGACCGAGCTCGGCCTCGTCCAGCATCTGGCCCACCGTTTCGCGGTCCGTGGTCAGGGGCGTCTGCAAGTAGGCCCGCGAGCCGAACAGGATCAGCCCCAAGCGGTCGCCTTCGCGGTCCTCGACGAAGCGTTTGGCGACGGCCTTCACGATACTGAGCCGGTCGATCGGCCGGTCGTTCACCGCGAAGTCCTGCTGCGCCATGGAACCCGACAGATCGAGCGCCAGCATCAGGTCGCGGCCTTGCGTCGGAATCGACTGCGGTTCACCCACCCAGCTCGGCTGGGCCGCCGCGACGACCATCGCGCTCCATGCGCCGATCATCGCCGCGATCGCCCCGAAACGCTTGACGCGTCCCAGAACGCCGGCGCGCACCGATCCGATCATCTCGTCGAAGAAGGGCACGCGCAGCGCGCCCGCCCGACGCTCCTTCGCGCGTGGCAAGAAGCGCCAGGCCAGGATCGGCAGCGGCAGCGTGGCCAGCACCCAGGGAAGTCCGAGCTCGATCATGACCGTCTCCTATTCGAACGTGACTGTCTCCGGATCCAACGACGCGCGGCATCGATCCAGCCCGCGCCCTGCTCCTGCTCCACGTACGTGCCTCCCGGGCCGTACACCACCTCGCCCATCGCCTCGACGGCCGATCCGAGCTCGGGGCCTGAACCGCCTTGCCCTCGCAGGAAGGCGGACCAGTCGACGCCGGCGAGGGCGGCTACCTGCGCGCGTGGGAAGCGCGCCAACGCCACCCGTCGCAGCAGCGACGAAAGATCGAAGGCCAGGCGCGCGCTGTCCTTCGAACGCTGCCAGTCCTTTTCGAACTCGTTGAGCTCGCGCAAGGCTGCAGCGCGCAGGCTCGCGAGCCTGCGGCGGCGCAACAGCTCGGCGGTCAACAAGACGGCGACGACGGCGCCCAGCACCATCCACCAGCCAACCGCCAGCGGCCACAGGGAGACCGCTTCGGGCAAGTGAATGTCCCGCAGGCCGGCCAGGGGGTCGGTTTGTTGCATCATCTGCGTGTTCTCCTCTGCGGTCGTGTCTTCGCCTTGCGGCCCCGTTTCGCCAGCGCGCGTTCGACGTCGGCGTCGGTGCGCAGGGCCATGAGTTCCACACCGCGGCGGCGGCAAAATTCCTTGAGCTCGGAGCGGCGGTGTTCGAAGCGCGCGACGTAGCGCTCGCGCCAGACGCGGTCGCCGGCCGCAAGCGCAGCCACGCGCTCGCCGTCGCTCACCAGGTAACGTCCCGGAGGCGGCGCCGCCGCCTCCAGTGCGTCATACACGTGTATGCAGGTCACCTCGGCAGTCCGCGCGAGGTGCGCCAGGTGCATGCGCGCTTCTTCGTCGAAGTCGTGAAAGTCGCTGATCACGAACACACACGAGCCGGCGCGGGCGCGACGCCGGAGGCGTGCCAGTGCGCGACCTAGCCCGAGGCCGCCGGAGTCGACGGTTTCACCCGTCGCCGAGGCCAGGCTTTCGAGCAGCGAAACCAACCGTGCCTTGCGCCGGCCGGGGCGTACCTCGCGGGCCTGGTTCTCCGACAACACGAGACCGCCGATGCGGTCGCCGTGCTCGGCGGCGGCCCACGCCAGACAGGCCGCGGTGCGTGCCGCGACGACACTCTTGAAGGCGCTGCGCGAGCCGAAGCGCATCGGAGCGCGCAGGTCGACCAACATCAGTACGGGCCGCTCGCGCTCTTCGTGGAACAGCTTGCTGTAGATACGTCCGCGGCGGGCGCTGACGCGCCAGTCGATGCTGCGCGCATCGTCCCCGGGCTGGTAAGCGCGCACTTCGTCGAACTCGACGCCGCGTCCGCGCTGGGCGGAGCGGTGCGAGCCGGCGAGGGCGGCCCGGGCGCGGTACGGGGCGCTCAATTCGACGCGTCGTCCGGCGCCCCGCAGGGCCACCAGCTCGGCGACGTCGGCGGTGACGCCGACCAGATCGGGATTGCGTGCTTTCATCACTACTGTGCCTGGAAGAGGGTTCGTGTTCAGGGCAGCGGCACGCGCTGGATCAGCGCGTCCAGGAAGGCGTCGGGGTCGAGGCCCTCGACCTCGGCGTCGAAGCTCAACAGCACACGGTGGCGCAGCACGTCTTTGGCAACGTTCTGCACGTCTTCGGGTGAGACGTAGTCGCGGTCGTGGAGCCAAGCGCGCGCGCGCGCGCAGCGCTCGAGCGCAATCGTGCCGCGCGAACTGGCACCCCACTCGACGGCCTCACTCAGCCTGGGCTCGTACCGGCCCGGGTCGCGGGTAGCGATCACGAGTTGCACGATGTACTCCTCGAGGGCATCGGAGAGGTGCAGGGACATGACCTGGCGGCGCGCTTCGAAGACGGTGTCTTGTGTGATCTTCTCCATCTCGGCCTCGTCCTCGCCGCGCGCTTGCCTGCGCACCAGGCGTAGCACTTCGCGTTCGGCGTCGGCCTCGAGCGAATCTATGCGCACGTACATCAGGAGGCGATCGAGCTGGGCCTCGGGCAGCGGATAGGTGCCCTCCTGCTCGATCGGGTTCTGGGTCGCCATGACCAGGAACAGATCGGGTAGGCGGTGGGTGTGTGCGCCTACGGTGACCTGGCGCTCCGCCATCGCCTCGAGCAGCGCGCTCTGCACCTTGGCCGGCGCGCGGTTGATCTCGTCGGCGAGGACGAAGTCGTGGAAGACCGGGCCAGGCTCGAAGCGGAAGGAGCTCGTCTCGGGTTGGAAGACCTCGGAGCCGGTCAGGTCCGACGGCAAGAGGTCGGGGGTGAACTGGATGCGGTGCCCGTCACCTTCGACTGCGTCAGACAGCGCCTTGATCGCGGTGGTCTTCGCGAGTCCCGGCGCGCCCTCGACCAGCAGGTGCCCGTCGGCTAACAGGGAGAGCAACAGTCGCTCGGTCAGTACGGGCTGGCCGATGACCTTGCTGTCCAGGTGGTCGCGGAGCCGTTGCATCTCCGCGCGCGCGTCGCCCTTGCGGGAGGAATGGGCCAGGTTGGTATCGGCCATCACCATCTTCTCGTCCTCGTGGTTCGGATGTTCTCTTCCCACCACCCCGGACCTCAACGAGGCCCGTCCCTGGCGGCGGGAGGTGCTTCCAAATACGTTGCAAATGCTTACGGGACGATTTCCGCAGGATGAACTCTCGTTCATCTAGGATGACGACGCGGTCTTGCATGAGGGAGTCCACGTGTGGGCGGAGGCGGCCCCCCACGGCCGTGGAATCAGGGCGCTCGGTCTCTCGGGGGCAATCCGGGTGGTCTTCCCGAGCGCGGGTAGGGCAACGACTTGCAGCGCCTCCACCCGAAATCGCCGAGATCCTCCTTGAACCCGGAACCGGGCAAACCCGAAAGCGCTCTAGTCTGCAAGCGGGTCATCCCCCGGACCCAACACCAGTGCGACGAAACGTGACAGGAGCGCGTTGGCTTCCGGGCTGGGCCGGTGCGAATCCATACGCCTCTGCGTCTCTTCGGCCCCGAACAACACGGCATATTGACCGAAGTACCGGCGAAAGCGCCCGATGTTGTCTTCGGAGGTCAACTCGGGATGAAACTGCGTGGCGTAGATGGGGGCGCCGTCCACCTTCAGCGCCTGGAAGGGGGCGTTCTCGTTGCAGGCCAGACAGGTGACTCCTCCAGGCAACACGTTGGCCCGGTCCTTGTGCCCCATTTGCGCCATGAAGCGAGTCGGAAGGGGGCCGAAGAGCGAATCGCCGTCGGACGCTTCGGTGCGTTCGACCTCGTAGGTCCCGACCTCGGCGTGCTCCTCGTCGTGAACCACGTCGCCCCCAAGGCCGACCACCAGCGCTTGAAACCCAAAGCACGAAGCGAACGTCGGGAAGCCGCGCTCCGCTACCCGGGCCAGGAACCGGATCATGGCCTCGACGGGGGGCTGGGGGGCCACCACCGAGTATTCCCCCGCACCACCGACGAGCAACGCGTCCACGTCGGCGAGACGCTCCAACTCGAGAGGCTCGCTGAGGATGTTGCAGGACACAAGGGCCTCTTCTTCGACGCCGAGACGCCTGGCAAAGGACCGCTGCTCGTCGACCCTGGACGGGTCCTCCGCGTGGCGGGCCTGCATCAGTAAGAAACGATGTGCGCTCACGGTCCCCGACTCCGACGTCGTTCGAGGTCAAGAGGCTACCCGCACTCCAATCAACGGCCAAGCCGGAGGCCCGGTGCCTCGGCGATCGCCGAGGCGAACCGGCTCGCCAACGGGTGCTGGACCGCGAATCCCAGCCTCGGTGGCGTTCAGAGGCCGCTGTTCGAGCCGGCGGGGACGGCGAGCACGAGAATCCCCAGGCCGAGTGACGAGCGCTCCCGTATGGGGCACGCTCGGGAGCTTCGGCCAGCCGGCTTCAGCGTCGGTAGTTGCGGAAGGCCGGCGGGTCTTGCTCCGCCTCGTCAAGGTGAGGCTTGGGAACCTGAGCTGGGCAAGAACACCCCTTTGGGCCACCGATCTCTGTCGAGCCATCCGGACTAGTTCGAATACACATACCGAAACAACTCGTGGATTATACGTATATGAGCCAAGCGCGAATCGGCGCGAGTGAGTTACAATTTCCTACGTGTTGCCCACGGGGGTAGTCTCTTACGGTTGGGCACGCATTAGAGGCATGTACTCTCGAAACTCGCTACGAAACTTCCGCGTTGGTGTTGCCTGCAGTGCCGGGAGGCACTGGGCGAAACGATTTTCTGTGGAACGCTAGGGGGGAGGGAGGCCCGTAGCCTTTGGCTCGAGACTCCTTTCCGAAGGGGCGGGATGCAATGGACATGGCATCCCGCCCCTTTTTTCGTTCGAGGTTCCCTGCTCGCGGGCGGCCCCGTCGTGCGCAAACGGGAAGAACACCCGAGCCGCTCCGTTCATCTTGGTTAGACTCCCGTGGTCTCCAGTCCGATGGTGAAACCATGTCCAAGTTGCCGCTGCTCCTGCCCCTCGTGTTCCTGACCGCCTGCAACTCCCTCTCGGTGCACACCGACTACGACCCACAGGTCGACTTCAGCGCGCTTGAGGAGTGGGCCTGGATCAAGCCTGTCAAGACCGTACTGCCCGACGAGAACGCGGAGACCCAGCTGGCCAGCCAGCGCATCAAGAGCGCGGTCGAAGCCGAGCTGGCGTCGAAGGGTTTCGTCCAGGTGCAGGATGAAGCGCAGGCGGATTTCCTGGTGGCTGCGCACGCGGCGGTGACTCGCAAGTACGACTCCGCTTACGTCAACGACAACTTCGGCTACGGCGGCTACGGCGGCTACGACTGGAACTACGGATACGGGTACGGGTTCGGGATCGGCGCCCCGACGGTCTACGAGTACGAGCAAGGCACGCTGGGCATCGACATTCTGACTCAAGCGAGTCGCAAGGTCATGTGGAACGGGACCGCAAAGGATGTGTTCCACAGGAAGAACTCCGTCGAGAAGCGTGAAAAGGTCGTGCGCGACACGGTCGCCAAGCTGCTGTCCAAGTTTCCGCCCGAGTAGTTCGCCCTTGCATTGGACGCCCCGCTCGCGCACGGCGTCCGCAGCTTCGCGTTGAATGCCGGCGCCTCGAACGCCGGCTCGATCTACCTGCTCCTGGGATCGACCTCGGGCGTGTCGCCGGGAACCACGATCCCCTGCGGCTTTACGCTCCCGCTCAACTCACCGGACCCCTACTTCAGCCTCACCTTGCAGTCGCCGGGCGCGGCGTTTCTTTCCAACTCGTTGGGCATCCTGGACGGCCTCGGCGAGGGCCAGGCGACCCTCACCGTTCCGGGCGGCATCCATCTCTCCTATGTCGGCCTCGTCGTGCACTTTGCTGCCGTCGTGCTCGAGCTGGGGCCGATCACGCCTGTCTTCGTGAGCAACGCTGTCCCGCTCGTTCTCGCTCCCTGAGGGGCGGGCACGTCGGTTGCGGACCTGGTCGACGAATGCAAGGTCGAGCCCGACGTCGGGTTGCAGCCCGGAGCATAGGCGCTACGAAGGGAAGGATCTTGAATCTCCGCGGGGCGTGCGTGACCCGGGCGATTTCTGGCCGGCTCGGTGTCGACGGGCAGACGGGCGGTACCGCGTTTCATTGCGAGCGTGGAAATCGCCGTCGCGCGATCACCCGTTTTTGAAGGCCCGGGGCGCGCGGGGCTAGAATGGACCTGTCCATGTTCCTCAGGAAAGAGTCCATGAAAAACGCCATCTTTCGACGAAAGGGTACGAGGAGCCTCCTCCTTACCCTGTTCCTGGTTGGACTTCTGTCCGGCTGCCCCTCGGTCAACACGCTGCACCCCGCACGACCGGTGCCTGTCGACAAGGTGGAGTATTCCGGCGGGCTGGGGGTCTACACCTTCGACGACGACCTGGGCAGCACGACCCTCCCGCTGGTCGAAGCGCAAGCTCGCTGGGGCTTAGGAGAGCAGTACGACGCGGGCCTCAAGGTGACCAGCTTCTCGATGATCCAGGCGGACTTGAACTACGCGCTGATCCTGAACGAGGAGTTCGCGCTCTCCGTCGATCCGACGATTGCTTTCCTGCCGCTCGGCGGGCCCCTGGCCACCTACTTGTGGCTACCGGTCCTCGCGGATGTCTACACGTCCGAAAAGCTGACGTTGACGCTCTCCGGCAGGGTGGGTCACCTGTTCCTGAGCGACTCGGGGAACCTTGATGACGACGACGACATCGGTCTTGACGGAGCCACCGGCCTCTGGGGGATCGGGATCGGAATGCGCCACCGCCTCTCGGATAAACTCACCCTGATGCCGGAGTTGCACGCGGTGTTCCCCACGGAAGACGTCGGCGCCGACGTCCTGTACTCATTCTCCGTCGGATTCCTCTTCTGAGACCGGGCCGGGCCCCGGTTCCATTCCCGCGGGGATCCGTTCCTCTCGCCAGGGCCTGAGGACGGGCGTGTCGTCCCGCAGCCCGTGGTGTCCCGCCCCAGGGCCGTGACCTAACCCACGGCAATAGCTGAACTTAGGTAGCGCTCTTTGGCTCTTGGGCACAGCCCTGTCCAGCTCCCGAGTCCTTTCGGGCAGGAGAGTGAACCCGACTCCGTATCCCCCGTGCAACAACGCGCCCCGTGGATGGCGGGAGCGGGGATGAACTTGGCTCGGGTTCCACAAGGGGCGTAAACCGTCTGGATGCGCCACCCCTGGGAACGACTTTCGACCCTCTCCCACCCCGAAGCCCGGCGTCGGGGAGATCTCGAGAGGTTGAGCCGGGCAAGAACGCCCCCCTGGACCGCTGATTCCCCGACACTCCTTACTCGTCCCGGTGTCGTTCTGTTGACCCGCGTCGGGAATCCGGGGACGATCAGACGCTTGACGACCGTCGACGCAGCGAAAAACCCGGAGGGAGACGTGGCACGAGGCCCGGACTGGATGGCGCATCGGACTGCTGCCCGGACCGCCTCGTGGACGCGGGTGCTTGCGGCTCCCGCCGCGCTGATCGCCGCGCTGACTCCGACGGGGTGCATGGTCGGGCCGGACTACGTCCCGCCCGAGGCACCGGTGGCCGACGCCTGGATCGAGAGCAGCGATCCCCGGTTGAGTACAGCCGCCTCCGATCACGCGGCCTGGTGGAAGAGCTTCGAGGATCCGGTCCTCGATGGCCTCGTCCAGCGCGCCTACGAACAGAACCTCGATTTGCTCGAGGCCGGGCTACGGGTACTCCAGGCCCGCGCTCAGCTCGGCATCGCAGTGGGTGAGATGTTTCCGCAGGTCCAGCAGTTCTCGGCCAGCTACACCCGACAGGAGCTCAGCGAGAACCTCCCCAACCCCGTTTCGCAGCGGACGTTCGACGACTATTCGGCCGGCATCGACGCGACCTGGGAGCTGGACTTATGGGGACAGTTCGCACGCAACACCCGGTCGGCGAACGCGGCCCTGCTCTCCACCATCGCCGACTACGACAGCGTGCTGGTGACCCTCACCGGCGACGTGGCCACGTCCTATGTGTTCATCCGCGTCCTGGAGCAGCGGATCCGCCTGGCCCGGCAGGACATCGAGAGCCAGAAGGCAGTCCTCAACCTGGCGCGCATCCAGTTCGACAATGGATCGGTGAGCGAACTGGACGTGGTGCAGTCCCTCACGCGGCTGTCGCAGAGCCAGTCGCTCGTGCCCCAGCTCGAGATCGACCTGCGGCGCGTGAAGAACGTTTTGTGCGTGCTGCTCGGGGAGCCGCCGCACGCACTGGATGACGTTCTGGGCGAGGACATCCGCATGCCGAGTGCACCGGAAGAGCTGGCGGTGGGCATGCCGGCCGACCTGCTGTTGCGACGGCCTGATGTGCGCGCGGCGGAGCGCGCGGCCGCCGCGCAGGCCGAGCGTATCGGCATCGCCGTCGCCAATCTCTACCCGCACTTCGGGATCGCTGCGTCGGGCGGTTGGGCCGCGGAGCTTTCCGGCGACCTGCTCGAGCCTGAAAGCAGGGGCGGCCTGGTGACGGGAGGCTTCCGCTGGGACATCCTGAATTACGGCCGGCTGAAGAACGACGTGCGCGTGCAGGACGCGCTGTTCCAGCAGGCGGTCGTTCGGTACCAGGAGACGGTCCTCGAGGCCTCCGCGGAGGTGGAGGACGGCCTGGTCGGCTTCGTGCTGGAGCACGATCGCGCAGGTTTCCTGCAGACGGGCGTGGAGGCCTCAAAGCGCGCCGTCGACATCTCGCTGATTCAGTACCGCGAGGGCACGACCACGTACGCGCGTGTGCTCGATGCGCAGTCCGCGCTCTTTCAACTTCAGCAGGACCTGGCGGTCAGCCGGGCCAACGAGATCCTCAGCCTGATCGGCGTCTACAAGGCGCTGGGCGGTGGCTGGCAGCTGCGCGAAGGGCGCGACTTCGTGCCCGCGGGCACCCGGAAGGAGATGGCGGAGCGAACGGACTGGGGTGACATGCTCTCGTCCGACTACTCGGAGGGCAGCGACCTGGGACATCCGCGCCCTGATCCCGACGAACTCTATCCGCCCCAGGAAGAGGCCGGGAAGCAACCGTGAATTTCTTCATCGAACGTCCGATCTTCGCGTCGGTTCTCGCACTGATCCTGGTGGTGGCCGGGAGCATCGCCGCGATGCTACTCCCGATTGCACGCTTCCCGGTGCTCACGCCGCCGGAAGTGCAGGTCTCCACGCAATACATCGGTGCGAGTTCGTCGGTTGTCGCGGACACCGTCACCACGCCGTTGGAGCTCGACATCAACGGGTCGCCGGGCATGCTCTACATGTCCTCCAACAGCACGAACAACGGCGACTGCAGCATCACGATCACCTACGAGGTCGGCTCCGACAGTTCGATGGCCGAGTTCGACGCGCAGAACCGTGCCAACCAGGCCATCGCCGAACTGCCTCCGAACGTGCAGCAGATCGGCCTCACGGTCGACAAGCAGTCCACCAACATGCTGCTTGCGGTGAATCTCATCTCACCGAAAGGCACCTACGACCAGCTATTCCTCTGCAACTACGCCGACATTCACGTCAACGACGCCCTGACGCGACTTTCCGGCGTCGCCTCGGTCAACCAGCTCGGTCTGGTCAAGTACGCCATTCGCATCTGGATCGATCCTCTGCGGCTCACCGGGCTGGGACTGACGCCGATGGACGTCGCCTCGGCGGTCCAGGAGCAGAACCAGCAGGTCGCCGCAGGCAAGGTGGGCGCCTCACCGGCGCCCGCGGGCCAGGCGTTCCAGTACCAGCTGACGACCCAGGGACGGCTCTCGCAGGCCCGGGAGTTCGAGGACATCATCCTGCGCACGATGCCGGGCGGGTCGGTGGTGCGCATCAAGGACGTGGCCACGGTCGAACTGGGATCCGAGGAGTACGACTGGTCCACCTCGCTCAACGGGAAGCCCGCGGCGACGCTCGCCGTGTTCCAGCTGGCCGATGCCAACGGGCTCCAGCTCGAAGCGGACGTCATCGCGGTGATGACGGAGCTGGAGAAGCACTTCCCCGAGGACATGGCCTGGAGCATGCCCTACAACACCGCGACCTTCGTGCGTGACTCGGTGAAGGAGGTCGTCGTGACGCTGCTCCAGGCCGTCGGGCTGGTGTTCCTGGTGGTCTTCGTCTTCCTGCAGAGCTGGCGCACCACGCTCATCCCGCTGCTGACCATTCCCGTATCGCTCGTCGGCACCTTCGCGATCATGTCGTCGTTCGGGTTCTCCATCAACACGCTGAGCCTTTTGGGCATGGTCCTGGCGGTGGGCCTCGTGGTGGACGACGCGATCGTGGTGGTCGAGAACTGCATGCGGAAGCTGCAGGGAGCCAAGGGTCGGGACGTCGACATCAAGAAACTCACCACCGAAGGCATGGCGGAGGTGCGCGGCCCGATCATCGCGACGACCCTGGCGCTGATGGCCGTGTTCGTGCCGGTGGCCTTCATGCCCGGTATGACGGGATTGCTGTACGTGCAGTTCGCGCTGACCATCGCGTTCAGCGTGGGCCTCTCGGGCTTCAACTCGCTGAGTCTGAGCCCCGCATTGTGCGGCGTCATGTTGCAGGCGGCCCCTGAGGGCAAGAAGGAGTTCGCCCCGTTCCGGATCTTCAACACCGCATTCGAGAAGCTCTCCAACGGCTATGCCGCGCTGGTCGAACTCATGGCAAAGGCCTGGATTCTGGTCTTCACCGTGTTCCTGGGCCTGGGCCTGCTCACGGGTTGGATGATGACCTCGATCCCGACGGCCTTCGTGCCGGAGGAGGACCAGGGCTACTTCATCGTCAACGTCGAGACGCCGCCGGGAGCCACCATCGAGCGCACCGAGAAGGCGCTGGAGCGCGTCCGCGAGATCGTCCTGGCGATGCCGGGCGTGGCCGACTTCCTGGAAGCCCCCGGCTACAACGTCGTCGACGGGATCAAGCAACCCAACTTCGGTGTGGGTTGGGTCATCCTCGATCCCTCGGACGAACGCACGGAGCCCGGGATGGAGCTACTTGCGTTGATGGAGAGAGCCAAGAAGAGCTTCGCGGAGGAGATTCCCCAGGCTCGCACGATCGTCGCCAACGCCCCGGCCATTCCGGGCCTGGGCGCAACGGGCGGGTTCACGATGGAGTTGCAGGATCTCGAAGCGCGAGGCACACGGAAGCTGGCCGAGGCCACCGAGCACTTCATGAAGGCGGCACGCAGGCGGCCCGAGTTGGCAGGCGTCTACTCGACGTTCGCAGCGGATTTCCCGCAGCTCTACCTCGACGTCAATCGCACGAAGGCCAAGTCGCTCGGGATCTCGCTCAACGATCTCTTCGACACGCTCCAGATCAACCTGGGCTCGATGTACGTCAATGACTTCAATAGCTTCGGCCGGATCTACCGCGTCTATCTCCAGGCAACTGAGGATGCCCGTGCCGATCCGGCAGACATCGCCCGGTTGAAGGTCCGCAACCAGGATGGCGAGATGGTCGATCTCTCGACCCTGGTGACGGTGGAACGCACGGTGGGGCCGTACAACGTCCCCCACTACCAGATCTACGGCTCGACCGCCGTGAACGGTTCGCCAGCCAAGGGCTACAGCACGGGCCAGGCCATCATCGCCATGGAAGAGGTGGCGGACTCGGCCTTGCCGGACGGCTACGGCTACCAGTGGACGGGCATCACCTACCAGCAGCTCGAGGCGGGCAACGCGGCACCGCTCATCTTCGGGTTGTCGATGCTATTCGTGTTCTTCGTGCTGGCGGCCACCTACGAGAGCTGGGTCATGCCCGTCATGGTGTTGCTGGCCGTGCCGTTGGCCATCCTGGGCGCCGCATTGGGCCTGTTTCTGCGCGATCTCGACATGGACGTCTACGCCCAGATCGGACTGGTCATGCTGATCGGTCTGGCGGCCAAGAACGCGATCTTGATCGTCGAGTTCGCGAAGGACGAACGCGAAGCGGGCTCGAGCATCCTGCAGGCCGCCAAGGACGCCGCCCGCATCCGCCTGCGTCCGATCCTGATGACCGCCTTCGCCTTCATCCTCGGAACCCTGCCGTTGATGTTCGCCACGGGCGCCGGTGCCAACAGCCGTCGTTCCCTGGGTACGGTGGTCGTCGTGGGCATGACCGTCTCCACGGTCCTGATCTGCTTCGTCCCCATCTTCTACTTCGTGATTCAGAATCTGCGCGAGAAGCGCTTTCCCCGCGTGACGGACGAAGACAGCTCCTCCCGCAGCGGCAAGGCCATCGCAGCACCGGGGCAGACCACATGACACGCCGACCCAGCCACGAGCAAAACGACATGCATACCTTCCACCCGGGAATGTCAATGCGGCGCCTCGGTCCGCCCCTTTCCGCCGCGTTGGTATTCCTTCTACTCGCCGGGTGCAACTCCAAGGACAAGCAGGCTCCTGCCGCACACACTCCCCCGACCGTGATCGTGGCCGGCGCGAGTCCGCAGTCCGTGCCGATCGTCATGCATCTCAGCGGCACGCTGCAGGCCGTGACGGAGGTTCCGCTGCGCTCGAGGGTCACCGGCTACCTCATGGAGCAATTCTTCGTCGAGGGCACGCCCGTCAAGGAGGGCGCAGCGCTGTATCTCATCGATCCGCGGCCGTTCCAGGCCCAGCTTGACTTCGAAACCGCCCAGCTCGCCTTCGACCAGGCCAACCTCGCCTTCCGGAAGGCCGAGGAAAAGCGCTTCAAGACCATGGCCGCAAAAGGGGCCGCATCGAGGGAGCGTCTCGACTCGGCGACCGCGCACCGGGGCGAAGCCGAAGCCAGCATCGCGCGTGACAAGGCGAACATCGAGCTGGCCCAGCTGAACCTGGAGTTCACGCACATCACGGCGCCCTTCGCCGGGTGGGTGCAGATCTCCCAGCCTGACAGGGGCGACCTCGTGCGCGCGAATGAAGACATCCTGACCACCCTGCTCAAGCTGGATCCGATGTACGTCATCTTCAACCTCAGCCGGCGGCAGCTGTTCGAGATCCAGGATCTGCAGCACCGCGGTCTGGTTCCGAATGAGATCGTGGGCAAGCTGGAGGTCGAGGTGTTGCTGCCCAACGGTAAGACGTACCCACATCGTGGCACGCTCGACTTCGTGGGGGCGCGCATCGATCCCAGCACCGACACGCTGTTGGCACGCGCGACGATCCCCAACCCGGTGGATGCGCAGCATGGTGTAGAGCTCATCGCAGGTCAGTACGTGCCCGTGCGGCTGTACGTCGGCAATGAACCAGACGCGCTGCTCATCCCCCAGAAGGCGATGATGCAGAACCAGCTGGGAACGTTCGTCTACGTCGTCGGTGCAGGTGAGAAGGTCGAGTCACGGGTGATCGAGGTCGGCGCGTCCCACGGTGGCTCGATCGTGGTGACCAAGGGGCTGCACAAGGGCGAGAGGGTCATCGTGGACGGTACACAGAAGGTACGCGAGGGCATGCCCGTGAAGGCCAAGTCGGCGGTGACACCCACGCCGACCGACGAAAAGCAAGACGACTGACCCCGTTGTGTCCCCTCCTGCTGGGCGGAGTGGATTCGGCGTGTCTTCGATGCCGACGCGCTTCACTGCGAGTGCGGAGCTCGCCGTCGGATGATCGCCACCATCACGGCCCGGCGCCAGGTGCGAACGATCCTTGGTCACCTGGGGCTCGAGGACGGGGCTCCCCTCTCCACTCCTTCACCAGCGCCTGCGGTTGATGCTCTTGCGGCCTGGCAAGAGCGGTCCAAACCATGGCATCAGCAAAAAAGACTGACCACCGTCACGTTCAGCGTCGGGGGCGTCCTCGGCGTCCCGGACGATAGCCGACCGTCTTCGCGACCCCCGCGTCCTCGGCGTGGACGTGGGTCGCCTCCCTGCGTCGCGCGGCGAACGCCTCCTTGGGCGGGCGCTCGGGGATCAGCGCAAGGGGGCCGTCTCCGATCAGGTCCTTGCGACCGTGGGCTAGCAGCGCCTTGCTCACCAGGAAGTAGTTCTCCGGCTGGAAAAACTGCAAGAGCGCCCGCTGGGTGCGGCGGTCCCGCAGCTTGTGCACGGTCTCGACCGGCTGCCCCGTGATCGGGTCGAGCCCTGTCCAGTACATGCAGGCTGCGACGTCCATCGGAGCGGGGATGAAGTCCTGCACCTGGCGTGGGCGGTAGCCGCGTTGTTTCAGGTAGACGGCGAGTTCGATCATCTCCCCCACGCCGGACCCCGGGTGACTGGCGATGAAATACGGGACGACGTACTGCTCCTTGCCGGCGCGGCGCGAGGCTGCGGTGAACTTCTCCGCGAAAGTGTCGGTGCCCTCGAGGCTCGGTTTCTTCATGACACCTAGCACCTTTTCGCTCACGTGCTCGGGCGCGATCTTGAGGTGCCCCCCGGTGTGGTGCGCCGCCACCTCCTCGATGAACTCGTCCTCGAGGTTGGCGAGATCCATGCGGATGCCGCTCGCTACCAGGACGCGCTCGACCCCCGGGATCGCGCGAGCCTTGCGCAGGAGGTCGAGCGTCGGCCCGTGGCTCGTGCCGAGCAGCTTGCAGATCTTCGGGTGGATGCACGAAGGCCGGCGGCAGATCGCCTCGACCTCGGGGCGCGTGCAGCGCATCCTGTACATGTTCGCGGTCGGTCCGCCGAGGTCGCTGATCGTGCCCTTGAAGTCCTCGCGTGCGGCGAGGGTCTCGACTTCCTTCAGGACCGAGCGCTGGCTGCGGCTCTGAATCGTGCGCCCCTCGTGGGAGGTGATCGAGCAGAAGGTGCAGCCGCCGAAGCAACCGCGCATGATCGTGACCGAGTCGCGGATCATCTCGAAGGCGGGGATGCGTTTGCCCCTGTAGCGCGGGTGGGGCAGGCGCGTGTAGGGCAGGTCGTAGGAGCGATCGAGCTCGTCCGAACTCATCGGCAACGAGGGCGGATTGTGGACCAGGGTGCGATCGCCGTGCTTCTGGATCAACGTGAGCGCGTTGAACGGGCTCGTCTGCATCTGGTGCTGGCGCGTCATGCGCGCGAAAGCCCGCTTGTCGGCCGCAACCTCCTCAAACGGGGGGAGCTCGTCGCGGTCGATGTCGGGTAGTGGCTCCTTCTTCCCGAGCAGGTAGCAGACCCCGCGCATGTCCCGCAGATCCTTCGGAGACTCACCCGCGTCGAGCCGGCGCGCGATCTCGACGATCGGCTTGTCACCGAGGCCGAAGACGAGCAGGTCCGCCTTCGAGCTGACCAGCATCGACGGCATGACTCGATCCGACCAGTAGTCGTAGTGCGGCAGCCGGCGCAACGAGCCCTCGATGCCGCCCGCGATCACCGGCACGCCCCTGAAGGCTTCACGGCAGCGCTGCGCGTAGATGCTCGTCGGCCTGTCGGGGCGCAGGCCGATGGCACCGTCCGGTGAGTAGGCGTCGTCGTTGCGCCGTTTCCGGTTGGCCGTGTAGTGGTTGATCATCGAGTCCATGTTGCCCGCGGTCACACCGTAGAAGAGGCGTGGCCGGCCGAGGGCGCGCCAGGCGTCGGCGGTTCGCCAGTCGGGCTGGGGGAGGACCGCGACGCGGTAGCCCGCGTGCTCCAGGAGCCGCGCCAGCAACCCGGCGGCGAAGCTCGGGTGGTCGATGTATGCATCCCCGGAGACGAGCACGACGTCGGGCTCGTCCCATCCGCGCGTTTCGATTTCGGCGCGTGTCGTGGGGAGGATGGTGGAATGGGTCACGGGACGTGGATGCGGCGCCGGCGGGGCCATCGTAGCAACCGAATTCGCCCAGCCTGCGCACCCGAAGTAGTTTTGCAGGCCTCCGAGCCGCCCACGGACGCGGACCTCCCTCGTCGAGGGATCCGATCGTCTCCCGCTGCTCGCGTTCACCAGCCTTGTCCTCCGATCGATCACACCCGTCAGCGCCTCCCGCTTCTTGGAGTTTGGCGGAGGGGCCTGAGGTGAATACGGCCCTTTGATTCTCCTATGCTCTTCCGAGCGGGTGAGGTGTCGGACGGGTCTCATATCCGACCGCTGATCATCGTTCCTCCCCGACATCCACAGAGGGGCCTCGTGCGACGCCAGGCTCGGCCGATGCGTCCGCGCATCGAGGCGGCCGCGAGCCCGGTCGATCTGCTCAGGCAATCTTGCGGGCGGCAAACCGGTAGCCCAGTGCGACGAGTCCGACCATGAGGGTCAGGGCCCCGCCCTTGAGCAGGAGTTGATCCGTCATCGCGCTGAAGAGGTCCTCGGTGTTGTTCAGCAGGACCGTGGACTGTTTGGACTCCGTCAGGACCTGGAGTTCGGCGAGCAGCGCCGTCAGCCCGTTCGCGGTTTCTGTCAGCTTGTCTGCCGTTGCTCCATAGCTGGTGATGTCGAACGGGGGGGCTTGCTCGCCCGTGGCTACGGGCTTCGGCGCAGGCGCGGCCGAGGGATCGGGAGGCGGGTCGATCTGTGTCATCAGCGACGATACGCCGCCGACCAGGGTGGAGTAGGCCGCCGCCATCGTGGTCAGGCTCTTCGCGGTGTCGTCGGTCGCCAGAACAATCTTGTCAACGTCAACCAGCGCTCCTTCGATGCCGGCGACCGTCGTGTCGAGGTCTTTCAGGGTCGTCTGGAGCTTGGAATGTTCCGACTCGATGTCCTCGATGAACGTCGTGAGCTCGGCCCGCAATTCGCCGGGGAGCTTGCTGGAGGTTTCGGCAAGGCTGGCCGAGGCCTTGCCCACCTGAGCCCAGCTCTCCACGGCCGAGGAGAACGCCACGTTCTCCTGCAACTCCGTGAGCAGGAGCTCCAGCTGCCAGCGTAGATTGTCCGGCATGTAGTTGAGGTCGGTCCGCGCCCGGTCGACGGTAGCTGCTATCTGAACGGCTGCTTTAGCCGCCTGGTCCAGACCGGCAGTGGGGTCGACGTAATTGAGCGGTCGCGAGACCATCTGGATGGGCTTGTCGAGGACGCCGCTGATCGCCTTGTCCCACCCGGCCTTCTCGGTCACCTCGATCGGGAAACGGGCCTGGCCCTTGTCGGACGACGAGTGCTGCGAGATCGTCTCGGCTGCGGCCTTGAAATTTTCTTCGGTCAGTGTGGCTTGCGCCAGACCACGGATCGATTGTTCGAGCTCCTTGGAGGCTTCAAGGGCGATCGGGGTCGCGTCCCCGAAGAAGGATTTGGCTTGCCCGGATGCACCGAAAGCATCGGTCGATCGAACGCACAAGAGCCACAGGTCCATGAGGGCCGCGTCGTCGTCCGCGCGCCTCAGTGATCGGCGAGCCATGGGTATCAGGAGCATCTTCCAGAGAATCGTATTGCGCTGGATGGAAGGATCCGCATTCTTCGCGATCTGATCGGCCGCGCGTTCGACCCGAATGGAGAAGTGTGCGACGAAGTCCTCCAGCTTCAAACGGTGGGAGGTCGCCACGGCCACAGCCACCTTCTGCCTGTCCTTCGAGGATGAAAAGCAGGCGGAAACAAGGAACACACTCAGGATCAGGGTCCTACCCAACATTTTCGGGCCTCCTTCTTTAGCCATCTTTGACACTGCCACTTGTTGCGTCTCCGTCTCCGGGGCGAGTCTCCAAGTTGGGCGCAGGATACGCTCTGGAGTAGACACCCCGTTCGATGAAACCTCCCCAGGCCTCAACCCCCTCCGGCATACGTTGATGCCGACCGGGACCGGGGCTTCGAAGCCGACACACACCGTCCATAGCGGACATGTGTGAACCTGCGGTCGGGCGGTGGTTCACCCCTTCGGGGCACCTATCCTCTCCGGAAGAACATCCGGACCGCTCCCTCGAGGCGGCCCTGGCGCACATCGCCGGCCATCGCGGAGCGACCGTACCGGGCCGGAGCAAAACCCGCCGGGCCGAACGTCGGGGAGGCCCTCGAGAGGTCGAGCCGGGCAAAAAACATCCCTTTGGAGCCCCCATCCTCCAGCCCCGCTGGACGTGCGTGAGTGAAGTTTGTTGGCCTCGGTTCCGGATTGCGCTAAGAAACAGGGTCCCCGCGCGTCCTCTCTGCAGCGGGGGGGGGCGTCCCCGCCGACTAAAACCAGGACGATCCAATGCACCGCCACATCGCTCTCCTCCCGCTGCTCCTGGCCTCCTGTTCCGCGATCCCGGCCCAGGAGGACACCGCTGCCGAGGACAGGTTCCGGGAGCGCCTCGAAGAGCACGTCAGTGTCGAGGCGAAACGTCGCTCCGGGGAAATCACTCGCGAGGTCGCCTCGATCGAGGGCCAGAGCTGGGCCGGCTCCTACTACTACGGGGATGGAAGGGGGGTCAACGTCTCCCTCGACCTGGCTCCGAAGACGGGCTTCGTCTTCCGCTGGAATGGTTGCATGGGGCTCTACGACCAGAACTACGGAGCGGTGGAGGAGAAGCCCGGCAAGCTCCATCTCGAGTGCGAGTTACCCAACGAGCGCAAAGGCTTCCGCGGCATCGCGACCGAGCTCGTCCCGGTCAACTGGGGCAAGCGGCACTACCTGCTCCGCGCGGATGGAATGATGGACTTCGTCAACGACGTCAACGCCGGGTCCGAACCGCGCGGGGGTGCCTGGGGCTCCCATCTCCTACGGCGCGGAGACGAGGCGCTCCCGGTCGAGGGTGAGCCCATGCTTCCGGCGAAGTGGAAGGGCGCCCTGCTCACCAGCCCCCTCGATGGGCGCGTGATCGGAGTGCGTGAGGAGCCGGACACGGACGATGAGGACCGCAACCGCGGCCCCGTGATGGTCACGCTCTCGATCGGCTCGAAGCGGGGTGTCGTCGAGGGCATGCGCTTCTACATCAAGGATCAGGACAGCCGGGAATGGGGCCAGGCGACGGCGGTCGAGGCCGATCGCTGCACGGTACGCCTCGCTTCATACGCCACGAAAACTCCGATCCCCGCCGAGGGCTGGGTGCTGTCGACGCGGAGGTAGAGCTAGACTCGGCGGCAGGTCCGTGATGTGCCCGCATCGCCGGTCAAAACGCCGGACATCGGCTCAGTCTTTCAAGCGCAACTTGACCCGGCGTTTGTTTTCGCCCGATTTTAACCTCACCGTCTTCTTGGCCGTCTTGCCATCCATCGTGGTGGCTTCCAGTTTGTACTTGCCCGGAGGAACGGGACCGACGCGCCTTTCCCTGGACGACATTCCTTCGGTGAAGAGCTCTTGCATGAGCGCCATCGAAAGTAACCCGTTGACCTCCCTGCCTTCCTCGTCGAGTACGCGCAAACGCGCGCGCACGGGTTCGCCCTCATCGAGCAGTTGCACGATCAGGTATGCGCCCGGTTCGACGACAATTTCGACCTCCGTCGTTTCGCTCGTCAGGATCTGGACCCTGCGACTCTCCGTCGAGCAAGCATCCGCGGTACGTGCGGTCACGGTCAACGATCCGGAAGGCAAGCCCTCATAAGTGAATTTCCCGGCCGGGTTCGTGATGACCTGCGAGATGCGTGCGAGCGCTCGCCCGGCTTCATTGCGTACGTGAACCGCCGCTCCGGAGACGGGCATGCCCGAGCGATCCACGACGGTGCCCTCGAGCGTGCCGGGAGCTTCGAGGTGGATTTCGATCCCGGAAGCAGTACGGTCCTGCTCCACGACGATGCCGGTCACCATCTGGGAAGCAAACCGCGCGGTCCCACCGGAGAAGAAGTTGCTTGCGTTTCCCGCGGTCACAGAATATGTCGCCGTGCGAAGATGCTCGAAGGAGAAGCTGCCGGCCTCCTCGGTCATGCGTCCCGTTGATTGGCCGAACTCCTCTATGTCCATGACGCCGCCCTCGCGCAGGGCGCTGACCATGACGCCTGAGACCGGCTTTCCGTCCGACCCGAAAACGCGCCCTTCGATCCGTCCCATGGGCAATTCGAGGTTGTGTTCGATCTCTTCGGCATCGGGAACGTCCAGGAAGAACTGGATGCCGGAACTCTCCAGGCCCTCGGCTTGCACGGTCACGACGTAGGAACCGGGCCGGTCGACGTCCGTCTCGTAGTTTCCGTTCGCGTCGGTTCGTGTAGCCTTCATGCCCTCCATCATCGAACCCTCACCATCGTTGAGGACCATGACCATGGCTTCGTCGACAGGGCTGCCGGCCTCGGTCACGCGACCATAAACGCGGACCGGATCTTTCGCCTTCTGCCCCAGGGTGACGTGGGCCTCGCCGCCGTCGACGACCTCGACCGTTTCCGACACCATGCCGCTGAACACGCTCAACATGGCGGCAGGGTCCTGGTTTTCGGAGACCTTTTCGAGGATCTCCTCCTGTGAGGGCATCGCCGTCACCACGATCTTGCCCGGCTCGACGTGTTCGAAGAAGAACCGTCCCGCGGCGTCGGCGCGCACGGAGTGTTCACCTCCTGGGAAGGGGCCGTTCGTCGCTTTGCCGGCCGTCACGTTCTGGCCGGCGATCGGCTCGCCCTCGGCGTCGAAGACCTCGCCGGTGATACGCGCGCCCATGCGCAGTTGCAGGACGAGGTCATTCCGGGACTCGCTAGGGGCCAGCTCGAGCGCCAAGGCCTCACTCGCAGCCCAATCTTCGTGCTTGGCGACGAGTGTCATTCGATCGCTCTCTGCCCGCACTTCGAAACGGCCGTCCTCATCCGACTCGCCCTCCACACTTGTCCGACCGAACATGAAGGGATTGCCCTGGCTGCTCCCGCCTGTCGCCGTGATCTCGGCACCTTCGATGGGTTGACCGAAAGGATCCGTGACGAGGCCGGCCAGGAGACCGGCCTTGTTCATCACCAAGAGGAACTCAGCGCTCGAAGGAACCTCGATTTCGGTCGCTTCCTCTTCCGCGATGTATTCAGGGGATTCGACGGAGAGGCTCCAGGTGCCCTTGTAAGCGACCGCCAGCTGGAACGTCCCGTCTTTACTTTCGTAGACGTCCTCGCGGATCGCATCCGGAGACCAGCGCACGGCCCCCGACGGCTTGGCGTGCGCCTTGAAAGACGTCACCGGAGCGCCGCTACCATCAACGACCCTGCCCATGATGGTGAGCGGAGGTTCCAGTAGCAGTTCGAGATTCACGGTTCCGACCTCGACTCCACCCATCCGCGCCATCCAGCGTTGCTTTCCCTCACTCGGTGGCCGGGTCGAAATCTCGCTGATTTCTTCGAACGCCTCTACGGACGGTTCGAGCGCCCGTGCGGACGGGGTCTTCCGGTGGTCGGACGGACTCCACTCGAGACCGAGCTGCCCGGCGACCTCTTCCGTCAGATCGGGCCGGACGCGCACCTCGAAGACGCCGGATTCCAGGCCGTACAGCACAAAACGACCGTCTTCTCCCGCGGTCGAAGTGGACTTCGTCTCGTGCCAACCACCGGTCCGTACCACGCTCGCGGTCACTTTGGACCCTTGTGCGGGTATGCCGTCCGGCCACATCACTCGTCCGGAGATGCTCTTGCCCCGTGCGAGCGCGAAGTCGATGCCCGAGATGACCTCTTTTTCTTCTATTTCTATCGCGCGCGGTTCCGGTTCGGCCCAGCTGTCGGCGCTCACCTGGACCCGGTTCGTGCCCGGGGGCACGCAGGAGATTTCATACCGACCTCCGGCGTCGGTCTCGGCGCTCACTTCGTCTCTCCCGAACCACATACCCCCGCCGCCTTGCGCAGAGACCGAGATGCCGGGTAGCGGCTTGCCGGCCTGATCCGTAACGGTTCCCGTGATCGTGCCGCCCAGCTCGACGGCGATCTCGAACTCCTTGTACTCGCCCGGCCCGACCTTGACGCTCCTCTTGAACCACTTGGCGAAACCTTCCCCCTCGGCTGTAGCCATGTAGGTATGGCTCGTGGACAGGCGCGGCACCAGGAAGGTTCCGTCTTCACCTACGTCGACTTCGCGCAAGTCCATGCCGCGAAACCCTCCGAAACCGCTGTCGGTGGGACGACCCATCAAGTTGAGTTCGACCTCGTCCACGTGGATGTCGCGCTCTTGCGCTTGCGGGGGGAAGGTGATCCGGCCCGCGAGAACACCGCCCAGCTCGGGCTCGAGCTGGTCCTCGGAAATGTGCTCTTGAATGTCGACTTCGACCGGCGCCAAGATGAGGTAGTCCGACCGGATCAGAAGGAACCCGAGCTTCGCATCCCGATGAAAAGGCACGCGCACGTTCGTCGTTGCGTCGAGGGAGCGGCGCGCCCATAGAACGTGTCTGTGCTCCAGCATCTCTTGAACGCCCCGGTCGAGCACACCGTGGTCGGCGAGATCCTTCAACCAGTCCTTCCCGCCCGGAGATTCCTCAATGACCGAAAGAGCCAACAGCGCCGGTTGGTCCTCCAGCGGCAGTCCCGGCGGAATGAGAACGCTGACGTTCATCCAGACCGCATCGTCTTCAGAAAAGTTGGTCTCCGCCGCAACGACGACCGAGCGTTCGGTCACTTCCGAGTTCGAGAGTTCGATTTTTCGATCGACCTCTTCCGGGACGGAGGTTTTCAGCTCGAGTTTCTCCGGCTCGGACTGCTCTTCCGCCGATACCTCCGCCGTCGGACCCGCGCTGGCTACCTCTCGACTCCGCTCGGATGTGAAGTTCTTCTGGGTCCAGAGCCACACCCCGCCCAACGAGAGGGCCAGGATCGATACAAAGCCGAGTAGTTTTCCGTTCATCGTCTTCTCCCCTGATTTTCCTTCGGGACAAGGATACGCGAAAACGCCATCCAACCAGGTCGTACCACTCGAGAGTTAGGACGGCTGCAACAGGGCGAGTACGTCGGGCGCCAAGGCAAGGGGCGTGGACCGTCGCAAGGAGACACCCGAGCCACGATTTCCGGCCCCCTTTCCACCCTGAAGACCGACGTGGGGACCGCTGCCTCTTGGAGCACAGCCTGGCCACCGCACCGCGAACTCAGCATCTTGCGTCTCAGTCGCCCCGTACTTCGAGAGGGCTTTGCAAGGCGGCAAGGGCGTTGCGGATGCGCTTTTCAGGGTGCGGACCCGGCGAGCCGCTCCAACCCTCCCTCGAGGAGCCGCTGGCGTCCTCGCGCGGGGTGTCCAAGGGGATCCGGAAGGGCCGTGCGAGCGATTTCGAACTTTGTCCAGATCTGCTCCGAGTTCCCGATTCGGTATCGCACATTCGGCGGCTGGACACTGCGAAACCCATCCCCGAGACGGCGCGGGATGTTGGAACGAACCCTGAAACGAAAGTCCACCCCACCACGATCTTCTCCCGAGACGGCGCGTAGGCCCACGCCCGACCCCCGCGGGTCGAGCGACGGACAGGACCGCTCCAACCCCCCGCCAGGTCAATTGGAGCGTCTCCATGTCGCACTTGAATCCCAGGATCCACCTCGCTTGCTGCCTCGCTTCCCTGCTGAGCGCCTGTGGATCAAGTGATGGACCGAGCGTCACCCTTCCGGCGGGAGATGGCGAGGGCTTCCTGGGCGACCCCCACCGGGGCGGAGCCTCGACTCCGCCTCGATTGCTGGAGATGACCTTCGGACGCCTGGTCGTCGTCCACGATGTCGACGCTCTTGGAAGGGTGTCTTCGCTGCCCGTTCATCGCGACTTCGTCATCAACGAGAACCTCTTCAGCGACGGCACGAACTACACCTTGGAGACCAACCCTCTGACCCACGGATCGCGCCTCATCATCCACCGCACCCAGGGCGCGCCGAACAACGGTCAAGCGAGCTTCGAGTCCTTGCTCAGGCAAGCCGAACGCAATCTGCCCAACATACTTCCGAAAAGCGAGGGGGCCGCACCGCCCTTCTCGTTGGTGGCGCGCAACGCGTGCCTGGTGTTGCGCTTCGACGATGTTCTTGACGATAGCGAAGATGCACGTAGATACCTGAACGAGATGATTCGTGTCTCGACCGGGGCTCCGAACGCGCTGCCCCTCGTCAACCGTATTCTGTTCGACACAAACCACGGAGCGAATGTTCGCGGTGAATTCCACACGACGCGCGTGCTCGTCGACTTCACCACCTCCGAAGTCGAAGTTGCCGGCATGACGACGACGCTTCCCTTGAACCTACTCGGCCTGCCCGCGAGCGATTCTAGCGTCAGTACGGCCAACATCGTGGTGAGGATCCCCACGCGTGAATCGATCGGCATTCAGACGCGCGTTCTTCGAGGACTGGGTGGTGCGCCGCTCGACCCCACCGTCCACGGCCCCGCCGATCTACAAAGTCCGACGCGCGATGTCGTTCGCGCAATGCGTTCGGGCAACCGGGAATCCATCAATGGGGGCTTCCTGCTCGACCTGCGCGCGCCGGAGATCGCCGCAACGTGGCCGGTGCAGGTGATCGAAGCCGTGGCCAATAGCGCGGACGAGCTGTCGATCGACCTCAGCTTCACGACCCATTGTCGGAGGGATCCGCGGCCCGGAGACATCCTATCCGTCGGCCAGCATGTTTTCGAAGTGACCGAAACGGCCGAGCTGGATTCGCTCGGCGACGCGCGCGGCGTGCGCATGCGTGTCCTGACTTCCGCCCCCGTTTCCCTCGTGGAACTGGCGGGCGGCGCGCGCTACATGACGACCTATGCGGCGGGTGGAGCGGTCGACGGTCTCTGCTGGCTTTCCGTCTCGCCCCGACCCGAAGGCGAGGATGGGCGCAGCTTCGCGCCCCACTCCACCATCGAAATCGCTTTCACGGAAGCCATGGAGCCGGCGCTGCTCGGATCCCTGGAAGGTTTCCAGGTCATCCGCGGAGGGAACTCCAACGCCATCTCGTCTCGCAACATCGTCGTCGGGTCGATGACGAGCTCGACGAATCTGCAGTCCTTCCGTTTCTCGCCGGTTGCGCCCCTGGACTCATCGGTCGGTGATCACTACATCGCCTTGAACGACTACACCGATCTTTCGGGCAACCACTTGCCCGCCCGCCCGGACTCGATCCCGTTCCGCGTGGAATCGCCGCAGGACCCCTCATACAGCCGAGGGCTGGTGCTACGTTTCGAGCGCGTCGACGAGCTTGGCCCGGAGGGAGCCAACGACTTGCGCGGGCAGTTCTTCTTCAATTTTGAGCGCGGCGCTATCCGCCCCCGGAGGGTCTCCTTCCTCTCGGCCGACGCGGATCGGACGAACCCCGTGCCGTCCATCATGGTGGCGTCTCCATCCGGCCCGGTAACGCCGCTCTCCTACCTGGGCAGCAAGCTGCAAACCGTTTGGCGCTATGCCGATTTCGGATGGTCGGTGCGCGACGAGTCGAAATACAACATCGACGTCGTCGGACTCAGCTGGTCGCCCTTCGGAGGAGTCCCGTACAACGATTACTTCGACCGCTTCGAGATCCGACTCGCCCACAGCAATCGGCTTCCCGACGAACAGATCGGGGACGGGCTTCTCCCGCGCTACGAGAACTCAGGGCTCCTGAGCGCCGGCTTCGAGCGCAACGCGCTCGATCCCCAGCAGGTCGTCCATCCAAAAGAACTCGGCTATCGAGTCGACTCCGCCGATCTCTTCACCAGCAACTCGGGAACGCGATTGATGCCCTGGCCGCTGAACCGATCCGGTGCCGATCGCGTGAGCTACACCTGGCGCGACACCTCGATCCTCGACAAGGGTGGCAACGCCGGTGCCGGGATTCCCATGGCCATCGAAACGGGGTCGCCGCTCGAGATCGAACCCGGCCCTGCGGGTTCGATCGCCCCCAAGCGAGAGGTTCCGAGTTTCGGGTTGCCGCTGCTCATGGAATTTCGCTGTTTCCCCAGCGCGGCCGCCTTCGGGCGCAACGCATTCGATGTTTCGCTGGCGGTCAATTCCTCTCCCATGCCCAGGTTCAGGGTCTATTCAACCGGCGGAACCAACACGGCGGGCAGCCTCATAAGCGTGGATCCGGAAACCGAAAACCGCCCCCGGGGCGGCTTCAACCCCGGCTCGACTCCCCCGGGACGGAGGACGCGCAACGGGGACAACACTTTCTACATCGGCCAAATGGACTACGTCGTCCGCATCAGCCGCGTGCACACCGCGTGGTTCGACACGCGTGACTCGTCGCCGGACTATCGCCAACCGGTTCTCGAGCCCCGCGAACAACCGCCCGGCACCGAGATCCTGATCGATTATCGCGGTGCCACTGGCTTCGCAGCCTCGGCGGACAAGCCCTTCGACGCCAGACACCTCAACGCCTACGGCGAATTGAGCCCGAACCTGGTTGACTTCCACGGGGGGAGTGACGCCTGGACCGAGAACATCGACGAGATCGACGGTGCGCGCTTCCTGCAAATGCGGTTGACGTTCGTGAACAACATCGACAGCGGCGAAATTCCGTCCCTGAGCGCTCTGGGGATTCCCTACACCGGACGAGGAGGCACGATCAAGATCGATCGAAGGGAACTGCGCTGAGAGGTGGACTCACCCGAAGACACTCTCTCGGTGGTAGAGCGCGCTTGCGAGGGTCGACAAGACGGGCCTGTCGGCCCATCCGTTCCCGATACGGCCAGAGGTTGCGGGTAGCGGAAGGATCGTGCAACAGGCGGACGATCTCGAACACTTTGATCCAAGTTCCAGAGGAACCAAAAGGCGGTGACGGCAATACCCCTCACGAGGGGACCCTCGAGCCAAGAAGGTCCTTCTCCGGCGACGTAGTCCGTCGCTGTCGACTATGATCCTCCCGTCGCCCCCCCCCGAAAGGCGTTCTCGCTTCGGTGGGCGACGAAGGGGATCGCCCCCTCGCGACCGCCCCCTCCCTTCGGAACGCCGGCCACGGCAAAGCGAGAGTGGATGGCCGAGTGCCCGAACTTCCCGTCGCCACAGACCTACGCAAAGCCATGAACCTGGACGCAAGACGAATCCTTTCAACTTTGCCCGTTCTTCTCCTCGCGACCGGCGCGACCGCCGCCCAGGGGGACCCGCTCGGGTGGAAATGCCTCACGGCCAGAGAGGGGCTTGCCAGCGAAACATTTGCCGGTGGCTGCCCGACCGCAGGCTCGTGCGACGTGCCTGCGGTGCGCGACGCATACCTCACTACACCGGAAACGCCCATCCGTTGGTTCAAGGTTCACCTCATCGTCTTCCGCGCGGACAACGGAAGCGACCCTGCCGAAACCCCCGCGGACATCGACGGGCAGATGGCCACGCTGAACCTGGACTACCTGCCGCACGACATTCAGTTCACATACACGTGGGAGTACGTGGATGATTCGACGTGGCGCTACGATAACGGCGCGTCCGCTCTGATGAAGGACCAGAATGCGCAGGATCCGATGAATCAGTGCAACATCTTCATCAACAACCTCGGGGGCGGTGTAGGAACATTCCCGTGGAGCTCCAGCGCCCTGACGAACCAGGGCGGCATCGTCATCGGCCGTACTTACTTCAGCCCGGTTCACCACGTGCTCACACACGAGATGGGGCACAACCTCGGGCTCTGGCACACGCACCACGGCGTCGAAGAAGTGTCTTTTTGCGGCCCCTGCTACGAACGCGCCGACGGCCTGAATGGTGACACGACCGGAGACTTCGCCGACGACACGCGGCCCGGTCCGTCCAACTTCGGATCGTGCTTGCCCCCCGGTTCGACCGATTCCTGCTCGGCCACGCCCTGGGGCGACACCCATCGCGAGAACTACATGAGCTATGGCTCGGGCGACGGAATCGCCTGCTGGGAGCGCTTCAGTCCCAAACAGGCAGGGCGGATGCACTGCTGGACAACCGACGTGCTTTCCACCTGGCTCGACTGCACGGTGGGCGACGACTGCAACTCCAACAGCATCTCCGACCACTGCGACATCCGCGACGGCTTCAGCCTGGACATCAACGGAAACTTCATCCCCGACGAGTGTGAATCCGTGATGGCAACCGTCACCCCATACAACGGAAGTGCCATCAACCTGGACACCCTGGACACGAGCACGGTCGTGGTCGGCGCGAGCTGGACCGTGAACCTGATGCCCCAGGCCACACGCGGGGCGGGGGCCTGGGTCATCCTCGTACGCTCGGCCAGCACTGCGGGCCCGATCCTTGACCTCGGCTTGTTCCTCGGCCTTGCGACCTCAGGGGTCTCCGAGCTCCTCGTCGACCCCCTCAGCTACATCGGCGATTTCTCCCCCACTCCCCACGCCGGCGGCGGGTCGACAGCCATGTTCTCCGCGCCCGTCCCGCTGAACTCCAGCCTGGTCGGCAACCCCTGGTTCGCCCAGGCCGTCGTCCTGGGCGACCTTCCGGCAGGCGCCGGGATCCTGGATCCGTGGTTCTCGAGCGCCTCCGGCGGCGTCATCGGCACCTTCTGATTCTCCCCGAGGACCGACGTCGAACACACCCCCGGGAACCCGCCTGATGCTCCCACAGCATCTACAGTAGTCGCCGGCTGACGAGCACGAACACGCTGGGCTTCAGACCCACGAACATGCAGAGAACAAGACCCCTCGCCCTGCGATGAAGGCTGTGCTGCTCGTCGCCCTGTTCCCCTGGCTGCTCTCCCCCACCCGGCTAGAGCACGAGGAGCGACCGAACCTCCTGCTGCTCGTCACCGACGATCACCCGTTCGACGCGCTGAGTTGCGCCGGGCATCCGATCCTGCGCACGCCGCACATGGACGCCCTGGCGGAGCGGGGCGTGCACTTCACCCACGCCTTCGTCACCACACCCATCTGCGCGGCCAGCCGGGCCAGCCTTTTCAGCGGCAGGTACGAACGAGCCCACGGCTACACCTTCGGACAGCCGCCCCTGAGCGATGAAACCGTGCGCGAGACCTACCCGAGTCTGCTGCGCCGGGCCGGCTACCGGGTGGGCTTCGTGGGCAAGCTCGGGGTGGGTATCAGCCCCGCTGGACTGGAGGAGATGTTCGACGAATACACCCCGGGAACCTATCCCTACTTTCGACAGGACGCGACGGACCCAGGGGAGCGCGACCCGACCTCTCCCCGCCACCTGACCGAGCTCAACACCGATCGCGCGATCACCTTTCTCAGCACCTCGGACGAGCGGCCCTTCCACCTCTCGATCTCGTTCCAGGCTCCCCACGCGGAGGACGCCAACCCCGATCAATACGTGTGGCCCAGGAGCTGCGATGCCCTCTACGTCGAGGACACGATCCCCCCGCCGAAGACCGCCGACCCGGCCTTCTTCGAAGCGCTCCCGGAATTCCTTCGCACCGGCCTCAACCGCGAACGCTGGCACTGGCGTTTCGATACGCCACAGAAACGCGAACGCATGGTGAAGGGTTACTACCGCATGCTGAGCGGCGTGGACGAGGGAATCGGACGCCTCTTGGTGACCCTCGACGAGCTCGGTCTGCGCGAGAACACCGTGATCCTCTTGATCGGCGACAACGGCTACTTTCTGGGCGAGCGCGGCTATGCCGGTAAGTGGACCCTGCACGAGCGTTCGATCCGCGTGCCCCTCATCGTGTATGACCCTCGGCTCCCGAAAGAGCGGGGCGGAAGGCTGGTCGACGCCTTCGCCCTCAACGTGGACATCGCCCCCACCTTGCTCGACCTGGCGGGGATCGAGGTGCCGGCCGGAATGCAGGGCCGCTCGCTGCGGCCGCTGCTCGAGGGCCGGAACACGTCCTGGAGAGAAGAGGTCTTCACCGAGCACCTCTGGAAGCACGGCCGCATTCCCCGCACGGAGGGCCTGCGCACGCGGGACTGGAAGTACATCCGCTACCTCGACCACCCCGAGTACGAGGAGCTGTACGACCTCCGCAGCGATCCGAACGAGGAGCACAATCTCGCGCGCGAGGAGCGGCATGCGGGGCAACGCAGTCAGCTGGCGGAGCGTTGCACGCTCGCCGCCCAACGCGCGCAGGACTGAGGCCCGGCCGGCCCCTGCCGCTACCGTTTTGCGTTGGTGCATGAATCGAGATGGGTCGGCCCAACTCGGGCGCTATCGGGCCCCAAGCCACTGGGGAGGGGGCATCTGCCGACCCCGCCCGATTCATGCACCGATGGCCACCAAAGGGAACGGTTCCCGCCCCCCCCACCTCGAGGACCGACGTCGGGGAGGTCTCCGGGGATGGGCCTGGTCAAAAAATACGGTGGCTGGACGGGCTCGGTTGGGGGTCGATGGGATCCGTGTGAAACGGGCGGTTTCGCCTTGTGTTGGCACCCGGACGAGACCGATCCAGTGGCCGGTGAGAAGACCGGGATCACGATCCGGGCCTTCGAACGTCCAGAGCCCTGAACCGAGCCAACGATCCGGGCAACATCCCGGTGGGAGATCTTTGAAATGCTACGAGGTCGAACTTCACGCCGTCAGATTCGCGATCCCCGTCGCAAAGGCAGCCTCCATCCGATATGGGCCATCCTGCCTGCCCTGCTGCTCGGCGGATGTAGCCTGGAAGACCTGGACCTATTTCCCACGACGGTCGATGTGACCGGCACCTGGAACGGCACCTGGCTGANTTCCANCGGGGNCNGCGGGTCCGTGACCATGACTCTCTCCCAGGACGGCTCGACGGTCACCGGCCCCGGCAACTTCANCGACTCGNNGTGCTTCGCAGACGGTGTCGTTTCGGGTTCGNTAATCGGCAACTTCTTCAGCGGCCAACTCANCGCCGGNGCCATCAGTGTCGACNTCANCGGNGCGGTCGCGGNCGGTTTCAGTGGNNCGTACANCGTGCCCNNCGGGGGTACATGCACGGGAGATNNCGGGANCTTCNNCCTGACCAGGACCGCGCCGATGGAAACCCCGGACCTCCCGATCGGAAGGTGGACCATGCTCTTCTGGGAGGAGGGCAGCCAGGAGCCCGTCGAGGTCGGGGGAGTGCTCCGCGCGCACTGAGCCTGCCGGTCGTCCGCACGGTCTTGGCGACGACGGCCGCGGCGGATCTCCCGACCGTGGAGGGCCGGCCTCGTGCTGTGTTGCGTTCTTGGAGCACTGCTGCGGCAGGCGCCGGCCCTTTGAAGGGTGTTTCAGCACCAGGTTCGCAATCACTCCCCGAGGTATCCCAGGTCCTGGAGGGCTTCGATCTCCACTTCCGTCAATTCGACGGTCTCCGGTCGCAGGTGCCAGATGCGGCACCACGTCCCGCGACGGGGTTCCCAGGCGAGCGGATCCGTGACCCACAAGCTCTCGTCGTCGGCTGAGATCGTCAGTGGATTGGCCTGCGACGGCGTCTGGTCCGGCCCGAGGAGGATCCGCTGGGGTTGGGGGTGCTGCTTTTTACCGTGGAGGTAGTAGAGCACGACCGTCTCGCCGGCGGCCGGCCGGAGCAGCACGCCGTCGCGTCCGTCGTCAGCTCCCAGCTCGAACCGGAAGTGCCAGCGGGTACCCCTCTCTCCCTGCCTTTCCTCGTAGAAGCTGTCGCTTCCCGACTCCACCTCGAGGAGATTGAAGTCGAGTTGTTCATTCTCGCTCTCAACGACGAAACGGACCTCAACCTCGGGCTTGTCGCTGAGGAATTCGACGACGATGCCGGGATTGACGATGGAGTTCAGATGGGCTCGGACCAGGCCTCGAAAGCTTTCCAGCTCCCCCATCGTTGCCGTCGCCACGAGGTTGCGTTGCTCGCGGGGATCCTCGTCCAGATCGAAGAGACCCTCGTAATCTTCCGGTTTCAGCGTTCGAATGTACTTGCGGTCGCCCCGTCGAAGCGAAATGGCGTGGTACTCGCTCTTGTTCACTTCCGCGAGAAGGGTGCGCCGCTTCCAGAGTGTCGGCGACGCCGCCAACGGGATCAGATTCTGCCCCAGGAACGGCGTCTCCTGGGCTGCGATCCCGACGATGTGGCAGAGCGTCGGGGCAACATCCAGCAGGCTGAGGGGTTCGTCGATTCGCCGTGGAGCGATCCCCAGCGAGGAGGGCAGCTTGATGAGCAATGGAACGTGTAGCTGTTCCTGGAAGAGTGTGCCCCCATGGCTCCAGTTGCCATGGTCCAGGAATTCTTCGCCATGGTCCGCAGTGACGATCAGGGTGGTTTCATCCCAGAGTCCGTCATTCTTCAGATAACCGATCAACTCGCCGAGTTTCTCATCTGCAAAGCCGATCTCTGCGTCGTACAGGTCCAGGAGAAACTGCAGATCTTCATCGCTGACCTGTTCTCTGCTTCGGCCAATATGGGTCCCCGGACCCTTGAGTCTTCCGGTCAGCTCTCCGGCGTATGTTCCGTGCGCAAATCGTTCGCGATAGCCAGGCTGCGGCGCATACGGGCCGTGTGGATCGATTGTATGCACGTAGACGAAGAACGGCTCGTCACGTTCCGCCCGGATCCAGTCGATCGCTTCCGCCACCACGCTGTCCGCCCGAGCTCCGCCTTCACGGGACTGATCGAGGACCTCGAAGACCCGCTCGAAGCCTTGCGTAACGTTGAATCTCGGGTTGAATACCCAGTCATTGAAACCCACCGCACACGTCCGGTATCCGGCCTCCCCCATCACTTCAGCGAGGGTGGTCGCGGTTGTACTCATCCGGTCCAGATAGTCCTCCGCCCCGTGCATCGAGGGGTAGCTGGAGGTGAAGAGACTGGCGACAGAGGCCTTGGTCCAGGAGGCCGCTGCATGGGCCTGCTCAAAGACAAGACACTCCTTGGCGAGCGCCTGTAGGTTGGGCGAGGTCCCTCGATCGTAGCCGTATGGCTGGAGGTGATCGGCGCGCAGGGTGTCGATCAAGAAGACGATCACGTTGCGATGGTCCGATTTTTTCCGGGGTCGCTCGGGTCGTCGACCCGTGACCGTCGGGTTGGCCCATCCCGGCAGTGACTCCGGGTTCACTTTGCTCGGACCCGATCCGGTCGTTCGAAAGACCAGATCACCTGTCGAGTACGGCAAGGCCGCTTCGATCTCCAGCCAGGAGAGCTTCAATTCGGAATCCGGGGTCTCCAACTCGTGACGAAAGATGCTGGAGAGCTCGCCGCCACTGCTCTCCGCCGTGACTTCCACCGTGTAAGTTCCCGACTCTTCGGTCGAAACGGGACCCGGAAAGCCGATGGCCGTCCTCAGTCGACCTGCCTCGAACAGGACGTCCCGAAAACGAATCTCGCTCCCCGGCGCCACCGTGAGCAGGCGCCGCTTGTCGAAGCCAACGCCACCCATTGTAAGGTGCGCTCCGGGTCGTCGCGGGTTCCGCAAATCGAAGCTTTCGGACCCGTTCAGACCGACCCGTGTGGGCTCCAGATTGGTCAGGTAGATCGAGTATTGCGCCGTGGGCGGGACCTCGGCAGAACACCCGGCCCAAAGAAGCGTTGCGACTCCAATAAGGCGTCGTCCCATTCCGCGATTCCATCGCTGATTGCTCACGTGCGATACTCCTACGGACCGGTCGAAGCTGGATCCCATGGTATCGGATCCCCGTATCGACCCGCATTTCGAACATCGAGTTCTGCCGCATTGCGGTGCTCTGTTATCCTAACGCCGTGTTTCTCCGCGCGTCTTCATTTGCTTGCCGAAGGCTGCCGCTACTCGCACTGGCCTGCGCCGGCTTCTTGGCTTGCGGCGAAGCCGTCCAGCGTCGTCCCGACGTTTTCCTGATCGTGGTCGACACCCTTCGAGCCGATGCCATTCTCGACCCCGATGGGGAGTTCTCGACCCCCGCCCTGGACCGCTTGGCGGCGGAAGGCGTCCTCTTCGAGACTGCCTTTGCCCACGCGCCGATGACTCTGCCGTCGCACATGAGTCTCTTCTCCTCGCGCCTGCCGCTGGAGACGGGCGTCGTGTGCAACGGCCAGCCCGTTCCCGAAGATCTCCCGCTCTTGCCGGCGTGGATGGGACAATTCGGGTACGAGTCGAGGGGGGTCACCAGCCTGGCGACACTGTTGCCCATCTCCGGGCAGGCTCCGAGTCTCGTCCGGGCCTTTGACGATTACGACACCGACTACTGGAACATCGATCCGGCGGAGCGGGTTCTATCCAGGATCCAGAAGAGTCTCGATGTGTGGGACGGCAGCCGTCCGCTCTTCTTCTTCGGCCACTTCTGCGATCCGCACGAGCCGTACGATTCCCACCAGGACACCGGCAGAACCGTACAAGTGACCATCGATGGCATCGAGCTCGCCACGATCCCCAGCGAGAACATGACCGTTTGGGAGGACACCATTTCCCTGCCTCCGGGGCGGCACGAGGTCGAATTCTTGTCCAGGCACAGGTTCAAGGTGCGCTACTTTTCCTGCCACGAGGGTGAGCAAAAGCTCCAGGAGACCTGGGAACAAGCTGATGGCAAGAGGCAGTCCCTGTGGCTCGAACGCTCTGGAGATTCTCCGGCGGATTGTCGCGTGAAGATCTGGGTCAATGACATCGTGTCCAAGGATGTTGTGCGCGAGAGGTACGCCGCCGAGGTCGAACACGCCGATCGCTATGTGGGCAAGGTCATCCAGGAGTTGAAGCAGCGAGACCTGTATGACGACAGCCTGATCCTCTTCACCTCCGATCACGGCGAGGCTCTGGGCGAACGAAATCATGTCGGCCACGTGCAGAACCTGACCCACGACCAGATCGCCGTTCCCTTGATCATCAAACTCCCACGGCACTCTTCGCTGCGTGGTCGCCTCGATCCAGGGCGCCTGGTGCGGCACATCGATCTCGCACCGACGATCCTCGACATTGCGGGCCTTCCGGCCCTGCCCGGCCAAAAGGGCCTCTCACTGTTCAGCGAAGACTCCGGGCAGTTGGTGCATCTGGCGGAGACCCACAAACCAGAGGCGAAGAAGGACAAGCTTGCTCTCTTCGACGGTCGCCTGAAACTGATCTATACCGTCGACGACGACCTCTTCCGGATGTTTGACCTCCTCGCGGATCCGGAGGAGGAGGACGACATCTTCCCTATCCGCGGCTCCGAACGCGTGGAGTGGCAAGCTCAGCTACGATCCCTTGGCGCGATCGCTGTGAACTTGACCCGGCGTGATGGGGACGTCGATCCAGAACTCGAGATTCAACTGAAGGCTCTTGGCTACGGCGAATGAAGGGCACTTCGATCAAGCCACTCTTGTTGTGGTCGTTGGGAATCCTCCTCGTCGGTTGCTCGAGAGCAGGTCGGGGTTGGGAAGGACCGACCAAGATCGCCTTCGAGGAAACCACGGAAGCCGCCGGCATCGGATACGAGGGGCTCAGCTGGGGGCTCGCCTGGGGTGATGGGAACGGTGACGGGGCTCCGGATCTTTGGTCCAGCAATCACGGTAGCCATCCCACCCTGTACATGAACCTCAGGAACGGGACCTTCCTGCCCGTGCGGAGGCCGTACCTTCAACCGACACCGGGGGATTCACACGGTGTTTCCTGGGCAGATTTCAACGGCGATGGGACCGAAGACCTGATCGAGCTGACCGGCGCCCAGCGGGGTGTCGGAACGGGCAAGAATCACTTCTACGTCAACGAAAACAATGCCCTGGTCGATCGAGCGGAAGAGCTGGGACTGGACTATCCCCTCGGGCGGGGCCGCATGCCCCTGTGGTTGGACTGGAACCTCGATGGGAAGCTGGACGTTCTCCTCACGAACGCCTCCCGCGAAGAGGCACCCAATGCCGTTTTTCTTCAGAACAACGGCAAGTTCAATCGCTCCGACACCCCCTTCGGGATTCTCCACAGCGAGTTTGCCCAGCTGACTGCCCTGGGGGGCGAGGACCGTCTGCACGTTGTCGTCCATGGACACAAGTACCCCCAGGTGGTCTACGACCTCAGCACGAGTCCGCCGACCGATGTGACCGACGCCCTCGCGCTGCCTCTGAGCTACGCTGGGGATGTGGCCTTCGCTGACTTCGATGGCGACGGACACACCGACTACTTCGTTGCTCAGGGTCGTCTGGGATGCGAGTTGCGACTTATCGACGACCATTTCATGCGCGCCAAGATCGTTGTGCGTCACGACGTCCGCGGTCTGACGTTCCGCTGCGATGGACCGATCGAGATTCGTACGCGGCCCACCTACGTCGATTGGTGGCCGGTCTCGACCGTTTCCGTGGGCGAAGCCTGCATCGTGCCCGAGACCAATCCCTTTACCGTCAACGCTGAAGAAGCCCGAGGCCGGTGGAGCGAGTCCATGGTCGAAGGCAAGGAGAAGGGGCTCTTCGTCTTGCACGATCCGGATACGGGGCTCTGGTCGGTCCGCATGCACGGCGGAGTCGATGAGGGGTCGATCGAGGTGCGTTCCGACGCGGTCATTTCCGAGGCGAGCCGTATCGGCTTTCACCCCTACTCACCGCCACGCGATGTCCTCGCCTGCTGGCGCGACGGCAAGTACGTCGATGTCGGTCAGTCCGCCGGGATCGGGAATACCAACAGCCTGTCCGTCGTGGCAGGAGATTTCGACAACGACATGGACATCGATCTCTATGTCATGGTCAGCTTCGCGACCGAGCAGCACCCGAACCTCTTCTACGAGAACCGCGGGGATGGTGTCTTTCGATCCATCGTCGACGGAGGCGCCGGAGGAACCCTCGCCGGGACCAGCGATTCGTGTGCGATCGCCGACTACGACGGGGACGGTTTCCTCGACATCGCCATCGGCAACGGCCGCGAGATCAGCGCCGACGGAGGGCCCCTGCAGCTCTTCCGCAATCGCGGCTGCGACAATCACTGGCTGCGGCTGGATCTTCGAGGCGTGCGCTCGAACCCCGAAGCCATCGGAGCCCGTGTAACCGTGAAGACGGGGGGGGTTCGGCAAAAACGTGTCGTCGGGGCGGTGATGCATCGTGGCGCGCAGAACGAACGTACGCTGCACTTCGGTCTCGGATCCCACGAGAAGGCCGACCGCATCCACATTCTCTGGCCCAGCGGGAAGGAGACCGTCATGCAGGGTGTGGCGGGTGACAGAAGCCTGACCATCACCGAGTGACGGCCCGCGTCGACCGCGCGCTGTACTCGCTCACACCATGGCAGCTCAATCCTCGCCGGCGTAGCCGAGCGCCTCCAGCGCGGCGGCGTCTTCGGGCGAAAGATCCCCGACGAGCACGGTCGGAGCCTCAACCGGCTGATGTCAGGTGAGCCCGAGGGGTGTTTTTTGCCCAGCTCAACCTCCGAAGACCTCCCGATGCTCCACTCCGCACCCCTGCGGAGCGCCATTGAATTCCCTCGCTTCGCGGTGAGTTCATTCGCTCACTTCGCCGCTTTTCGAATCTCCTCTACGAGCGGTTCCCAGGTATCCCGATCCTCGCGGTCCACCAGCTTGAGGATCTTCTTTGCCGTCCGTTTGGCCCGCGACTTGTCGCCACCCGCCAGCTGACACTTCGCCAGGAGCCACATGTAGAGAGGACTCGAATGATCGACCAGGTCGCTGGCGGCTTCGGCATAGGCGGTGGCCTTGTCGATTTGTGGCAGCGCCTGCTCGTTGTCGATGCCGAGATAGATCCGCGACAAGTAGTACGGCACGCGCGGGTCCTCCGGGTCGTCTTCGAGGGCTGAACCCAGGTACTCGATCGCCTTGGGGTAGTTGCCCAGGCGCTTGTGGCAATAGCCCAACCAGTAATGGACCCCGGGCAGTTCCGGATCCACTTCCAGGGCCGTCTCATAGGACTGGATCGCCTTGGCCCATTTCCGGTTCGACCGCGCTCCACTCCCGAGCAAGAAGTGGTCGGTAGCGTCCAGCGCAGTCGGCTTGAGGCCAAGCACGGTGTCCTTCCAGCGCTTCGTGAAGCCACTCCAATCCTCCACCTCGAACTTTGCGCTCGCTCCTTTTTTCGTCAGATCTTCAAGGTACCGAACGAGGAGTTCGCGATCTTCCCCTTCCGAGTGAAGGCAGTGGTAGACGATGCTCCACGAGGTGGCGTAATGCAGGTATCCATGCAGGTCGGGGTAATTCTCTTGGAAATCGACGAAGGTCTCCGCGTCCATCTCGATCATCTGGCGCGGTTCTAGAAACTCTCCCGTCTCCAGGGCCTTTTGGACGAGGGTCAAGTCATAGAGGTGTGGGCGCCGTTCGCCGGAGACGCCGTGGGTGACTTTCCAGCCCTCGAAATACTCTGCCAATCCCTCGTTCAACCATTTCGGGGCGTCGTAGGTATAGCGGTTGAGGAATTGATGGGAGCACTCGTGAAATACGACGGCCCGCAGCGCCACGTCTTCGTCGTCCCTGTACATGACGATCGAATTGAGACTTCTCGAAAAATAGGCCAGCGGTGTGCCGCCGAGCCCCGCCCCCGACCGCTTGTAGTACTCCTCGTATTCGTCGTAGGTGTTGAACACGCGCAACTTCAACGTGTTGTCATTCTTCTTGTCGAGCCCGATCTCGTCGTAGAACTCCTGAAAGAGCCGACAGTAATAGTCGATCCGCTTACCTAACGCCTTCGCGGCCTTGGCGGGAGCGTTGGACTTGAGAATCGCCTCCTTCGAGCGATACTTGCGCATGCCTTCGGGCGCGCCGAACAAGGGAGATAGGACAATCCAAAGCGAAAAAACGAGCGCGGACTTCATGGGTTCATCCTAGGCGAGGGGTCACGGGCACAACAGGTGGGTTCATGGCTTCGTTTCCTCGGGTCGGGGCACCTCCTGCCAGGGATCTAGTGGTGAGCAGCGCTCAAGACGCGCGGCGTTTTCTGGATTTCTCGGCGACATTCAGCTTCCTGACAGGAAATTGACCGTGGAACCCCGATTCCTTTCGATGGTCTCAGGTTCCACGAGGGGCGAAAGCACCCCTTGGAACCACCTGTCCTCTCATTTTATGCACCGGCGCCGCGGGGAAGGCCGAACACACCACGTTCCCGGAGCCGCGAGAGTGGGTGTCCCCGGAGTCCTCCATTGCGGTTCGCAGCTTCTCGAGCATCATCGCGCTGCCACGAGCCCGGGCGCTCCGTGGCCACGGCGATTCGTGGCCTATCTCGCCTCTTCGCTCTCTGGATCCAATTTCAAGAAGGGATCCCCCTGCACCTTCATCCAGTCCATGAGCTGGTTGGCCAGCCGCGCCTTGACCTTGGCATGCTCCGTGGAGGTGGCCAGGTTGCGGAGCTCGACCGGATCCGTCTGGAGGTCGTAGAGCTCCTCGATGCCCCGGAAGTCGCGATTGTATTTGTACCGCGTCGTGCGCAACATCCGGATCGGATGCACCCAGCTACCCTTGCCGTGGAACTGGGCCACGACGAAGGGGCGCGGCTCGATGTCCTCGCCGCGAAGCAGCGGTAGGAGCGAACGGCCGTCGCAGTCGATCGGATCCGCGCCTGCGGCCTCGAGCAAGGTGGGAACGAGGTCCACGTTGACCCAGGCGTAGTGTTCGAGGTCGAGCCGGCGCCCCCCCAACCCCGGCGGGATGCGTATGAGCGTCGGTATGCGCACGAGGTGCTCGTACATGAAGGGCCCCTTGAACACCAGGCGGTGATGGGTGTCCATGTCGCCGTGGTCGGAGGTGACGACGATTACGGTGTTCTCCCAGAGACCGTTGTCGCGCAACGCCTTGAGGAGACTACCGACGAAGCGGTCGAAGGACGCGACGCGCTCACGATAGGAGGCGCGGTATTCGCGCCAGACGTCGGCGGACTCTCCGACCAACCGCTTGACCCCGGCGCGATCGAGAAACTCGCGCTGGACAGCCGGCTTGTCGTCGAAATTCTCCTCGTGCCAGCTTCGATCGAGCTTCACATCGTCGGGCACGCTCGGATTCTTCGAAGGGCTGAAGCCCTGGATCCCATGGGGTTCCAGGAACATGGCAAAGAGCGCGAAGGGCTTGCCGACCTCCTTGGCCCGGGACAAGAAATCGCGCGTCATGCGGGCCACGAGGCGGTCCGCCGGACGGCTTGTCGGGCGAAAACTGTCCCAACCCTCGAGCGCGACCTCGGTGTTCCCCAGATGCCACTTGCCGTGATAGACGGTGTGATACCCGGCCCGCTGTAGGTAGGACCCCAGCGTGGGCAGCTTCAACCCCTCGTCCCCCGGCGACCCGTGGTTGTTCATGACACCGGTCTTGTGCGGATAAGAACCACACAGCATCGACGAACGGCTGGGCGAGCACTGAGGAGTCGTACAGAAGGACTGCCGAAAGACCGCGGCCTCGGCCGCCAAGGCGTCGCAGGCCGGGGTCCGAAAGAAGGGATCCTCGTACCCCATCGCCTCCCAGTGCTGCTGGTCGGAAGTGATGACGAGCAGATTGGGACGCTCTTCCCGAAGCCAGGGGCGACGCAACATGTGGGCAGCCCCAGCTGCGGCTCCGCTGACGAGAAAACCCCTCCGGTCGAAGTTCGTATTCCTCATGCGACGACGCTCACACCGGCACTTTCTCTATTGCGAAAAGGCGAGTGAACCGGGAAGACCTCATGCACACTCCCATCGAGAAGGGGGTTGGAAGAAGGCACCAGGGTAATGCCGGCAGCTCGATTCCGGAGAGTCGCTGCATGAAACTTGCGCTCGGAGCCGGCAGAGTACGATCGTGCACTTGTGCAGCGGGGAGACGTCACACTCCGGATCTCGACCGATGCGATTCGTTCCGCCAAGACGCCGCGGTAAGTGGAGACGAGTGTTGCGGGCCCTGGAAGCATGCCGGGGGCGATGCTCGCGAAGATGGAGAGAGCCTGCATGGCGTGTGTCCGAAGACCCGATTTCCTCCGACGCCGGGAGGTCGTCGGAGCCGACCAGGTCGTTCTCCCGAAAGATGAACCCGGAGTTTTCCAGGCTACTTGAAACCCCGGGAGGGGGGGACCGACGGGCGCCACAAACCTGACAGGTGCTCCGGACGGGGCCGCAGCGTTCCGGGTCCCTGGGGCCCCCAACGGCCTCGTGTCGCGGTCCCGGTTGACCGACTCCGACGACTCGAGAGACGGCGCACACACCTACGGAGCAGCTGCGCTCCGAGCACCCCTCGTCGGCGCGCCCCGCCACGAACGCAAGGTCGCGAGGCGTATGCCCCGAACTCCCGCTTCACCGCACTAGCCGCCGTACTCGCTCAGAAGCAGCTCGACCAGGTGTTTCGCCTGGTCGGGTTCGAGCGTGTCCACCTTCTGCGCGATGTCACCCAGCAACTCGCGCGCCACAGAATCTCCCTCCGCCTCCCGCGCGAGCTGGTGTGCCTTGGCGGTGTGGTGGATGTTCACGAGCCCCTCGCCGAAGAGCAGGATCGCGGCCGGGATCGGGGCGATCTGCCCCACCACCGCCAGCAGCGCCTTGAGCACCAGCTTGGAGTGCGCCGAGTGATGGTGCTTGCGATCGGCCGTCGCATCGCGCACGGCGCGTCGCAGGCGTGCGTCGGTCGGCGGCTTGGCGCCGCCTTGGCGCCGCCACTCCTCCAGGACGAGTGAGCGGTGGTCGCGCGCGTTGCGCGCGGCGTGCATCTCCGGATCCGTGATCGTGAGCGCGCTCGCTTCGTTCCCGAGGACGTAGCGCTCCGGCCGATCGCCCAGGCCGCAGTACTCGTGGTGGGGCTCGCCACTCACGCGGTGGTCCGCCGTGTAGATCCCGCACAGGATCTCCGTGTCGTGCCCCTTCCGGTTCAGCGTCACGCAGGGCAGGATCATGTACAGGGTCGGCGAGCAAGGCTCGTAGTCCTGCACGTCGAGCATCGCGCGTCGCGCCTGGACGCGGGCTCCGACCACGGCTCCGTAGAGGTTCTTCAGGGTCGGGTCGACGCGCTTCGCATCCCGCAGGGTGGCGAGGCGGTCGAAGCCTTCGAAGCCGTAGGCGGCCCCGAGCTCGTCCGCGAACGGGGCGTCGGCTCCGGACAACACCGCGTCGATCGCGCCGCAGTAGACCGACTCGGTCTTGTAGCGCCCCATCCGGCCGAAACGCGCCCCCTCGGGCGACGGCTCGACCGAGACGTGCGCGTTGATCTTGACGACGAGCAGCTTCCACTCCGCCGCGCCCTTGGCGAGGGCGAAGTGGTCCTCCGCGATCCTGACCGATCCCCATTCGTAGCGGCCGCCGAGGTTCGAGGTGCGGAACGCCGCCTTGCTGGAGAACTTCAGGCTCGGCAGGAGGTAGCGCACGAAGTTCCGCTGGAACGCTTCCACGCACTCGCGTTCGGCTTCGTCCGAACAGGTGATGTGCATCGCCCCGATGACGGGCGGCTTCTCGCTCTGTGCGTAGTGACGGAGGATGCGTGCAGCCTCGTTCAACTCCTTCTCGACCCCCAGAAGCTCGTAGAGCCGCTCCGCGTGAAGCGGCTGCAGGAACCCCGTCGAGGCGCGGGCGGGATGGAATCGGACCTTGGCGCCGCCGCCACGGTCGTCCGGCTTCGGTCTCTCTTCAGGAGCCATGCCTCCTGAGTCTACACCAAGCCCGGGTGGGGTCATGCAGGGTGCGCGGTCCCGCGGGCTGCGAATGAGAATTCCGCTCGGTCGCCGTCTGCGCCGGAGGGCCGAGGACACCTTCGATGGCGAGCGCCACAGCGGCGGTTCGACCGCAAGCGTGACGGGGCGTGGAAGCACGGGCGCGATTCGCACATAGTAGGCCCACCACGCCGGGATCTCGCCTGGCGCAAGGTCGGCGACAAGGCTCCAAGGACCGATCTCCATGACCATGTCAGACGGGGCAACAGAGACAACCCTACGATCCGGCAAAGCGAGCGCCCGGCGCCAATGAAAAAGGACATCGAGACCCAGGGCGTCCGTTACGAGGAGGTGGGGAGCGCCTACTTCGAGAAGCGCCGGCTCAAGCCCTTCGCGCGGGTCTTCCACCTCTGGGCCCTCGGTGTGGGAGCCGTGATCTCGGGGGATTTTTTCGGCTGGAACTTCGGCCTCGCCGCGGGCGGCTTCGGCGGCCTCTTCGTCGCCACCCTCATCGTGGTCGTGATGTACGCCGGGCTGTGCTACTCGATCGCGGAGATGTCTCCTGCCTTGCCGCACACCGGCGGCGCCTACTCCTTCGCGCGCTCGTCGATGGGGCCGTGGGGCGGCTTCATCACAGGCCTCGCGGAGAACATGGAGTACATCCTCACGCCGGCGGTGATCGTGGTGGGGATCGGCGGCTACCTCGGCGCGATCTTCGGGACACCGCAGGCTTACGCTCCGCTGTGGTGGCTGCTCGCCTACGGCGCCTTCGTGGGCTTGAACGTCTGGGGGGTGGAGATCTCCTTCCGCTTCTCGGTGTTCATCACCCTGCTCGCCCTCGCGATCCTCTTGGTCTTCTACATCGGCGCCGCAACGCTCGCGGACTTCGACCGCTGGGCGCTCACGATCGGAGCGGAGGAGGGCGGCGGCGCCTGGCTCCCCTTCGGCTGGAAGGGTGTCCTGGCTGCGCTGCCCTTCGCGATCTGGTTCTTCCTCGCCATCGAAGAGCTCCCGCTTGCCGCCGAGGAGTCCCACGACCCCAAGCGCGACATGCCGCGCGGCATCCTCCTCGGGCTGGCGACGCTCGTCGTCTGCGCCTTCCTGACGCTCTTCTTGAACAGCGCCATCTCACCTGGGGCCGCGGGGATCGCCGACTCCGATGAGCCCCTTTTTCTGGGTTTTCAGGCGATCTTCGGCGAGGGGATCGGCACGAAGGCCCTCGCGCTCGTCGCGGTCGCCGGCCTCGTCGCGAGCTTCCACACGATCATCTACGCCTACGGGCGCCAGATCTATTCGCTCAGCCGCGCCGGCTACTTCCCGCGCGCGCTCTCCCTGACCCACCCGAGGCGCAAGACCCCATGGGTGGCGCTCGTCGCCGGCGCCGTCCTCGGCTACGCGGTTGCACTCACGATCCACCTCTTCGGCAATGATCACCCCGTCGGCGCTGTTCTGCTCAACATGGCCGTCTTCGGCGCTGTGCTCTCCTACATCCTGCAGATGTGCTCGTTCATCCTCTTGCGCTTGAAGAAGCCGCACATGGAGCGACCCTATCGGAGCCCCGTCGGGATCCCGGGCGCGCTCGCCGCGCTCGTCATCGCAGCGGTCACCTTCGTCGCCCTCTTCATCGTCGACGAGGGCTATCTGAAGGTCGTCGTCGGTGCTGCGATCTGGTACGGCCTCGGCCTGGTCTACTTCGCCCTCCACGGTCGCCATCACCTCGTCCTCGCCCCCGAGGAAGAGGTCGCGCTGCGCGGGGAGTGACGCTCGAGAGCTCCGCCGGTGGTCTCTAGCCCGTGAAATAGAGATAGACCGACAGAATCGCAGCCAGGATGAGCGCCGTGTGGATGACGTCCCAGGCGTTCCAGCTGCGTCGGTTCTGCGCGCGTTCATCGTCGCTCAGCGTCCCGAAGGAAAGCCCCCCGATTCTCTTCGCGTCCGGTGCTGGCGTGCAGAGGCTGCACACGATCACCGTGGCGCAGCTGAAGGCGAAGAGGAGGATGCAGAAGTAAAGGAAGTTGATCTCGCCGAAGGCCACGAGCAAGCGCGGTAGCTGCTGGCCGACGCCCTCGACGCCGCTCAGGATCTGGACCGTCAGCTTGGCCATTCCGACCACGAAGCCCGCGACGAGCCCCGCGACGGCGCCGGCCGCGTTGATGCGGCTGGAGAACACGCCGAGGAAGAAGACAGCGGTGATCGGGGGCGCCAGGTAGGCCTGCACGCTTTGCAGGTAGACATACAGCGAGCCGGACACGGTCTGCATCACCGGGATCCAGAGGATGCCGAGCGCGACGATGACCGCGGTCACGATGCGGCCGACGCGCACGAGCGTACGCTCCGACGAATCGGGCCGCAGCTTCTGGTAGATGTCCACCGTGAACAGCGTGGAACACGAGTTGAAGAGCGACGAGAGCGAGCTCATCAGCGCGGCCAGGAGACCGGCGACGACGAGTCCGCGCAGCCCCGTCGGCAGCAACGTTTGGACCATCACGGGAAAGGCCTTGTCCGACTCCCCGAGCTCGATCCGGCCGGTCTTGTCCAGTGCGAAGGCGATCATGCCCGGGACGATGAAGATGAGAACGGGCGTCAGCTTGAGGTAGGCCCCGAAGATCGTCCCGCGCCGTGCGACCGTGACGTTCGCGGCGGCGAGCGTGCGCTGCACGATGTATTGATCGGTGCACCAGTACCACAGTCCGACGATCGGAGCGCCGAACAGCATGCCCGCCCAGGGAAAGTCCGGGTCGTCGAGCGGCTTCCACATGTTGAAGAAGTCGCTGCCGCATTGTGTTCTGAGCTCTCCCCAGCCGCCGAGCTCGTTCAGCCCGATCACGGTGACGCAGAGCGAGCCCAGGATCAGCACGCCGGCCTGGATCGTGTCCGTGTAGACGACCGCGCGCAGGCCGCCCGATACGGTGTAGGCCCCGGTGAGCAGAACCGTTGTGATCGCCCCCGTCCAGAAAGCGCTGAGGCCGCCGATGGTGAGCTCGGGCAACACCGTTTCGAACACGACGCCGCCGGCGTAGACGGTCACGCTGACCTTGGTGAACACGTACGCGACGAGGCTCGTGCAGGAAAGGATCCAGCGCGCGGTCGCGTTGTAGCGGCGCTCCAAAAACTCGGGCATCGTGAAGACGCCCGTCCGGGCGTAGAACGGCGCCAGCACCCAGCCCAGGACCAAGAGGCACCATGCATGGAGCTCGTAGTGCGCCATCGCGACGCCGTCCTTGGCTCCGGAGCCCGCGAGCCCGACGAGGTGCTCCGAGCCGATGTTCGACGCAAACAGCGAAGCCCCGATCACGACCCATCCGACGTTGCGTCCCGCCAGGAAGTAGTCCTCCTTCGTCTGCTTACGCCGTGCGACCCTGGCCACCACCAGCGCGATCAGGGCGAAGTAAGCCCCGACAACGAGCAGGTCGATCGTCGTCAATCCACTCATGGCAATCGTGTGAAAGTCATCGGCGGTGCGGCCCCCAACGATACGCGCAACGCCTGCGCTGGAGAAACCCTTCGTGCATACCGTGCTTCAGGATGAGTGCGGAGCTGGCGACGAACCTCTCAGGACGCGCCGTGGGGCGTGATCTCGTCCCACCCGAAAGTCCCCGGCGCACGCTGTCTGCGGTCCAGGAACCGAGGTACGGGGCATCACCGTCATCGTCTCCTGGAAGGAGATCGACCTGGTACGGGCCAACTCGCAGCTACCGCCGGCGGGACCATCGAAACTCTTCGGAATCGAGAGTGAAGAGTGCTGGCCCGAGCTGCCAGGAACACCCCCTTGGCGCAGCTATCGTCAGTATCCAAGAACAACGTCGATCGCGTTGCAAAGCTGGATGCCGCCTCCGAAGGTCACTCCCTGCGTGAACGCCGCGAACCCGGCCAACGACGTGTTGTTGGGTACGCTCACCGTGTGGGTTGATAGCAGCCCTACGGGTGTCGCAAAGTCCGCCAGGAGCCTGTTGGAGGTGCCGTCCACGAGAAGCTCACCGATCGAAAGCAGGAGTCCCGGGTGGGGAGATGCGTATCCGAGGATGATCGTGAGCGTCGCGCCCGGATGGCCCGACGTATCGATCTGGGCCGTCCAGGTGCTGCCGAGAACAGGGACCGTGCTGGAGAAGCACAGGGCGTTGACTCCGGAACCATTTCGCAGCGTGGCCGACGCCTGAGGGCACAAGTCGGCTGCGGCGACGACCTGGTCACTGAAACGCAGGAATTCCATGGAGGAGAGCGAATCCATTCCGTCTCGGTTGGCCACGGTGTCATCGACCGTGAAACCGGGTGTAGCGCACTGAATCACGTACTCGGCCTTCGGACCCGAGAACGACGCCGTGTCACTGCCGGGACCGCCATCGATTGCGTTGTCACCGCTGTTTCCTCCCAGCACATTGTCCAGAGGGTTGCCGACGAGATTGCTGGGGTTCGATCCGGACAGGTGAACCTCGGTCATGTATCGGGACTTGAGGGTGTACTCTGTCCCCGCGTTGAAAGTAAGGGTGAACGTGCCGTTGAAACCCGCCGTGCAATGCAGCTGCGCGGTAAAGAACTCCGGCAAGAATTTTCGCATCACGAAGACGCCCTGCGGGTCACCTGCCTCCACGGAGGTTCGCGTGTTGAAAGCGTATTCACCTCCAAACGACGAGCCATCACCATCGGGATTGTGGGCCCAGTACCCGTAATACACGTCGATGACACTGATGATGTACTCGAACACCTCATCCTGAAGAGGCAAGCCTCCGGGAGGGATCCAGTTGCCCGCGGCTTTCGCGGCGTTCTTCGCCGCGGTCATCTCTGCGTGGTAGACCGGAAGTATGGGCTGAATCCCGGCGCCGTGAACGAGGTGGAATACTTCCTCGAAAGTAGCGTCACGATTCGTGTTGTTGATGTAGGCAAAGGTGCCCTCTACAACGGACTCGCTTGCATACAGATCCTGCGCGAAGATGTTCGCGTTGCCGAGCGGCCCGTTGAAAGCCTGTCCTGCCGCCTGTTCCGTATTGAAGTACACGAGTGCCGCTTCCAGGATTCCCATCCGGTTGGCAACGGCCGTCTTGTCGGCCCCATACTGCGTTCCCGGTACATCCGTCAGGAAAAAACGCATGACCTCTCTGGCACGAACCGCCATTTCATCTGTGACCTGATTCTGGATCAGGAAGTGGATAGCCTGACCGTTCGGGGCCACGATCTTCGTGTAACGCTCGAACACGTTGGTGAAGACCTGGCTGACCGTTGGGGGCAGCGGGACGATCCCGTTGGGCGACGTCGAGATGTCGATGTTGTCGGGCAGCGTCTGGGCATGCCCTTGGGCGCCGAGACCCACGAAGACAGACAGAAAGAGAAGACACGCCGGCACGCGCGGTGAGGCAAGTTGGAAGAGTTCGGCAAACGGCGTCGTGATCGTGATCAGTCTCATGAGTTCATGCGTCGCCCAGGCTCACCCGGCGCCGTCCTCACGTTCTCGTCGAAGGTCTGGACGTAAAGCGGGTGCAGCCGCTCGGGTGATTGTAGTGAGTGGGTTGCCATGCACGCGCCGACCGAACCCTCGAACTTCGCCGACCGCATCAATCTCTCATCCGCGCTCGGACCGTGTCAATAGTCTCGCAAGCGTGTAGATCGGCTTTCGAGGTTTTCGATCAACGTCGCGCATTGTACCTGGCGTCGGTGCATCGATCCCGGAGCCGCGACCATCTCCCCCACCCGGTATCTTCGACGCGCGCCCGTTCAGGGGCGCCTGCTCCATGCACCGACGCTCTCGCTGATCTCACCCGGGGCCGTCGAACTCCAGGTACGGCGTTAATTCCGCGAAAGCGCGCAGAGCCTCCCGTTGCAGGGCGCATTCCTCGAGTCGTTTCTTGAGCAATTCGCGACGGGCTTGCAGGAGTTCGTCCAGCAGAATGTCGCCCAGCTCGTGGCGCGCCGACGATAACGCCATTAGCTCCTCGACACGGGGAAGAATTTCGCTTCGCAGGTGCTGCAAGTCCTCGATAGCGCGCTCGAGCTCGAGGTGCGCGCGACGCAGATGCCCGGCGAGTGCGTTGCGTTGCGCGAGTTCGTCCGCCCTCGCAGCGGTCAGCGCCCGCCGCTTTTCCTTGACATATGCACGACCGGAGGACCACAGATTCAAGGGCACGCCGACGAAGGCATCAAAAGCGTTGATTTCCGTCGCTTCATCGCGGCGATAAAGCAACTCGAAGCGCAGCTCGGGAACGCGCAAGGCTTGAGCGAGATCGACCTGCGCCGCCGCGACATCTGCGCGCGCTGCGGCGACGAGAATGGCGGGGTTCTCGTCCAGACGCTGTACGAGTTCTTCAAGCGCGGGCAGGGCCAGCGCCAGGTCCAGGTCTCCCGCCACCGAATCGATCGTGCGTGCGGGGGCGCCGATGGCGGCGACAAGATCGCCGCTCGCAATGCGCCAGGTCGTTTCCGCGCGGCGCGCTTCGCGCTGCGCGAGCCCATGTTCGAGGCGCATTTTAGCCACCTCGGCCGCGACGGCGTCTCCGGCCTCGAGGCGAGCCCGCGCCAGGCCGAGCGACTGCTCCGCCACCCGGGCCAGCTCTCCGACGAGTTCATCGACGGCTTGCGCGTACAAGGCCGTCGCGAAGGCTCCGTGAACCGCGCGTCGGACCTCGAAGAGCTGTGCGGACGCCTCTTCCTCGGCCAGCTGACGTTCGCGCGCGCCGACGTCGCGTTCGCGCGCGTGGCGCGCCGAAAGAGGCACGCTCTGGCCAACACCGAGAAGGTACTCCGCTTGCTGGAACGTACCGCCCTCGATGGGCGCATTCTCGAAACCGGCAACCAGGTCCGGATTCGTCCAGCGACCCGCCTGTTCGAGCCGCGCCGCGGCCACGTCGACCTCCGCGCGTGCACGTACCAGCGCGGGATGCTCGCTGAAGGCGAGGTCCAGGGCGCGTTCGAGCGTGAGCCCGACTTCCACCGCGCTCGGTCCGGTGGGACGGTCCGGGCGACGCTCCCCGTGTGCCGGCATGGCGACCGCGGCTTTTTTCTGAACCGGCGGCGGCGGAGAGACGACCGGTGGCGTCGAACACGATGCGACGAGCAAAACGGAGAGCAGAGGCCTCATACGACACCACGCATGTACGACGCCTCGGGCTTTCCGAAACGCAGCATCAAGACCGGAACGACGAACATGTTCAGCACCATCGAACTGGTCAATCCGAACAGAATGACGATCGCCATCGGTGTCTGAATTTCGTTGCCCGGTTCGCCACCGCCGAGGGCCAACGGAATGAGCGCCAGCATCGTCGCCAGGGCAGTCATCATTATCGGCACCAGCCGCTCCATGGCCCCGCGCTGGACAGCCTCGTGGAAACTCGTCACCCCCTCTTCCCGCTGCAGGTGGCGGATGTGGGAGACCAGCATGATCCCGTTGCGCGTGGCTATGCCGAACACCGTGATGAAACCGATGAGCGACGCTACCGACAGGACACCGCCGCTCAGGAACACCCCCACAACGCCTCCGATCAGCGCCAAGGGCAGGTTCACCATCACGACAATGGCGTCGCGCGCGGAGCGGAAGGCCAGGTTCAAAAGAAAGCCGATGCCCAGGATGACTGCGATGCCCAGAGAGGTCAGGACGTTCCTTGCCTCGACCGCACTCTCGAACTGCCCGCCGTACTCGACGCGATAACCAGGCAACCGGGCCAGGATCGGATCGATCAGGCCTTGGCAGTCTCCGACCACCGAACCGATGTCGCGGCCCGAGACGTTCGCGCTGACGACGAGCTTGCGCTCGACGTCCTCGCGGCCGATACGGTTCGGCCCCACGTCGCGGCGCACATCGGCGAGGGCCCGCAGCGGAACCTTCAAGCCGCTCGCGGTGTCGACGGGCAAGTCCCCGAGAGAAGCCAGGTTCCAGGCGTTCGCGCCGAGCGGTTCGGAGAAGCGAAGCACGAGCTCGTAGGAGCGTTGGCCCTCGAGAATACGTGTCGCCGGATGCCCCTGGAAGGCGGCCTCGAGTGTGTGTGCGAGATCCTCGATGATGACGCCGTGCCGCGCTGCCGAATCGCGATCGATGTCCACGAGCAAGACGGGGATGTCCGTCAGCGGTTCGACCTTCAGGTCGACGATGCCCGGCACGGTCTTCATCACGGCCTCGACCTCGTGCGCGGTGGCGCGCAGCTGGTCGAGGTCGGCCCCGTGGATCTTGACCGCGATGCTCGCCCGCGTCCCCGACAGCATGTGATCGATACGGTGTGAGATCGGCTGGCCGATGGTCACGTGCATGCCGGGCAAGAGATTCAGGTCCGCACGGAGTGCGGCGAGAAATTCCCCCATGCTGCGCTCCTTCATCGCCAGCGAGACCTCCAGTTCGGAACTCTCCACGCCCTGCACGTGCTCGTCGAGTTCCGCGCGACCCGTTCGACGCGCGACGGACACGACCTCAGGGTGCTCGAGGACCATCTCATCGAGGACACGGCCCAGTTTGTTGGATTCTTTGAGGGATGTGCCGGGGATGCTGTCGGCGCCGATCGTGAGCGCACCCTCGTTGAACTCCGGCAGAAACGCGAGCCCCATGCGACTCGTGGACCAGGTCGCCGCCGCCAGCAGGGCCAGGGCCGGCAGGGTCACGACCAACGGCCGGCCGAGGACCGGTCGCAGGAGTCTTCCGTAGGTCTGCTTCAGCCAGCGCGTCAGCCACGGCTCAGCGGTGCCGCGCAGGGAGCTCTTCGGCAACAGCAGGCTGCAAAGCACCGGCGTAACCGTGACAGCGACCACGAGTGACGTGAGGATCGCAACCACGTACGCCATCCCCAGCGGCCGCAGCAAACGGCCTTCGACGCCGCCGAGGAAGAAAATCGGCAGGAAGACGAGAACGATGATGTAGGTCGCGAACACGATCGAGGTTCGGATCTCCACGCTGGCATCGAAAACGACCCGCAGGGTCGGACGCCGCTCGGTGCTTGGCAAGGCGACGTTCTCGCGCAGCCGTCGAAACACGTTTTCGACGTCGATCACCGCGTCGTCCACGAGCGCTCCGATGGCGATGGCCACGCCGCCCAGCGTCATCGTGTTGATCGTCGTTCCCATGGCCGCCAGCACCAGCACCGACACCACGAGCGACAACGGGATCGCCGTCAGCGTGATGAAGGTGGCGCGCAGGTTGCCCAGGAAAAGCAGCACGATGAGTACGACCAGAAGCGCGCCGTCGCGCAACGCTTCGGCCACGTTGTCAATCGCGACCTCGATGAAGGCCGACTGCCGGAAGACATGGCGATCGAGTCCCACGTCGTCAGGCAGGGAACGCTCGATCTCGTCGAGCGCCTGGTCGAGCGTGGCCGTCAAGGCCAGCGTGTTCGTCGCCGGCTGCTTCTGAATGCCCAGCACAACCGCCGGACGACCGTTGGCGGCGCCTTCGCCGCGCTTCGGCATCGCCCCGATCGCGACCCGACCGAGATCGCTCACGAGCACCGGAACGTCCTCGACCGAGGCCACCGCGGTGTCGCCGATGTCCTCGAGGCTGCGGATGCGCCCCAGGCCGTGAACCAGGAGCTCGCTTCCGCCGTCCACCGAGAAACCGGCCGAGATGTTCTCGTTCGAGGCCTCGAGCGCGGACGACACGTCCTTCAGGGTCAATCCGAATGCGCGCAGACGTTCCGGGTCGAGGTGTACCTGATACTCCTTGACCTCGCCACCGATGGGCGTGACCTGGGCGACTCCCGGCACGGCCAGGAGACGGCGCCGCACGAGGTTGTCCGCCAGCGATCGCAACTCGAGCCCGTCGCGGGTCTCCGAGGTCAGGGCGATGAACAGGACCTCGCCCATGATGGACGAAACGGGCGCCAGCGCCGGCCGGCCCACTTCACGCGGCAGGCTTTCGGCCACGAACTCGAGGCGTTCGTTCACGATCTGACGCGCCGCCAGGACATCGCTGCCCCATTCGAACTCGCACCACACGACCGAAAAGCCCACCGTCGTCGACGAGCGCACGCGGCGCACGCCGGGAGCCCCGTTCAGTGCGGTCTCGATGGGAAACGTGACCTGGCTCTCGACCTCGGTGGGAGCCATGCCGCGCGCCTCGGTCAGGACCGTCACCGTCGGCGCGGTCAGGTCGGGAAAGACATCGACCGGCGTCCGGACTGCGGTATAGCCCCCCCACACGCTGACGAGCAACGCGATAACGATCACGGCGGGGCGGGAATTGAGGGACCAGCGGATGAGTGCGTCGACCATGGCCTAGTGCGCGTGGCCGTGGACGGGTACTGCTCCGGCAGCACTCGCGAGCCGAATCGCGTAGGGTCCCTCGGTGACGACCCACTCGCCCTCGGCGACGCCGCTCACGACCTGAACGTACGAACCGTCGCGAAAACCCAGCTCGGGATATCGCTTCTCGAAGGTCTCCCCGCCCAGTTGCACGAAAACGACGTGGCGTCCGTCCTCCTCGACCAGGGCCGTGAGCGGAAGCGCCGGCTCTTCGCGGGATGGGCCCGTGGGAAACTGAACCTCGACCAACTCGCCGATGCGCAGCTCCTGGTCCGGGTTGGGCACCTCGAAGTGAACCGGCACGGTCAGCGTGTGCGCGTCGATCTCATCGCCGACGAAGACCAATTTGGCCCGGGCAAGAAAAACTTCCTTGACGCCCCCCACCCCGCGCAAGCGCAGGATGAGCGGGCGTTCGCGGTCGACGACACCGGCGAGCGCGTCGGGGCGAACCAGCGCTTCCACATGAACGACCGAGCTGTCGCGCAACCGGAAGACGGGCGCTTTCGCGTCGACGAAGGCTCCGTTGACCGATCCCACCTCGCGCACGAATCCGGCGATCGGAGCCCGGAGTTCAAAGCGCACCTGACCCCCGTCGGAGGTCGCGATTCCCGACGTGGCCAGGGTTTCCGACACCGCCTCGGCGGCCGTGGACTCCGCTTCTGCGATGCGCGCGGCGAAACGCGCTTCCTCCAGGTCGCTTTCCGAACGCGCCTTGCGCTCGTAGAGCTTCTCGACGCGTTCGAGAATCGTCTGCGCGCGTTCGGACGCCAGGCGCGAACGGACGACCTCGGCTTCCGCCGCCTGCACGCGCACCAGGTAATCGGAGAACGGCGGGCGGACGTAGGCCAAGAGCTCGCCCTGCTCGACGCGCAGGCCCAGACGCGGAAGGGGCTTGGCCTCGACCGCTTCGAGTCGACCCGCGACGGGCGGCGTCACCGATGCCTGACGTTCCGGAGCGGGCCGCACGATGGCGGGAACCTCGATGCGATGGGTGAGGCTGCGGCGCATCAGCGGTTGGATGCGCGTGTGCAGGCGCCACTGCTGTTCCTTGAGGAAGCCGATGCCCTCCGGTGCTTCGGGAAGCACGGCGTCCTGAAGCGCCGCGCGATCGGCGTGGACGAGGACCGCAGGGAACGGGACGACGGCCGTCCCCGCGCCTTGTGGGATCTCGATCGAGACGGCCCACTCTCCGGCCGTGGGAAAGCTCAGTTCGGGCAGGTAGATGCCGTCGCGGGCCGGCGCCTCTTCGATGTGCTCATCCTCGTCGCCCGCGGGGGAGCGCAGCCGAAACGTCACGGGCCCCGCACGCCTGGGCTCACCGGTGCGCGTGTCCGTCACGTGGGTGATGAAGCGGACCGCCTCGGCCACCAATGGAGCTTCGTACTCCACGAAGAGCTCGTAGCCCGCCTCCCGGACCGTGAACTGCACGGCTTCGTGCGCATCCTCGGCCGCGGATTCGAAAGCCAGGGAAGGGGAAGGCGCGCAGCGCCCTGCGAGGAGGGCGGCGGAAGCGAGAAGGAACGGGCCCGGAACCCCTGGGCGAAACGAACGCGACATCCTCATGCCTCCCAAGCTACCCAAGGGCACAGGTGGTCCAAAGCGGTGTTTTCCCCGCCCCGCCCCCCGGAGACCTCCCCACCGTCGGCCCCGTGGCGGAGGGGCCCGGGATGTCGTACGGATTCACACACCCATCCGCGCCTTTTTGGCCGGAAAAGTGGCGCACGACCCTCGCACCGCCCGGCGGGCCCTACCCGAGGGACCGCGGCGCCTTGTCGGGCCGGCCTGGCGGATGACCGCGTCTCGAGGATCGTTGTCGGGATGCCAATGGAAGCACCTGCGGTCCCAAGTAGCTCTCGGCGTCGAGGGGGATCGTGAGAATCTGGAGAACGCTTCTACTCGGCGACCGGGGCAACCGAGGTGAGCCTCATTTCACGTCCGGCACGCCTAACGCGGACGGCGTTCGGCGGCGGCGCGAAGTGCCGTCCGTCTACACCGGCTCATCAGACGCCGCTTCCCAGGCCAAGTACCTCTTTGCTTCGTTTCGCACCCACACCATCATGTCATCGAGGAGGGGGTCTATCGCGTCGGAGTGTCCGGGCGCGCGCATCTTGAACAGGGTGCTGATCACCTGCCCATCGACGCATGGATCATCCAGGTGCTCGACCAATCGCCCGGCGTGCCGAACGCATGAACGGTCGCCGAGAAGCGCAACAAACGACTGCCTACCGCGGTGCGCACGTCGATCACAAGCGATCTCGACGAGTCGGCCCTGAAGCACCTCGTCATCCCGGAGTCGCGGCGCCTTCAGGAACAACTGCCGGATCTCCTCACCGATCGACCAGATCTGGCCCTCAAATTCACTCCAGGCGGGGACGCCCTCCAGGGACTCGTCGGGCGGCAAGAGATCGAGGAGATCTTTCGGCATCAGCCTGCGTGCCTCTACGACGAGGCTTTCAATCTCGCGTCTTATGTTGCCTGCATTCGTCATCCCGTCCTTGTGCGTCTAACTTCGATGATGTGGGTCTGGATAACGTTCCCAGCTGCTGTGAGTTGCCGGGTAACGTGACTTTTCCTGGTGCACACCCGCTAGTGGTCTTTTTTCTCAGAAGCGCGCGGTCTTTCTGAAAAAAATCCAGGGCTGTCTCGAAGTCCTCGTACCCCGCACCGGAGGCTGGCCTTCTCGCACCATCCTCGCAGACGGACAGGTGTTGTTGGCCCCGTGACCGAGGGGCCCGGGATGTCATGCGGATTCGCGCCCCCATCCGCGCTTTTTCGCCGGAAGAGCAGCGCACGACCCTCGCGGCTCCCGGCGGACCGTACCCCAGCGACGGGGACGGTGGTGGGCGGAGACAACTCGTGCGAGGGGGCATGCCTAGTTCCGGCGTACGTTCTTCTCCAATTGCTCCTCGACCCAGTACGCCCGGAACCCGCGAAAAGGATCCGCAGCGAGCTTCCCCTCGACCTCCAGGCGACCGATGCGCAGGGGGGTTTCGGTGTGGACCCAGAGGAACATCGAGCCCTCCCTCCGATCGGCTTCCAGCGTTCCGATAGCGGTTTCCTCCCAGAAGGAGGAGATCGTCTTTCCGTCGTGGACGAGCCGCATGTCGTAGGCCACGCCGCCGTAGTAGCTCCCGCTGTGATAGGCGGTGCGGTGGTCCTCCGGGAGGAAGAGCTCGAAAAAGAAGAAACCGAGGAGCCACGCGTAATGGCCTTTGCGGTCATCGCAGATGGCGACGCCAAGTTGATCGTCGTCCGCTGCCGGGACGCTATTCGAGCCGAAGGTCAAGGTGTAGTGGACCTCGAGCGGAGCCGCGAGTTCGACCGGCAACAAGAGACAGTCCTCGCCTTCACCAACGAGTTCTCCGGAGCGCACTTGAAAGCCCGGGCCTTCCTTCTTTCCTCCGAAGCGCTTGCGTTCCTGATCGAGATAGGCAACGGACTGGAAGTCTCGCAGCTCGTCTTCCGACTCGAAGTCCCAGACCAGACGGACGCGCTCGTCACCGACACTTTGAACCCTGCACCCTAGAAGCGTCCAGGGATCTCTTAGCTCGAACAGCTCCTGGGCCTGTCGTCGGGCGATGGAGATCAAGGTCGTTTCGTTCGCCTGGATCATCGGACGCGCTCCGTGTTCCTGGAGCAACCGGCCGATGGCTTCGAGTCGGCCTTCCCCTTCGTTGGGGGTCCGGGGTGCGGGAAGCTCGGCAAAGCTCACCAGGAGATCGGCGACATGGCCTGTGAACAGGACCTCCTCCATGGAGCCGGCATCCGCGATCAAAGCCTGTTCTGCGGCTCCCCCACCGCGCGCCAAAGCCCTCCACCTGGCATCCCCGTGCAAGAGGAGCACGTACGCCCGAACCCACTGCATCTCCGCCGGCAAGTTTCCCTTCATTCGCCGGATCAAGTCCAGCGGTTCGAGGTCATCCAATCGGATCCGAAGTTCCGTATTGCGGGGCGCCTCGACCACGATTTCCTCTTGACCGACCTCGCGCACGGCCACCTTTCGATTCTTGCCGTCGATCGGGTGATAGAAGGAACCGCCTTTCTGAACGAGTCGCAAGAAGTACTCCCGTCGGGCTCGCTCCCAGGCGTCGATACGATCGTTGGCGCGCCGGATCCTCTCTTTCTGATGGGCGGCAAAAGCCTTCTGCTCCGCGAGTTCGAGACGTAGCCGAGCCTCCGACGTTCGCCCTGCACGAAGATGATGCAAGGCGCTTCCCAGGTGCCCGTCGACGGGAATCTCGGCCAGATTGAGCACAACCGCCCCGCGTGTTGCATCTGCACCAGGCCCATTGAGGGCCACTCCCGCCGGTTCGTCATCCAGTGCTTTCGAGCTCAGTTTTTCCTCCGGCCAAGCTTCCCGATATTCCTCCACCAACCAGTTGCGGAAATCGCGATCGATCTCGACGAGATCGATCCCCTCCATCGCTTTGACGAAGTCCTCGAGTCGCGCCCGCCCTTCGAAAGCACCCGATAGGAAAGTCTCGTAGCGGGGGGCATAACGACCTTCGCGCTCCTCGAAAAGAAAGCGATGAAGGAGGCCCGCCTGTCGATAAAAAGACCACCAGGCCGATGCGTGATCGGCGTTCGTCAGGTTGAAATCGGCGCTCTTCGCGAAGTAGGTAGCGAGTGTCTTCGGGTGGGAGATCCGGAGCAACTCCGCGAGCTCGAGCAGGTGCGTACGTCGGAGCTTTTCCGTCGCCCCATCCGAGAGAAGTGTGCGGATCTCTCCCTTTTCGATGCGTTCACGATCCCACTCCATCCGGCCCAGCCCCCCCATATGGCCGGCCATCGACTCGAAGACCCAGGAAGACAGGTTCACGGCGTTTTCGAGATAGGCGGCCTGAAGAGCATGGATGAAGGCATGCCGCGCCGAGCCTAGCTCATCCGCACGGTCGCGCGGGGAGATCGGACTCTCATGAATGATGGACGCTCCGAGGGCCGGATCCTGAAAAACGTGGTCCCGGTAGTGCCAGGATGCGCCGATCGTCCTGGCGTAGTTCTGAAAATCCCCGGTCGTGGCCAGCACCGCAACGACGAAGCGCTCCGGTCCGCGGCGTTCCAGTTCGAAGGGTATGACATAACGCTCTTCAAAAGCCGCTCGAATCGGCTCGAAGAGCGACGTGTACTCCGCCGCCTTGTTCCGCGCGTAGCCGGGTTCGGGCTTTGCGGGACTCTGAACAAGAAAGACAAAGGGCCCCTCGCGGATGGTCTCGTAGGCGATCAGCTTGAAGTACTTGTGCCTGGAGAGCTCCTTCAGCAAGCGGAAGTCGAACATCTTCTCGGGGTCGCTTTGCAACTCCTCGATCTCGAGCTGGACCCGATGCAATGCATCCTTCCAGCGCTCCTGGATTGCCTTGAGCTCGGAACGGGTGAAGGTCCGCCCCTGAAACTCCTCGAATTCCTCGATGGGATACAGCGAGCGCCATTGTGAAAAATAGCCCTCGTCGTAGCCCTCCAGGTGTTCGAGCTTGTCGAAACGAATTTTCCCCTGCCCCAGGGACACCGGCGTACAAAGGGTGATCGCGCTCACAAGCCCGAGCAAGCGCATCCAACGCCGAACACTGAGTAATGCGGCTCCGTTCCTCATCGAGGGGCTGCTTGGCAAGAAATATTTCAAGAAGCTCGTGCCGTTCTGAGGCGAAGGCCTGGCGAGACTGAAGGGGCGCGCGCATTCACTTGCGGCTCCGGACAGAGGTGGTCCCGGAGGGGGTGTTTTCCCCTGGCCCAACCTCCAAGGACCTCCCGTCCTCTAGCTCTTGAGCCATTGCCCCAGTACCGCTGCAAGCTCCTTTGTGCGGTAAGGCTTTGTGATCTGCCCGTCCATTCCCGCGGCAAAACAGGCCGTCAAAGCCGCTCGTTCTGCGTCAGCTGTCATGGCTATGATCGGGATATGCCCCGTGCCCGCCTCCAGCTCACGAATTTTCGCCGTCGCCTCCAGGCCGTCCATCTCGGGCATGCGCAAATCCATCAGAATCAAGTGGTAGGCGCCGGTAGCAAAAGCCTCTACGGCCTCCCGCCCGTTGTTCGCATAGTCCGCGCGGTACCCCAGGAGCTGTAGCTGTGCCTGGATGACTTCTTGATTCACCAGGTTGTCCTCCACCACCAAGAACCGAAATGCTTCTGCCTCCTCCTGCACCGACGCACGGTCAGTCACAGGAGCCACTGCAGGCTCCTGGAGTTCCGGCTGCAAGAACGGGATCTCCAGCCAAAAGGTTGCGCCCATCCCTTCTTTGCTGGTGGCTCCGATTTCGCCCCCCATCATGTCCACAAGGCCCTTGCAAATGGACAGACCCAGGCCCGTACCGCCGTAGCTGCGGCTGGTGGAAGTGTCGGCCTGAACAAAGGCATCGAAGAGACCCTCTATCTTCTCGGGAGCAAGGCCGATCCCCGTATCCACCACTGAAAAACGCACCGGCACATGTTGCCCCTGCGGCGCAGCACTGCGGGCTTCAATGGTCACCGAACCCTCCTCGGTAAACTTGATGGCGTTCCCTGCTAGATTCAAAAGGATCTGCGAAAGACGGGAAGGATCCCCGCGCACCATCTGCGGGAGATTCTCCGCAGGAGAAAAACGCAGTGTAATCCCCTTCGCTGCCGCCTGGCCGCTCAAGATGGTCACCACGGAGGCGGAAACCTTGGCCAGGTCGAAATCGACACAAGCCAGCGAGAGTTTGTTGGCTTCGATGCGCGAAAAATCCAGCACAGCATTTACCTGTGTCAGCAATGCCTCTGCCGATTCATTGATGACATTCACGCGCTCTGTGGCTTCGACACTTAGCTCCTCCAAGGCCAGCAGCTGCCCCATGCCGATGATGCCGTTGAGAGGTGTTCGTATCTCATGACTCATGGTGGCCAGAAAGCGGCTCTTGGTACGACTGGCATCCTCGGCCATCTCTTTTGCATGAAGCAGTTTCGCCTGGGTTTCCTGATGCTGCGCTATCTCACTCTCCAACAACGCATTGGCATCCTGCAGTGCCTGTGTGCGCCGGGCCACGCGGCTCTCCAGATCTCTCTTCGCTTGCACCACCAGCTCTTCGGACCGCTTGTGCTCGGTAATATCCACTGTGGCGCCAAAGACCGCCAGCAGATCACCATCGGGCTGCACCAACATCTTTTCGCGCAACCACCTGAGAGCGCCATCCTTGCGGATGATCCGGTACTGATGCTCGGAAACACCCATCGGCCCATCGATGTGTCGCATCGCGGCGGGCAAGTCATCCTGATGAATCAGTCCCTCACGACCAAGGGCCTTGAACTCCTCCAGGCTATAACCCGTAAGCGTTGCAAAGGACTCATTGACCCAGAGACGCTGTACTTCGCCCGACGCGGAAGTCCAACGCGCCCAGCAGCAGTCTGAAATCAATTCGCTCAAAATGCGAGAGCGCGCTTCGCTCGCACGCAGCTGCACTCTTTCCGCTAGCCCTTCAGCAAGAAGGCTCTCCAGCTGTGCAATGCGTTCTTGCCCGTAGAAAGGACCCACAGGCGGTATCACATTGTCTTCATTCTCTCCCATGCCAACGCCGTCGAGGAATCTACGGTTTTGCTCCAATAAACGCAACAACCACCGCCGCCTTCGTACGCCGAGGCCGAGACAGAACAAGAACCTGTCCAAACAAGTACGGGGTTGGACCCTTGCTCCGGCTCAGTACTTTGCTCTCAGTACTTTGCCGAGCTCGTTACACGAGCCAACCTCACCGTCAGCTCCGATTCCGTCACATCGAGGAACGCCCGGCCCACCATTCCGGAATCCGTTCTCGCGGACAAGTACAGCGGCCCCTCCGGAAGCGTTTCCGAAAGGGATAGCGACCCCCCGCCGAGATCGGAGGGAACGCGGACGCTGAAACTCGAGCTGCGACTCTCGTTCCACACGTCGAGGTGGATCGTGTCGGAGGTGGAGAACGCGCGTTGGGGCTGGAACCGCAGGACGCGGTTGCGGCCGGGGACCAGCTCGACGACTCCCCAGGCTTCTTCATCCGCGCGAACCTCCAGGTCGATGACGGAAGAGGCGAAGCCGTGGGCGTAGATGCCGATCCTCCAGCTTCCGGCGGGGATCTCGTCGGCAAGGACATAGCCGTTGTCGAGTCGGTAGTTCCCGGCCCTCGCGCTGACCTGCTTGGACAGCAGCCAGGAATCGTAGGTCGCCATGAGCGTCACCCGTTCGGGTAGTTGTCCTTCGGGGGCGTCGAGGCGCACGCGCAGAGAACCGAAGAACTTGACGATCATCTCGCCCAGATCGGCGTGGTCGCCGGCGCGCACCTCGCAGGTGCCGAGGATCTGCGTGGGGCGTTGGACGCGCTTGCAGACGATGCGATAGGCGCCGGGGAGGAGATGGGCGATTTCGAAGCGATCGTCCGAATCGAGCTCGAAGGGCAGGGGCTCGTGCAGACGATCGGAATCGATGAAGAGCTCCAGACTGAGGCACTCCTTGGCGTTGCCTATGATTCCGGTGACGGTCGCGGTTGCGCCGGTGGCCCGAGCTCGAAGCGTGATCCCGTTCGAATCACCGGGCTCGACGTCTTGCGAGGCCACGATGCGCTTGAAGGTGTCGCGCGGGTCGACCAGGGTGAGCTCTTGTGTGCCCGCGGGGCAACCCTCGAAGTGAAAACGCCCGCTTTCATCCGTGCGAGTCTGGCGCCGGCCCGTGGGCTCGAGGCCGATGATGCGGCTGAGCGTTTCGGTGTTCTGGTTCGGGGTGAGATAGACGTCCCAGCCCACGAGAGCTTGCCCCAGCTCATCGCCGGCCGTGCCCTCCAGTTCGTGGAGATCGGGAACGTATCCGTGGCTTCGGTCGAGCACGAGTGTGCAATTGCGTGAGGTGCGCGTCGTGAGGACATGCGCCTGGGCGAAGAAGCCCTCGGACGAGGCCAGGATCTCCATCACCGAGCCCCACCAAGGAAGCTCGAAGTTGCCGTTCTCGTCGGCGATCGTGGTGAGTGGCATGCAGCTGACCATGATCCCACGGATTTCTTGGCGTACGCCGTCGCTCATGGACGAGGTCTGCACGCGGGCTCCGGCAATCGGCTGGCCGGTGTCGTCGAGCACCCTGCCGCGAACGGTGTCCGGTGAAATGGGGACAAGCAGCTTGATCTTCCTTGCGCATGGAACGAGTCGAAGGTTGGACGAGGCGCCTTCGCGACTCCGGGCTCCCACCCAGACCTGCGATTCGATGTGGCCGAGAAGCAGTTCGCCCTTGCCATCGGTCTCGCCTACGAATCGCCCGACGGTCGGCGTGCCGGGATACGAAAGCCAAATCGACGCCTCGGACAGGGGCTTCTGATGTCGCTCGGCGAGCACGAGGATCTGCCTTCCTTCGGGAAGCTCGATGCGCAGCTCCTCGATCGTTCCGCCAGAGAGCTCGACGATGCGCGCTCTGCCTGTCTCCGGGCGGATGCGCCATACACCGGCCGGGAGCTCCGCCAGGCGCGCCATCCCATCCGCCCCCGTCTCGAGCTCGTGGTGCTTCCGATCCGCGGCCCCATCCGCGGGTTCGATCCGCAAGGAAATGCCTGCTGCGGGCTCACCGGTTTCGCGCCAGACAAATTCCATCGCGAGGCCCGCGAGCGCGGCCGCCGGAGCCGTCTCCTCTGGGAAGGGCAGTCGCTCGAGCTCGCGCGAACTGTCGACAGGCGCGGGGCGGCCGATCGTCTCCGCCCGCACGACCTCGGGTATCTCGCGTTCCGAGACTCCGGCGAAGAGCCGGATCGGAACGACGACCGCAACGACGACCGTCCCTGCTACCAAGGCCCGGGCCGTCCAGCGGCCGGAACTCTTGCCCGCGAAACGATCCCAGAGGAGGACGCACCAGGAGTTGAAGCGAGAGATGGGCGAGTCAGAGGTTTGCGAACGCTCCCAGCGACCCTTCAATTGCAATCTGGCCCGATGCAACTGTGTGCGTACCGTGGCCGTGTTGATGCCGCGCCTTTCCGCCAGCTCGGTGATCGAGAGCCCATCGAGGTAGCGCAGCTGCAACACCGTTCGGTAGGGCTCTTCCAGCTCCTCGATCAAGCCGAGCAGGAAACGCAGCGTTTCGTTCTGACCCAACTCCTCGTCCGCTGCGGGAGCCACATCCGGTCGCGCATATTGTGATTCACGCGTCCTTTGGTTCGCCGTACTGCGGTGAAAGCGCAGCGCCCGGAGCCGCGCAACGCCCGAGAGCCACCTGTCCAGTCGACGGACGCGTCCCCCCTCCTGCTCGAGCGCCACGAGCCAGGCGTCCTGGACGATGTCCTCGACGTCCTGCCCATCGCGGACCCAGCACCGAACGACCTTCTCCATCGTGATGGTCTGGGTGTGAATGTCGTGATCGGTGAGTTCGTGGACTTCCATGGAGAATGCGTTTGGACCGGATGGAGCGTCTATTCTAGTCCGATAATCCCCCTTATTCGGGTGTTTCGCGGGTTATCGAAAAAGTCGTTTTTCCTGAAACACAAAGGGATTCGCGGGAACTAGTCGGGTTCTCTTCAGGGAAAGGCAAAGCCTCTACCCACGCACCGGTCGTTTCCCGCACCGCCGACCGAAGGGCCTTTCAGTTTGATGGGTGCGCAGCTCGCATCGATCTTCCCTGTACCCCGAGGACGCCGCACTTGCCGTCCACGCCTACGGCCTGGCAGTCCGGCGCACGCGCCAACACACCAGTGCCGCCGGCAGCACCAGGAGCGCGCGGGCCGCGGCGAAGGCCAGGTTCTGGGTCACGACATGGGCGATCATCCAGGCCGCGCCGATGCACAGGGTCGCACCGCCCAGGGGCAGGAGACGCGCGCGCAGTTCGAGTCCGCCCAGACCGGCGCCGAGCATCGCTCCGGCGACGACCTGGTGCAGCGGGTGCAGGGCCCAGGTCGGCACGGCGCAGGTGAAAAGGAACGAGACGCCGCCGATGAGCACCAGGGCGGCGCGCGCGCGCGGCACGAGCGAGGCCACTCCCGCGGCGGCCAGCGCAAGGGCCACCGAAGCGCCGAAGCCGCCCTCGAGGTTACGTTCCCAGACCGGCAGGGACAGGTCGATCGAGGCCAGGGCCACGGCCCACAGCCACGGGCCGCGGGTCGCGGCTTGCGCGAAGACTTCGGACTGCCCACCGACTACAGAACCGCTCGCGAGGGCGGCTGCGGCCACCAGCGCCACGCCGAAGAAAACGGCGTTGGGATGGGTCTGTGCGGCGAGCCAGGGCAAGGCGCTCAACAGGAGCGCGCCCGCCAGCCCCCGGTTCCAGGTCGTGCCGCTCGCGCGCACGCGCTCGAGCGCGCAACTCGACAGCAGTAGCGACGTCGTGCCGATCACGACCATGCTCCAGGCGTGGGGGACCGAACGCTCGTTCCACCAGTCGAAGTGCAGCGGGCGGTAGGCCCAGGTGACCGCCAGAGCCGCCGCGACGCAGACCAGAGCCCAGGCTGCGGCGCTAGAGGCCACGCGGCGCGCGAGGCGTCGCGTGATCAAAGCCTGCACGCAGAGCCAGGGCACGAGGCCGGCGATCATGCGGCCGCTGGTGAGATCGAACTCCGAGCCGTAGATCGAGAGCGTCGCGATCAGGGCCGGCAGAAACAGCAGCGCGAACTGCAGCACGGCCAGGCGGTCCAGCACGTCACGCAACATCAGGCGTCCACGCGCAGGTCCACGCTGGCGCGCGCAGCCAGGTCGAACTCGACGCCGACCTGGCGTCCGGGGTTGCCGGCGGGCCGCGCGCGCGTGCCGAGGACGCGCCCGCCCTCGACGCGCTCGCCGCTGCGGCCCGCCGGCAAGTCGATCCACACGCGCGCGCGCGGCACGGCCTCGTTCCAGCCGTTGGTCACGCGCACGCCGCCGGGCCAGAGCGGATCCACGATGAGCTTGCCGGCGGGGTGGCTGGCCGAAGCGTCGGGCGTGCCGTCGTCGTCGAGGTCGTAGGTGAACGAACGCACCGCGTAGCGCCCGTGGGGCCTCTCGCGCGCCAGACGGATCACCCGGTAGCCGTGGTAATCGCCGCCACTGGACCTCTCGGGGTGCAGCATGGCGCCCGCTGCCGTTGCGACCGAGAAGATCGGTCCGTCGAAGTCGGAGCGGTCGCGACGATCCTGGCCGGAGGCGTCGAACACGCGATCGGCGTGCCAGTGGCCCGAGAGCACGATCGGAACGCGCCCTTCGCGGCACAGTTCGACGAAGGCCCCGCGGCGCGCGCCGACCCGGCGTCCCTCGAAGAGCGGGTGATGCAGCTGCACGATCGGCGTGCGCTTGCCCGCGCCCTCGAGGGCCTCGGCGATCCAGCCGAGCTGAGTCGCGGTGAACTGGTCGCGCCCGTGGGCGCTGTTGGCGCTGACGATGCGCAGGGGACCGGCGTCGACCACGTGGCTGACCACGCGCAGGTGCGTCATGAAGCCGGCCAGGCCCTGGTATTCGTGGTTGCCGATCACGACCACGACGGGCGCGTCGAAGCGCTCGAGGGCCGCCATCAGGCGTTCGTAGCGATCCATCGAGCCACCGTAGGCCACGTCGCCCGAGATCACGACCAGGTCCGGCGCAACCAGGTTGATCTCGTCGACCAGTGCGTCCATGCGGCGCGTGCCGCTGCCGTCGGGGAAGAACTCGGGCAGGTCGGCGAGCTGCACCAGGCACAGCTCGTCGGCCCACAGTCTGCGCAGGTGCACGGCCTTGGGCATGCGCTCGACGCGCCCGCCGTCGCGCACGACCATCGTGTAGGCGCCCTCGTCGAGGTCCGCGGGCACTTGCACGTCGAAGTCGTGGCGCGCGCCGCTGGAGTGCGCGCGCGACAACGCCAGCGGAATCGGGTCGGTGCCGACGCGCTCCAGTTCGACCGTCAGCGCCGGTGCGCGGAAGGGCCGCGACGATTCCAGCTGGAGCGTGAAGCTCTCACCGGGTGCGACCACGGCCGGCACGCCCAGACGCGGGCGCAGCACGCGGCTGCGGTCGGGCCGCACCACCCAGGCCGTACACAGCGAGATGAGGAAAAGGGCGGCGAGGACGCGGAGCAGCGAAGCCATGGGCGCGACATCATAGTCCGAAGCCCGCGCTCGTATCGCGCTCCGGAGGAAGAGGGCGGCGCCGGAACGCCGCAAGACGTCGATACGTCCCCAGGTGGCCGGGGCCGGGCGTATGATGGAGCCTCCCCCACCGGCTTGCGACCACGGGGGACTCACCCATGAAGCACGCGACGTGGATCGTTGCGGCCGCGTTCACGCTCGCCGCCGCCGGTGAAGCCGGCGCCAGGGACCTGCGGCCCCGGACCCTGCTCGTCTATTACGGCTTCCCCTCCTCCATCAATGCGACCTTCTCGGTCCCCGGGGCGGCCGCCGAGCTCGGCGCCTACGACCACGTGGTGCTGGGGGACGGACTGGAGAAGGCCACCCACCCGGACCACGCGAACACCGTCGCCATCCTGGCCCATCCCGACATGGCGGGGACCACGGTCTTCGGCTACATCGACCTGGGCGTCACGACCCAGAACCTGAGCCTGGCGGAGATCGGCCTGCGCGTCTTGGAGTGGCAGAGCACCGGCGCCGACGGCGTCTTCTTCGACGACTTCGGCTACGACTTCGGCGTCGACCGGGCCCGCCAGAGCGCCGCGGTGGACGCGGCGCACGCGGCCGGGCTGGCGGTCGTGGCCAACGCCTTCCGCGTCGCGGATGCCTTCGACGATGCCGTCGATCCGGTCTCGAACCCCACGGGCGACGCCACCCACCTCGGCGCGGGCGACCTCTATCTCTACGAGAGCCACCAGGTGCGCCTGAACGCCTACGAGGCCGAGGCCGCCTGGCAGGCCAAGGCCAACGAGGTGGAGGCACTGCGCCTCGCCCACGGCTTCGGCGTTTTCTCCATCACCACGACCGACGTCGACGACCCGGCCGCCTTCGAGCAGGAAAAGCTCGACTACGCCTGGTTCTCGGCGCTGCTCTACGGCCACGTCGCCACCGGCTGGGGCGAGTATGCGTTCTCGGCGAGCGGCGCCTCCAACTCCCTGGCCCCCTTCCGCGCGCGCCCGTCCGTGGCGCCCGGGGCCTCCTTCACCTCGGTGGTCGTCGCGAACCCGCCCCTCTACACCCGCGACACCGACGCCGGAACCATCAGCGTGGACGCCGTGGCCCACGTCGCAAGCTTCGTACCCGGCGCCAATCCCGTGCCCCTTTCCGGCGCCGGCGTGCTGGCCCTTCTCCTTTGCGCCGGCGGAGCCTGGGCGATCCGTCGGACCCGCCGGCGCTGACTCCGCCCCCGCTCAAGCCGAAAAAGAAGACTCCGTACGGAGCTGCACGGTGCAACGCGTTCGAAGTCGTACAAAGGTGTCCCAAGCGTCACGGCCCCCTCGGGGACGGGGGCCTGGGCGCTAGAAGGCGGACACCTTCTTCTTGTTCATGCCCATTTTCAAAAGGGGTGGAACCTCGATGCGCTCGAAGCGGTGGCGCAGCCACATCCAGGACAGCCCGAGGAGCACGAGGAGCGAGGCCGCCCATGCGAGCGGGTTGGAGCCGAAAAAGTCATTCAGCGAGCGATGTACGAAGGCCACGAGCACCGCGTACGGAGCCGGATCCGCGGAGAGCTGGCGGTAGATCGCCCCGACGAGAAGCACGGCGATGATCGCTGCGGAGGTCTGGATGACCAGTTTCGTCTTCCACCGGGCCTTCGTGCGCGGAGGGAGGTTCCTGCGCAGGAGGAAGGTCATGGTCGCGGTCCAGACCAACGTCACCCACCCCGCCTGGAAGCCGAAGCCGTTGGGGACGGGCAGGGTCTGTGTGGGGTCCGATTCGTGGCGTAACCTGCAATTGGCGGAATCGAGAGCGGAATCGAGAAAGGCGAGCTCCGCCGGAAGGGGATGCTCTTTCGAATGAGCCGAGAGGCATGTCGAGAGCTGCAAGTCCGCAACCGTCGCCGCATCGGCCAGGTGCAGGGCGTTCTTCGCGTGCACCTCACGGATCAGGCGCTCGAAGTCGTCGGCGGTCCGCGCCGTGCCGGTAGCCTTCTCGTGCGCGCGTGACAGCTGCCACGCCAGGAAGCGCGCCGAGCTCGCGTCGGACACGTCGAAGGGGTTGTAGGCAAAGAAGGGGGAGCCCGGATAGAAGGGATGGCTCTCCGCCTGGACGCTCTCGCCCCAGGGAGCCGTGATCTCGACCGGCTCGTCGCCCCGGTGCAGTTCCCACAGGTGTGCGGGCACCAGGACGTGATTTCTGAATTCTCCACGCCTACCGATGATTTTCGCGGATGTCCGATCCACGTGGACGCGCTTGGCTATGGACTGCCAGGAGTAGTAGCCGCGGGCGAACGTGCCCGCCAGAGACGTAGCGAGAACCAGCGTCACCAACGGCGGGAAGATCACGTAGGGCAGAATCTTGCGCCGCGGAATGGGCAGCGGATCCAATCCCTGAAGGATGCTGAGCGACGTCCGTCCGTACTGCCAAGAGAGGAAGATGCCCCAGGGACCGAAGAAGAGGATGATGGTCGGAGCCGCGCCGGAGATCAACAGGATGACGAGGGTCGCGAGCAGAACGGCGATTCCCGCCGGACGCAGGACCGTACTGCGCACAAGTGTGAGCGTCAGTGGTGACAACCGGAGTTCTCTCGAGCCCGAAGTCGGTGTTTCCATGCGTGCACGGTTCACCAGAAGGCGCTGG
>NYUD01000016.1 GCA_002683825.1 Planctomycetota bacterium
TCGACCGGGGCACTCTCGAACGAGGCACTCTCGAACGAGGCACTCTCGACCGGGGCACTCTCGAACGAGGCACTCTCGAACGAGGCACTCTCGACCGGGGCACTCTCGTCCAGATCCCGGATTTCCGGGGCCGTCGGCGTGACTTGAGTGGGCGGTTCAGGGTTCGGAGAGGACTCCGCCTGGCTGGCCTCGGGGTCGGTTACGGGGTCTTGATCGGGTTGCGGGGCGACAGGCGGATCCTCGAAGGTCATGTTCTCGGGTTGGGTCGTCTCTGCACTCATCTTCGAAAGGTCCATCCGAGTTGAGGCGGGGACCGTGGGAGGGTTCTGGAAACCTGGCGGAATGGAGGCTCCACGGAGCCGAGTCCGAGGGATCCGGCAGAGGATGGGGCAGGGGCGTTGGAATAAGGGGCGTTCGGGGCGCTTCGAAGACCGCCAGCCCGGGGATCCTCAAGCGTCAGCCAAGTCCGGGATCATAGACCCCCGTGGTGGCGGGGTCAAACCCCTCCACGGTCGGCTCCGGAGCCCGTCCCGGGTCTCCCCTGGCGCCCCGATCGGGGACGGCGCCCCGGTTTTTCGAGACTCGGCTCGGGAACCGCGGCTCGGGCTTGGATCGCCCGGGCTCGTTTCTATGGTTGTTGAAAGCGGGGGCAGCATATCCCGCAGGCTGACATGAACTGCATCTTCTGCAAAATCAGTGCGGGCGAGATCCCCGCGGAACACGCCCTCGAGGACGAGCACGTGCTCGTTTTTCGTGACGTTCGGCCCCAGGCTCCGACCCACTTTCTGGTGATTCCGCGCGTTCATGTGGCTTCTCTGCACGAACTCGAGGACGTGGAACTCGGCGGCCGGCTACTGACCGCCGCCGCCCGAGTCGCCCGTGAGGCCGGCCTGGATGAGGGCTGGCGCCTGATCGTCAATACCCGCGAGCACGGTGGTCAGGAAGTGGACCATCTGCACCTGCACGTTGTCGGTGGGAAGAGGCTCGGGCCCATGCTCCCGAGCTAGCTTCTCCCGCCGGCTCTTCCCCCAACCTCCTGAATCACCATGGATCGACTACACGTCCGAGGGGGCCGTTCGCTCGAGGGAACGGTCCACAACGCCGGGGCGAAGAACGCCTGCCTCTCCATTCTTTCCGCCTCGCTCCTGACGAAAAAGACCCTCACGCTCTCGAACCTGCCGGCCCTGTCGGACGTCGATACGATGCTGGAGATCCTCCAGCGACTGGGGACCGTGGTCGAACGGGAAACGCAGGACGGTGTCGTTCGCTGCAGGACCTCGGAGATTGCTGAGCCCACCGCGCCCTGGGATCTCGTGCGCAAGATGCGGGCGTCCTTCGAGGTTCTGGGTCCCCTCCTGGGCCGCTGCGGGCGAGCGCGGGTCAGCTACCCGGGGGGCTGTCTGATCGGAGTGCGCCCCGTGGACACCCATCTGCGCGGCCTGGAAGCACTGGGGGCCCGCGTTCGTACCGAGGGTGGCAACGTGCTGGCCGAGGCGCCGTCGGGGGGGTTGCGTGGTGGCGATGTGTATCTGGGGACGCCGGCAGGCAGTTCTGTTGGAGCGACGCGCAACGTGCTGATGGCGGCCGTGCTTGCGCGGGGAACCAGCGTCTTGTCCTCGGCCGCCTGCGAGCCGGAGGTCGTGGACCTTGCCCACTGCCTGCAGGCGATGGGCGCTGACATCGAGGGCGCGGGATCCCCGACCATCACCGTGCGCGGCGTGGACGGCCTCGATGGAGCCGAGCACGCGATCATTCCCGACCGCATCGAGGCCGGGACGTTTCTCGTCGCCGGTGCGCTGACCGGTGGCCGCGTTCGCGTCGAGGGAGTGCGCCCCGATCATCACAGCGCGCTCCTGGATGCCTTCGTCCGCGCCGGAGTGCCGATCGAGAAAGGTGGCGATTGGATCGAGACGCAAACCCGCGATCCGCGGCTCGACCCGCTGCGACCGACCGACATCACCACCCAACCCTATCCGGGGTTCCCTACCGACTTGCAGGCGCAGTGGATGGCCCTGATGCTCGCCGTGCCGGGCGTCAGCATCATCACCGAGACGATCTTTGAGGATCGCTACATGCACCTGCCGGAGTTGGCGCGGCTGGGCGCCTCGGTGCGGCGCCATGCGAATTCGGCCATCGTCTGTGGGGGCAAGCGGCTTTCGGGGGCGAACCTGATGGCCTCCGACCTGCGCGCTTCCGCCGCCCTGGTCCTGGCCGGGCTGATCGCCGAGGGCAAGACGACGATACACCGCGTATATCACATCGACCGCGGGTACGAGCGCATCGAGGCGCGCCTGGGGGCCCTCGGGGCGACGATTCGGCGCGAGCAGCAATAGCACCCACTCGCAGACTCCACGCAGAACGGGCCGGGCGGGCACAAAAAAAAGAGGCCGACCGACTCTCCCTGAAGAGCCGGTCGGCCTAGCTTCGTCCATCGTGAAGCGCGATCCGGAAGTGTTCCTTTCGAGACACCCTCTCTACGTACGTAGACGCCGTCGGTGGGGGGGATCTTCGAAAAATCTGCCGAATGTTTGGGCCCAGCCGTGAAGCGCTGGATACTCCCTCTCCAAATCGCACCCACGAGAGGCACGGAGAGATGTTCGAAAGCCTGACCCAAAAACTGGGGGCAGCGTTTGCCAGCCTGCGCGGGCAGCGCGAGCTGACGGAAGCCAATGTGGAGGAGGGCCTCGAAGCCGTCCGAACGGCGCTCCTTGAAGGTGACGTCCATTTCCGCGTCGCGCGCGACCTGATCGAGCGCGTTCGTAGCGACGTGGTCGGCCAGAAGCTCGTGCAGGGCGTCGAGGCCTCCGAGCAATTCATCCACTCCGTCCATCGTGCCCTGGTGGAGCTGATGGGGCCGGAGGACGCGAGTTTGACCCTTGCGAAACGGCCCCCGACGGTTCTGCTCCTGGCAGGCCTTCAAGGCGCCGGCAAGACGACCACCGCCGCGAAACTTGCGCGGCATCTGCGTCAGACCCACAGCCTGCGGCCGCTGCTCGTGGCCGCCGACATCAAGCGCCCGGCGGCCGTCGAACAGCTGCGCGTCCTCGGCCAACGGCTCGACATCCCCGTCTTCCACGAGGAGGGCCTCTCCACTGCGGATATCTGTGCACGGGGGGTCGAAGAGGCGCGCCGGGGGGCCGCCGATCTGGTCATCCTCGATACCGCGGGTCGCTTGCACATCGACGATGAGATGATGGGCGAGGTCGAGGAGATCGCCCGCCGGACGAAACCCCACGGCACGCTGCTCGTCTGCGACGCGATGACCGGCCAGGACGCGGTGCGTTCGGCGGAGGCGTTTCAAGAACGGCTCACGCTCACCGGGCTCATCCTGACCAAGCTCGACGGCGATGCACGAGGCGGCGCGGCGGTCAGCCTGAAGGCGGTCACCGGGTGTCCGATCCTCTTCTCCGGTATCGGTGAGAAGCTCGAGGATCTCGACAGCTTTCACCCCGAGCGGATGGCGGGCCGCATCCTCGGTATGGGGGACGTGGTCGGGCTGGTCGAGAAGGCTCAGACCGAGATCTCCGAGAAGGAAGCGCAGGCGACCTACGAGAAGATGGTCCTGGGCAGCTTCACCCTCGAGGACATGTTCGCCCAGATCCGCATGTTCAGGCGACTCGGCCCCATGAAGAAGGTGCTCGGGATGTTGCCGGGTATGGGGGCGGCGCTCGACCAGGTCGACGTCGACGATCGTCAGATGAACCGCCTCGAGGCTCTTTTCACCTCGATGACTCCACACGAGCGGATCCATCCCGAGGAGCTCGAAGTGTCGCGCCGGCGCCGGATCGCCAAGGGGGCGGGACAGGACCTGCAGGCCGTCCACGATCTCCTGAAGTCGTTCAAGGCGATGAAGGGGATGATGAAGCAGATGAACAAACTCGGGCTCGGCGCCAAGATGGGGGCCGGGGCCAAGAAGGACACCCTGCGCGGGCTATCGGACGACGGCGAGCTGGCCGGCGCCTCGGGAGGGATGTTGGGCGGCCTCCTCGGTGGTGGGGGAGGTCTGGGCGGTCTCCTGGGCGGCGGCGGCGGTGGTGGCGCCGGGGGTGGCCTCGATTCCATGGGCGGTCTCTTCGGGGGCGGCGGTCCCGCACCCCCCGGCCGTTCCGCGACCCGAAAATCGGGCTCGAAACGAAAACCCAAGCCCAGGCGGAAGAAAAACAGGCGGAAAAGGAAGTGAGCAGGGGTTTGTGCCGTTGGCGAGGACTCACTAGACTTTCCGCCCTTCGTTCCTGACCTGGACGGGTTCTGCCCGGTCCATCCGCCGAATCTCCCGTCTACCTCCTCCTATGGCCGTCGTCATCCGCATGAAGCGCACAGGGCGTCGCAGGCGTTCCTGCTATCGCATTTCCGTGGCCGATCGTGCCTTTCCCCGGGACGGCCGCACCTTGGAAACGCTCGGCGTTTACGATCCCGCCTCGCCCAAGGAAGAGCTGCGGCTCACGTTGAACACTGAAGCCGCCCGCCGCTGGCTGACCCGAGGCGCGGTGCCGAGCCATACGGTCCGTTCGATCCTCAAGAGGGAGGGCGTCTACGAGGACTTCCCGCTACCCAAGAAGCGCAAGCGCACGGGGCGGCTGAAAAGGACCAGCACGGGCACGAGGAATCAGGCGGCGAAGAAGGTGCGAGAAGAGAGGAAAGCAACGCGTCGCACGGAACGGGTTGCCGTCAGGCGCGCCGCCGTCAAGGCAGCTGCCGCCGCCGCTTCGGAATCCGATACCGAGTGAACGCCCAAGCCAAAGCGCTGGCCGATGTGGCCGCGCGCGTCCAATATCCCTGGTCGATCCCCAGCGGGAAGAACCTCGAAGGGAAGAGCCTTCTCGAGACGGGGCTCTATGCGGTCCTCCTTCGCAGACTCGAGCCCCGCCAGGCGGAGAAGGCTCTGAGGGCCCTGGTCGGTGCGTACCCCGATTGGAACGAGCTTCGCGTCTCGCAGATCCAGGAGTTCCAGGGGCTGATCAAGGCCAAGAAGGCCACCATGGGGTCGGCGATCGCCCGGGATGTGAAGGGCTATCTCCAGGAGATTTTTCAGGGCAACCACAGCTTTGACCTCGAGCCCTACCGGGGGGACCTCACCGAGGCGGCCAAGTTCTTCACCCAGTTGCCTTTCCTCGGCGCGAGCGCCGCCCACCTCCTGATCCACGCCATCGACCCCACGGTCGTTCCCGTTTCGGGGGGGATCGTGCGCGTCTTGGATCGCATGGGGCTCATGAAGCGCACCTCTTCGTTGAGGAAAGCGCAGGCCTCGCTCGAACCGCTCGTTCCGGCCGGTGACCGTATCGACTTCGGTTTGCGCCTGGGGCTGGTCGTCGAAAGGTGGTGCGATTCCAAAAGGCCTTCCTGCTGGAAGTGCCCCCAGCTCGAGAGCTGTCCCTTCGGTTTCCGGGTCCATCGGGACTGGGAGGCGCAGCAGAAGCGCGTGCAGTTCTCCCGAGAGCGCGAGAAGGTACGGCAGCTGAAGGAACAGGAACGCCTGAGAAAGCGCGCCGAAGCCGAAGAGAAGCGACTTATCGCTCAGGCCGAGCGCGTGGAGGCCAAACGTCGGCGCGAGGGAGAGTTGCGGTTGCGGGCCGCGGAGAAGAAACGCCTCGTGCTCGAAGAGAAAAGGGCTCGGCTTGCGGCGGTCAAGAAGGCCGCCTTGGCCAAGAAGGTGGCCGCGAAGAAGGCCGCTCTGGCGAAGAAAGAAGCTGCCAAGAAAGCGGCGGCGAAGATGGTTGCAGCGAAGAAGGCGGCGGCCAAGAAGGCGGCGGCCAAGAAGGCGGCGGCCAAGAAGGCAGCGGCCAAGAAGGCAGCGGCCAAGAAGGCAGCGGCCAAGAAGAAGGCGCAGAAGAGGCCGTCTCCGAAAGCCACGCGGAAAAAAGGCAACAAGTCGGCTCCCCGCAAGAAGTCCGCCAAGAGGAAGCCGGCCGCGGCGCATTCGAAGAGGACTGCCAAGAAGGTGGTCACGAAGAAGAAGTCCAAGAAGAGGGACACCGCCAAGAAAAAGGCCAACGGCGCCAGGAGCGGCAGGGCGAAGAAGGCCAGGAAGAAGTCGCGTAGCGGCAAGCGTTGAGGCTCATCCTCGCTTCCTCTTCCCCCCGTCGCTACGAGTTGCTGAGGCGTGCGGGGGTGGTTTTCGAAGTTGATCCCGCCGACGTGGAGGAAAGCGTCGGGGAAACCGATCCGATCGCCGCGGCCGTCCGCCTGGCAGAGCTCAAGGCTCGCACGGTCGCGCAACGCTGGCGGAGCGAGGGGAACTTCATCCTGGGGGCGGACACGATCGTCGCCGTCGAGGTCGATGGTGCCGAGCGGTTGCTCGGCAAGCCCGCCGGACCCGCCGAGGCCCGGGAGATGCTGGCCGAGCTTTCCGGAGTCGCCCAGCGTGTAGTGACCGGGATCGCCGTCGTGCGGGGGGAAGACGGCGCGATCTTCTCGGATCACGAGCTCACCCGGGTTCACATGCGCACGATCGAGCCCGAGGAGGTCGAAAACTATATCTCGTCGGGGGAGTGGCAGGGCAAGGCGGGGGGCTATGCCATTCAGGAAACGGCGGATCGCTTCGTCACCCATCTCGACGGTGGGTTTGAGAATGTGGTCGGTCTTCCGGTCGAGCGCACCCTCGCCCTGCTCCGGGCCGCGGGGGCGGACCTTTCGGCCTGGGACCGTCTCTCCGGTGGTTGTGGCGAGGGGCATGGGGGGGTACCCTCTTCGCCCCTCCCTCTGGAGTGACCCATGCAAGGAGTGGCATGGAGCGACCCGCGGGCCCCGAGGTTTGAGACCAGCATGAAAGACGGTATTCACCCCAAGTACTTCGAATGCACCGTCACGTGCGGTTGCGGCAACTCGTTCCAGACCCGGGCCACGGTGAAGGAGCTCAAGATCGAAGTCTGTAGCGTGTGCCACCCCTTCTACACGGGCAAGCAGCGCTTCGTCGACTCCGCCGGCCGGGTCGACAAGTTCATCAAGAAATACGCCAAGGCGGAAAAGGCCAAGAGCTAGCTCGTCCCGGCGCGCACGCCGCACGGACGTCCGATCCCATCGTGCCGGAAGGAGTTCTTGGAGTTTGCACCCCAGATCGTCGCCAAGTTGCGGGAGAAGGCTCGGCGCTATGCGGAGCTGACGACCCAGCTTTCCGATCCTGAAATAGCGGGCGATCACGTTCGCTACAGCGGGCTTCTGCGCGAGCAGGGGCTGCTCGAGTCCGCCAATCGGCTCGCGGCTCGCATGGGCGAGCTGATCGATCGTCGCTTCCAGGCGCAGGAGATGATCGCGGACGACACCGGGCCCGATCCCGAGATGTTGGAGCTCGTGCGGGAGGAACTCGCGTCGCTGGAAGAGCTCGAAGGCGATCTGGACAGAGAGATCAAGACGGTGCTCGTCTCCGATCCGCAGTGGGACCGCAACAAGATCATCGTCGAGATTCGCGCCGGGGCGGGGGGCGATGAAGCGACGCTCTTCACGGGCGATCTCTTCCGCATGTACCAGCGCTTCAGCGAGGAATGCGGTTTCAGATTGGAGCTCATGTCCGATAAGACTTCCGAGGTCGGCGGTTTCAAGGAGATCGTGTTCGGCGTTCGCGGTGACAAGGCTTTTCGTTGGTTTCGCTTCGAGTCCGGAGGCCATCGCGTCCAGCGTGTTCCCACGACCGAAAGTCAGGGGCGGATCCACACCTCGGCGGCGACGGTGGCCGTGCTGCCCGAAGCCGAGGATGTCGATCTCCAGATCAAGCCCGAGGACCTGCGTATCGACACGATGCGCGCCAGCGGCGCCGGTGGCCAGCACGTCAACAAGACCGAGTCGGCGGTGCGTATCGTCCACCTTCCGACCGACACGATGGTCGTGTGCATGGACGAGAAATCACAGCACAAGAATCGCGCCCAGGCGATGCGGATCCTGCGCTCGCGTCTCTTCGAGGCCGAGCGCCGACGCCTGCACGACGAACGTGCCGAGGCCCGCAGGAGCCAGGTCGGTACCGGCGACCGCTCGGACCGTGTCCGCACCTACAACTTTCCCCAGAATCGCTGCAGCGATCACCGGATCGGGCGCAATTTCTCTCTCGAGCAGGTCATGGCCGGTCGCCTGGAACCCCTGGTAACGGAACTCCACGAGAAGGATATAGAGAACCGCATCGAAACCCTGTAGATCTCCGTGGATGGCCGGAGGGGGTGGGCGCGTCGGAAACCACTCATCCCTGGGCGTCTAGAAGCTTTTCTCGGGGTTGCGACTTTCGGCCCCGGGCTCAAACTGGAGGACAGGACGCTTTCCACACACGAGGAATCCATGAGCGAAGAGAACCACAACATCGACGACCTGCCGGAACTCGAAGAAATTCCCGAACTTCCGGTGGAGGCGTCCGATGCCGAGCCCCCGGCCATCACAGCCACCGCGCCCCCGTCCCGTTCGCTGCCCGGGCCTCCCGAGAAGCCGCAGGCGCAACTGCGCCCCCTGGAAGTCGATCCCGAGCCCGCCGTGGACACTTCGCCCGGGGCGTCCGCCTCCCCCGTGCCGGAGGGGGCGAGTCCGCCCCTGCGCGTGCTGGACAAGGCACCGACCCACCTGCGTCTGGCGGCCCTGATCGTGGGGGGGGGGGCGCTCCTGCCCTTCATGGGCTTGGGTGATGCGAGCCCGGGAGCTGGATCCAGCTCCGGCCTGTGGTTTTCCCTGGGCGGCAAGCTCATCGTCCTGGGTGGGGCATGGCTGTGGCTGCAGCAGGTGCTGCACGACTTCGGGCCCAAGGCCCGGGGCTTCGTCGGCAGGCTGGCCGATCTCCAGCTGCGTCCGAAGAAGAAGGAACTCGTCCCGGAGACGAAGCCCAAGCGCCCGTCTCGGCGGGTCCTTGAAAAGGGTCCAGGCAAGCTCGAGCATCCCTTCCCTACCGGTCTGCACCTGGTTTCAGCCCTCGTGGTCGGCTGCGGCATTTTCCTTTGCCTCTTCGATGAACGCTCGTCCTTCTTCGGGCCCCTTGGCCTGGCGGAACTGCTCATGTTCCTGTGGGCCTCGTTCACGTGGGTGCACATCGCACGCTACGAGCGTTGGGGTGGTTTCAATCCGCTCTTTCCGTTGATGTTTCTCGGGATGTTCTTCGCCGGCGTGGCGCAGATGCTGACCGTGTTCACCGCCGGGGACGTGGGGCTCGTGTGGAAGGTCTTCAGCGGTCTCGGCGGCGCCGTCGTCGCCGCTGGTGGCGGGCTTGCAGCCTTTACCATCGTCGAGGCGATGGTAGCGGCCAAGAAGGAAGGCGATCGCAAGAAGGCCGATGCACTGGAAGCGAGGCGCGCTGCGCGCGCGAATCGAAGCGAGAAGTAGCGAGGTCGAAATCCAGAGTTCAAGAGCTCCCCGCGGAAGCCCGATGCCGAACCCCTCAAAGGGGCGGGACGGGGAGCCGCCGCGCACCGTGCGCGACATGCTCGCACGGGGTCGGGATTTCCTGGTCCGCAAGGACCGTCAAGCCGCGCGGCTCGAGGCGGAACTGCTCGTGGCCCACGTTCTCGGGATGGGCAGGCTCGAGCTCTTCCTGGCCCTCGAACGTCCGGTGGAGCCGGCCGAGGTGGATCGGGCGCGTGGGCTCTTTGTGCGTTGCGGCGAAGGCGAGCCGTGCGCCTACATCACCGGTAAGCGAGAGTTTTACGGACGCGACTTCCAGGTCGAGCCGGGGGTTCTCATCCCGCGCCCCGAGACCGAACTCCTCGTCGATCTGGCATGCGAGCACATCCGCCGAGCCCGATCGGTGCGGGAGGGTGAAGGGGAGTCTGAAGGGCAGCCGCAGCACGGCCCGCGGGTCTCGGAATTCGGGACGGGATCCGGCTGCATCGCCATCACCCTGGCGCTCGAGCTGAAGGGCGCGCGGGTGCGGGCCAGCGATGTTTCACCTGCTGCCCTCGCGATCGCTCGCCGAAACGCTGAACGTCTCGGGGCACGGGTGGAGTTCTTGCAGGGGGACGGTCTCGACGTGCTGATGCGTGCGGGAGGGGCCGATCTGCTCTGCGCGAACCCGCCCTACATCGATCCGGCGGACGGCCGCGGGCTGGATCCCCAGGTGAGGGCCTTCGAACCGCAAGAGGCGCTCTTCACTCCACCGGGGGATCCCGAGTTCTGGATTCGAAGCCTGATCGACGAACGCTCGAGATTGGTACGACCGGGAGGATCCTTGCTGGTCGAGTTGGGGTTCGACCAGGCCCCCCGCGTTCGCCGGCTCCTGGCGGAAAGGGAACTCGAGGGGCGGTTTCACGCCGACCTGGAGGGGACCCTGCGGATTCTGGAAGTGCCGCTCAGATGACGTCCGCCTCGCGCGCGACTCAGATGACGTCCGCCTCGCGCGCGACATAGGCGTCCAGGCGGCGGCTGTTCTCTTTGCTGAGGTCGTTCAGGAACACCGCGATCTCGTAGTGATCGACCCGCGGTGAGAGGGGTTGGCAGCGCACGACGACCCCGCTGCCCTGGATGGGGGTGGGATTTTCCATCTCGCTGCGCGGGGGGAGATCGATCTTCATCGAGAGAACCGTCATCTCCGGAATGCGCCGGTCGAGGAAGAAGGACACGCCCGCGCGGCTGACATCCCGTAGACGGGCTCCGAAGGAACCTTCCTCGAGGGTGATCTCGATGGGCCAATCACAGGCGGCGCGGGGGTGGCGACGACGTTCGGTGCGATTCGGGGTGTGCTGCGCATCCATGGGGCGAGGATCTTCTCGGTTTTCCAAGGGGTCGTTCAGGCATCCTAGTGGGGGCGGAGCGAGTTGCAATCCTCGCTCTCCTGCCCCCAGGTTATCCGGGAATCCATGGGCGGATCGTGAATCCTTCGGTCTTGGAGCTAGACTTCGGTTCTGAGCCGCAGTCGCGGACGTTCCTGCGGATCCCCGACCCTCCCCCGAGACCCCACCCGATCTCTTTCCCACCATGTCGAGCTTCAACAAAGTCATTCTGATGGGCAACCTGACCCGCGATCCCGAAGTGCGCCACTCCCAGGGCGGCATGGCGATCGTGAAATTCGGCTTGGCCGTGAACCGGCGCTTCCAGGACGGGGACGGGAACTGGAAGGATGAGCCGACCTTCGTCGATATCACGATGTTCGGCAAGCGCGGAGAAGCCTTCATGCGCTTCCATACCAAGGGCAAGCAGGCCTTCGTCGAGGGAACTTTGAGGCTGGACAACTGGGCCGACAAGGAGTCGGGCCAGAAGCGCAGCAAGCTCTACGTCGTTGCGGACAACTGGGAGTTCGTCGGATCGAGCGGCGGAGGAGGAGGCGGCGACCACGGCTCGGACGGGGACGGCCGTCAGGCCCGGAGCAGTCCGGGCGCCTACGAGCCCGCGGTCGAGGTCGACGACACGCCCTTCTAGTCAGGGCTGGCGCTACAGGACCGGGCGTCCGGTTCTATTCTTCCAGAAGGGCTCGAGTTTCGTCCCTCCGCGGGTCGAGGTGAGGGTGGGGTTCATCCATGGATGAACGCGTGGCCTTCGGGTATGAAGAACCTCTCGATCCGGAACCGGCTCATCGTCGGGATGATGACCGTCATCGTGATCTTCGGCTCCTTTGCTGCGCTCACGGTCTGGAACGTCTTGAAGGACTACGCCCGGAAAGAATCGAGGCAGGGCATGGAGTTGGCCGGGAAGGCCTACGTCCGCTATTCCAGGACCCAGGACCAGCGTTTGGCCGAGCGGGCGGAAGCCTACCTTCGCGACGTCTCCCTCGAGAGCCCCCCCGACGGGGTCGGGTCCGCGCCCTCTCCCTTCCGGTTGGAGTTCTTCGGTCGTCTGCAGAAGGAACCCTTCTATGTTCTGGCCCATTTCGAGAAAGGGGTACTGCTCGATTCGGTGGGCCGAGAGTTCGATGAGCAGCGGTTGCAAGCACTCCCGGGGATCTCGCGCCTGCGCGAGGGCAGCAAGATCCGCCAGGTATGGGAATACGGCTCCAGGCACTACCAGGTCGTTGCACTTCCGCTGGTCGTGGAGGGACGTACGGTAGGGTTCCTGGCCCTGGGCAACGCCCTGGGGGCGGAAACGGCGGAGACCATGGTCGACGTGAGCGGTCACGACGTGCTCCTGGTACAGGGGGGCAAACTGCTCGGCTTCGGGACCGTCAAGGAGGTGGATCCCGTGCAGCGGGAGCGGATGGCGCGGTCACTCTTCGAGGCGCTTCCCGCTCGGTTCGGGGAATCCCCCGGCGGACGTGGGCCCTTCATGCGCATCCTGCGCGACTTCCGTGGCCTTCTTGGCCTCACACCCGAAGACCCAGCAGAAGAGCAGTTCAATGAAGAGCAGTTCCAGGAAAAGCAGTTCCATACCGCGACGCTGGAGCAGGGAGACTTCCTTCTCTATCGGGTGCCCATGGACGCCAAGAACACAGATCTGGTTCTGGTTCGCTCCCTGAGTGCGGCGCAGGCGCACCTGACGAGGGGCATCCACAGGATCTTACTCTGGGTAGTGCTCGTCGTTCTACTTGCGCTTTTTGTCAGCCACGTCATCTCGGCCCAGCTGACCGATCCCATTTCGGAGCTCAGTCGCGCTGCGAGCGCTCTCGCGCAGGGCAATCTGAAGACCGAAGTCGCGGTCGTGCGCGACGATGAGGTGGGGCGACTCGGAGCGACTTTCAACCGGATGGCGCACGAGATTCAGATCCGGCGCGAGGAGGTGCGGAAGCGTGGCCAGGCCTCCGAACAGGCGAGCGAGACGAAGTCGGCTTTTCTTGCCAACATGAGCCATGAACTGCGTACGCCGCTGAACGGCATCATCGGTTTCGCCGGGATCGTGTTGGAGGATGAGCTCAGCCCGACCCAGCGCGAGAACGTCGGCCTCATCAAGCGTTCAGGAAACGATCTCCTGACGATCATCAACGACCTGCTTGACTTCTCGAAGATCGAAGCCGGGCAGATGGAGCTCGATCACGCCGAAATGGACCTGACGGCGCTCCTGCACCGCTGCGCGGATCCCCTTCTGCCGGGCATCCAGGAGAAGGGGCTCGTGCTGGAGTTCGACGTCGACGAGCGCCTGCCCCGGCGCATGATCGGTCCCCCGGCACGCCTGCAGCAGATCGTGCGCAACTACCTCAGCAACGCGTTCAAGTTCACCGACGAGGGGGTCCTGAGTTTGAATGCGACCCTCGCGGATGAGGGCGGTGACGACCTGCTCGTTCGTATCGAGGTGCGCGACACCGGCAAGGGCATCCGCGCGGACAGGCTGGGCAAGCTCTTTCGCCCGTTTTCCCAGATCGAACCGGGCGGCGCCGTGGGAACGGGGCTTGGATTGGCCATCTGCAAGGAGCTGGCGGAGCTGATGGGGGGGACGACCGGCGCGGAAAGCCAGGTCGGTGTCGGCTCCTCGTTCTGGTTCACCGCACGCCTGGAGAAGATCGCACCGCTCGGCATGGATCGGGCACCTGCGCCCCTGCCCCGAGCGAATCGAACAGCGGGTGCGAAGACCCTCGAGGTGTCGAAAGTCAAACGCGAACAGCGTGCCGCCCGGCGGATCCTCGTCGTCGAGGACCATCCGGTCAATCAGCACATGGTGAAGATCATCCTGGACCGCAGCGGATGGCCCCACGAGATCGTCGCCGACGGCGAGGAGGCGCTCGCGTGCTACCGTGCAGGCGAGTTCGACGCCATCCTCATGGATTGCCAGATGCCGCTGCTCGACGGCTACGAGACCACTCGCAGGCTGCGCGAGCGCGAAAAAGAAGCCGGCGATGACCGTGTTCCCGTCATCGCCTTGACGGCCAATACCATGAGCGGGGACCGCGATCGTTGCATGGAGGCCGGGATGGACGACTTCATCGGCAAGCCCATCCATGCAGGCGAGCTGGTCGAGAAACTGGAGCGCTGGCTGGGTCGGCCGAGCAAGGCATAGCCTTCCGGGAAGGACGGCGTATCTTGTACGGATGCGTGTGATCGTCCGTCTCTTTGCCGGCCTGCGCGAAAGGGCGGGCACCGAGGTCCTTGAACTCGACGACATTCCTGCCGAGCTCGACATCGGGGGGCTCAAGCGGCTCCTTGCCGAACGCCATCCCGAATGGGGCAGTCTCGAGAGCGTGCGGGGGGTTATCCGCGAGTGTTACGTCCCCGATTCGACGCCGCTCGATCCCGATCAGGAGGTCGCCCTTCTGCCTCCCGTCTCGGGCGGAGCACCGGAGGGAGAGGACGAGGCCCTGGAGATCGGGCTGTTCGAGATTTCGAGCGAACCCCTCCGCCAGCAGGCGGCCTGGGATCGGGTCGTGCACTCGAGCTGCGGGGCGGTGGTGGTCTTCACCGGCACGACCCGCGAACACAACAGGGGCCAGGAGGTCGTGCGGCTGGATTACGAGGCGTACGGCGCCATGGCACGCTCCGAGATGGCCGAGATCTTCCGAGCTTGTTCTGAGCGTTACGGCCCGCCTTCGCGATCGGAGGGAGACCCTGGCGAGCTTCGCTTGCGGATGCTCGTGCTCCATCGCACGGGAAGCGTCGCGGTGGGGGAAGCTTCGGTCATCGTCGCCGTGGCGAGCCCGCACCGCGATGCTGCCTTCGCGGCAGCGCGCTTTCTCATCGACGAGCTGAAGACACGGGTGCCGCTCTGGAAAAAGGAGATCTACGCGGACGGTCAGCACTGGGTCGGCGAGCGTTCTTAGCGGGTGGGGCGGTCGTCCCGAAAGTCGGTCGGAAGACTTGGATCGGATGTTCGAAGTACGCTCCCATCCGCCTTCACTTCCATTGGCTTTCGATCATGGTCCCCGGTAACTTACGAGGGTGATGAGCGATCGGGCAGGTATCAGCTTGAATGCGACAGATGTCGAGCGTGAAGAACTCGCAGTCGATGTGCTGATCGTCGGCGCCGGACCCGCTGCGCTCTCCTGTGCGATTCAACTGAAACGCAACCTGGCGGAGAAGGGGCAGGAGGATGCCGCGATCCTGGTGCTCGAAAAGGGCCAGGACGTGGGCTACCACATTCTGTCCGGTGCCGTCATGGACCCCCGGGGCATTCGCGAGCTGTACCCGGACTGGCTGGAAGAGGGGTTTCCCATCGAGAGCGAGGTGCGCTTCGACTGCGTGGATTACCTTCGCAAAGGGGGGCGCAAGACCCGCTTGAAAGGCCCCTTCGTCCCGCCTCCGTTGAAGAATCACGGGAACTACATCATCAGCCTGTATCGGGCCGTGCGTTGGCTGAAGGAACGCGCGGAGGAACTTGAGATCGACATTTACCCTGGTTTTGCGGCCGCCGGGATTCTCTACGAGGGCGACCGGGTTGTCGGTGTGCAGACCCGGGATACGGGCATCGGCAAGGACGGCTCACAAAAGCCCGGTTTCGAACCGGGTATGAACGTCAAGGCGCGCGTCACGGTCTTTGCGGAGGGCACGCGCGGCAACCTGGCGAAGGGGCTCATCGCCAAGCTGGATCTGGCTCGTGACAAGAACCACCAGATCTATGAAACGGGCATCAAGGAGGTCTGGCGCATTCCGCAGGCGCGCGGCCGGGAGATGCTCGGGCAGGTCATTCATACCCTGGGGGAACCCCTCGGCACTTCGGGCTATGGAGGGGGATTCGTGTACGGGCTTTCCGACAATCGTCTGTCCATCGGCTTCGTCGTGGGGCTCGATCATCCGGATGCGCGTCTCGACCCGCATGCTCTTTTCGTTCGGTGGAAACGGCACCCCGCCATCAGGTCGCTGATCGACGGCGGCGAGCTCCTGCGTTACGGGGCCAAGACGATTCCGGGGGGCGGCTATTTCTCGATGCCCCGGTTGGAGGGCGATGGTTTCTGCCTGGTCGGAGACAGCGCGGGCTTCGTGAACATGTCGCGACTGAAGGGCGTTCACCTGGCCTTGAAATCGGGCATGATGGCGGGCGATGGAATCGCTGAAGCGCTCTTCGCCGACGATACGTCGGCAGCCGGCCTGGCCGGCTACACGCGGCGGTTCGAGAACTCGTGGGCCAAGAAGGAACTGTGGGGAGTGCGCAACTTCCGCCAGGCCTTCCAGAGCGGATTCTTCGCTGGATTGATCGATGCGGGGGTGCAGCTCGTAACAGGCGGCCGCGGTCTCAAGGCGAGGCGCGGGGCCAGCGCCGATCACGAGACCATGGGCACCGCTGCCCAGGCGCGGATGCAGAAACCGGCCTTTGACGACACTTACTGCGTCGACAAGCTCACCGACGTCTACCGCTCGGGAGCGGTGCACGAGGAGGATCAACCGGCGCACCTGGTCGTGACCGATCCTGACATCTGTATCACCCGGTGCACCGAAGAGTACGGCAACCCATGCCAGCACTTCTGCCCCGCGGCGGTCTACGAGTGGCCCCACACGGACGAAGCTTGCGCCCGTTCGGCGGGAGGCCTCGTGATCAACGCCTCGAACTGCGTCCACTGCAAGACGTGTGACGTGTCAGACCCCTATCAGATCATCGAATGGGCTGTTCCTGAAGGAGGGGGAGGCCCGAAATATCTCGACATGTGATGAAGTTTTTTACCAAGGATCAAAAGGCCCTTTCCCGGACCGACCTGCTCGCCGTTTTCGGCCCCGAGGGCAAGGCCCAAAAACTCCCCGCAGGAGTCAAGATTCCGCCCCTCGCTCGCGAAGCGTTTCGGGGGGAGTTTCGAGAAACCCGTCTGACCGACTCGGTCGGAGGGCCTGCGGCGCGCGTGCTTCAGATCGGGCTCGGGAAAAGAGAGCTCCTTACGCTCGAACGGGTGCGACGCGCAGCAGCCATTGCGGTCAAGAAAGCCGAGCGAGTGCGTGCGGCTTCCGTCGCGCTCTGGATCGACGCCGGTGTCGACAAGGCCTGCGGGGCTTTCGAGGTGGGCCAGGCGGCTGCGGAGGGCGCGCTCCTCGGTTCCTACTCCTTCCAGGAGCTCAAGCGGGAGTCCAAGGGCCCCTTCCTCAAGAAGATCACGCTGCAGCTGGCCGATCGTTCCGGCATCAAAGGGGCAAGAGTCGGCACGTCGACCGGCGAAGCCAATCTCTTCGCGCGCCGGCTACAGGACATGCCGGGAAACCTCATGCGCCCGCGTGACATGGCGAAAGCAGCCCGAGCCATCGCGGCCAAGAGCCAGCGAATGACCGCCAAGATCATCGATGAGAAGGCGATGGCTCAGCTGGGCATGGGTTCGCTCCTATCGGTCTCCAAGGGCTCGGGAGAGCCTGCGTATCTCATTCATCTGACGTACAAGCCGAAGTTGAAGGCTCGCGAAAGGGTGTGTTTCGTCGGCAAGGGGCTGACCTTCGATGCCGGTGGCATCAGCATCAAGCCGTCGGCCAAGATGGATGAAATGAAGTACGACATGTCCGGCGGTGCAGCCGTGCTGGGTGTGTTTCAGGCCCTGGTCAGACTCGATGTGCCGTTCGAGGTGCACGGTCTGGTGCCGACCTCCGAGAACCTACCGGACGGAAATGCCAACAAGCCAGGCGATCTGGTCAAGGCGCTGAACGGATTGACCATCGAGGTATTGAACACCGATGCGGAGGGGCGCCTGATTCTCTGCGATGCACTCGCCTATGCGGTGAAGAAGATCAAGCCCGATGTGATGGTCGACCTGGCGACCCTCACCGGCGCCGTCGTCGCCGCCCTGGGGCACGAGCTGACCGGTTGCATGGGTAATGACTCGGCCCTGAGCGATGCCCTCGTGGCCGCAGGCGAACGTTCCGGCGAGCTGGTCTGGCCCTTGCCACTTCTGGAGGTCCACAAGGATCACGTCAAGGGTGCGGTCGGCGACCTCAGGAACATCAACTCCGGTCAGGGGGCGGGTTCGACGGCCGGTGCGGCCTTCCTGTCCCACTTCGTCGGAGATGTTCCCTGGGCGCACCTCGACATTGCGGGCAGTGCCTGGGGTGCCGACGATCGGGACTACCAGGGAGGTCCTCTGGGGACCGGTGTCGGCGTGCGGCTGTTGGTCGACTTTCTGCAACAGCGCGGTACCAGGCGCTAAGCCGGCTGACGCCTGAATGGCTCTTGATTCTCAGGCCCTCGAGACTCCCAGCTCATCCGCGGGCCCTGCGGTGCTGGCGTTCGGAGGCAACGCCCTCCTTCCCGATCCCTTCCGCCCCGAACAACAGGAGGAGCGGGCGCGCGAACTGGCGCGTGCCGTCCTATTGCTCCTACGACGTTCGAGCGGTTTGGTGCTGGTGCACGGCAACGGGCCCCAGGTTGGAATGATCCTTCTGCGCGTCGAGGCCACGAAGAAGAAACTGCCTACCGAGCCGCTGGATACGCTGGTTGCCGAGACCCAGGGGAGCATCGGGATCCTCCTGGCACGTGCGCTTCGCAATGCGGTGGTTGCCGAAGGATCCTGGGCCGAGGTCATGACGCTCCTGACCCAGGTCATCGTCGATCCCAACGACCCGGCCTTTGCCAGGCCGGAGAAACCGATCGGGCCCCATTACACCGACGAGCAGGCGCAGCTTCTTTCACGCGAGCGCAGCTGGTTCATGATGCTCGAGGAAGACAAGGGCTGGCGTCGTGCGGTGGCTTCTCCGCGTCCTCTACGGGTGGTCGAAATGCCGTCGATTGAAGCGGCCGCCCGAGCCGGTCGCGTGGTCATCGCCGGCGGCGGCGGGGGAGTTCCGGTCATCGACCAGCCCGGGCACGGCCTGCGCGGCATCGAGGCCGTCGTCGACAAGGACCGCACCGCGAGTCTTCTGGCCACGTCCCTCGCTGCCGGGATCTTCTGCATCCTGACCGGTGTGCCCAGCGTCCAGAAGAACTTCGGGAAGAAGAACGCCAGGCGTATCGACCGCCTCAGCGTGACGGAAGCACGTGAGTTGCTCGCACGGGGTGAGTTTCCACCGGGCAGCATGGCACCGAAAATCGAGGCAGCGCTCGAGTACGTCGAGCGCACGCGTCGGGAGGCCCTGATCACCGACACGACGAATCTCAACCGGGCGCTGGACGGGGAGGAGGGGACGGTCCTGCACATCTGAACTCCAGAGCCGGGGATCAGATTTTCTCGAGCTCGCCCGCTTCGATCGTGAGCTCGTTTTCGATGTTGCCGGTGTTGCGCGTCGTCGCCGGTTCGAAAAGCAGCACGGCTACCTCCTTGTGTGCTACAGGTTTGTGTTCTACCCCGCGCGGCACGATAAATAGCTCGCCTTTGCGCAATTGCACGACGCGGTCGCGCAAGTGCAGTTCCATTGCGCCATCGAGAACGAGAAAGAGCTCGTCCTCCTGCGCGTGTTGATGCCAGACGTACTCGCCCTGGAGCTTGGCGACCTTGACGTACTGACCGTTCAGCTCGCCCACGATCTTGGGAACCCAGTGTTTCGAAAAGCTACTCAGCTTTGAGGAGAGGATTACTTTTTCCATGGGGAATTCTTGCGGCACGTTCGGCGATCTTCGTTTCGATATGCCGGAGCAGGGCGCCGACCTGCTTGTCCTCGGGGAGTTGTGCGCGCAGTTCGAGGGCATAGAGTTGCGCCCGGTCCCAGTCTTGCATTTGCGAGAACAGGACGGCCAGTGCGTGAACGATGGAGGGATCGTCGGGGGTCTGGGCGTGGGCCTTGAGGAGACGGACCTCGGCTTCCTTCCGGCGCTCGATGCGCTGGAGAGCCAGCCCGGCGTTGTACTGCTTGCGCGCATCTTCGGGGCGCATATCGGCGGCTCGGCCGAGAGAGTCGGCCGCCTCTTCGAAGCGTTGCACCTCCGCCAGGGCCAGGCCGAGTGAGTAGTGCAGCTCGGGCTCTTGCGGCGAAAGGGCTACACCTGCAAGGAGCACGTCGACCGCCTCGTTGCCCTTGCCCATCAGGCTCAGCAGTGTCGCCAGGTTGAACCGGGCCGGCAGGAACCAGGGATCGAGCTCGAGCGCCTTCTTGTAGCTCTCCAGCGAGCCTTCCGGATCTGCGAGGGCGTGCTGCAGGATTCCCAGGTTGAGGTGCGCCGGGGCCTGGTCGGCCGAGAAGGTCTGCGCCCGTTCAAATTCCAGGAGCGCGTCCTCAACCGCCTTTCTCTCGTGTTCGGGCACGCCTTCCGGATAGAGGTCGGCGAGCGAGCGTGCAGCCTGGATGCGAACGGCGCGGACGGGGTCGGAGACCAACGGCAGGACGTGCGCCAGGCGCTCCTCGGGGGCGAGCCGCTCCAGACCGATCAAGGCCGCCACGCGAACGTCAGGTGCGGGGTCGGCCAGGGCGTCGAACTTCGCGTCGACGCCGAAGGGCAAGAGGTGGGCCAGAAGTTCCAGGGCCGTGGCACGGGCGACCGGAGGTTGATTCGCATCGGCTGCGAGCGTGACCAGGGCTTCACGGGCATCGAAGGGATTGCGTCGAGCGCTGGCGAGCACATCGTCATACGCGAGCTCCTCGCGCGGTCCGTACCAGGTTTCGACCTGCTTTGCCGCCCACTCTGCATCGCGGTCCGCATGGCAGCCGTTGCAGGCGTTCGGCGTCCCGAACTCGACGCTCAGGTCGGGCCGGGGCACGCGCAGACTGTGGTCGTGGCGCGGGTCGACGACCATGTAGGTCTTGGCCGGCATGTGGCATTCGATGCAGCGCGAACCGCTGGACCCGTTGGCATGAAAATGATGTTCGGGGGAGTCGTAGTTCTTTTGCGCTAGCGTTTCGAAGCGTTCGAGGGGTGCGTAGGGGCTGTGGCACTGCAAGCACAGGGCATTCCCTTGCGCTTGCGGTTTGAGCGTGTGCGGATCGTGGCAGTCGCTGCAGACGACGCCGCGCGTGTGCATTTTGCTTTGTACGAACGAGCCGTACACGTACACCTCGCCGTCGATCTGTCCGTCGGCGTGGTAAGACCCCGGACGCAGTAGTTCGGGCATAAAGCTGTCGTGAAACTCGCCCTCGCGATCGATTTTTTCGGCCAGTCGCATGCGCAGGGAATGACAGGCGGCGCAGGTTTGAACTTGACCGGGCTGGCCCCGTGCGAGCCGCTTCCTGAAGCCGAAGGAACTCGAAGGGGAAGCGTTCTCTCCGGAGGCTGCGGCCGTGACCCACGCAAGGTGCTCCTCGCCGGGACCGTGGCAGGCCTGGCACCCCACATCGAGCGCGGCCCAGGTCGTAGCGTATGAATCCGTTGTGGGGTCGTAATTTTTCTCGAGGTGCGTCGAGTGGCAGTCCGCGCACATGGAGTTCCAGTTCTGCTGCCGGCCGGTCCAGTGCAGGGGGTCGCCCGGGTCGAAATCGTCCTCGGGATAGAGGGAAAACCAGCGTTCGTTTTCCGTGTCCCAGGCGATCGTCAAGCACTGCAAGCGCCCGCCCGGAAAGGCGATCAAATACTGTTGCAAGGGTTCGACGCCGAAGGTGTAGCGAACGGGAAAGTCGTGCTCCTTGCCATCCGGGCCTTCGGTCCTGCATACGAAGTCGTCGCCGTCGCGAAGGAAGAGAGCTCGCACCTTGCCGTCGTCGAAGCGCGCGCCCTCGAAGTCCGCCAGAACCGTCTGCCCGGTCGCCTCCTGCATGGCCAGGTCGTGATGGGATGCGCGCCAGCCCCCGGCCTCTTCTACGTGGCAGCCCATGCAAAGCCGGTCGGAGACATAACCGGCGACCGCGATCTCGCGGGGCGACGCCCCCTCCTGGCAGGGGGAGCAGCCGAGGGGAACGAGAGCCCAGGCGAGAGTCGGCCCCGCCAGGGAATACGATTTCCTCCTGCGGAGGGAGGGCTCAAGGTCCGTTGCGCGGGACACGTGTCCCATCCTGGCCAACTCTCGGCTCTGGGCAAGGGATGCGGCAAAAACTCTCACGGTGCGCGTGAAGAACTTCGGGCGCCCCGGGTAGGCTCTCGGGCGCCATGGCAGAAGGGAACAAGTCGAGCACCGTCTGGCGGATCACCCGCTGGCTCCTGCCCGTGTACACGGACGAAATAGGGGGACAGAGGATCCTCGTATACACCTGCTTCCCGAAGGCTTTTTACTTCTATCTCGTCTGGCTTCCGGGGTTCTTTGTCCTGGGGCTGAACCAGATGGAAATGCTGACCGACACCGCCGTTGTCTGGTGGATGTTCGGCTTCTGCCTCCTGGCCTACCTCGTGATTGCTGAAGACACAGGTCCGATGGGTTTTGCCATGTTGATCTCGGCCTTGGTCACCTTCGGGGTGTTGTTTCAGAACGGCTTCTTCGACTGGCTGGGGGCCCAGAAGCTCAAGTCGGCGCTCGACAACCTGACGCTCTCGCTCGATCCCGGCACGCTCCTGGTGTTGAACACCTTGCTCCTTCTGGTTTGGTGCGCCGTCTACCTGTTCGCGGTGATCTGGAAGAAACGCGAACTGGCCTCCCTGCGTCGAGCGAAGCTGCGCCCGCCACTGGGGCGCAAACCCGTTCCCATCGTCGGGCGCGTCGTCGACAACAAGGTGCGCGACGTGTTCGAGCTGATCTTCGGTTTTGGGGCCTACGATGTGGAAATTTCGTATGCCAACGGGAAGACGATCGACGTGGACAAGAACTGCGTGGGCCTGGCCCTGAAGTTGAAGGTGTTTAGCGACATCATTTCCCGGATACCGACGCGCGAGGAAGAGGCGGCCGTGGCGGCGGAGGCCGAGCCCACGTGACGTAGCGGCTGGCGCGGGTGTTCTTGTTTCCCGATGGGCTCGCCACTTTTCAATGCGCTCTTTGTTCACCGGGGGAATGTGCTCGTTCGTGGCGCGCGGGTGATACGGAGGGATGACGTGCGAGGGGGCGTCCGGGCGGTCGCGGCGCCCATCGTGTTGATGGGTTCCGGGAGGACGACGGCGAGCGCCAGGGTGGGCGGGCGCGGCGTCGCCCGGTCGACTCCCTCTCCGGCGACACGCCCGCGATCGTCCGGAAGATCCCCGGGGGCCTGGCCAGGTACGCGGGCCCGAAGATCTGTGGCGCCACGAAGGCGCCGCTCCGGGTCATCTCGCGCGCGGGCAGGGCCCGACGCCCCTTCCGGTTGACGAGTCCCCTGCGCTCGAACCCCGGCGGGTAGAGCACGCTCCAGAGCACCGCGAGAGCCGGCAGCTCGAGCGACGGTCGCCCCCGACCGGGCCCTCCGAAGGTGCCCCCAGGGCCGGGGTCATGCCTGGCCGTCCCGGCATCGCTGGCGCTCCATTCGAACCCCACGGAGCCCCGGGGGGAATCGTCTTTGTGGGAAGCTTCGCGGCCCATGCTTGACCTGCCCGATCCCGCTCGCACAGTCACCCTGGAAGCAATGGTCGCGCACCCCAGGAACCGCAGCTCCACGCGGGCACAGCTCGCCTGGTTTCTCTTCTGGTCTGCCTGTCTACTGGGCAGTCTGCGGGCCGCTGCGCCTGCGGATCCGCGCCTGTCCTGGCTGAAGGCGCCGTTGCGCTTTGCCGCCGACCTCGCTTCGCCCTTGCACCTCTTGCGAGCGTCGCGGGTCCAGGCGGCCGAGGGTCGGCTCGTGCGCGCCTATCCCCTGGAGGAGCGAGAGCACCGGCGCGTGCTCGAGGACCTGGCCCGCGCCTCGGAACCGCACGACCCCCGCATTCGGGAGGGTCGGCGCATCGTTGCGGGGGAAGTGATAGGGCGTCTGACCGCGGATCAGTTGCGCATCCATCTGCGCGACGGTCGGGGTGTGCGACGGGGGCTTCCGGTGGCCTGCGGCAACGCCTACGTCGGTCGCGTGATCGATGTACGTCATCGGGGCAGCGCCGCCGTTGCCGAAGCGGTGGTCGAGCTGGTGACTGCCTCCGCTTTTCACGTCGGTGGTCGTATCGCTCGAGACGGCGACGACGGAGCCGTCTTCCTGATCGTCGGCGGGCTCGCGAACGAAAGCCGAGACACGGTGAAGCTGGCCGTTCAACACCCCTCGGACAGAACGGTTGCATCCGGCGAGGTGCGTGTCTTCGAGCGTTTCGAGGAGGCGGAGAAATTTTCGGACCTGGCCGAGGGATTGGTTCTGGGGCAACTCGAGCGTGATTCCGAGAGCGGTTCGTTTTGCGTGTTGCCACAACTGGACTACCTGGACGGACTCTTCCACGTGGTCGTACTCGCACCGCTCGAATCCCGTCCCGAAGAAGACCCTACGGCTCGTCGTGGTCTCGCCGACGAACGCTGGCTGCAGAAGCGTGCGCTGGTTCTCGGCGACCCCAGTCCCTGGCGAAGTTCCACGAAAATCGGCGCGGGGCGACTCGCCGGGATTTTTCCGGGCGCAGCGGTGACCGGCGTGGGGGGGCGGCTTCTCGGACGCGTTTCCAGGGCCGGTCCGCTCGCGGCCGACGTGAGTCTTCTCGACGATCCGGGCTTTCGCCTGGTCGCCGTGGCCACGCTTGAAGGTACGTCACCACCCCGCGTGCTCGGTCGGCTGATCTCGTCCGGGCGCGACCCCGTGAGCGGTGCCATCCGGATGCGCTGGATCGTGCGGGTCGGACTGGGAGAGATCGTCGGGTTTGCCGGGCGCGATTCCGTACGCGCGCGCTTGTTCACGGGATCCGGAGACGAGGGATTACCCGCCGGGCTCTTTTTCGGAGAAACGATACTGCCGCTCGATGCCGCCCCAGGGCAGGTGCGCGAACTCCGGATCGAAACCGACGTCGACGGCCGGGACGTGCGAACCCTGTTTGCGCGCATCGCTCCGTCCCACCAGGCGACCTCGAGCGGTGGGGGGCTCTGATGCGTCGCCTCTCCCTCGCCGGATACCTGTTCGTGTTTCTTTGGAGCGTGTGGTTCTTTGCGATTCAGGGCTTCCTGGTGAATGGCGGTCTGGGTTTGTGGGTTCCCGATCTGGGCCTGGTCTTGCTCTTGGGACTCGATGCCCGTCTTCGTTCCGACGAGATGCGCCGTGTGGCGCTCCTGGTGGCGCTCGCTCGCTCGACGTTCAGTGCCGACTCTGCGGCGGCCATCATCACCGGCTATCTGGGGGTAGTGGGGGTCACCTCCGCGCTGCGAAAGGGACTTGAGATCGACGGCTTCCTGCTGCGCAGCCTCGTGGCTGCGTTCTTTTCCGCGACGCTTTCCGCCTGGTGGATGGTCTGCCATCAGATCGGTCTCGAAACCCCCGTGACCATCGCTCCCGAACTACTGGGACCCGCGGCGCTTTCGACGGCGGCTTGTGCCCTCATCGTCGGGCCGGCGCTGGTAAGGCTCCCCGGCTTTTCGTCGATTCGAGGCAGGCGGCGATGATCGGTTCGCGCTTTTTACCGCTGGTGGTGCTGCTTGTCCTGGGGGGGGTCGTGCTGCTGGCGCGGCTCTACCAGGTGCAAGTCACCGACAACGAGATATGGACCCTGGAAGCGGCGCGTCTCGTTCACGCCGGACGGGAGGTGCCCTACCGACGCGGAACGATCTACGACCGCAACAAAAGGACTCTGGCGCGCGATGTCGATGGGTTCGGGCTCGAACTCGTGTATCGCACCTTTCGACAGGAGCATCCACTGGGGCAGGTTGCGCACGCACTTTCCCTGATCGAAGGGCGAGCTGTCTCGCTCGAGGAGGTGCACCTGGACCTGGAACGCAGTTGCGAGGCGCTCGTGCGCTTGACACCGGCCGACTGGGAGGCTTTCTCCCGTGGCGAGCGCTTCTATTTCGGCGGAAGGGTCGTGTCGGCCACCGCCGATCCGGGGGGCGAACTGCGGGACCACCGGGGGCGCGATCTGTCCTTCTATCTGCGCAACCTCTTCGAGTTCAAGAAAAGCGATTGGAAGCGGCTCTTCGAGAAGGCAGCCGGAGGTCGCATGGACGTGTCGTTGCTGGACCTGGTCGCCGATCTAAAGGGTCGAACCGGTGCGGAGCAAGAAGAGTTCATGTTCAAACGGCTGACGCGCTCCCTGAGCCAGCTGGAAAGGCTGGCGCGTATGCTCGAATGGCCGCAAGACACGGAGGATCCCGCGATCCCCATCGATCCGCTGGATCGCATCGTCTTCGAGTTGGAACGGGTCCGGCGTCAGGTCGAAGACGCTACAGCTTCCAGGTTGTTCAAGGAGGCCACGGGCTTTTCACCGGGGCGTATCGATGCGGAGGTTCTGACCTATTTCTTCGACGTTTCGTGGATCGCTCGCCGCATCGGGTGGGACGGGCGACGAACGGAGGATTGGGCGCACACGGCGCGTCTGCACTGGCTTCGCAGCTGGCGGGATGGCTACGCTCTGCCGCGGTTGGTCTGGAGCCTCGCGCTGGATCCGGTCCGGCCCCACGGTGAGGAGGCGTTGCTCGACCTTCTCGCCGTACTCTTCGGTACCTCGCAACGCTTTGTGCGCGCACTGGACGGCGACGTCGATCCGTGGCGCGAGCTGGAGCGCCTGACCATCTTCGAGGATCTCGACCGCGTTCTTGCCACACACATGCCGCAAGAGTCGCGCGACATCGCCCGGCGTGTCCTGCCGATCCAGCTCTCGGAGCTGCGTGGTCTTCCCTACGCCACGAAGGGGCTGATTGCAAAGACACTCGGCGGTCCGGACGCGCGCGTGCTGGCGCCCCAGGTGGCCTCGACGCTGGAGGCGAACCTGACGCCGCAAAGGCTCTACATCCGGCACGTCAACGCGCTCTTCGAGTTGGCGCGAACGGTGGTCGATGACTGGGAGGAGGGCTTTCAGGCGGGCCTGGTGGCGAGTCTCAACGCCGCCCTGGCGGTCGCGTCGCCCGCAAAGCTCTCCGATTCAGGCGAACTGCTTTTCGCTCAGGAGAACATCCGGCGCGCACTGCAGGGCGCGGACTTCTTTCTGAAGGACTTCGGCATGCGTCCGCGCCGCCTGGTGCCGAGCGACCCTACCTACGATGTGGTCTATCTCCTGACCCACTACGAAGAGGAGTTTCCGGGCTTTCGCGTGCGCGAGGAGTGTCGCCGCATCCACGTCGATTTTGAGGAGGACGACAGGCGACCCGCGGATCGGATTCTGGGGGGCGTTTCATCGATTTCGTTGCAGGCCTTTCTACGTCAGCGCGACGAGGCCCAGGAGCTGCGCGCGCTCAAACGCCGGCCGGAGCGCACCGCCGAGCAGGAGGGAGAGTTGTGGCGCCTGATCGGCGAGGTCTACCTTCACGACGAGATCGAGGGAGTGTCGGGGATCGAGGCCTTCTTCAATCGCGAGCTGGCCGGCCGCAACGGCTACGTCGAGTCGCGCGGTCTGGAGACTGTATTCGGCAAGGGGCGCGATCGAGTGTCGGTGCGCGAAGCGGAGGATGGACGGGACGTGGTGCTGACGCTCGACGTCGATCTGCAGCAAGCCGCGCAACGAACTCTGCGCAACCCGGCGCCGGTTCAAGCGGATCCAAAGTACGACTGGGAGTGGCATGCCGAGCCGGTGGGAGCCATCACCTTCGTGTCGGTCGAGGGTGAAATTCTGGCCGCCGCCTCCGAACCGGACGAAGGCTCGCTCCTGGGGGAGAACTCCAGCGGGCAGCGGTTGCAGATGACCGACCGCACATTTCGCAAGCCGACCTTTCAGCCGCCGGGCTCCGTCTTCAAGCCCTTCGTCGCCGCCTACGCGCTCGAGCGGGGCCTGGACCCGACGAGGACGGTGAACTGCACTCCCCTGGAGGACGGCCGCGCCGGCTACGTCGATCTGCACTGCTGGAACGAACAAGGGCACGGCGAGGTCGACCTGCACGCGGCCCTCGTGGGTTCGTGCAACTCGTACTTCGCATGGCTCGGCGAGACCTTCTCCGACGCGGACTTTCACGAGATGGGCAAGCTCTTCGGATTCGGGCAACCGACCGGGGTCGGGGATCCCCTGCCCTGGGATCGGGAAGAGACGCGGCGTACACGACTGGAGGATGCCGCCGGGTTCGCCAGGGACGCTGAGCGCTTCGTCCGTCTGCGCCCGGCGTTGCGTCGCATGGGGGGCAACGGTCTCGGCGTGATCGAGGCGACGCCGATGCAAATCACCCGTGCCATCCTCGGATTGGCGTGCGGAGAGCTTCCGCCTCTGCGCCTGGCCCGCGAGGTGGGTGGGGTCGAGGTTGCGCCCGGGACGAGCCAGCCCTTCGCGGTGGGCGAGGACGTCTTGCAGCGCATCCGCAAGGCCTTGCGCGGGGTTGTCTGCGAGGTCGGCGGGACGGCGCGTTCGGCCCTGGGCCCCGGGGTATTGGGCCTCGACATATGCGCCAAGACCGGGAGCGCGGACTACACCTCACCGAAGGGCGAGGGTGGGTCGCGCGTCGTTCGCAAGCACACCTGGGTGGCGGGCTGGGTGCCGGCGGAGAACCCGGTCGCGGTTTTCTGTCTCTTCGAACACGACACGCGCGCAACCTCTTCCCACGGGGTGGTCTATCTGGCGCAGCAGTTTCTGCGGCAGCCGGAAGTTCTGAATTGGTTGGCCGGGCGGGGTGTCGACGTTTCCAGGGTGGAGGCACGATGAGCTTCTCGGTCTGGAGCTGGAAGGGCCAGCGCCCCGCGAGCGGTTGGAGAGCGGTCTTCGACGGCCAGGCACGCTGGTCCACGCTGGACTGGCCCGTCCTTGTGCTGGCGATCGCCATGGTCTTCGTCGGGGTTGTCTTCGTCGAGGAGATGGCCGGTAGTGAGGAGCGCTACGGTCGGGACAGGATCCAGCTGGCCGGCCACGTCAAGAAGCTCGTGGTGGCCTTCCCATGCCTCGTCGTCGGGCTCTTCATCCGGCCCCGTTTCCTGCGCCAGAACACGTGGCTGCTCTACGGGGCTGCGATCGTGCTCCTGGTGCTGGTGGCTTTCATCGGCGAGGAGCGCAACCATGCCCGCCGCTGGATACCCATGCCCCTCGGGTTCGACATCCAGCCCTCGGAGCTCGTGAAGATCGCTCTGATCCTGGCCCTCGCCCGAGCTCTTTATCGCAACCGCTTGTCGCGCAAGAGGGACTGGGGGATTCCCGCGCTACTGGCGCTCTTGCCGATGGTTCTGGTGGCTGCGCAGCCCGACCTCGGGACCGCCCTCACGATCGTACCGGTCACCCTCGGGCTTTTCTGGGTTGCAGGAGCCAGGGCGCGCGTCCTGGGGGGCCTGATCGGGCTCGGGGTCCTGCTCGCAGGTATGGCCTGGCAGTTCGAGTGGGTCCAGGGCTACCAGAAGAAGCGTATCGACACGTGGGTGGCTTCGTTCGACGACCAGACTCTCATCGCCGAGAGGAACGGCCCGGCCTTTCACACCTATCACGCCCATCTCGTGGTCGGAAACGGGGGCGTGTTCGGTACCGGCCTGGGACAGGGGGTCGCCAACGCGACGGCTCACCTGCCGGAACGAGCGAGCGACTCGATCTTCTGCGTGATCGCCGAGGAGGGGGGGTTTGTCGGCGCGGCTTTTCTCGTCTTCTTCTATCTCCTCTTTTCGGGGCTCCTGTTCGTTGCGGCCGGTAGGACCCGGGAGCGCTACTCGCGCATGGTCGTGGCCGGTGTGGGGCTCTATTTTTCCTCCCACTTCCTCATCAACGTCGGTGTGAACCTGGGCTTGCTGCCCATGACGGGGCTCACCCTGCCGCTGATCTCGACCGGGGGCTCATCGTTTCTGGCGAGTTTCCTTGCGCTGGGCCTGGCCCTGGGGCTCTCGGCGCGCCAGGAGCCGACCCTCGACATGGACGCGTTCCGCTCCTGATGGAGGGCAAGTCCCTCCTAATTGCCCCACACCTTCCCCTTGACGGGAAGCAACGTTGGGCCCGTTCGAATGGAACGCTACACTCCGCGCCCTTTTCCGTGTTCACACGACAGGAGAATCCGCGGTGAAGAAACAAGCTCTGGGAATGATCGAAACGCGTGGGCTGGTCGGATCCATCGAGGCCGCTGACGCGATGGTCAAGGCCGCCAAGGTCGACCTCTTCGGCAAGGAAAAGGCAACCGCAGGTTTGGTGACGATGTATGTGTGCGGCGAGGTCGGCGCGGTCAAGGCCGCGACCGACGCCGGTGCTGCGGCAGCGCGCCGGGTCGGCGAACTGGTCAGCGTGCACGTGATCCCGCGGCCCCACGATCAGGTCGTCGAACGCGTCCTGCCGCCCATGCTTGCTCCTGGAAAAGTGAAAGATGGCTAGCGTTCCGTCCAAGGGGTCATTCCGTTGAAGGGTCTCGATGCGGACCTGCGTTCTCTCCAGGAGGTACGCGATCTCGTCCAGCGTGCGTATGCCGCGCACGGGGAGGTCGCGCGCTATTCCCAGGAGAAGGTCGATCGCCTCTGCGCGGCCATGGCCGCTGCCGCGGCGGCGGCGGCCTACGATCTGGCCAAGCTCGCGGTCGAGGAGACGGGCATCGGTCGGGTCCATCACAAGATCCTGAAGAACATCTTCGCCGCGGAAGGCACCTGGGAGTCGATCCGGGACGAGAAGACGTGTGGGGTCGTCTCCCGCGATACGCGCACCGGCGTGATCGAGATCGCCACCCCGGTCGGTGTGGTGGCCGGGATCGTGCCCACCACGAATCCGACCTCGACCGCCATCTTCAAGGCGATCATCGCGGTGAAGGGACGCAACGCCGTTGTATTGAGTCCGCACCCGCGCTCCCGACGCTGTATCGGGGAAACCGTCGAGGTCCTGCGTCGAGCGATCGAGCGAGCCGGCGGGCCGCCGGATCTCGTCTGTTGCCTGCGCGAGCCGACGGTCGAGGCGACCGGTGCTCTGATGAAGAGCAAACGCGTGGCGCTGATCCTCGCCACGGGGGGGGCGGGGCTTGTGCGTGCAGCGTACAGCTCGGGCAAGCCGGCCTTCGGCGTCGGGCCCGGCAACGTGCCGGTCTACGTCGACCGCTCGGCCAGGATCGAGGACGCCGCTCGCTGGATCGTTTCGAGTCAGAGCTTCGACAACGCCACCTTTTGCTGTTCGGAGCAGGCCCTGGTCCTGGATCGACCGATCGCAGAGAGGCTGCTCGGGGCCCTGCAGAAGCGTGGCGCTCACCTCTGCGATGAGAAGGAAGTGCGGAAGTTGGCATCCCTCTGCAATGTAGGTGGCCACATGTCCCCCGACATCGTGGGGAAGGACCCCTGGCGCGTGGCGGAGCTGGCCGGCTTTCGCGTGCCGCGCGAAACGTCCCTCTTGCTGGCCCACCAGGAGGGCGTCGGCCCGGAATACCCGCTCTCGATCGAGATCCTCTGCCCGCTGCTTTCCGTCCATGAGGTCGAGGGCTGGGAAGAGGGCTGCGAGACCTCGATGGCGCTGCTCGAGTACGGTGGACTGGGACACACCCTGGGGGTCTGGGCCAAGGATGAGGCGGTGCTCGAGGCCTTTTTCCTCGAGAAGCCTGCGAGCAGGATCGTCGTCAACGGGCCCACGTCCCAGGGCGCGGTCGGCTACAGCACGAACCTGGTGGCTTCGCTCAGTCTCGGGTGCGGACCGCAGGCCGGAAACATCACCTCCGACAACATCAGCGTGCGGCACCTCCTGAACATCAAGCGCGCCGCCTTCCCGAGCGAGCACTTCGAAGACATCGATCGACAAGACCACGCCCGCGCCGCAGCCTGGAGCGGCGATCCGGCTCCCCGGGGCAGCGGGCTTCCGGGCGATCCGGCGGGAGGCGCGCGACCTGCTCCGGTCGATGAACCGAAGGCGACGCGCGCATCCGGGCGTGAGAGTCATGAACCCGTCAGCAACTGGCGTGGCAACGCTCCCTCGTCTGCGAAGGAAGCCGACCCGGAGCGTCGGTCCAGGCGGCCGCAGAGGAGCTCTGCTCCGCGTTTCACCGTAGCGTCCGAGCCGGCGCCGCGTCCGTCCGCGAAAGAGGCCTCCGCTCCATCACCGGTTGGCAAACCCGTAGCCCAAAGCATCCCCGATGCCTATCCCGGCCCGGCCCTCGCACCGGACGAGATCGAAGGCATCCTGGCCCACGCGGGTTCCGGTTGTCCCCTGGGACCGTGCCACGGTTGTCCGCACTCCGATGTGCTGACCGGAGCCTGTCAGGTCTAACGCTCCCATCCATCCACACACCACGACACATAATCTTAGGGAAGAAAAACGCATGGCCGAGATCGAAGAGAACCTGATCGCCCTGGGGCTGATCGAAACGAAAGGCATGGTCGGAGCCGTCGAGGCGGCCGATGCGATGTGCAAGGCGGCCAAGGTCACCTTGCTCGGGAAGGAAATATCCGGCGGGGGTCTCGTCACCGTCATGGTCCGGGGTGAAGTCGGCGCCGTGAAAGCCGCGACCGATGCCGGAGCCGTCGCCGCCCGACGCGTGGGCGAGCTCCTGTCGGTCCATGTCATTCCGCGCCCGGCCGTCGATATCGAGGACTTTCTGCCGGACGTGCCCTCCTAGGATCCACTCGCCCGAGCATTCTTCGTGCCCACGACCCAAGCGCTTCAACTGCGTGGCTCACTCGTCATCGACGCCATGCAGCCGCAGTTTGCCGCCACGATTGCGGCGAACTCCGACGGTTTCTTTCCCGTTTCGGGAGAGAGTGCCTTCTGGCTCGAGGTCCAGCCGGGGATCGTCGTGAATCGATTGATGGACGTCGCCTTGAAGAGTTGCGACGTCAAGCCGGGCGCCTTGATCACCGAACGCTCCTATGGGACGCTCGAGGTTCACGGTTCCGATCAGGGCCAGGTGCGCGAAGCGGGACGACGGATGCTGGCCGCCGGCGGGGTGTCGGAAGAGGACGCGTTGCGGCCCCATTTGTTGACCGATGAGGTGATTCGAAAAATCGACGATCACCAGGCCACGATGATCAACCGCAACCGTGCGGGCATGTTGGTGTTGGGCGGAGAATCGCTTTACACGCTGGAGGTCAATCCTGCGGTCTGGGCACTCTTGGCCGCGAACGAGGCCGAGAAACACGCGCCCATTCGCATCGTGGGTCTGGGCAACAACGGAGCCGTCGGTCGCCTGCGTCTGGCCGGTGAAGACGCTGCGATCGACGCCGCGGTGAAGGCGGTGCACACCGCCCTCTCCGGCGTCAAGGGCCGAGCCAACCTGGGGATTGACTGATGTTCCTCGGACGCGTCATCGGTGAGGTCTGGGCGACGAAGAAAGTTCAAGATCTTGAGGGCAAGCGGTTGCTCGTCGTCGAAGCGCTGGACGAAACGAGAGACCCCGCGGCAGCGAAGGTCACGCCGGTGGTGGCGGCGGACCCCCTGGGTGCGGACGTGGGAGAGCGGGTGGTCGTCGCCTTTGGAAAGGCGGCGCGGGTCGCCTGTGGGGGCGATGGAGATTTTGCATTCGAGGCGGCCGTGGTCGGTATCGTCGACGGACTCGAAGTTCCGGGGGCTCCCGAGACATGGGAGGCGGAGGTCTAGATGCTGGTTGGAACCGTCATCGGCAGGGTGTGGGCGACGCGCAAGGAGGAGACCCTCCGTGGCCTGCGGTTTCTACTCGTGAGGCCGTGGCGTTCTGACGAGGCTGATTCTGCGGAAACCATCGTCGCCGCGGATCCCATCGGGGCCGACATCGGAGAAAAGGTCCTGATCGTTTTCGGTCGCGCGGCGCGTCACGCCATCGGGCGGGGTCACGACGTGGGCTTTCAGACCGCGGTGGTCGGCGTGGTCGACGGGTTGGACGTGCCCCTTCAGGGACGTGCGAACAAGGATGAAGAATAGGGACAAGCCATGAATCGCAACGATTTGAATCCGGAGATGCGTGAGGATGTCACGGCGGGTCCGTGCATCGGTCTTTTGGAGCTGTGTTCGATCGCGCGCGGCGTCGAGGTGGCCGATGCGATTCTCAAGCGGGCCCATGTCGCGCTACTCTGTGCGACACCGGTGCAACCGGGCAAGTACGTGATGCTCTTTTCGGGGAGCGTGCAGGACGTGGGGCTTTCGGTCGAGCACGGTGCCGAAATCGCCGCCGACGACCTGGTGGGCCGGCTCCACATCCAGCACGTGCATCCCCAGATTGAGACCGGTTTGCGGCGTAGGGGTGGGATCATCAACGGCGACCTCGACGCGATCGGCATCGTGGAGACCCGTACCGTTGCAGGTTCGATTCTGGCCGCCGACCTGGCCCTCAAGACGGCGACGGTGGATCTTCTCGATCTCCGCATCGCCAACGGCCTGGGGGGCAAGAGCTTCTTCGCTTTGACGGGGGAGGTCAGCGACGTTCGCTCCGCCGTCGTGGCGGGCGCCGGTTTGGCGGAAGCCCGGGGCGAGCTCGCGTGCGATACCGTGATTCCAAGACCCCACGCCGAACTGGCCCGTTACCTGTGATGCGACGCTTTCTGACCGTCGAGGACATCCACTTGGCAGAGGGCGACGAGATCGTTGTCGATGCCTCCACCTTGGTGACGCCCCAGGCACAGGATGTGGCGGAGGCCCTCGGGATCGCCATCCGCACGGCCGATGGCCCCTGGACGGAGCCCACGCCCGATCGCGGACCGGACGCGGAGCGCGCGCGTACCAGTCTGCCCCATCTGCCCGAACCCGAGGGCACGGACGTACTCTTTTCCTCGGCCATCGTCACCGCCGTCGGACGCAATCGGAGCGGCGTCCTCGGGGAGATCACGAGCGCCATCGCAGAGGCCGGCGGCAACATCCACGATGTTTCGCAAAAAGTGGTCGAAGGATACTTCCACATCATCCTCACCGTGCAGCTGGGTGACGGGGCCACTTTCGAGAACTTCAAGACGGCGCTCGAGTGTCTTTCGTGCCCCGAAGACTTTGCCGTGCGTGTCATGCACGAACGAGTGTTCCGTTTCATGCACCGGGTCTAGTGCCGTGAGTTTCTCCGAACGCGAAATCCTCGAGACCGTACGCATGGTCGAGCTTGAAACCCTCGACATCCGCACGACGACGCTCGGAATCAGTCTTCTGGACTGCGCGGACCCGGACCTGGAGAGCGCCTGCGAGAAGGTCTACACGAAGATCAGGCACCACGCCAAGGACCTCGTTCGTGTGGCCGACTCCATCGGCTCCGACTACGGTGTTCCCATCGTCAACAAGCGTATCGCCGTCACCCCCATCGCCTGGGTCGGGGCCGCCAGCGGGGCCGATGATTTCACACCCCTTGCTCGCGCCCTCGACGCGGCCGCGCACGAGGTAGGTGTGGATTTCATCGGGGGCTTCAGCGCGTACGTCGAGAAAGGGTTCACGAAGGCTGACGATGTGCTCTTTCGTTCCATTCCTCGAGCCTTGTCGGAGACCGAGCATGTCTGTGGGTCGGTCGTCCTGGCCAGCACGCACGCCGGCATCAACATGGATGCGATCGCACGCTTCGTCGAGGTCGTCAAGGAAGCGGCGGAACGAACGGCGGACCGCGGAGGGTTGGCCTGCACCAAGCTGGTCTGTTTCTGCAACGCCGTGCCCGACAACCCGTTCGTGGCGGGGGCCCACATCGGCGTCGGCGAACCGGAGACGGTGTTGAGCGTCGGCGTCTCCGGGCCGGGCGTCGTGCGTTCGGCGCTGCAGCGGCTGGGGGTGGATGCGGACCTCCTGGCGTGCGCGGAGACCATCAAGCGCACGGCATTCAAGGTGGCCCGCATGGGCGAGCTCGTCGGGCGTGAGGCGGCGCGGCGCCTGGGAACCAGCTTCGGGATCGTCGACCTCAGCCTGGCGCCGACGCCGGCGGAAGGCGACTCGGTGGCTGCGATCCTGGAGGCGATCGGCATCGATCGCGCCGGCAGCGCCGGGTCCACGGCAGCCCTGGCACTGCTGACCGATGCCGTGAAGAAGGGCGGCGCCATGGCCTCCTCGAGCGTGGGCGGTCTATCCGGGGCGTTCATCCCCGTGTCGGAGGACCGGGGCATGATCGATGCCGTCGCCGAGGGAGCGCTGAGCCTGGCCAAGCTCGAGGCGATGACCGCGGTGTGCTCGGTCGGACTGGACATGGTCGCGGTGCCCGGCGACACGCCGAACGACGTCCTTCTGGGCATCATCGCCGACGAGATGGCGATCGGGATGGTGAACCACAAGACGACCGCCGTGCGCATTGTCCCGGTTCCGGGGAAGGGTGTCGGGGAAACCGTCGAGTGGGGCGGACTCCTGGGGACGGGCATCGTTCAGGATCCGGGCAGATTCGGCTGCGGGCGCTTGTACGAGCGCGGGGGGCGGATTCCGGCGCCCCTGCAGGGGTATCGGAATTGAGCGGGAGTTGCGCGCGGAGTTCGCGTCGAGAAGCGACGGGGTGAGGAAGGATCGGGTGGGGCAGCAAACGGAGCGGATGGCTCCCGGGAGGCTTTCTTCCTTCTGCTCCCATTCGCTCCACCGCTCGATTTGAGTCCGACTCAACGCATTTTCAGGCGCAGGAGATCCAGGTTGGTGCGGGCGTCGGTTTGCGCCGTCTCGAAGCGCCGGCGGTCGTCGGCGGTGAGGTCTTGCGCCCCGAGTCGTTCCCGGGCCTCTTGCGCACTCCGTTCGTACATGCTGTGCGCGAGCTCGTAGTCGCGCTCGAGGTAGTAGTGCAGCATGACGGCCGTGTCGTTCAGCACCTGCGGGTCTTCGGGGCTCAGGTCCAGGGCGCGCCGGTAGGCAGTGAACGCTTGCTCGCAAAGCTCCGTGAAGTGTTCGTGCTGGGCCGGATCTTCGCGCATTCGCTCGGCCGCGTCGCGCAGGAAGAGCCCCATGTTGTTCCAGTAACGTACCTCGTCCCGGGCCGTCTCTGCACAGATCTCGGAGAGCACCGCGCGATCGAGCAGGCGCTCTCGCGGGGTCTGGTCGATCATCCAATCGAGTTTGGCGAGATTCAGTTCGAGGTCCCGTTGCATCTCCTTCACGATCGAGGGGGGATCGATCTCCCAACCCCGGCGCAGCGCCTTGCAAGCGCCCGGATAGTCGCCCGCGGCGTAGCGACAGAGCCCCACGTAGTGCCAGGCGTTGGCCGCCTCCGGCAGCTTTTCCAGGCTTTCAAGGAATGCCCGCTCGGCGCTCCGGGTGCGTTCGGCTTCGAAGCGCGCCCATCCCAACCACCACAGAAGCGTTCCGTCCCGTTCGTCCTCCAGGCCCGCGCGTGCGTGGAACGCGAGGGTGCCGGCTTCCAGGGCTCGCAGGAACGCCGGATGGGGGCCGTACCTCGCCATCTCGCCCCCCTCCTGTGGAGGGGACTGGAAGATGTTCAGAAGTTGCGCGTAGTCCGTCCCGTCGGGATCGAAGGCGATCGAGATCGCGTAGGCATCGGCCGCCTCCTCGAAGCGTTTCTTCCACATCAGGGCGTGGCCGAGTTCGAGGCCGGCCCGGGCCAGGGTGGTCCGCCCACCCTCGTCTTTCGGGATGGCGAGAACGTCCAGGGCCGTGCGGAACGCCTCTTCCCCCGCGAGCCGGTGGTTCTCCGCTTCGGTGCTCCAGGTTTCGCTCGGTGCCTCATCGGAGGGTTGTGCGAAGGGGTCGATCGGCGGGCGGTGGATGGCTGTGAACTGGGACATGGCGACCCGTCCCAGGGCGAGCCAGGCCACGCCGTCCCGGGGGAAAGCCCGAACCGCACCCTCGGCGGCGCTGCGCGCCAGTTCGTATTCACGGATCGACCAGGCCGAACGCGCTAGCCAGAGATAGGCATCGGGGAAGCGCTCTGCGGCCGTGTCGACCACGCTCTCCAGATGGGCGGTCGCGTCGATGAAGTTCATCTGCACGCTGCTGTCGCGGACTCCCGAACTCACGAGATCGCGGGCGCGACGCGCGAAAGCCATGCCGTAGAGGTAGTCGAGCTCGATCCCTTCATGGCCGGAGCGACGCAAGCTATCGATTCCATCGAGCGCGTCGTTGCTGCGCCCCTGGTCCATCCAGGCGCGTAACACCCACATGCGCGTTTCGAGAGACGGTGAGCGATGACCGGCCCGTTCGAAGAGCCGCAGCGCATCGTCCGGACGTCCCTGACGAAGGAGTGCGCGCCCCTCTTCGATCTGGGCCGCAACTTCCCGGTCGATCTCGTCGGGAGAACGTAGCGCACATGCGGTCGAGCCGCACGTCCAGCCGACGAGAAGAACGCCTGCCGCGGACAGGGGGAGGAGACCGCGCGAAGCCGGGCCTTTCATTGGGTTCGCTCTTCTTCGGAGGGCGCCGGAGATCCTGGTTCGACCGCGTCGGCCTCCGGCGCACAGGGGCTGGACCAGCTGGCGTACACCTCGAATCCCGAGGTCCTGCCGGAGCGTTCTCCCCGCAACCAGGGCAGGAGCCCGTTGGTCAGGTCCGGACGGGGGTCCGGGCCGATCTCGTTCGCCAGCTCGATCCAGCTTCGGGCCGCCTCTTCGTCCCCGCGATGCAGAAACGTCAGGAGCCCCATGTTCTGGTGCGCGTCCCCCCAGGTGTTCTTCAGCTCCCAGAGCAAACTCTCCTGCCCCTTGTCGCCGTCCGAACGGGCGAGGCGTTGTTCCTCCTCACCGACCGATCTGCCGCCCAGTTCGATGCAGCGGGCGAGCAACGTCTCGGCGGTGTCGAGGTCGCGGTGGAGGTAGCGAACCAGGACCGCCGCGGCATCGTTGGCCAGGCGCAGGTCTTCGGGGGAGAGTTCGACCGCAGCGCGATAGCTTTCCCAGCTGCGCTCCATGACCCGTCGCGCACGTTCGAAGCGCGAGTGGGACGCGAGCAGGAAGAGCTGGCGATCCTCCGGGCTGAAGGGTTCGGATCCGGCGCTGCCGGCCAGCATTCGCAGCTCCTGCCGCGCCGCCGGGTCGTCGGCGTTGGTCCGGGCGAATGCGGCCCGGCACAGGCGTTGGCCCTGCTGTTCCAGTTCGAGCGCCGCCCGCCGCAACGAGTCGGCTGCGTTCTGGGCCCAGCGCGGTTCGAAGGGTTGCAGCCCGCGCTGGATTTCCGACATCTCTCCTGCGGAAAGCCAATCCGAGCGGCGGCGATACCTCTTGGCGACTTCCTGCAGGCCGCGGACCCCGTTCTCGAGGATCCCCGAGATCGACCACTCGATTCCGCCATCGATGAGTTCGTTCATCGACAGGAACTCCCTGCGGGCAACCTCGAGGTTGTCCTGGGAGAGTGCACACCAACCGCGCGCGTTGCGACAGCAAGTCTCGTAGGACAGGCAGTCCTCGGCCTGTGAGGAGTCCAGTTCGCGGCAGCGGCGAAAACCCGCTTCGGCCCGCTCGAACTCGCTCGTGAGCAGCCCCGGGTCTTCGCTCTGCATCCGCTCCAGCGCGAGCGAGAAGCGTTCCAGGGACTCGTACCAGTAGCCCGAAGCGATGCTCGGGTTGTGCGCGGTGTAGCTGGCGAAGGCGGCCACGACGCCGTGTTTGCCTTCCGTGCGTCGCGCGACACGGGCCAGGGCTTCCATCAACCGGGGGTTGGTCGGCAAGCGCGCCAGGGCGCGCTCCAGCAAGTCGCGCGCTTCGCTCAGGCGCTCGCTCATCTCGAAGAGCTCGGCCAGAGAGAGCCAGACCCACGGATCGTCCGAGGCGCGTCCAAGGAGTTGCATCAACGCGACCTCCGCTTCGTTCTGCAGTGCGGCCGCGCTTTCTTCGTCACTCTCCCGGGCGGCGACGTAGGCGGTGTAGGCCGTTTCAGCGAGGATGCGCTCGGGCAGGAGCAACGAGGGCGTGTCGGCGGTGGGCCCCTCGTGCTGGAGGGCGGCCATCCCCTGGCGTGCGAACTCCAGGGCGGAGTCGGTGTTTCGAAGCAGCCACGCACAGCGCGCCGCGCCGAAGAGCGTATGGGCGGAGGTTTCCGCCTTTCGGTAGGCCTCGAACGCTTCGCTCAGGAGCGCATCGATCCACTCCCGGGACCGGCCACCACGGCGCGCGTTCTCCGCCAGCTTGAAACTGCCGTCGGCTTTCATGAGCCGCGCATCGCGGTTGTCCGGGGCGAGGCGGAGCACGTGGTCGATGGCCACGAGGCCGTCTTCGACCCGTTCGTCGGCGAGGGCGGTGGCGGCGAGCTCGAGATAGTGGGTGATGAGCAGCTCGTCCAGGACCCGCCGAGCTTCCTCGAACTCCCCCTCCCGGACGAGCTCGATGGTCCGCGACCGGCGTTCCTCGAAGAGGGCTTCTCTCTCGTCCTGTTGGTTTTCCTCCGCGTCCTCGGATTGGGCCGCCGGGGCAGCCGTCGAGGGCGTGGGGGGCAGGGGGCCCGACAAGAGGGCCAGCGACGCGAGGGTGTTGGTGATCAATGGAGTCTCGACCTGTGGGTTCCATGCCGGAGCGGCAAACGCCACGTCACATCGCCAAGGGGGGGGCCGGCCCGTTGATTCTAGCCGCAGCGGGGGCTCCCCCTACACGTTGCCGCCCCGGCTCGCTATACATCTGGGTCGGGGAAGATCCAAGATCTTGGGCTACGGCGGGGAATACCACCCCGGCCGGTACGTCCGCCTGACCCCGCACCTGCTCCTGTGACTGCCTGGAAACGACCCTTGTCCTCGATTCTCGCCCACCTCTCGCGCGTCCTGCCCGCTGCCATCGCCGGGGCATTCATCGCTTCCGGCTGCGACGGCAACGTCGCCTGCGTCTTCTCGCCGCAGGGCTGCGGGGCCGGCTCCGACGCGCCCCTGGGCGGAAATCCAGCCGGGACGCCCTTCACGGGGATGAAGATCGTGGACTTGCCGCCCGTGATCGAGAGTCTCTTTCCGGGGCAGGGCAACCACCCCGGTTCGACGCCCATCGTCATCATCTTCTCCGAATCGATGCAAGTCGCGAGCCTTCAGAGTGCCTTCGAGCTCGTCACGCTGGCCGGGGGCGTCATCGGTCCCGGGTTCCCGTTGACGGGGCAGCTCTTGGCGGAGGGGCGGGTGTTCGTCGCCTTCGCCCCCGAGGAACTGGAAATCAACGACTACCAGGTCCGCCCGACCGGCATGCCGGTGCCCATGGACATGACCGGACAGGAGGCCCAGCTCGGCCTGGACCCTGTGATCAACTTCACCGTCAGCGCGGACGCTCCGATCGATCCCCAGCTGGTCGCGAACTTTCCCGGTGACGTCGCGAGTACGACGGGCGCGAGCGAGACGGGGGACATCGTGGTCGTTTTCGATCGTCCGGTCGACGAATCGAGCGTCGACGCGAACTCGTTCGTCGTCGACGACAACGGGACCATTCTGACGATGCCGGTCATCACCCCCTTGACGGTCGGCGTTCCACCGGCGGTGGTCACCGACACCCGGGTGTTCATCATGCGGGCGCCGGGACTGGATGTGGGGGGAAGCGTGTCCGTCACGCTCTCACCCGCCTCTGCCCGGATCGTCGACACGACCCCCCAGGCGAACGCCTTGATCGAGCAGTTCTTCGAATTCACCGTGACCGATCTCGCCACCCCGGTCTCGGGTCTGGTGCTTTCGGATCCCTCAAACGCGGTGGGTTCGGCCAACCTCACGCCAGGGGGGGCGAATGAGTTCGAGATCGACGTGGCCTTGACGGGTGCGCAGGTGAACGACTTCATCGACGTCTTCGTGTTCGGTGAGAACGCCGATCTGACCCGGCGGATCGCGGTGCGCGGCAGCTTCACGATCGATGCCTTGCTGCCCGATCCCGCCAATCCCACGATATTGCGGACGGAGCCATTCGGGTTGGCGGCGGTCCCCCTTGTGGTCGCCGCCGATCCCCGCTTTGCCGACGGGTTGCTGGACATCGGCTTTCGGCTCGGTCGTCCGGGCGGGCAGCGTTCGGCACTGCGCTTGCTCGATGTGACTCCGGCCACACCGCTGGTCGATGATTCCATCCTCCAGGACACGACGGGGCCGGTGGTTCTCGAGCTCCTGCTCTCCGGCGGTTCCCTCACCACCGCTCGCTCCGACGCTCGCGATCTGGCGATCGCCGGTCGCGCCAGCGAGAGGATCCGGGCGGTCGAAGTTCTCGCCGGGGGAATGTCCAACGAGCTCACGGTCGGCGAACCTGCTCCCGTGGCGGGAACGGCGGGTGGGTTGTTTCTGACCGCGCCCGTTCCGTTGGGTGTGATCGATGGGGGCAGCACCCTCTTCACGCTCACGGCCTTCGACGAGGCGCTCAACCCCTCCGCGCCACTCACGGGGACGTTCGAGCAACTGGGCGCCGTGCGCCCGGGGGGGCGCGGCGGCTCGATGCTGGAGATCGAGGTCTTCGATGTCGGAACGCTCGTGAGGCTCCCCGGCGCGACGGTGCTCGTGAATTCGGACGCGGGGGACGGCGTCAACTTTCCCCCGTTCTCCTCCGGGATGACGGACGGCAACGGATCGGTTGCACTGCCCTTTGACCCGGGAGCGGCGGCCGTGATCGTGACGGTGGATCTTGCGGGCTACGACCTGTTCACGGTGCACGGCCTCACGCTGCACGGCCTCATGGACACGGCGCTGTCGGTCCCGTTGCTGGCGATGGGCAACAGCTTGGCCACTTCCTCGGGAGTCGTCAGCAGTCTGGATCCGAACGTCGTATTGCTTCTACCACTTCTCGATGGAAAGCTTTCCGACACCCGTTTTCCGTCGGATTTGAACCGTTCGATTTCGACCGACCTCTGCGGAATCGGCGTGCCCCTTTCCTGCCCCTTCGGACCGAGCCTGATCCGGGCCGGCGCCATCGGTGCTCAGGCCTTCCTTGCGGGCGATCTCTCGTTGAGCGGGATGGAAACCAACTTTGCCGAGCGGTTGATCGAGGCCTTCGACGTCAGCCTTCCCCTCGACATCGCCGAGCCCGGCCAGACCATCATCAATCAGATCGAGATCGAGACGTTGTTGCGCGAAACGGCCCCGGCCCAGGAAGAGGCGCCGGTCGCGCTGCAGGACCTCGATTTCGATGCCTCCTCGGTGAGCCGGGTGGACCTCGATAACCTCGACGACGATCCGCTCACGACGGGAGCCCCGCGGGTCGCGGGCGAGACCGTCGTCTCGGGTTTGACCGGGCCCCTGGTCGTCGGCAGCGGCATATCGATCGATCTGGGGGGTGGGATGTGGATGGTGCGTTCGGCCTATCCGGGGATCCTCAACCGGTCCGGCTTCCTCGGTCGGGACGCCACGGCGGAGGAGCGCCTGCGCCTTCGCTTCGAGGTGCGCGATGTCAACGGCAACGCCTCGGGGCGCCGGCCCTTGATCTCGACGCTCCCCGCGGCCCCCGTCCCGCCCATCGTGCTGCAGAACGTGCCCCAGCTCGTCGCGCCCACGACCAACACGGGCCCGCTACCCTTCACGCTTGAATTGACCAACGAGACGCCCGTCGAGAGCGAGGGCTTCTACCGGGTCGAGCTGGACGATGGAGTGCGCGGCTGGGTTCTGTGGCGCAGCGTCACCTCGGGCACCGGCAACGTCCTCGTGCGGGTCGTGCAGCCGGGTGGGACGCCCCTGAACGCCGGGGCGCTGACGGTGGATATTGCGACTTTTTATACAGAAAATGCCGCCCTCGATTCCTTCCTGTGGACCGACCTCGAGAACCTGAACGACAGCTATACCCGGGCCGAAACGCAATCGCTCGAGTCTCCTTGAATCGAGTGGAGGTTGCCTGACACCGCGCGGCCCGATTTAGCTGGTTCCGCGACCTCCAGGCGTTAGAGTCGGCCCACCGCGAGATTCTCACCATGACCGACCGCCTTTCCACCGTTCGCTCTCGTTCTGGACGCCCTTCCCCGGTGTGCGGGTCGGTCTGCGCCGCTTGGCTCGCCCTCGCCTTCACGGCCTGCCAGGCTCCGGTGGAAATGGGTCCCCGGAACGAGGTCCTCGGCGACTTCGAGCGACTGGCTCTACGCCAGCCGGCGGACATCGCCGTGGCCCCCGTACGCGACCAGACCGGAAAGGACAGCGTTCCCCGGGAGCTTGTCCGCGAGGCCTTTTCCGAGGTCCTTGTAGAGCGGCTATACAGCCCGCTCGCCTCCGAGTACGTGGACGCCAACTGGGTGGAGGCGTCCTTCCGGGGCACCCCCTCGCCGGATGGGTTGCTTCTGGTCGTGATCGAGACCTTCGATCCTTCGGGCCTCTACTCGAGCGGTCGCGTCCGGATCGGGGGCGAGGTCGTCCTCTTCGAGGGGGCGGACACCACCGGCGTCCGCCTGTGGAGCGTGGTCCTCGACCATGTGGTGGACCTCAGCCCCGGGCGGCGCGGCCCTCCCGCGCCTTCGGAGACCCTGATTCCCACGGCGGTTCAACGATTTGCGCGGGCCGCCCTCGAAAAACTCCCGGAACGCAGTCCGATCTCCGCCCACGAGGCCGATTCCCTCCCCGAATAGGGCGGCGGGGGGTTCTTCTCCGGGGCCCCGAACACTAGACTCCCCGGCTGGTCCGGATGTGACGGGGCGTTTCAAAGCCCCCGCGTCCGAGCTCGCCCAGGGGTTTTCGATCTCGACCTGTCGGCCGAGAGGCCCTTTGTGAGCACACCTTCGTTCCGGAGAAACCTTCCTCTGGAGCAAAGGCAAGTCGACCCGACGCAGGCGACTCATTTTAAGAGGAAAGCCATGGCCATCACCGCCGAGCGCAAGAAGGAAATCATCACCGAATATGCAACCGAGCTCGGCGACACCGGTTCGCCCGAGGTTCAGGTTGCCATTTTGACCGAGCACATTCGCAACCTGACCGAGCATCTGAAAGTCCATCGCAAGGACTTCACATCCCGTCGCGGCCTTTTGGTGATGGTGGGCCAGCGCAGCAAACTTCTGCGCTACCTGAGGCGCCGCGACCCCTCTCGCTACCAGACGATCGTCAAACGTCTGGGACTGCGACGCTAGGCGCACGCCTGGCGCACAAGCGTGCCTGAAGGCCTGACAGCGGACGAGAACTTCACCGGGATCCGAGCGATCCCCCGAGCCCGGGCGCGCAGCGGAAACGAACGATCAAGTACGAGACGAGACAGAGAAAAGAGAAACGCAAGACGATGAGTGAAAACTACGCCCGAGTGGAATGTGAACTAGGTGGCAGGACATTGGTCCTGGAGACGGGGCAGATCGCCCGTCAAGCGCAAGGAAGCGTGATCGTGACGATGGGGGAGACCCAGTGCTTCGCTGCGGCATGCACGTCGGCGGGTCGCGACGACCTGGACTTCTTCCCCCTGACGGTGGACTATCGCGAGAAGACCGACGCTGCCGGCAAGATCCCGGGCGGCTTCTTCAAGCGCGAGGGTCGTCCGACGACCAAGGAGATCCTGACCATGCGCATGGTCGATCGTTCGATCCGGCCGCTGTTCCCGAAAGGCTTCCGTCAGGAGGTCCAGGTGATCAGCCGCGTCTTCGGATACGACGGTGAGAACCCCTCGGACATCCTGGCGATGATCGCCAGCTTTGCGGCCCTGCACGTCAGCTCGATCCCCTTCCGCGGATCTCTCGGCGCCGTCCGCATCGGCAAGGTGGGGGATCGCCTGTGCGCGCTCCCGACCGATATTCAAAAGCGCGAAGAGTCCAAGATGGACCTCGTGGTCGCCGGACACACGGACGCGGTGGTGATGGTCGAGGCCTCCGCCGATCAGCTTCCCGAGTCGGAGATGATCGACGGCCTCGAACTGGCCCACGAACAGATTCGGACGATCTGCGCCGCGATCGATGAGCTGCGCGAACTGGCCGGAAAGCCGAAGATGGAATTCACCGCGCCGGAGCCCGATGTCGAGCTCGAGGCTGCCGTCGGCGCCTATCGCGGGCAGCTGGAAGTCGCGATTCGCACCGAGGGCAAGCACGAGCGCGACGATGCCGTTCATGCGGTCCGTGCCGATGCTCTTGCGGCCCTCACCGAAGGTTTCGACGCCAAGGACGAGTTGGCCGCGCGGACCAAGGCCGTCAAGAACCTCTTCCACGACATGAACTCCTCGGTCGAGCGCGAAGAAATCCTTTCCGGTCGGCGTGTCGACGGGCGTGCCAGCGACGAGATTCGCCAGATCACGATTCAGCCCGACTTCATCAAGCGCAACCACGGCTCGGCGCTCTTTACCCGCGGCGAGACCCAGGCGTTGGTTTCCTGCACGTTGGGCACGCCCGACGATCAGCAGATCATCGACGGCATCGAGGAAGAGTACCGCAAGAGCTTCTACCTCCACTACACCTTCCCTCCCTTCAGCGTGGGCGAGACGCGTCGGATCATGGGCCCCGGTCGACGCGAGATCGGTCACGGAATGCTGGCCGAGCGCGCGCTGACTCCGGTGTTGCCGGACCACGAGCGCTTCCCCTACACCCTGCGCATCGTCTCCGAGATCCTCGAATCGAACGGATCGTCCTCGATGGCGACCGTCTGCGGCGGGTGCCTGTCCATGATGATCGGCGGGGTGCCGATCTCCCAGCCCGTGGCGGGTATCGCCATGGGGCTCGTTCAGGATGGCGACCGTGCGGTCATTCTCTCCGACATCCTCGGATCCGAGGACCACAACGGCGACATGGATTTCAAGGTCGCCGGTTCGGGGTTGGGCATCACCGCCTTGCAGATGGACATCAAGGTCGAGGGCGTGACCCGGGAGCTGCTCGAGGCCGCCCTGGAGCAAGCCCGTGTGGGCCGTGTACACATTCTGCGCGTGATGTTGGAGGCCGTCCCCGGTCCGAAGAGCGAGGTTTCCCACTACGCTCCGGCCATGGAGCTGATCCGCGTTCCCACCGAGCGCATCGGCTTCCTGATCGGGCCCGGAGGCCGCACCATCAAGGGACTGCAGGAGCAGTTCAAGGTGAAGATCGCCGTGCTTTCCGAGGAGGGCGAAGTCTCGGTTTCGGGACTGGACCGGGCGCGCGTTCAATCGTGCCTGGAAACGATCCAGGCCATGACCGAGACCCCCAGCATCGGTGCGCGCTACACGGGCACGGTCAAGAGCACCAAGGATTTCGGTGCGTTCATCGAAATCCTCCCGGGAACCGAGGGCATGTGCCATATCTCGGAACTCGGAGAAGGCTACATCGAACGCGTCGAGGACGTGGTTGCGGTCGGCGACGAGATCGAGGTGGTCGTCATCAACGTGGACGATCGCGGCAAGATCAAGCTGTCCCACCGTCAGGCCATGGCCAGCACCTGAAAGCCCGTAGACGGATCGTTTCGAATTCAGGGGCGGCACCGTCCGCCCCGGATGGGCTCTCAAAACGCGGGCGAAAGCTGGGCTTGTAGAAGCGTCAAGGGACGAGCCGCTTCGTCACGGCATCGAGAGACTCTTTCACGGGGGTGCCCGACTCGCCTGGGGCGCTGCGAAATCACTCCGCATACACGCCGTTAACAGGGTTTTTTCTAGGGAGTCGTAAAAAAGTGCAAGATTCAAGTTTCCCCACGATCTAGCCTAGATCCTGGCCCGGCCTTGCCGATGAAGGGGCCGGTCGAGATGGACCGGTGAGATTCTGGAATCTCGGGGGAGATCAGCAGTGGGCGTGAGAAATAGGAGTACAGCGATGACGACGGGCATTCCCATGAGGATGTTCTGTGCGGTCATTTTCCTCTTCGTGGGGGGTGCGGACGCCGCCGTGCCCGGACCGCCATCGACGGTTGTCGAGTGCGGTCTTGTCGGGATTGAGGACAAGTGGATCGCCGATAAGAACGACAACATCTGCGGGATCAGCGACGTCAAGAAGATCTCCCAGCCTGGAAGCGTCGATTATCAGGAGCTCTGGGACGCCACTCCCGAGATCAAGAAGATGATCAAGGACGGCATCGATCCCGATTCGGCCGAGGGCAAAGCCCTGCGCAATCAGGCCAAGACGCGCATTATCAAGGCCTGCCAGAAGATTCAGGCAAGCGAGGGGTTCGACAGTGTGTGGAAGAAAATCTCCCACACGGGCTCCAAGAAGGCCAAGGACATCACCAAGGCCGTGAAGAGGCTCTTCTAGGAGCACCGCGCCGGTCGGCACCTGACGCCATTTTTGCTGCTAGGCGCTCGCAAGCCCCTATGAGATTGGCTACGACAGGCCCTGCCCCGGGCGGGGAGTCTCCGTATGCACCTCAATCCAGGCGCGTCTCGCGGTCAAAAACGACGGCACACTCGGGTGCGGAGCGTCCATGTGGCGCTCGGGATCGGGGGGCTTGCGTTCCTTCTCGACGGGTGCCTTGCGCCGCGCAAGGGCTATGACTCCCGGGGGAAAACCACCGGTGCGGAGGTGGCCCGCCGCCTCGGGGAAGGCGGTGCCACTCCGGTTCTCGGAGAGTTGGGTGAGGGCCAAGCGCTCGAGTCGGAATCGTCCGCCCTGGCCGATCCCCTCGATCCCCAGGTGAAGAAAAAGCTCGAGGAGTTCCGCCAGCACGCGGCCTCCCAGCCGCAGGAAGACTTGCTGGTCGAGAGCCCCTACCTGCGCTTCGGCGAGCGCATCATCCTGAGATCGCAGGGCGATGAGACCTACATCACCAAGCCCTACTCGATGCCTGCCGGGCGCGGCGAGAAGGTGCTCGAACTCATGGCGGCCCTGGACCCGTTTCCCTTCCGTCAACGCCCCGCCGCGGACGCGGAGGTTTCGCCTCTGCAGTCGGACATCGTGGAATATGAGCTGCTCGCGGGATGGGACCAGGAGTTCTACAACAACTTCAAAGAGTCCGTCCCCACGGAGGCCAAGTCGGTCGTCCTCTCGGACATCCTCGTCATCACCGCGACCTACTCGCGGCTGGAGAACTTCGAGGACTTTCTGGACCTGTTTGCCTCCGCCGGCATCCCGCAGATCGAGCTGGAAGCCAAGATCATCGAGATCACCGAGTCCGAAACGCTCGACGTCGGGCTGGAGTCGAACTTCCTATTCGGTTCGGGCAACTTCGTCCAAGAGCTGAACTTCAACCTGCCGAACCTCACCAGCGGCTCCGAGGCCATCGCCGTCTTGGGGGCTTTGCAGGACGGCGTGACCTTCAATGCGGTTCTCCAGCTGATTCAGAACTTCGACAACGTTCAGATCGATTCGCAGCCGAAAACCGTGGTGCGTGCGGGCGGCGTCGCCAGCATCGACAGTACCGTGGACATCCCCTTCTATGAGCTACGGACCATCACCTCCACGGGCAACACGGGGACGGTCGTCTACAAGAAGGTGGGTACTCAGCTGTTCATCTCGCCCCGCGTGATCGGGACGAAGACGCTTGCCCTCGAGGTCCATCTCATCGGCTCGCAACAGACCGGCAGCACCCTGGTTGCCATCATCGAAGGCGAGGCCCTGATGGCCCCCCAGATCGCCTACCGGACGGCGAAGACCGTGGTCTATCTGGAGCCGGGCCAGACGCTGGTGATCGGTGGACTGAGTCAGAACCGCGAGCGCGAGATCGTCAGCAAGGTCCCGATCCTCGGGGACATTCCCTTGTTGGGGTATCTGTTCCGTTCGACGTTCAAGCAGAGGGAGAAACAGACGGTCCTGTTCGCCATCAGTCCGCGGATCATCCAGAGTGCGGACTTCGAGACCGACCTCTGAAACCGGGCCTGGCTCGGTATGCAGTGTTCTTTTTGGGATGGAACCGGAGAAATCCGTGAGTCTCGGCTCATGATCTCCTTGTGAGGAGTCAAGAAGGGGGCTGCAATCGAGCGGGCTGATCTGAGTCCCGGTATCGGCTAGGATGGGGCCCCAGGAAACGTTTGTGCAAAGGCAGGTCATGCATTCTTTCCGATCCGCGACTGCGAGTATCGCCCTTCTCGGGGTGCTCGCCAGCCTGGCACCGGCCCTCGGTGCCCAGAAGCTCGCGCGCAAGTACTTCGAGGACAGCCACAACGGCTACCGCGTCAAACCCCTCGGCGAGTTCATCATCGTTCCTCCCAAGCCGGAAGATGTGGAGCGGGGCTACATCGCGAAGATGAGCGGCAAGGAGAACTACGTCCATACCGCGGGGGGGGACGACGTTGCCGTCAAGCCGGGCCTGGACATCCTGAGGTTCGGGGATGAGTTGAAGGGCGAGGTGGAGGAGGGTCGCAGTCAGTCGACGGAGCGAAAGGCCATCGAAGGCTACCTGGACCGGATCTACAAGGGGCTCAATCCCAAGAAACCCCTGATCGATGAACAGAAAAAGATCAAATCACTCATGGCGCGCCACCGCCGCTGGGAAGCGAAGACGCCGCGTTTCAACATCAAGCAATTCGTCGACCTGTGGACGTTCGAGCTGAACGACGCCGACATCCATCTCGTCTACAGGGTGCACGACAAGAAGTCGAAGAAGTACCTCAAGGTTTTCGCCAAGTCTGCCAAGACCTTCAGCGAGATCAAACGCACCGAAAGCGCCGAGCTCGGCGAGGCCAGTTCCTATGCTGAACTGCTTTCCTTCCACGAGGAGGATGCTTTCCGCATTCCCGGTTGGCGGGCCCTGCCGACCGATTCCGAGAAGTTCATCATCAAGACGTCTTCGGAAAACCGCAAGTTCATCAAGGAGGTGATCACACGCCTCGAAAAGTCACGCCTGCTCTACGAGAAGGACTTCCCCCCGCCCCCCGGTTTCGACCACGTTTCGATCGTTCGCATCTGTGGCACGGAGGAAGAGTTCCATCAGTATGGCGGCACGGGAGGTGGGGTCGCCGGCTGGTTCAACCCGCGCACGACCGAACTGGTCCTCTACGACGCCGTCAGCCTCGACCGCAACATGACCTACGCCGTCATGAGCCACGAGGCGTTCCACCAGTATTGCCACTTCCTCTTCGAGGAGTCGGAGGCCCACCGCTGGTTTGACGAGGGGCATGGCGACTACTACGGCGGCGTCAAGTTCAAGGGCAGGAAGTCCGAGGTGACCTCGAAGATGCCGGCCGGTCTCAACCGCCTGAGCGTGATCAAGGACATGGTCCGCAACGGGACCTACAAGCCCCTGGAGGATCACCTCAACTACGACCATGGGGAGTGGCAGGGTCAGGGCCCGTCGCCCGTGTCGTGCTACGCCCAATCCTGGTCCATCATCTACATGCTCCGCCAGGGGACGCTGGGTAAGGTGAACAGGCGCGTCTGGAAAAAGGAGTACGCGCGCATCATCCCTGCCTACGTCACCACTCTCGCCGACGGTTTCGCCGAGGCCTATGCCGAGCTCCTCGAGGAACGTGAGGCCGATGCCTTGGGGGACGAGCGCGAGCTCACCGAGGAGGAAAAGCACATCAACCGCAACGATCTCGCAGCCGGCCAGAAAGAGGAGATCTGGACCAAGGCCATCGAAGCCTCCTGGGGCGAGATCGACCTTCAGGAGTTCGAGGCGAACTGGGTCACCTACATCGAGGAACACTTGAAGTAGTCCGTCCCCTGGATGGAGAGCTCTCCGGGCTCGAGTCTCGGGCGCGTAGCGGCCTGGAGGGCGGAAGGGGCCGGTTCCGTCGAAGATCCAGCCGGTTTCGTCGAAGGTACAGGTGGAATAGGAAGGGCCTCTTTGTGGGCCCCCCGCGGGTCCGGTGACGCTGCCCGCAACCGTGTACGAAAGCGCATGACGCAGCCGAGGGTGACGCTCGCTCCCCGTGGTCGGGTTTGGGCCGGTAGAAAGCACTGACGACAAGGACGTGAAGCGGGTCTCTTCGGAAACGTCGGCTCGGTTGCGATTGCGAGGGAGGCGCACAGGATTTCCGGGAAGCACAGTCTGAGAAAACTGTGCGGTAATAGACCTGGTTCGGTACGGCCCTTTGTTCCTGGACGTGTTTCGTAGGAGGGAAACTCTTTCCCTCGTGATGAAGTCGCGGGCTTGGACGCCAAAAAGCAAAGGCCCGTCCTTACAATTGCTTTTTGTCGCACGGTCGCGCCGGTGCGTCGCTCTGACAACTCGGGCGGATTTTCCCCATGACCCAAGCCTCTCTCCTACGTCGATTCGCCGTCCTCGGTGTTCTCCTCCTTCTCGCCTCGACCCGAGAAGCACAAACGGTCAGGGGCTTGCAAGGCACTCATCGCGACGGCCAGACCTTCTTGACCTGGAACGAACTCAACAGGCAATCCTATCGCTATCGGGTCTATCGATCGGACATGCCGATCCGCCGCGCCGCGGACCTGAATTTCGCCGTCGAGCTCGGCGAGATCGAGATTGGCAGCTCTTACAACCGTCCGCGCAGCGTGGCGAGCGGCGTGGACTTCAACTGGATCATACAACCGGGGGGCGCCGAGCTTGCGAACACCCGGAGTCTCTTCGTCCACACGCTGCGCGCCACCGGGACTCCTTCGACCGGACACTACGCGGTCATGATCGTGGCGAACGGCCTCGAGACCCGGAAGATCGTGGCCGACCAGAACACGGCGAGTGTCGCCGGCGAAGTCGCCGCTCCACCGCAGCCGGTCCTTCAACAGGCGAACAATGGCATCGAGCTCTGGGCCCACTGGACCTCCCACGTAGACACGCCCTTCCAACCGGCGCTGTCCCTCGTTGCGAGTCATGGACACAACTTCCTGTTCCACCCGGGCACCACAGAGGGGCCGCGCGGGCTTTTGGTCCGCCTGCACGCGGCCGGTCAGCAGTACACGATCGGCTGGCCCCATCCCTCCGAAGTTCAGCAAGATGTCGACGTCCTGGCACTGAGCGACTACTTTCCCATCGCAGGGTGGACGCTCTGGGTCGGTGCCCAGGATGCCTACCCGATGATCACTACGGATCCGGGGGCCCAGGTCCATCTGGTGACCCTACGACGGGCCATGTGGACGGTGGACTGGATGGTCGAGCGTCTGGGGGCGACCCACGATCCAGACCGCCTTTACGCTGTCGGAGGTTCGATGGGAGCGATGGGCAGCTTCTACCTCGCGTCCGAGTTTCCCGATCGTTTCGCGGCGATCCTGGCTCGCAATGGCAACTACGACGTGACGGCTCCGGACGTCAACAACATGTTGTTCGTCGAGAATCTCCTGGGGGACTTCGCCTTCAACCTGACCATCGCGCCCGGGATGCCCTCGTCGGGTCTGCGCATTTTTGACCGGATGAACGTTTCGGTGGTAGCCCCCTTCCCCGCCGATGCGCCGGGTCCGGTCATCCGCACGATCAACGGCCGCAACGACATGACCGTGGGGTGGTCGAGCGCTCCGGTACTCTACCGAGCGCTCGCAGAGACACAGCAGCCCGCGGTGCACTACTTCGACGACCGCTCCCACAATCCCTTCGGCTACTGGATGGACGCCGAAGAGGACCTGCTTGAACGGACCTTCGCCACGAGGAGGAATTTGCCTTCCTTGCACTTCGGCGGTCTCACGATCGACGACAACCCGGGTACGGGGTCGGCTACCGAAGGTGACCTGATCGGATGTCTGAGTTGCTACGTGGACTACGACCCTCAAACGGCGTTCTCCGACAGCCAATCCTGTCGGTTCGACGTCTTCCTTCGCAACCAGGGGGCCCTGGACGATGCACCGCTAGACAGGGCTCACGTCGTGTTGACCCCCGGGCGGACCGGGCCGTTCTCGCTCGAGCCCGGCACGGCTGTGCTCTTCACCTTGACCGAAGGCCCGGAGCCCGGCGTGCTCGTCGACACTCAGATACTCCTGGCGGACGGCAACGGGCGTGTCCATACGGGACCGGTGGAAGTCACGATCACGCCCCGGAAGGCCGTGTTTGCACGCCTGGAAGTGCCGCCCCTCTTGCCGAGGATTGACTTCTTCGGGGCCTTGCCTGCGGTGGTGCAGGAGGGAGAATCGGCCGTGCTCACGTGGACGACATCCAACTCCGCCGGTGTCACGCTGGACAACGGGATCGGCGCCGTGGCGGCGCAGGGCAGCATGCTGGTGACGCCACTGGAGACGACGACCTACGTCCTGAGTACCGAGGGGGACGGTGGCAGCGCCTCGGCCAGCGCGACCGTCACAGTCAGGCCGGTTGCGAGTGAGTCTGAGCTCGACGTCGATGTCCGCTTGCCCGGTTCGATCCGGCGGGGAGCGACTTTTCAGATGGTGGTCTCGATCGTCAACTCGGGCACCACGTCCTCCGACACCCTGACCGTGACCGTCGACGCGACGGGCGACGGCGAGTTGGATCTGAGGGATCCCAGCAGCTCCAGCCAGAACGTCCCCGCGGTGTCGCCCGGCGGCCGACGCAGCGCTTTCTGGAGCGTCCGAGTCCGAAAGGCGGGCACTGCCACGGTGACGGTCACCGTCACGGACGCATCGGGAAACGTTCTGGGAACGGTCACGAAGTCGATGCAGATCCAGGGTTAGCCGCACCCCGAGCGCGGTTCCGATCTCACACGGCTTCGCCTCACAAGAGAGCGAGGTCCACCCGCGTCCGGCCCGACCGCTGAAGGGCTTCCACCGTCGCACGCTTCCGGTCGCTGCTGCAGCGCCCGCGTGACCTCTGCTTGCCCTTTCCGCGGCAATCCCCTTCCCTGCCACCAGGCAGTCGGTCCGATGGGCGTGTCAGGAATCGAGCGGCGTTCAAGGCAACCCCACTCGGCGAGCGGAACGGAACGCGCGGCTTTCAAGCCGCCCGGAGCCCAAGCCGGTGCCATCGAAGCGAGACGCGTCGGTTGTAGCAGCCTGAATTTTTCCCGTGTTTTCCTTCGCGCGACGCGTCTCCCCGGGAACTCCCCCCTGCAAGAACAGCCAGCCCGAGCGGCCGACCCTGGAGCTAGCTTCGCTTCAAACCGATCGGGCCTGCTTTCCCCCTACCCAGAGAGCCGGCGATGAGCTTCCCGCATCGTTACGCCCACGGGACCGCCTCGCATCCCCGTCCGGCGCCCCCGACCACTTTCCGTTCGAAGACTTCCGCCGCTGTTTTAGGCGGCGCTTCTCCTACCCACGAGTTGCGCAGGCTCGGAAGCGGACAGATTTCCCTCCGGAACCGAGCGCTTTACAACTCGTTGATGGCTCTGGACCACATGCTGCCGCGCAAGCTGGCCCTGCGCTGGGTCGCAGGCCCAAGGGAACGGGTGCACGCCAAGATTCGAAACGAACTGGAGCATCGTCCCAAGGGCAGGCTGATTCCGGTGATCCGTCGCCGCAGTCTGAGCCCGGATGAGTTCTTTCATGAATACCTGCGCCCGGGCATTCCCGTTGTCATGGAGGGCATGGCCTCCGACTGGCCCTGCTGCGGCAAATGGACCTTCGACTTCTTCGACGAGCTTTACGGAGACGATCCGGTCGTGTTGACCGACGGTGTGATACCCCACGTTCCTTCGGTCGCGAGGCGCTACGCGGTGTTCCGTGACATTCTCAGGAGCAGCGATGGCGCTCAGGCCGAGTACCTGCGCTTCCATCCGTTGCTGGCCATGCACCCCGAATTGACCGACGACTTCCCGCTTAATTGGTTCGAGACGTACAAACATCGACGCAGCTTGTACTCGCACATCCAGTTTTTTGTCGGGTCCAAGGGCACGGCGACGGGCTTGCACAACTCGCAGTTGTGCAACCTGTTCGTGATGGTGCACGGTGAAAAGCAGTGGGTGCTGTACCCGACCGCTTACACACCGTTCATGGACCCGCAGACGTCGCGTTCGGTGTACCGTCTGAGCCGCCACAACACGGGCAACTTCATCGAACCGGCTCTGAGCAAGCTCGACGGCTATCTGGTTCACATGCGCCCGGGGGATGTGCTCTGGAACCCGCCCTTCTACTGGCACAGCGTGCGCAACATGACCGACACGATCGGCGTCGGCTACCGCTGGAACGACCAACGGGCGGCTGCGCGCCAGTCGCTGAGCATGCTCCTGTTGGATCTCTTCGCCACCGATCCGACGTGGTTCCGCATCTGGCGCATCGGGGTGCAAGAGCGTCGGCGGATGTTGCGGCGGGGCGGCAATAGCTAGCGCGGATTCCCCGACGGTTTGCGGGTCGACAGCGCCGCCCTCTTCCAGCGCGAGATCGAAGGATCTTCCTCACCCCCCGATCCGATGTTTTTGTGCCGGGCGAGGCCCCGTGCGGCATCCGGAGGCCCTCTGCGCCCTCGGAGGGGGTCGAAAGCAAGCCCGGGCGTCCTATCTGATATAGGCCCCGGTTTTCCTTCGTACGGAGGGCTCGCTCGGGAACCCCTCTCTGAATGGACACTTCCCAAAGCTTCGATGCCGAAGTTCTGCTCGCGGACCTGAACTGGGTCCAGGGATTGGCGCGCTCCATCCTCGGCGACGCCATGGCCGGAGATGACGTTGCGCAGGAAGCCTGGCTGGCGGCCCTGCGGCGGGGGGAGGAAAAGCCCTCGCGCGCGTGGCTGGCCGGCACGGTCCGCAACCTCGCCGCCCGTTGGTGGCGCGACCAGGGCCGTCGCGGTCACCGCGAACGCGAATTCGCCCGATCGGTTGTACTGCCTGCGACCGCGGAGTTGATCGAGAAGAGCGAGTTGCAACAGCTGGTCGGCCAGGAGGTTCTCGATCTCGACGAACCGTTTCGGACCACGTTGCTGATGCGCTATCAGGAAGGGATGAAGCCCAACCGCATCGCCGCAAGGCTGGGTGTCCCGGCCGACACGGTGCGCTGGCGATTGCGGAAGGGCGAGCGGCTCCTGCGCCGGCGCTTCGAGCGCCGCGTGGGCGATGACTGGCGACGCTCGTTGGCGATGGTCGCAGCTCCTGTCCTTTCGAGGCAATCCCTACCGGCCGGCCTGCCGGCCGCGGGTCTGCTGGCGACGCTGGAGGTCGTCGGGTTGATCGGATTGGCCGTCGGTGCTTTCTGGTGGTCGCGCGAGGGGAATGCCGGTTCGCGCGAAATGGCGGTCGTTTCCATCGTTGATCGGGATGTTGCGGCGGTGCATCGCGCGACGGACGTCGAGCGCAAGCCCGGGCCTGCCGAGCGCATTCTCTCGATCGACCCCGATGTGGGGGACAGCGGGCCGTTGCAGCCGAAGCCGGCGGTCGGCGCGATTCCGGGTTGCGTTCTTGTCGGGCGCGTTCTCGATCAAGCCGATACTCCCCTCTGCGGAGCGAAGGTCAAGTTGACCACCATGACGTGGGGCAAGAGCACGCGCACGGACGAGAAGGGAGGTTTCCGGCTGGAATCGGACGTTCCTCCGGGCCACGCGACGGTGCGGATCGGCGCCGATTTCTTTCATCAAAAACAGCTCCTGACCATCGGCTCGGGCAAGGGCTACAGCCTTGCCCCGTTGGTTGCCGGCGAGCAGGACCTGGGCACGTTCAAGCTGAAAGATGCGGGTGCAGTGACCGGGCGTGTCACCGACGAGCAGGGGCGGCCTCTTCCGGTCTCGGTGCGGCTCCTCTCGGCTACCGGGACCGCGACGTTCAAGAATAACGTTTTCGAGGAGTGCGATCGGGATGGTTACTACGAGATCGGGCATATCGCGCCCGGCTCGTGGTCACTGGAGTTCACCCATCCGGGGAGGCGCTCGCTCGTGCGCCCGGTCCAGATTCACTCAGGTTTCGTGAGTCATGTCGCCGTCAAGATGGCTCCGGGCCCCACCGTGTCCGGCATCGTGATTGACGAGTCGGGCGAACCGATTGAAGAGGCGCGCATCTTCTCGCGCGGTTCCCTGCTGAAGTGGTCGGTGACCTCCGGCCCCGAGGGCAGGTTTGAGTTGTTCCTTCCCGACAACGACCCGTGTGAGATCCGCGTCAACGCCGCGGGGCTCGAGCCGGTATCGAATCGCCGTTTTCGGGTCACGCCCGGGCAACGTGATCTGCGCATCGTCATGCAAGCGATCGTCGAAACCACCTTCCGCGTCGTCGATGAAGCCAACGGGAAGCCGATCGAGTTCTTCTGGCTCGAGAAGATGCAGTCCGAGACGGGTGCAGCCTCCGGTGACGAGGGAGCCTCCCGTAGAGGAGGCATCAGGGCCACGCCGCGCGTGCACCAAGGCGGGGTCGCCACGCGCAGCGCGCGTCCGGGCATCGATCGTGTAAGAGTGGTCGCGCCTCACTACCTCGAGGCGTGTTTTGCGGTCGAAAGCGATTCTCAGGTCCTGCGCATGTCCAGGGGGCCGGCGGTCACCGGGCGCTTGCTATATTGCGGCGAGCCCGTTGTCGGAGCTGCGTTGCGTATCAAGCAAGGGACGCGAGTGCTCCGGCGCGGCTTCAACGATCGCATCGCCGGACGTGCCAAGAAGTCCATCGTGCCCGATGTCAACTACATCGATCCCGACCCGCCCGATCACGACCCGAGCCTGATGGGGGGGAAGCATTTCAACTACAGGACCGACGGCGAAGGACGCTTCAACATCACCGGCCTGGCGCCTGGCAAGTGGCGCTTCATGGCCAAGGGGTTTGCGCATGAGCGCGCCGGCGGCCCGATCATTCTCGACCTGGAATTGGTGGAAGGCGGCGGGGGAGTCGACCTGGGGGATCTCGAGTTTCCCGTCGGTTCGACCGTCCGCGGGCGTGTCGAGCTCGGGGCCGAGGGACCGCTCGAAGGTCACACGATCACGATCGAGGGCGTACCCTCTACGCGAACGGATCCAGCCGGCCGCTTCAGTCTGGTGAACGTGCCACCGGGTGACCGCTGGATCTCGCTTCATCCCAACCCAGGCGTCGTGGCCGCTCCACAGCTCTACTACCTGCGGATTGTCGAAGGCTCCGAGCGCAATGTCCTATTGAAGCTGCCCAATTTCAGCGTCGCCAACTTGAACCTGTGCGTTCGACATAACGGCCGGCCGCTGAAGGGTTCCGGTTCGCTTCGCTTGGTGCCCACCGACGAGCCCGCCAACGCCATTCGCCTGACCGCGCGCTTCGATGACAGAGGCCGAGCGCAACTTGCGCTCCCCGAGCTGGGCGCCGTCTGGGTCGAACTCGAACTGGGCGGAGTCACGTTGCGCGCAGCCTCCGTCATCGATGTCCGCACGGGAAGCAGCGACGCCACCCTGGATTTCGATTCCGGGGCCATCGAACTCCACTTTTCGGCCGATGCCGACCTGACCTCGACCCGGAGAATCGTGCTGCGTGCACGCTTGCAAGGAGCCTCGGGATATACCACAAGCATCGAGAGGCGCATCGAGGATGGCTACGTCGTGACTCCCGACGGAATCATCATCGATGGTATCGCTGATCGGCACATCCTGTTCGGGCCGGTGCCGGCCGGCCAGGTCGAGGTCGAAGTCTTTCAACTTGAAAAACCTTGCGAAGCCGACCTTCCCGGCGGTTTCGCCAGAGCGCTCCGGGTCCCTCGTGCAGGGTTTTCCCTCCTACACCTGCCGTAGAGATCCTGGAGCGCTCACTCTTTTTTTTATCGAGCGCGTCTCCATCCGTACGGTCATAGGTGCTTCAACGGTCGTTCTTTCAGCACCTCTCCCCGACGTCCACCGCTCGAGTGGATCAGCTGATCCACGGCCTCGAGGGCGGGGTATCCGAAGCATGGCCCGTCAGGTCGCAGGCGCGAAAAGTGGTTTTCTGAACCGATTCAGGGGTCTGAACGGTCCGGCTTCGAGCGGCCCTTTGCCCTGCGGTACCAGGCCACGATACAGCCGATCAGGAACCCGCCAGAGAGCCCACTGTTGTGGAGAAAGGAAGGTATCGGACCTGTGTGTCCGGTCCCTCTCCACCACACGACGAGAGCGATGAGGCCGAGAACGACCCCGGCAATGGCGAACCGAAAGCGCCACAACCTGGGCGACAACCAAAGCCACCCCAGGACGAGACCGTAGCCCGCCAGGTAAGAGCCGAGCCAGCGGGGCGAAAACCAGTTCCCCTTGGAATGGAACTCCTCCGGCGAAGAGGTCAAGCTGAACCAGAAGACGTAGAAGAGGACGAGCGGAGCGCCGTGGAGGAGGAGCAGACTCTTCATGCCCCCATGCTATCGACCTTGTATCCCCTGCGAAAAATTCCGTGAAGATGCCGGTTCCATCCGGCTTCAACAGCGTCTGGGACACTTTCTCCGGTCCAGGGCCCGAGCCCGAGGCGCGCAGGCCTTTCGGGGCAGGAGAGGGCGCACTTGGCGGCACATGTGCCGGAGCGAAGGGTCGTCCGCAGCGTTCCACGGAACGGGGTAGCGAGTCCAGGGCGGAGTGGGGGTCGGCAGCGTTGGGCACCGGGTGGCATGACCTCGGTTTTCCCCGAGGCACCACCCCGGTCCCGCCCAACGCTTCGGTTACGGCGGCGTTTCAGGGCCGTAGCCGTCGTTCGAATCGGCCACTGCCCCGACCCACGTTCCTCCAGAAAACAGTCCTGAAAACCACTATTTCCTGCTTCCGGCCTCGCTTTCAGAACGGCGGTTCGTTTCATTCTTGGTGATTGAAAGGGCCGGTAGGATCCAGTTCCTATCGCAGATGGAAACGGGATGGGTTCCGGACCTGCCCGTCTTCCGAGCCTGCCACTCACGGGGAACTGAAAGACACCGCGGATGACACGCCACCGAGCCTCGCTCTTGCTGTTCGCTTTCCTCACATCCCTTGGACCGGGAGGTGGCGGCCGTGTGCCGGCATGCGAGGATCGAGTGACCATCCAGGAGGCGGCGCCAAGGAGCTATGTCGTTCAGAGGCCCGGAGCACCGTTCGCCATTCCCCGGGAGGAGACGCTGGTCTATGAAGTCTTCATAAGACTGGGCCCATTTACGTCAAACGCGGGAACCGTTACGCAAAGAACAGCGGTCGGTCCATACCAGCCTTCTCTGCTCGCCGGCGTCGACAAAGAGGACACGCAAGGCCTAGAAACCGCCCACTTGAGCATCCATGCCAAGGGCGGTTATCAGGTGTACAAGCTGGACACTCTCATCGAAGCCCGGCACTTCAGCCGGGGTTGGCCTCGAGTGGTCTACCGGACCGCTGACCGGGGGACTGAAAAGCGGCGGCGTGAGGTCAAGTTCGGTGTGCGAGATGGAAGCGGCAGCGCCAGCTACCGGGGAGACACAGAAGATGGTGCACCTGAGGGAGCCCGCATCTGGACGGAGTATCAAACACGAGAGGTGCCTGCGGATACCCTGGACATGCTCTCATCGATTTTCATGGTCCGAACGCTGATCGACCAGAAAGAGCAGACGCTGTCCTTTCCTCTGATCGACAAGCTGTCGCTCTGGCAAGTGACGCTCCGAAGGCGGGAGGAGAAGACGGTCGAGGTCCCCGCTGGAGCCTTCGAGGCGGTCGAAGTACTCATACAACCCGAACCCTATGCGGGTGAGGAGATCTCGGAGAAGAAGAAGAAGAGGTTCAAGGGTCTCTTCGGCATTCACGGAGAGACCCGTCTCTGGGTCGAGAAGCAAACCGGTGTTCCCGTGAGAATCCAGGGGGACCTGCCCATCGGTTTCCTGAGAATAGGCGTCGATGTGCGCCTCAGAAGCTACAAGGGAACTCCCGCAGCCTTCCGACCGCAAACGAAGAAGTAGGAAAGGCAGGGCTTCTCGAATCACCTCGGATCAACCCGAAAGCTTGCATTCCACGAAGATCACAAAGCAGAACGAAAGAAGAAGAATCCCCGCGAGGAGGGCGATCTCTCCGAGTATCGACAGATACCGCTTCAATGTGCCTGATCTTCCGAGTTGTTGTACATCATCCACTTCGAGGCGTGGAAGAGGCCGAGAGCGAGTTCGGCCATGGCCGTCATGCGTTCGGGGTTGGACTCTGCGACATCGACCTTCGGATTCTCGGAATGGTAGGAGTGAAGCCTGCGCTTGCTGCCATCTGCGCTGACCAGAGAATAGAAGTCTTCGCTCAGGAGGCCGATGTGCGTGTCGAGGCCGATTTGCGTTTGAACGTATGCAAATCGATCGAAGTCAGGGTCGAGCAGATTCCGGCCGATGGTCGTGTTCGGCACCCGAGCACCGATGGCTCCTGCAAGGGTGGGCATCAAATCCATCTGAGTAGCAGGATCATCGAAGACCTTTCCGCCTCCTTTCATGCCGGGTCCATAGATGAGGAAAGGAGTGTGGTGCCAGCACAGACCCAGGGCATCCTCCGCCTTTGGAAAATGTGGAGCGGGTCCCGAGGATCCGTTGTCTCCGAAAAAAAAGAACAAGGTGTTCGCGAAGTAGTCCTCCTGCCGGGCGGTCTCGAGGTAGACCCCCAAGGAGTGGTCAAGAAACCTGAAAGAGTTGAATTCCGCCGATGAGGAGAAACCGTTGGCATGCAACTCCGCGTCGCCCACGGTGCGCAACTGAAAGCCGCGGTTGTCGTCAGGGATTGTATAGGGGCCGTGGTTGCCCGAAAGATGGACAAAGGCAAAGAAGGGCTCTTTGGCCCGGCTGAACACGTCGTTCGCATACTCGAAGAGATGAAGGTCACTGACCCCCCAGACATCGATTCGGGGGAGTTCTTCATAGCTACCTTCTTCGTGAATGATCAGGTCATCGATGTTGTGGGCCAAGAGTCCGCGGATGTTCGCCCAGTTCGCGCTTCCACCGAGGAAGTAGTGCTTCTCATAGGCTTCGAGTGCCGACGGAATCGTGTATTGCTTGACGATCTGGGGGTTGCGGGAGGCGGTACGCTTCGTCGTCGTATCGGGGATGCCCGTCAACGATGCGAAGACTCCACGAGCGGTTCCGACTTGCGGGGTGTAGAACCGCCGCCAGAAATAACCATCTCGTGCGATGCGGTCGAAATGCGGAGATGGGTCGAGGGAGTTCCCAAGTATGCCTGTCTTGTGTGCGGCGAACGACTCCATCAGGACGACCACGACGTTGGGCCTGCCATCCGTGAGACGGGTCGGTTTGACGTGCCTCGCGAACGAAAGAGTGTCCCTGTCGGGAGTCTCGACTCCGAGGTAGGTCGAAACTCGCTCATAGCGCCTTTCGACCTCCGCACGGTCGTACTCTTCCTTCTCGGAGGTGCACAGGGTGTCCAGGAAGTAGAGTGGCGGGTTCAGGGCCAGATCGGAAGCGAACCTGTGTGTCGAGGAGAAAGCGTCGCTCCAGCGTAGCGGGTAGTAGGAGGCCTTGCCGTAGATGCCGGAGGCAATAGCCCCCACGAGGATGGCCGTCAGGTAGGGGCGTCGAGCCCACTTCTGAGGAACTGCAAACGCCCTGGCGAACCAGCGCCGCAGGCCCAGGTAAACGAGAATGACGAGAAGAGCGACTCCCATGCTCGCCCACCCGAGCGGGTAACTCTGCCAGAGCATTTTCGCCGAGATAGCCGGCGTATCGAGAAAACGCAAGGCGGAGACATCCAGATGCGTTTCGAGGTATGCGTAGTGGCCGAGGTCGAAGGAATAGACCACGAGCAGGAGACAGACGAGAACGGACAGGTATCTGGCCCAGAAGATCCGGACGCCGCTCGATCGTGAAGGATCGAGTCGCGGCACAAACCACAACAGGAACATGGGCAAGAGAAGTAGGAGATCGAAGCGCAGATCAAACTTGAAACCAACCCAGAAGGCCGACCTGAGCTGGGACAGCGATGCGGGGCCATCGGTGGCGTGAAACTGGAGCCAGAATACCGCGCGCCACAGCGTCTGTGCGACGAGAACGAGCGCGAGCAACCCGATCGCGACCCGTAACCGGCTGGGTAGTTGCCTGACCCTGTTCGTGACGAGCGGAAGGATGCGCCGGCGAGGAACGGAACCTGTGCTCAATCCGGACTCCTGACAGGACCGCCCGCGAGCATGGAGCTTCGGCTCCCGGGAAGGGCGTCGAGGTTGTGCGGGCTTCTGTCTTTTGTCGAGTCCAGAGTCCACCTCCGTATCCCCACACCACCGAACCGACTCGCCCTGCGGAGAGTCTCCGAGTCGATCGGCTCCTCGGATGCGTGGCCTTTGGGTCGGAGCGGCATTCCACAGCATCACGTGCACGAAAGCCACAGCTGCATGGCCCGTATTTCAAACCTGTAGCCCTGCCCTCGAAGTGGTGTGAAAGAGCCCCTGGCGACCCCTGTTCCACCCGATCGAGACGGCCTTCGCGCGACTCTTTGCCCGCGTGAAGATCTGATTCTCCCCTGATCGGGTGCCGGGGCGGGTCACGGCGCTGCCGGCATCCTTCGCGATCCCCACACCCCGAGTCCGTCGCTCAGGGATTCGAGGGGTCCAGCGCCTCGACCAGGGCGGCGGCCTCGCCCCTATCCCCGAACGCGCAGGTTCGCCGTGCAGGACACAGCGAATTTTCGAGTCCACGACACGGGACGGAGAGATTGGAAGGCCTGCCGGGGTGGCGGTGGGTCAGGTGGGGCGATCAGCGGACGAGCCGTTCGGCTTCGAGCTGCGTAGCCCGGCCACGCGGATTGCGGGCGCGATCGGCGGCGGAGACGGCGGGTCCTCGGGGTGGGAGGAGCCGCAAGTCGTTCCCCGGGGTGTCCTCCCGCGGCGGCTTGCTCTCCTCTTGGGACCCGAGCCCGGAACGTCCCCGCTGCCGTGCTTGGACCCCCCTATTGAAGGGGTTGGGTCTTCTTGCGACGTATGGCCGGGCCGTGGGACGCAGGGGCTCATGGGCGCCAGGGTACGATCCGGCTCCCATGGGCACCTTCCGCAGCGTCCACGTCGTCTCCTGCCACGCCGAGGGAGAGGTCGGCGATGTGATCGTGGACGGCGTCGACCCCCCGCCGGGCGACACCCTCTGGGAGCAGGCGCGCTTCATCGCCCGTGACGGAACCCTGCGCGACTTCGTGCTGCACGAGCCGCGCGGGGGTGTGTTCCGGCACGTGAACCTGCTGGTGCCCCCCAAGGACCCGCGCGCGTCCTGTGGCTTCATCATCATGGAGCCCATGCACACCCCGCCCATGTCGGGGTCGAACTCGATCTGCGTGGCGACCGTGCTGCTCGACACCGGGCGCGTGCCCATGACCGAGCCGACGACGCGGCTGGTGCTCGAGGCGCCGGGCGGACTGGTCGAGGTCGAGGCGTCCTGCAAGGCCGGCAAGGCCGAGCGGATCACCGTCACCAACGTACCGTCTTTCGCGGCGCGCCTCGACGCGCCACTCGAGGTCGAGGGGTTTGGCACCCTGACGGTGGACACGGCCTACGGCGGTGACAGCTTCGTGATGGTCGACGCGGCCGCGCTCGGCTTCGCGATCACGCCGGACGAGGCGGCCGACCTGGCGACGACCGGCGCGCGCATCACGCGCGCCGCGAACGAGCAGATCGGGTTCGCGCACCCGGACAACCCGGACTGGCGGCACGTCTCGTTCTGTCAGCTAGCGCTGCCCCCCGAGCGCGCAGACGACGGGCTGCACATGCGCAACACGGTCGTGATCGACCCGGGCAAGCTCGACCGCTCGCCAACGGGCACGGGCGTCTCGGCGCGCATGGCTCTCCTGCGCGCGCGCGGCGAGATGCAGATCGGGGACCGGCTGCACATGCGTTCGGTGATCGACTCGAGCTTCATCGGCCGCGTCGAGGCGGATACGGCGCTCGGTGACGGGACGCCTGCGATCGTGCCCTCGATCTCGGGACGGGCGTGGATCACGGGAGTGCACGAGCACACGCTGGACCCGAACGACCCGTGGCCGCGGGGGTACCGGGTCGCGGACACCTGGCCCAGCCCATGAGGCCCACGAGCGCGGAGACGCCGGGGTCGTGTGAAAAGCATGCAGGACCCCGGGGAGTTGGCGAAGTTCCGGGGCCCGCGGGCGTCGGTGCATGAATCGGGCGCGGTCGGCAGATGCCCTTTCCCCGGTGGCTCGGGGCCCGCTAGCGCCCCTTGAAGGGCTTGCGTCTTCTTGCGAGCTATGGCCGGGGTAGGGAAGGGGGGAGTCGAACCCCCACGGGCTTAGAGCCCTTCGGATTTTAAGTCCGATGCGTCTACCGATTCCGCCACTTCCCCGGAGTCGGATCGAGCGAGAGCATACCAGGGCAGGTGCCGTGTTGCGCTTGCCGCGAGAGGACTCAGTGGGGGGGCTGGCCGGGGCCTATCTTCCGAGCCAGGCGAGCATGCTGCGCGTGACGAGCTCCGCCGCATCGTGCTGCACGAAATGACCCGCCTTCGGAAAAGTCACCAGGGTCAACTCGCCGTCGATCCAGTCCCACGTGTTGTTGAGACCGTCGGAGAGCAGATAACGATCCTTCAGGCCGAACAGCACGAGCACGGGCGCTCCGATGCGCGGAAATGTAGGTGCTGCGTCGGCCTCTGCAGCGGCCTTGCCCTTCGTTGGAGGGGGGAAGTTGCGCTTGTAGTAGGCCAGCATGGCCTCGAAGTCGGAGCGCTCGAAGGCCTCCACGTAATGGGCACGGGCCCCGGCGTCGCGCACCCAGCCGGCGAGGCCCTTTGCGGTGAATGCGAGGTGCGCGCCCTCCTTCTGGAAGTCATAGGCGTACTGGCTGGCCTTTCTCTGCCCCCGAGCATCGGCCAGGCCGCGGGACAACCCCGTGGGGTGGGGCACGTTCAGGATCACGAGGCCCTCGACGCGCTCCGGGTGCCAGGCAGCGAACTGCCAGGCGATGACTCCGCCCCAGTCGTGACCGATGACCGTGGCGCTCTCCTCGCCCTGGTCGCGGATGACCGCATCGACGTCGCCCATCAGATGGCGCATGGAATACGCCTCGATCCCCTTCGGCTTGTCCGAGCGGTTGTAGCCGCGCAGGTCGAGCGCCACGACACGATAGTCGTGGGACAGGACCTCCATCTGGTGCCTCCAGGTGTACCAGTAGTCCGGGAAGCCGTGCAGCATCACGATCAACGGCCCCTCGCCCAGGGCTGCAAAGTGGATGCGCACACCGTCGTTGTCGGCGTAGCCGTGCTCGACCCGCTCGAGGAGGGAATCCGGGCCGTCCTGCGCGGCGACGAGAGCGAGAAGGCCCGGCAGGAGGCATGCGTTGGTCAAGATCATGGGGTTCACCGTCGCCCCAAGCGTAGCGTAGGCCCGACCCCGCCGTCGACCGGTTGCTTCTCGAGCGCGGTGGGTTCAGAACCCACCCCTCCACGAATTCCACACCCGGGTACGGATCCGCGATGAAGCTCAAGGAAGTCTTCTACATGCTCGGCCTCAGGCCGAAGACCCGCCCTTTCATCCGGGCCGAGGTCTTCAAGCATCTGAAGCGCGAACAAAGGGATCGGCTTCTTGACTCGGTCGCGTGCCACGGCTACACGATCCATCGCTTGAACAGTCAGTACGACTATCGCGGTGACGTCCTGGGACGCGAAGGCATGGTGGAAAGCGATACCTTCGACATCTTCGCCACTCCCGAGTCGTGATGGCGAGGCTCCACCCCAGGCGGGCGGGCTCTCTGTCGGCATTCCTTCTTCGTGGATTCGGAAGGCTGTGTCTCAGTCGTAGGGCGTGCCGGCGTTCATGCGCAGGAACTCTTGCACGATCGCGTCGATGGCTGCGGGCTGAAAGCTGCTCCGGCGCTTGAAGGACGCGATCCCCGCCTGGGCCCTCAGGAGTCTACCCAGAACCCATGCGCGGTCTTCGTCGGCCGGATGTGCGACACTCGAGAGGTTCGCCACGACGGCCTGGACGTAGCCCGCGCAGTAGCGCGGTTCGAGCACCGTCATCTCGTTCCAGTCGTTCCAGGTGGGGATCTGGATCCAGTCCATGCCGGAACGCTCGGCCTCCTCGAAGGCCAGCTCGAGGTAGCAGGTCTCCGGAGCGGGAGCGCATGCGGCCGCGCCTGAGACGACTCGCGTACAGCGCGTCCCCCCACCGGCACAGGTCCCGTTAGGGTTGCTCCAGCCGGAGACACCGCTGTCGTCGTAGCCCGGGTAAACGATCGCGATTCCCAGACGCCTCGCATCGTCCATGCGCCACCAGCGGTAGGGGCGCCCGATGATCGTCGTGCGGAAGTGGTCTTGGATGTCGATGGGCTCGATGGTGTTCGCGACGCCGTTCTGGAAGGCCTCGAAATCGCTGAACCGACAGACCTCGCAGGGGGCCAGGCGCCAGACCGCTGAACCGTCGGCGATGCCCGCAAACCAGTCGCCGACCGTCTCGAGGCTGGTCGAGAGCAACGGAGCCTGATCGAAAAGGAGCTGGATGCCGTGTCCGGTCGCGCTCTCCACGCCCTCCTTGATCCACAACCAATCGGCCTCCGACATCTGTGTCGGGGGGCCGTCGGAAACCGAGAAGCTGCGTTCGGGATCGAAGACGCCGATGACCATTTTCCCGTCCCGCTTGAGGGTCGCCCGCTCCCAGTAGTAGCTCTCCGCAAGCCAGATGAGATCGTCGCGGATGCCCTCACGCTTCAACTCGAGCGTGTGCTCGGAATCGAATTCGCAGCCCGGCGGCGGGTTGGCCCAGGCGTTGTTGGCGTGGCGCAAGAGGTTCATCTTCGTGGCCACCTTGAGGTCGCAGCCCCGGGCCTCGATCGAGCCGTACAGCTCGTCCAGGGCGGGGCCGTTCACGCTCTGGTTGCGGGGAGCGCACTGGTCGAGCTCGACCGCCTTCTGGCCATACCAGCCGAACATCAGGGCGTCGAGCCCGCAGGTGCGCGCCAGCCGGGCGTGGAAGTCGACGATCAGGGGATCGCGTGAGTCGTACGCCCCGAGCAACGGCAGAGGACGCGTATCCCAGCTGGCCACCGCCAGGTCACGACGACCCGCATCGTGGGGGTCGGATCCGGCGCGCAGGGAGCGCGGATCGTGAAGCCATACGAAGGAGCCCGGATCGCAGGCCGGGGGATTGCCCCAGTACCAGTTGCGCCAGCGCTTGCCCAGTTCGTTGTTCGGGGCGTCGACGAGCGCATCGAATGCGAAGTCCGGATTGCGAAAGCGAGCGACGTAGTTGGCGTAGACGAAGCGCTTGGGGTTGCCGTCCACCGCGTGGCGTTCGCCGATCTGGGGGAAGTCGAACTGGGCCGTACCGCGGCCGCGTTTCTCCAGCACGAGCTCGAGCCGCGGTCGGCGCATGTGCGAGCGCAGATAGGGGAGCGGTTGGGCCGTGGCAGCATCGGTCTCGATGTAATTCCAGCGTTGCGTGCCCGCGGCGGCCAGCGACAGGACGGCTTCCGCCAGGAGCGTGCGACGGGTAGAGGGAGCGAGGGTGGAAGCCCTGCGCTGATCCCAGGCATGGAAGATGCGTAGACGGACCTCTCCATCGGGATCGGGCATGGGGTCGGACAGGATTCGCACCCATGCGCCCGCTTCCGGTAGCTCACCCGCCTGCGGACCCGCGAGCGGGACCTGGGCCGCAAGGACCTGGGTCACAGACGCGTTCCCGCCCGCGAGCCGGACGCTCTGTTTTCCGTAGTACGCCGCGTCCGTGGTCTCGATCGTGACAGTGCCCTCGATGCTCCACGCGGCCCCGGGCGTCACGCCCTCTTCAAAGCTCTCGTTATCGAGGGCCCAGCGCTCGTACTCGAAGGGTTGTCCGCGCAGGTCATCGAACCAGACCTCGCCCCCGGCATCGACCTCGACGAACGCGCTCAGGCCGTTGGTGGCATGACGGATGCATCCGTCCCGCCCGACGCTCGGATCGTAGTCGACGGTGAGCAGGTGCCAGGGTCCGCTCGGCACGGCAGCTGGATCGATGCTGCCCCGCGCGATCTCCGCCGAGTCCGAACGGACGCGCAGGGTGATCGAGTCACCGCTCGAAAAGCCGTTCGAGGCCAGGCGAAACCAGATTCCGAACTTCACCTTCATGCCGAGGTGGGCGGCCGAGGGCGGCGTGTCGATCTCGCCCGCTCCCACTGCAATGGTGCGCCAGATGGCCTGGGGTTCGCCGGCCGGGAACCGTGCGACCCGGTTCGCGGCGGTGTTTCCCGGGCCGGGGCGGGTCTCGAAGGTCACGCTAGATCCGGGCGGGCTCTGCCACAGGACTCCGCCCTGTTCGAAGTCCGCGTCGGGAATCGTGAAGGGAGCGTGGGTTGCCTGGAAGGCGATGAGGGTGGTGACGAGAGCCAGCATGGAGAGAGGCGCGGCGGACCTCTGGATGCCATGAAGTCCGAAAAAGGCCCCCTTTTTTCGGCAGATCAGGGATAACCGATTTCCTAGCTCATGGATAGCCTTGAACTCGGTTTCCCGAAGGGCAGGGCTCGGATTGGCCCACCCAAGGAGCACTCGAAGGGATCGTCGAGGTCCCCTCCGTTGGTCGTGCGAGCTGGTACCCTCGGGGGATGGAGCTTGCGCTGGTGCTTCGAGCCCTTTGCGTCTGCCTCGCCCTTGCGGCGGGCCCGGCGCCCGGTGCGGGTGGCTCCGTCCAGGAAGCGACCGGCGCCTCTTCCCGGATCTTCCGCGGTCCCTTTTCGCCGGCCGATCTCGTGTCCCGGGAGGTGACTGGCGAGGTGGGCTACGCTCTTGCGCTCGGCCTCTTGATGCAAGGGCGTTTCGAGCAGGGGGGCGAGGCCATGGCGAGGCTCGTTGAGGCCGAGGAGTCTCCGCTGCACGAGCGCTTCGTGAGGGAGGCCGCCCGCATTCGTGCCTACCGCGAGGAACGTCGAAGCTTCCTGCGCCACCTGCAGGACACCGGACGAAAGCTCAATCTGCGAAAGACCGAATGGAAGCTTCTCGCACCGATCGAAGAGGTGCGCGAGAACGATGTTGTGCTGGGCAAGAACCGTGCAAACATCGATGTCCTCACTCTCGACGACGTCGACGCGGTTGCGTTTTCCGATGCCATGTACAGCTCGGACTTTGAGACGAGTGCCATCTCGGCCTATCCGTCCGTGCTGGCCGGTGAGGTCCGTCGCAAGCGCCTGTCCGGGGACACGGACGTCGCCCGCTCGCTACTGGCCGACCTGAATTCGGGCTTCGAGGGCCACGCGGAGCGGGCCCAGGCGGCCCGACGGCTCGTTTTCTTGAGTCGAGTCGAACTGCCGGTCGGTGCGGGGGACGTGGGCTCCACCCTGGAGGCGATCGGCCAGCTGGTGAAGGATTACGGCAAGCTCGATCTCGTGCGCGAGCGACGCGGGCTCCTGCGGCGACTGGCGGCCGAGACGCTCAAGGCCCGGTTCGAGCGCGAGGGACTCATGGCGGTCCTGAAGGGTGAGACCGTGCCTCTCGGGAACGGCGTCGTGCGCATCTCCTATGGATTCAACAATCCTGAGGAGCTCCTGGACTTCACCCAGGTGGGCTACCTGGATGAGCACGCTTTCCTTCCGAAGAAGGAATTCGCCATCCAGGACAGCAAGCTGAGAGGCTCCGGCTTCCTTTCCATGCGCCACATCCTCGACTTTCATGGGGCCCTGACGGTGCGCACGACCTGGCGCTACCGGACCACGGCAGGCTGGAAGTACCTCTTCTGGCTGGGGTTGAACGACAACGATCGTGGGAGTTTCGTCGCCGCCAAGCTCGACGGCGGATTGATCGTCGTGAACCGGGAGAAGGGCGAGGTCGAAGATGTGGCCGGAGACTTCACCTGGAATTTCGACGAAGCGCACACCCTGGAGGTGTACTACGACGGACGCGATAGAGCGCTCGCTTCGATGGACGGCAAGGCCATGAAGAAGATCGGGGTCGGCTCGCGAAAATCGGGCGGCGTCTTCCTCATGTCGTGTTCCAAGATGGAACTCGAGATCGAGGAGTTCGTCATCGAGGGGTCGCTGGACGATGCGACTCTCACGAAGCTGAGGGATTCCTGGACCGCGGCCCGCCTCGTTGGGCTGGGATTGGGTGGCTAGCCCGCACGGCTGCGTACAACCTTTTCAAACATTCTGCGGAGACGCGCTCCCCGAATCCGGGTTCATGGGCTTCAATCACAGGTACAGCCGGCGGCCGGTGAAACCCTTCACGGCCCTCCTCCAGCGGAAGCTCCGATGTTCTCGAAAATCCAAGCCCTCGCCCTCTTCGTCTCGCTAGCGCTCTGTCTCCCGGCCACGGGCCAGGGGACTCTCTTCGATGTTTCCGGAGCCGTCATCGACTCCTACGGCCAGGTTTGTGACTACGTCGGCGACACCGATGGGGACGGCTTCGGCGAGGTCATGGTCGGTGCCTGGCGCGACAATCACGGCGGCCTGAACGACCCCGGCAGCGTGTTTCTCTATTCCGGGGCGGACGGTTCGCTGATCTCCAAGATTCACGGCACCGGCGCCGGAGACCACATGGGCTTCGGATCGAGTGGTGCGGGCGACATGAACGGCGACGGCTTCATGGACATCTGCGCCGCAGCGGACGAGGACGATGTGGTCGGCGTCGGTTCGAATGCGGGCAGTGCGTCGATCATTTCGGGCATCGACGGCAGCGTGCTGTACACCTTCGTGGGTGAGAATCAGGGCGATCTCTTCGGCTGGTCGACCGCCGCGGTCGGTGACGTCAATGACGACGGCCGCGACGATGTCGTCGTCGGTGCACTGCTGGCAGAGGACACGGGCACGCCCAACAACGCCGGTAGCATCACGGTGTTCTCCGGTATGGACGGGAGCGTCATTCACCGGATCTTCGGTGACGCCGGAGGCGGTTCGCTGGGGTCGAACGTCGGGCGCGCCGGAGACATCAACAACGACGGCTTCATGGACCTCATCGCCCAGCAGGGCAACCAGGTTCGCGTGTTCTCGGGCATGACGGGCGCCGAGATCTGGCGTCGTAACGCTTCGGGAGGTGCCCTCAAGCTCTCCGGTGGGATCGACACCAACTGCGACGGTTTCGACGACTTTTTGATCGGGGCCGGCGGCGCCTCCAGCGGAGCGGGGCGCTTTCAGATCATCTCGGGCCTGGACAACTCCGTCCTGCTCATCCTCTTCGGCGACAACGCCGGAGACCAGATGGGCGCGGGCATCGTCGGTGCCGGGGACCTCGATAGCGACGGCTACGGCGACGTCGCGGTCGGCATGCCGGGCTGGGATGGAGTTGCAGGGGTGAGCACGGGCGCCGTGCGAGCCTACTCCGGCCGCACCCTGGCGGAGATCTTCACCGTCGAAGGCGACAGCGCGACCGACCGCATCGGGAGCGACGTCGGCGCCGGTGACATCGACGGAGACGGAGTCGGCGACGTCTTCGCCTGCTCGATCTCCAGCGCGAAAGCCAAGGCCGTCACCTTCGTTCCCGACGGGCTGCAACCCTTCGGAGAAGGAACCCCCGGATGCGAGGGGACCCTCGGGCTGCTCGGGAACGGCGTTCCCGGCCTGGGCAACGCGGGCTTCGAGTTGCATGTTTCCAGCGCGGCCGTGGGTCTGCCCGTGCTGCTCTTGATCGCAGACGCGGAGGACACCGTGGGCAGTACGTTCTTCGGGGCGCTGTTTCACGTCGACTTCGCGCCCGTCCCTCCCGCCGTGGGATTGGTGGCGACGGCAGGTCTGGGTGTTACGGACAACTGCGGTTCGATCCACTCACCCTTTCCGATTCCCAGCACACCGAGCCTCCTGGGGCCGACCTGGGTGTTCCAGGCCGTCGCTCTGTTTCCCGTCGCCGCCTGCGGGACGCGCGTCGCGACCTCCCGCGGCCTGCGCGTGACCCTTCAGTAACGGCGCTCTTGTAGAGATGCCGGGGCCCGAGGTCTAAACGAAAGCGGCCCGGTCCCACAAGGGACCGGGCCGCCTGAACGAGCCCGAGGTCGGTGTGCCGTGGAGTGGCGAGAACACCTCGGAGTGGTAGGCCGTCTACTTGAGTTTTTCCCAGTACTCGGCCGGCATGTCGTGGGCGATCTTGAGGGCGCCGTTGGCGCCGCCGTAGACCGGCTCTTCGATGCGGATGACCTTGCCTGCGCCCAGGAGCTTGTGCATCTCCTTCTCGATCGAGGTGTCCAGACCCTTGATCTGGCTACCGCCGCCGGCGAGAAGCACGCGCTCCTTCAAGCGCTCCTGGAATTCCGGATCGAAGGTCGAGATCAGTTTGCCGAGGCCTTCGACGATCGGCTGAACGATGTCGTTGCAAGCCTCGCGAAGAAGTTCGGTGATGTCGAAGTCGGTGGGCCGGCCCTTGACGGGCAGTTTGACGATGGCGGACTCGGCGTTGTCCGAGACGGAGCCGTGGCGCTCCTTCATGTCCTTCACCATCTGGATCGTGAACTGGGCCTCCGGGTGATGTTCGGCCAGGAGTTCCGCGATCCGGTGATCGATCCAGTCACCCGCGTAGGTGATCGTGATCTGGTCGGATTCTTCCGGCATCGTACCGTGCATGCGGCAGAGGTCGGTCGTGCCCGCGCCGATGTCGATGACCAGGACGTCGTCGAGCATGTCGAGGCCGTAGGCTACGGAGAAGGGCTCCGAGCAGAGCATCACCGAGTCGACGGTTTCCTTGGCCGCCTGGATGATGGCGTCCTTGTTGTTGATGGAGGCCTGCGCCGGCGTGCCGATGACCCCGTAGATCAATTCGTCCTTGCGCGGCTTGGCGCGGCGAATGATCTCGCGGATGAGGTCGCGAGCGGCTTTGAGGTTCTCGTCGCCGGAGTCGTCGCCGTTCTCACTGCACTTCAGCACGCCGTGCTGAAGGGGGCGGTAGAAGTGCAAGGAAAGGCGGTTCTTGATGGCCTCATCGCCGAACAGAATTTCCTTCTTGAGCAGCTTCTGGCTCACCACGTCCTTGGGGTAGCCGACGTAGGAGGCGACGGAGTCACGGACGCCATTGCTGGCGGAGACGGACGTGCGGGAAGTGCCGAGATCGATGCCCAGGTAAAGGACTCCCTCGTGCTTCTTCGACGAGATGTTGGCCTTGATCGGCTCACTCTCGGCGGAGGAGACTTCTTCGCCTGTCACGTCCTCAGCGTAGGTCGGGTATTCTTCTTCGGAGTTGTCAGTCATGGTACAGGTTTCAGTTTTGCCGGTTCTTCACAGGTGTTCGGACTCGTTCACCTCGAGGCCGTTTCCTCACGCAGCGCGAGGTTGGCTTCGAAGAGGTTCTTGAGCATCTCTTTTTTCTGTTCAAAGTCCTCGGAATCCGACTTCAGTCCCTGGACCGAGCCGTAGATCGAGGCGACACCGAGATCGATGTTCTTCATCCTGGCGACGCGCACGAGTTCGGTCTCCGTCAACCCCAGGCTGTCGGTCAGCTTGGTGACGCGCCGTTCGAGTTTTTCGATCGTGCTTTGGGACTCGACGACTTCCTTGCCGCCTGAGGACTCGCGCCAGACGCCGATCTCGTATTGCAAGAGTGCGATGACTTCCTTCTCCACGCGAAAGAGCCCCTCGCTCTTCTCGGATTCGCGTCGGAAGAGGTCGATGACCTTGTCGATGAGTTGATTGGCCCAGATCTCATCCCTGTCTTCGACATCGCCGAAGGCTTTTTCCTGGAACTGCGTGATCTCGGCGAGCTGCTGTTCGACGGCCTCCCGCAGGCGATCGAGCTCGCGCTCGACTTCGCGCGCCTGGGTCACGCGATCTCCTCCGCCGCTCCGGGCCAGGGCCATGCCGGTTTCCGCTTCTTCGACGAGAATTTCGAAGGACTTCTCGTCCGAGTGCAGGTTGTGCGAGATCCCGATCGAGGCGGTGAGCTCGAGATCCTCGGGCACCTCCAAGGAATCGATGTTGCGCACGGAGCGGACGAGTCGTTCAGCGAGCTCCACCAGAGCTTCGGGGTCGACGTGGGGGAAAACCCCCACGACGAGCGCCTCCGTCCAGATTCCCAGCCCCCGGACATCCCGGGCGAAGGAGATACTCTTCAACTCCTTGAAGAGCAGTGGCATGGCGATTTTCTGGAAATCGTCGTTTGCGGAGTCTTCGGGCGTGTCCAGCCCCATGACGAGGCAGCTGATCGGATAGCCGTGCTTCAGGGCGCGTTCCGCCTCGAGACGCATGAGATGGAGCATCTGTTGCGTCGACAGGCGCTGGCGGGCACTGTCCGGGCCGCCTGGCTGCGTGATCAGCTGCTCCTCTGTTGCGTGCGCGGTCATGGGGGGAGCGGAGCGAGGGGGCCCGGAAGTAGGTTCGGGGCCGCAATCGATCCTCATCGCCCCACCCTCGACAGGGCGGAAGCGCGTTCTTTAGCCCGATTCCCGCTGGCGTCCGAGGGGCGCTTCTGGCTAAAACAGCCCTCCACACACCGGGTGCGGCAAACCCGTTACAACCATGGATTCCTTCTACGATTGGGTAATTGGCCTCGCGGCGTTCGGCGCTGCGGGCTGGCTCGGTTGGTTGCTCAGGGGCCGGGCTCACCTCACCGAGAGAAGAGTACACGCGGAACTTTTCTCACGTCAGGTGCGCTTGGCCGAGCAGGATGCCGACAAGGCGATTCAGGAGCTCAACCAGAAATGCGTGGAGATGGGCTCTTTTGAGGAGCGCTTCAACGCGTACGCGGAGGAGGTCGGGCGGCTGCGGGTCGAGCTGCAGGAGGCTCACAATCAGGCTTCGGTCGCGCACAAGGACGTTTTCCTCCACAAGGGTCGGGTCGACGAGCTCTGCCTCGAACTGGACGAACTTTCCGGTACGGCCGAGGATGCGCAGCACCGTGCGCTGGAGGCCGAGAGGGAGGGCAGGCTCATGCTCGAGGAGCGCGATTCCCTGAGCGGCCGGATTCGGGAATTGACCGGGTCCGTGCAGGACGAACGGGCGCGGGCCGAAGTCTCCGAGCAAAACCTGGCCGAGGTCTATGAAATCCGCGAACGTGAGAGTGCGGAAATTACTTCCGAGCGGAAACGGCAGGCGGAGTCGGAAGCCGCGCTGCGTCGCACCCTGAGCGAGCGCGGCGGGATCCTGGCCAAGTGCGAGCAGGCCCTCTTGGAGCGTGATAGCGAGCTACAGGCGCTGCAAGAGCGAGTCGCTGAACTCGAGCCGAGGCTGGAGGAGCTGGCCGAGTTGCGCGATCACCAGGAGCAACGCGAAGAAGAGATCCAGGAACAAGTCGGCGCGTTGGAAAAAGGTGCCGAAGAGCGGTCGCTGAAGATCCAGACAGCGGCCAGCGAGCGTATCGAAGCCGTACAACGGAAGATGGACGAGGCGAGTTTCGAAAACCAGACCAACACAGAACTCCTGGCGGAGGCGAGCACCAGACAAAGCGAACTCCAGGGCCGGCTCGAAAAGTTCAAGGGGACGGTGAAGACCAATGAGGTCGAGATGGCAGCGCAGCGCCGGCTTGCCACCAAGCTCGAATCCAGCCTCAAGAGCCTCGCAAGCAAGGCGCAGCGCTCGCAGGCGAAGGTCGAGCAGCTGAGTGGGATGTTGGCGGAGAAGAAGGTCGAGCTGAAGGAGGCCAAGTCGCAAGCCCGGTCGGCCTCTTCGAAGAACCGAAGCCTGACCACCCAGCTCGAGAGGGCGACGCGTTCGCTCGAGGGGTTCAAGGAAAAGGCCAAGATCCCGCCCAAGACGATCAAGCCGTCGCCCAAGAAGACGGTCTCAAAACCTGCCAGGAAAACCGGCAAGAAGATCACGAAGAAGGCGGCCAAGACCAAGCCGGTCACCAGGAAGACCGCCAAACGGGTATGACCCTCGAGCGGCGCGAGTTCCTCAGGCTGGGAGCTGCGGCCGGTTCGGTCGCGGTCTCAGGAGGATGCGCTGCGGTCCGTTTGGGGGGTCGTGCCATCGAACCCGACCCGGGCCTTCTCGATCTCGCGCGGGCGGCACTCGAGTCCGCGGAAGCGGGCGGCGCCGTCTATGCGGACATCCGCATCTGCGACTATCGGCGTCAACGGATAAACACGCGGGATCGACGGGTCACAGACCTCCTTGACTCCGAGGACCGCGGGTTCGGCGTACGCGTTCTCGTTGACGGCACCTGGGGCTTTGCGGCCAGTCCGCGCATCGAGAAGGAAGAGATGCTCACCGTCGCTCGTCGTGCGGTTATGTTGGCCCGGACGAATGCCGAGTTGCAACTCGAGCCGGTCCAGCTGGCTCCGACGGTAGCTTACACGGCCGTATGGAATACGCCGCTGCGAACGGATCCCTTCGACGTATCGCTCGATGACAAGATCGAACGGTTGCTGTGGATCAACGCCGAGGCCCTGCGCCAACGCGGGGTGACCCTTTGTCTGTCTTCGGTCGACTTCGTTCGCGAGCACAAGTTCTTCGCTTCGACTGATGGGGCGGTCATAGAACAAACGCTGCACCGTAACAATCCGAGCTTCACCGTCACCGCCGTCGATCGAAGGCGCGGGACCTTCGAGAGTCGCAATGCGTACTCGAGTCCCCAGGGGCGGGGCTACGAGTACTTCGAAGATTACCCCTGGCGAGAGGACGTGCGCCTCGCCGCCTCCGACGTTCAGGAGAAAGCTGCAGCGCCTTCGGTCGCGCCGGGGAAGTATGACCTGATCTTGCACCCCTCCCATCTTTGGTTGACCATCCACGAGTCGATCGGGCATCCGACCGAGTACGACCGGGCGGTCGGCATGGAAGCCAACTTTGCGGGCACGAGTTTCCTGACGCCCGACAAGCTGGGATCGTTTCAAGTCGCCAGCCCGATCGTTCATTTCCAGGCCGAAAAAACGGCAATCGGTTCGCTTGCGACCTGCGGATACGACGACGATGGCGTCGCGACTCAGGAGTGGCCCCTGGTCACGAACGGGGTTTTCGTCGACTATCAAACCACGCGCGACCAGGCCCTGTGTTTGGGACGTGCAGCCTCCTTTGGATGTTGCTATGCGCAAAGCTGGAGGGACGTCGCCTTCCAGCGGATGCCCAACATCAATCTTCTGCCCGGTGATAACTCGCTTTCGCTCGATGAGATGATCGCGGATACGGAGGAGGCGATCCTGATCAAAGGGCGCGGCAGTTACAGCATCGATCACCAGCGATACAACTTTCAGTTCGGCGGACAGACGAGCTATCACGTCAAGCATGGGAAGATCGTGGGCATGTTGAAGGACGTTGCCTATCAGGCACGCACGCCGGACTTCTGGCGTTCGTGCGATGCGATCTGCGGACCGAAGGAATACTGGGTAGGCGGTTCCTTCTACGACGGCAAAGGCGAACCGCGTCAATCGAATGCCGTCAGTCACGGATGCTCGCCGGCCCGCTTCCGCAGGGTTGACGTCCTCAACACCGAGCGCAAGGTCTGATGCTGACCGAAAAACGTTGTCGCGAGCTGACTCAGCACGTCGTGCTCCTCTCGAAGGCGGACGGGGTTCAGGTCTCCCTCGCGGCGGACGAGATCGTTCACCAACGCTTCGCGCGCAACGTTCCCTCAAGCGCCGGCTGGGTACGGGACGATTCGATCTCGATTCGTTCGACCTTCGGCACACAGAGCGCAACGGCTAGCGGCAACCAGCTGGATTCCCACAGCCTGGAGGCGCTGGTGCGTCGTTCGGAGAGTCTGGCGCGCCAGGCGCCGGAGGATCCTGAGTTTCTGGCGGCCCTGGGCCCGCAGAGCTACGCGAGCGTTTCCGTTGGGACCGCGGAGTCCGGAGCGGGGCGTCTCGAGTACCTGAACCGTGGTGTCGAGCACGCGCTCGGGAGGGCGCGACGCTCCGGTCTGGTGGCGGCCGGATTCGCTGAAGCGCGGGAAATGGTTCGGAGCATCGGCAATTCTGCAGGGCTGTTCGGCTACCACCGCCAGGGCGATGCGCATTTCTCCGAAACCGTGAGAACGCCGGACGGCCGCGGATCCGGATGGGCCTCGACCGCCGCCGGACTCGCGGGCGAGCTCGATTTCGAAGGGCCGACCGAATCTGCGATCCATAAGGCCCGTAGGTCGGCGGGAGCCCGGACCCTCGCTGCGGGAGATTATCCGGCGGTTCTGGAGCCCGCCTGTGTGGCCAGTCTGATGGGGTTCTTGGTGGAGGGCATGGACATGCGTCGGGCCGACGAGGGACGCAACTTCTTTTCCCTGGCCGGCGATGAGACGAGGCTCGGCGAGCGGCTGTTTCCGGTCGGAATCAACCTGGTCTCGGATCCCGGGGATGGCACGGTCTCCTCGGTCCCCTGGGCGGAGGACGGGACGCCCCACCGCAGGACCCACTGGATCCGCGACGGCGTGGTCGAGAATCTGCATTGCGACCGTTACTGGGCCCGGGAGCGCTCGCGGCGGCTGCAGCCATTTCCGCCCAACACGCTCATGGGGGGGGGAGAGGACAGCCTGGAGCAGTTGATCGAGGGAACCGAGCGCGGCGTCCTGGTCACGAACCTGTGGTACATCCGCAGCGTGGACCCGAAGACGATGCTGTGCACGGGCTTGACACGCGACGGTGTGTTCTGGATCGAGAATGGGCGAGTGACGCACCCGGTGAACAACTTCCGCTGGAACGACAGTCCGGTGCACGTGCTGCAAGAGGCAGAGGCCCTTTCCAAACCCGTACGCGTCGGCGGCAGAAACGGGCGTTCGATCCATGCCTTTGTGCCTGCCATCCGGGTCGCGAGCTTCGGCTTCAGCAGCGTATCGGAAGCGGTTTAGCCCGGGGCAAAGCTACTGCCGAACAGGCGAATGGATCGGGGGTTGTCCCGGACTAGTCTGCCTCGGTGTCGTCTGTTTCCTCGGGCACATCCGCATACCCGAGTTCTGCCAGGTGCTTCAGCACGTCCGCGGAGAAGGTTGCCGTGAAGATTTCCGGATCGGCGTTCTTCTGCGCTTCGAGCCCCATCTGTTTGTGACGCGCCAGCAATGCCAACAACCACTCCAGGCGGTCCTTTTCGCGTTCGGAAAGATCGTTTTTTTCGTGCGGATCGACGTTCAGGTTGTACAGCCGGTAGTAGGGTCCGCCGATCAATGACCGTAGCTCGAGGACCTTGTCCGCGTATCCGGGCTGGCCGCGCAGCTCTTCACGCAGAGCATCGGTCAGCGGCGCATCCACAAGTTGGGGGAAGTTATCTCGCAGCCAGGCGCGCGGCACGCGCGGGTGGCTCAGCAGGGAAGCTTCGCCCGATTCCTTACCTGGGAAAACCTCGATCAACTTCCAACCCTGGTCGAGGACGGTGTACTGCTCGACGTGACCGCCTTCACAGAAAACCGGAAGCGCGCTCGGATCTTCGCCGCGCAAGATCGGCATGAGCGATCGGCCGTGGAGAAAGGCCGGCGGTTTGCCCGCACCCGCCAGCTCGAAGAGCGTGGGATAGACATCGACGAGCTGCACCGAGGTGGCGATGCGTCTACCGCTGTGCTCGCCCCCGGGTAGCTTCAGGAGGAGTGGGACGTGGATCACGTCCTCCCACAAACCGCCGTGACTGTAGAAGCCGTGGTCGAAGGACTCGCCGTGATCGCCCGTGACGACGATGACGGCGTCGTCGTAGAGTCCGTGCTCGTTCAGGAGTTCGAAGAGCCGGCCCAGGTAGGTATCGACCTTGAGGATCGACTCGTCGTAACGCTGGATGATCGGTTCGAGCGGGAGTTCGGAGGGGATGTCCATCTCCGGGTCGGGCACCGCAGTACGGGCCATCCAGACCGGAATGGCGCCGTAGGTCTGGTAGGAGGAGCCCGCCGGCGTGAGGCGTTGGTCTTCGGGCAACGAGCTGACGAAGCGATCCCGAAACGCTTCTTCGGGCAAGTAAGGGCCGTGGGCGTCCAGGGCGTGCAAGAAGAGGAAAGGCGGCAGCGCCTGGTTGCGGAAGTCCAGCCAGGGCCGGATCAGCTGCTCGAGCTGATAGGCGATTCCGCCGCCGGTTTCCTGAATCGGGAGAAAAGCCGCCGAGATGTCGTAGCGGTCGAATCCCTGGTTGACGCGGAACTTCTCGCTGAGCCAGTGGGTATCCGCCAGCCCGGCGGTCTCGTAGCCCCTGGCACGCATGGCCTCGGCGATGGTCCAGCGGTTCTCGGCGATCTGCCACCAGTCCCAGTTGTCGAGTTGCACGTCGGGTGCAAAGGTCAGGTCGGCGACATGCGAGCGTGGATACAGCCCGGTGAGCACCGACAGATAGCTCGGCATCGTCCAGGGGGCGTTCGAGATGCAGTGCTCGAAGACGACGCCCTCTGCGGCAAGTCGGTTCAGAGCCGGCGTGTTCTGGCGGTGATAGCCGTAGACCGCGAGGTGTCGTGCGGCGAAGGTGTCGATGCTGATGAAGATGATCGGCGGGCGAGCGTCCGAACGCTTCTCGAAGACCTCGAGTCGCTCCAGGCTCAATACGCCGTTGTTTTCAGAGGTCCAGATGAGTTCAACAACCTGGATTTCTTCGGCCGTCTCGGGGAACGGGCGCTGCACCTCGAGCCCCGTGACGGGGACCGGGAACTCCATCGCGGGGTAGCCTTCGAAGCTGCGCCTGCCGTCGGAGGGATTCATGCCGCCGAAGCGGACCTCCAGGCGCCCGCTGGCGGTCGGATGGGTCGCGATAATGAGCCGTGACTCGGGAACGACATCGACGAGGTAACGCAGCCCCGTATCCACTGCTAACTCCGCCTTGCGGGTTTCGAAGTCGAGCTGGAGCTCGCGGCGCGGTCCGTACTCGATGCGGGACACGGCGAAGATGTCCCACCGGCGAGTGTCGCTCTGCGAGGTCTCGAGCGCTATTAATTCGAGCAGGTTCTCACCGAAGCCCCAGAGCGGGGCGGGTAGTTCAAACTCATGTAGCTTCGGCTCTTTCGTGAGCTGAACTGCGGCGACGATCCTGCCGTTCAGGTGGACCTCCAGAGGGCCGGGCTGTTCGCCGGCCGGGTCCGCGCTCCAGACCGTCATTTGAAGCCGTCGTTTCGTCGGCCTGGTCGCGCGTAGAATCAGCTGGGCCGCCGGTTGATTGTTGCGCTTGTACAGCGTGCCGTCGGGCAATTCGAAGGCCCGCTTGTCCCAGCCCACCCCTTCCGCAGCTCCCCAGGAGACGGTGGGCATACCCTCGTCACGCCCCGGTTCCAGCTTCCCGGGTTGATCGAAGACCGCATCCGGACGACGCGCGAGCAGGTCCATGCTCAGCCCGGCGCCGGGATCCGATCCTGGATCGGAGCTGCAGCTGGAGAGGCCCGCGCACGAGAGCGCAATGGCCCGGAGCCAGTGGGAGGATGCGCGAGCGATCGGGGCCATCCGAAGCGTTCTAGGTTCGGGAGCGTGGAAAGCCTGAGCCATCACGTATGGGCATGGACTTGCGTCCGGACATGGGCCGTGATCGTAAACCAAGCCGGGCTTCAAAGGTGCCAAAGGAATCGCCAGGTAATCTCGACCACCGGTCCGAAGTCTCCTCCCCCCTCGGCATCGACCAGCGCGAAGCAAAGGTCGGGATTCAGCGAAAGATGGGGAGTCAGGCGGAACTGGTAGCCAAGGCCCAGGAACCCGCCCCCGAAGTCTCCTTCTCCATCGATGCCAACGGCGTCCCCCAGGGTGCGCAGCCAGACGATGCCGAGTCTGGCGGTGCCCCGGTTCGGAGAATCCGCGGGATAGCTCGCCTTGAGGGCGGCGCGGACCTGATCGAAATCGTTCTCACCGCTCGGACCGGCCTTGTCCAGTTCCTGGTGAACGATGTCCATTTCGAAATCGAAGCGGATGTTCTCGTGGGTTTGGATGCGTTGAGCGATGCCCAGCGTGCCACCCACTCCGGGGAAGGTGGAGAATCCACCGATCAGGTCGATGTCCTGACCGCCAAAGGGGGAAGCGCAGGCGGAGGCCAGGGCGAACATTCCGCCGGCGAGATACGACGCCCTCATGGAGTCGACGGACTCAGCTCGGGCGTTCGCAGGAACGCCTCGGCGAGTTCGAAGAAGCGCTCGGGCGTTTCGATCCACGGTAGACGTCCGCACTGCGGAATGACCTCGAGTTGAGCCTGTGAAAGATGTTCCAGGTATTCCCTCGAGCCGTCGAGCGGCAAGAGGTCCTTGTCGCCGTGGATGATGAGTACCGGCCGTTCCAGTGCAGCGAGGCTGTCGGGCGAGACGACCCAGGGGCCGAGGCGGTGGAAGATCGCCTCCTTGAGCCGGCCGACGCGTTCGGGGTCGGGATCCTCGATGCCGTAGGGCGTGCTGCGAACGCGATCCGCATCGCGGGGGTCAAAGCAAAACGTAGCCAATGACACGCGCGTGTAGGCGCTGGCGTAACCCGCTGGATCCTGGGCCTTGCGACCCGTCGCACGCCAATGGTCGAGGGCGGCGATGGCCTCCATGTCGATTCGCTCGGAAAAGCGACGCTGATACTCCGCCCAGTAGGGTGCGTAGCGCGGAGGCAGAGGAGAGACGAGCAACAGATTTCCGACGTGCTCGGGGTGCTCCAGCGCGTAGCGGATGGCGACCCCTCCCGCATAGCCCCAGCCGAGAAGGTCGATCCGTTCCCAGGAGTACCGGCTGCGTAGCGCCTCGAGGTCGGCCACGTCGCTCTCGATCGACAGCTTGAGGTTGCGCTTCACGGCGCGCGAAGAGCCGCGGCCACGAAGGTCGTAGAACAGCTTGGTGCGTTCCGGGAGAAAACCCTCCAGATCGGCTTCCAACCAGGCAGCCCCCGGGACGACCAGCGGGACGGTGTCGGCCGCCGGCTCCGTGGCCGCCACCCGATGCTGGTACAGCCGGGCCGTGTCGAGGGAATCCGGGAAGCTGTTCGCGGGGAGCCCCAGGCAGGCACCGAGCGTCAGGAGGGGGAGGAGCCAGAGCAGGGGTCGAGCCTTCATCGCAGGCCATCTTAGGAGGTGTCGCTCCGCCGATCAGCACTTCCGTAGCGGGGGAGCGTTCCGGGTTCCACGAATCTACCCTGCGTCAGAGGGGCATCCGGCAGCCGGGGGTCGAGATCGATCACGTGGTCTGAAGGTCCGGGTTTCCCTGGAAATCGGTGATCGACCCGGGTCCGGTGCGGGGCCTCCCTGAGGCCCTAGGCCAGCTCGAGCATGACCTGCAGACGCAGGAAGTCCACGTCCTGGATGCGGACGCGTATCGGGTGACCTTCGCTGAAGGACAGTGTGCGTCGTCCGGCGCGCACGGTCAGGTTGGGGCCCTTCAACTGCGGGCGTTCGCCGATCTTCTTGGTCGGCAAGAAGGCATCCACGTTGAAGTCGTTCAGGCGCACTTCCATTCCGTAGCGCGAGACGCGCTGAATCGAGGCCTCGAGCTTCTCGCCGATGTGGGGCTCCAGATACTGGCAGATCTTGAGGTCCTCGATCGCGAGCTGGGCCATTGCCGCGACCTCGGACTGCTGCGAGCAGTGCGCCGCCGTGTCGTTCAAATCGGCGATGAGGGCGTCGGCTTTCAGTTCTTTCTCCGCCTCTTGACCGCGCGTCTCGATGGCCGACAGCCAGCGGTGCACCATGAGATCCGGATAGCGTCGGATCGGGGATGTGAAGTGCAGATAGGCTTCGCGAACCAGGCCGAAGTGCGTGGCGACGTCCTCGTGATCGCGCACCTCGTAGTAAGCGCGCTCCACCAGGCCCATGATGCGTTGAATGAGGACCTCAGCGTTGCGCTTGTTTCGAGCGGTACGGATCAAGCGACCGATGTCGCGTCCGGTCAGGCGATCCTTCTTCGGAACTCGAATGCCATGCTCGTCCAGCATCTTCGAGACCGCCGCGATCTCTTCCTCGTCCTTCTCCGGGTGGACGCGATAGATCGTCGGTAGACCCCGTGAACGAAAGAGATCGCCTACGGCCTGGTTGGCGGCGAGGGCGGTTTCTTCGATGAGAGTGTTCGAGAAGTAACGGTCCTTCTCGACCACGGCCTCGACCTCGTGCTTGCCGTCAAAGACGAACTTGCGTTCCTTCGACTGGATCCTGAGCGACCCCTTCGAGTCACGAATTTGTTGCTGGCGTTTGGTCCAGCGCTCGAACAGCCGAAGGGGTTTCTCCAGAAAACGGAGCGGCTCGACGTCGATGTCGTCAACCGATTTTGGGCCGTCGAGCAGCGCCTGGACCTCGCGGTATGTATTGCGGCGGGCGCTGCGGATCACGCTCTTGCACACATGTGCTTCCGTGCGCTCGCCGTCCTTGTCGAAGTTCATGAAGACCGAGTAGGCGAAGCGATCGCGTTCGGGGACCAACGAACACAGCCCGTTGGAGAGTTCCTCGGGCAACATCGGGACGACCTGATCGGGCAGGTATACGCTGGTTCCACGGGCGATCGCCTCGGCGTCGAGCTGCGTCCCCGGGCGGACGTAGTGGGAGACGTCGGCGATGTGCACGCCGACTTTGAGGCCGTCGTCCGCCAGCTCTTCGATCGAAATCGCGTCGTCGAAGTCCTTCGCGTCTTCGCCGTCGATCGTGAAGAGGGTCTCGCCGCGAAGGTCGCGTCGCCCCGCGTAGTCCTCCGGGCTCGGTTCCTGCGGAAGGGATGCGACCTCCCGGCGCACGTCCTCGGGAAAGACCGTGCGCACACGGAAGGAGTACAAGAGCCTCAGCTCGTCCGAACGGTCATCGCGATAGGGCGGGGGCCCGGTGTCCATCGGCGCGTAGGCCGCGGGCCGGCGATCGATCCGGTCGCGGGCCGTCTCGTCGGGCCCCGAGATGGCCTGTGGGTCCTGCTCTTCCCCCTCGACCTCCAGGGACCAGCCGCGCTCTTCGGTCTCGGGCTCCTGGCCCTTCCCACCCCCGAGCGCCTTCTTCAGGTCGCGGAAATTCTTGAATCCGTCGGCGGACATTGGGGAGAACCTACCACACGCTTCGCGCGGACTATTCTCGAACACGCCCCCGTTCTTCGGCGAGGGCGCCGTGCAGGTCCCGGGCGAGGGGCGCGGTCGCCACGCACAGGGCGCGGGCGAGGGCCTCGCCCCACGGGTCGATCTCCCGGCGGAACTGTTCCTGGAGTTGGTCTTGCGTCTCCGCCGACAGGCTGGCCACGCCGCGATAGCGGTGCGCCCAGAGGATCTTGAAGCCCCGTTTCAGTTTCACCGAGAACTCGACCACGGCAGTGGTCGCCGAGTGGCGGGAGGAGCCCACGAGCCTGACCTCGGCCTGAAGGAGCAGGGGAGGTGTTCCCGTCTCTTCCAAAGCGGTGATCGCAAAATTCGTTCCCTCCAGCTCGAAGGCCAGTGCGTCTTGCAACCAACCGGCCACGGATCCCACGGAGCGGACCTGGGCCGTGTGCATCATCCAGGCGTTGCGTTGCTCACCGATCAGGCTGGGATCCAGGCGCAGGTCTTCGAAGCGACCCAGGGCGATGCGGACAGGCCTTTCGAAGCTGGTTTCGGTGAGATGGGTTTTCGAGGCGGCGCAGGGCGGATAGTGCAGCCCGACCTGGTGGGTGCGAAAGGCGCAGCTCGAGAACAAGAGGGGGGCGACGGCAAGGAGGATGCGCATGCTGTTCTTGTGCGGGAGCGGAGCGACTCGGGGGCCGGCTACCAGTCGGGATTCCACTGGTATTCTTCGAGGTCGACCCGGCCGCTCCGGCTGACCCGGACTCCTTCGGCGCAAAGCCGTTGGAGCTGTAGCCGGGGCGAGCCGCCCGGCCGGGGGCTGATCGCGCCCCCTGCGTTGAGAACCCTGTGCCAGGGGAGGGGGCTCTGGGGGGGGAGATTGCTGAGGGCGCGCCCTACGGACCGGGCATGGCGCGGGGCGCCCACCTCGCGGGCGATCTGACCGTAGGTCGCGACCTTGCCCCGGGGGATCGAGTCCACCATGGCGAAGATGCGCTCGTAGAGCGGATTCGAGCTGGACGGGGTTTCCACGGACCCGGAGCGTAGGCGCGGGGTGCGCGGGGCGGTAGCGGGGGCTTGGATAGGCGTGCCTCGTGGGGGATAATGCGGTCCCCCTGCTTGTCTACGAGGGGTCCCAGGGCCCCGAGGACGGAGAAGAGCTTCCGAATCATGACTTACGTCGTCGCCGAACCCTGCATCAAGTGCAAGTACACCGACTGTGTGGACGTGTGCCCTGTCGACTGCTTCTACGAGGGTGAGAACTTTCTCGTGATCCACCCCGACGAGTGCATCGACTGCGGAGCCTGCGTGCCGGAGTGTCCGACCGAGGCCATCTTCAGCGAGGACGACCTTCCTGAAAAATGGACCGAGTACACCGAGCTCAATGCAAGGCTCGCCGAGAACTGGCCCAATATCGACGCCAAGAAGGACGCGCTGGACGAAGCGGATGAATTCAAGGACGTCGAGGACAAGCGCTCGCTGCTTTCCGAGGAGCCCTTCTCTGACTGAACGAAAGGTAACAGCAGTGGCCGAGCGGTCCGAATCCACTCCAGCGAAAGATCCGGCGAAGCCCGGGTTTTCCTCCGAATCGAACGGAGACGCGGACTACGAGAGCACGGCCATCAGCCGTTCGGAGTACGTCGCCGCGGTGGTTCACCTCTACCGCGGCGAGCTTACACGCGCCACCTCTTGGCGTATGCGGCTCGACAACACGACCAACTGGGCCGTCCTCTCGACCGCCGGTATTCTCACGCTCTCGTTCCGCCAAGCGGACAGCTCCCACGTGCTCCTGCTCCTCGGCATGGTCCTCGTTTCCGTTTTCTGGGCCTTCGAGTCGCGGCGTTATCGCTTTGCCGACATCTGGTATTCGCGCGTCCGCAAGATCGAAGAGAACTTCTACGGACCGATCCTGCGCCGCGATCCTGTGAGTCCCGAGAGTGGGTGGGGCGATCTCGTAGCCAGCGATCTCTTTCGCCCACGGTTCAAGATCAGCCGCTACGAGGCCCTGCGCGTGCGCTTGATCCGCAATTACTGGGCGATCTACCTGGTGATCCTCTTGTCCTGGATCGTCAAACTTGCCGTTCATCCCCGTAGCGCACGGGGGTGGGGGGACATTTTCGATCGGATGGCGATCGGTCCCTCACCGTCGTGGGTCACCCTGGCCGTGATCGGTGGGTTCATGGGGTTTCTCGGCCTGGTGCTTTGCTTCACTGCGACGACGAATCCGGACGAGACCGACCACTGGAAGATCTCGCCCTAGGGGTTGCGAGAGTGGTGCCGGGCGCCCCGCCGGAGTCGCCGGTCCCCGTCACCGCGGAAACGGCCATCGCCCCTTTGCGGGCTGCGATCCGGGGTGGATCACTCGAAGAAGGCTGAGAGGGCGCGCACCAGGAAGGCCGGGTCGTGGGATCCGCAGATCTCGCGGGCCGAGTGCATTGCCAGCTGGGCCGTGCCGACGTCGACCGTTGGGATGCCGGTGCGCGCCGCGGTGATCGGGCCGATGGTCGAACCACAGGCGAGATCGGTGCGGTTGACCCACTTTTGAAAGGGGACATCGGCGCGTTCGCAGGCCTGTTGAAACAGAGCTTCGGTGCCGCCGTCGGTCGCGTAGCGTAGGTTCGAATTGATCTTGATGACCGGCCCGCGGTTCATCTCCAACCAGTGCTCGGGTTCGTGCTTGTCGGCATAGTTGGGATGGGTGGCGTGGGCCATGTCGGCGGAGACGCATGCCGAATTGGCACGGGCGCAATGGAAGTCCTCGCGCGTTCCCCCGCGGGCGAGGATGGTCCGTTCGAGAAGATCCCCCAGCAGCGGACTGCCGGCTCCACGATTGGATGCGCTGCCGACTTCCTCGTGATCGAACAGGGCCAGGACCGGCAGATGGACGAGTTTCTCCCCGCGTTCGAGACGGTCCAGCATTCCCACGAGCCCGCAGTAGGAGGAGCACAGATTGTCCAGCCGCCCTGCGCTGAGGAACTCGTCCTGCCATCCGCAGATGCACGCGGGTTGGAGGTCGTGGCACATCGCGTCAAAGGAAAGAATTCGATCGGAATCGATGCCGAGCTCCTGCGCCAACATTTCGTGGAAACCCGGAGACGCATCCAGCGACCCCACGATGGGGGACATGTGCAGCTGTGGATTCAAGCGCAGGCCTTCCTCGTGAATCTCCCGGTTGAGGTGGATCGCGAGCTGGGGAACGCGCAAGAGCGGTCGGTCGATATGGAACAGGTGCTCCTCGGATATTTCCGTATCGCCGTTCCGCAGATAGACCCGCCCCGAGAGTCCCAGGTCTCGATCCAGCCAGGAGTTGAGCAGTGCGCCGCCGTACACCTCGACCCCGAACTGGGCCAACCCGCCGCCGCCGGTGTCGGGTTGCGGCTTGATCCTGAGGTTGGGGCTGTCGGTATGGGCGCCGACAATGCGGAAGCCAAGGTTCGTGGGGGCTCCCGCCGGAATGACGAAGGCGATCAGGCTCCCTCCCCGAATCGCAAAGTAGCGCCCGCCGGTGAGGTTCCACGAGGACCTCTCGTCGAGGGGCTCGAAGTCGTGCTGGGTCAGAAGGCGCACGGCCTCCTGGACGGCGTGGTAGGGCGAGGGCGAGGCATCGATGAAGCGGGCCAGCGAGCGTGCGGCATTGAGGTCGGTGGAATCCATGGCGGGCTGGATCTTAGCGGCGAGCTTGCCTCGACCGATGGCGCCTTTGGCGACAGTTCGCAGCGTGGCCCCTACTTCCACACCCCTGCCCCCCCTGAAGAGTGTTCGGTTCCAGGGACTTCTCCCTTTTCCTCTCCTCGCTCCGGACCTCCTCGCACGCACGGGGAGGCGAGTTTCTGGCAACCCGGGAGGCGGGAATACAGCCCGCCCACGCCCTGTGTGAGGCGTCCCGGGAATCGAGGAGTCCTCTGCGAGCCGGTTTCCGAGCTGGATCGGCTCCCCCGGCTGCGGCTACGCCGGCCGTCCGCTCCCGGGACACGACCCGAGGATTGCGCCCCACCGCCTGTCCGGGGGGGGGGCGGCAACGTGCGGAGCGCGTGGCCCTATTCGAAGTAGCTCACCACCAGTTCGAGGGCGTTGCAGGCCTTGGTCGCCGTGAATCCCTGGACCGTGGCCGACGCGCCGATCAATGCCGGATCGTAGGGGACCGGGATGGAGTGGACGGCGAACAGGAAATCGGAGGCCGACACGTTGGCGAACAGGAAGGCCGAAACGGGGTCGATCAGCAGTTCGCCCAGGGAGAAAAAGATACCCGACGTGCCACCTGAGTATCCGAGGATGACCGTGAACGTGCCGGCCGGGAAGGCGAGGACTTGACTGTCCCAGACTTCGCCGATGATCGGCTGGTTCATGGGCAGATAGCACACTTCGTTGGCGTTCGATCCGTTGGTGATCACGGCGCTGGCCGGCGCTGCGCCGATGGACGCATTCAGGAGGTCGAGATCAAATTGATCGAAGTCCCCGTCACCGTCCATGTCGAAGGCCTCTTCCGCTGCGATCGAATCAAAACCCTGGTCGAAAATCGCGTTGGCGGTGAAGACGTCACCGAAGTCCACCGCACCGTCGCCGTCGTAGTCGCCGGCTTGAATATTCTGGGAGGAGATGCATCCCTCGGTTGCGATGTTCGCGCGCAAGAGCGACTGAACGCGGCGATGGAAGCGCAGGCCGATGTTGTTGGTGCCACCGGGGTTCTGGTGGCAATAGCTCATGATCGTGCCGTTATCAGGGCCCGAGCCATCGTCGCATTCGATCGGGGGGTTGTAGTTGAACGTATGAGGCGAGGCGAAGTTGTGCCCCAGCTCGTGGGAGTAAACGACCAGGTCCCAGTTGCTGGGCGAGGTGTGCTGGATCGGGTTCGGGAAGGATCCATTCACGCTCGAGAGCGCATAGCCCGCGGAGTGGCTGCAGGCGACGTCCAGGTAGGCGACGCCTCCGAAGGCGGGCCTCGTCAAGAGATGCACCAGCGTTCGGTTCGCNTTCGAATNGGGGTGGTTGCCGGACCACCAGNTGGCGAAAGGGTTCAGACCGCCGAAGTCATTGACCACGCCCCAGGGCGGAGTCGTGTTCCAGACNCGCAGAAAACCGTCCGGAATCGTCAGGCGCATGCCCGTGTCCCGGCGGTAGATCGAGCTGGAGAAGCTCGTCAGCAGGGTGACGTAGTCGATGCAGGCCTGGTCGGAGCCGAACTGGTTTCTGAGCTGGTGATCCGCCTCGATCCAGAGGCGTGCCGTTTCGATGGAAGACCCGGATCCCAGCCCGATCCGGCCGTGCTCTTCCAGAGCCGCTCGTCCGAACTTGCCTTCGGGGTCCTCAAGCGGGGTCGTATCGCAGAAATTCTGCAGCGAGACGTCACCCGGTGTGACCTTGGAGGAGTGAGCCACGGTGGCGCGGTCCGTACGGGCATCGCCGTCCGACGAAAGGAAATAGGCCTCCTCGCCGGCGGACATGTAGCCCTGCAGGGTCGTCGGCGAGATGGCGAGGAACGCCGTTCCGCCCCCTTCCACAAAGCCGAAGAAACACTTCACCTGTGGAGCCACCAGACGCATCGAGCCGTCCGCCTCGACAACGACGGCTTTTCCTCCGTCCTCGAAGGCGCTGGTCGGCTGCAGGATGAGATCGACCGGCTCGCGCCCCGGAAGGGGGAATCCCGCGAGTCGGACCGGTTCCGTCCCATGGACCTGCGAGAGGATTGCGTAGTCGCCACCGTCGAAGGTGAGTGTGACGACGCCCTCGACCTCCGCAGTGCGTTCGAACGGCGTCGCGAGCTGGAGCGGCGCGGCGGTGACCGCTTGTCGAGCATCGAGCTCCACGGCTGTGGCGGCGAGAACGGAAAGGGCGATGGCGAATCGGTTCATGGGATGGGGCTGGTGGACTTCCACGATGGAAGTGTCAGAGGCATGAAAGAGGGGGAGGGAGTTCAGGGAGTTGCGCGAGCTAGTAGAAATTCACGCGTGCCTGGAGCCCGTTGCAGGCCTGATCCAGGCGGAAGCCTTGAACGTAGGCCATGGCACCGGCCAGGGAGGGATCCAGGGGGACGTCGATTTCGTGGACCGCAAAGAAAAAGTCGGAGGTTGCGACCGACGAGAACAGAAACGCCGAGCCCGGGTGGACCAAGAGCTCGCCGGTCGAGAGGAAGATGCTGTCGATCGGCTCCGAATATCCGAGGATAAGGCTAACGGTGCCGGCGGGAAAGGCCAGAACCTGGCTGAGCCAGGGGCGACCCATGAGGGGCGGGTCGGAGGGCAGGTAGCACTCCTCGTTGAGACCGCTTCCGTTGTACATCGTGACCTCGGCAGGCGGCATACCGCTGACCACCAGGTCGAGCAGGTCGCGGTCCAGGGCGTCGAAGTCTCCGTCGCCATCGAAATCAAAAACCTCGTTTGCGGCCCGGGACACGAAGCCCTGGGCGAGGATGCCGTCGGCGACGGCGACGTCGAGAGCGTCTACGTCGCCATCGTAATCGTAGTCGCCGTTCACGATGACCGTCTCTGCCAGGCAGTTGGCCGATCCAAAGTGCTGGATCAGGTTGTCCTGGACCCGGACGTGGAAGCGCATCCCGACGTTGTTGTTGCCGCCGGACTCGAGGTGGCAATAGCTCATGATGGTGCCGTTGTCCGGACCGGAACCTTCGAAGCACGGGATCGGGGGCTGATAGTTGAAGGTGTGTCCGGTGCCGAAGGTGTGTCCGAACTCGTGGCTGAAGACGATCAGATCCCAGTTCGAGTGCGAGGTGTGTTGCACCGGGTTGGGGAAGAAACCGTTCAGGCTGGATATTTCATAGCCCTGGGTGTTGTTGCAGAGACCGCCGGCGGTGAAGGCCACACCGCCGAAGACCGGTCGTGTCAAAACGTGAACCGCCGCGCGCGGAAGGTGGCGGTCGGGGTTCGCGTTGCTGCTCCACCAGGCTTGGACGTTGTTGATGTCGTTGAAGGATCCGACCGTGCCCCAGGGGGGGGTGGAGTTCCAGACCCGCAGGTATCCGTCGGGGATCGTGAAGACGGAGCCGATGTCCCGGCGATAGATCGAGCTGGATGCGGCTGTGAGCAGGGTGACGTAGTCGATGCAGTCTTGATCCGAGGAGAAGGCGTTGCGGAATTGCTGGTCGGCTTCGAGGAAGACCTTCGCCGTGCGCACCTTGGAACCGGAGTTGATCAACTTGAGGATGCCTCCCTGCTCTTCCATCGAACGCCCGTCGATCTTGGGGGAAGGGGAGCTCGGAGCCGTATAGCCGCACCATTCGGAACCGGTCCCGTCGCCCGCAAACAGGGAAGCGTGGGCGATCGTTGCTGTTCCCAGGGATCCGCTCGAGGAGAGAAGGAACATGTCATCTCCGATCTCGATATAGCCGTGAATCATCGTCGGGGAGACGCCGACGAAGACGGTCCCGCCGCCGTCGACGTGACCGAAGAACGTCTTGACCTCGGGTTGCAGGAAGCTCCTGGAACCGTCCGCACCGACGATGACCGCCCGGGCGCCGGGCTCGAGTACCTGGGTGGGGAGCAAGGTCAACCCTACGCGCAGGTCCCCCGGCAGGGGGACGTCGCTCACGTGTAGAACCCCGGCTTCGGCGTGGACGAGGGAAAAGAGGGCGTAGTCACCGGCGTCGAAACTGACCGTCGCAACCCGACCCGTGTCGCCCAGGCTTACCAGGGGCGAGGGGATTTCGAAGGAGCCGCGGAACGAAGGACTTTCCTGGGCGGAGGGGAGGGGGGCACAGAGAAGGAAAGAGGCGGCAATGAAGGGGAGGAGGCTGGTATTCATGCGGATTCTGCTGGGAGGCGGTGGGAATGCGCCGGTCGGGAGACACCGAGGGGGCCGGAGATAGACGCGACCCGGGCGGGGTGGGTTCCTGAAGGGTTGCATAATGTGGGGAAAACTCCTCGGGCCGTTGCCGATCCCGCGGGACCGGGCGGCGCCTTGGCTGAAAGAGCTATGTCCGCGGGGTGCCATGTGTTCCCTTCTCTTATCCTTAATCTATCTCATTCCTTGCACGGGGACTCCGCTGACGCGCAGGGCGCCAAAGACATGAACCTCAAAGCCTGCCACTGCTGCGGTTTGGTCCAGACCCTGCCGCCCGTTCCCAGGGAGGCCGTGGCGCTGTGTTCGCGCTGTGGGGTGAGGATCCACGATCCGAGGCGTAGCGTGGTGGGCCACAGGTTGTGCCGCGCCGCGGCGCTCGCCGCGCTCAGTCTCTATCCGCTGGCTATCCTCCTGCCCGTCATGCGCCTGGAGCAGTTCGGCCATGTCTCCGATGCGAGTATCTGGGCCGGCAGCGTGGGCCTTGTCGCGAAGGGGGAATGGCTTGTCGGAGGCGTCGTCCTTTTTTGCTCGGTGGTTCTGCCGCTGGGCAAGATCCTGGCCCTGCTGGCCCTGTCCTGGTCTCCCCAAAAGCTGACCTCGCACCATCGAGCCTGGGTTTGGCGGGCGGTCGAATGGACCGGGCGTTGGGGCATGCTCGACGTCCTCTTGGTCGCGGTGGTCGTGGCCTGGTTGAAGTTCGGTGACCTGGCGGAGGTTCGACCCGGACCCGGTACGGTTGCCTTCACCTGCTGCGTTGTGTTGAATCTCCTCGCGAGCGCCTGGTTCGATCCGCATTCGCTTTGGAGAGAAGAAGAAGTGAGCGTGCTGGAGACATGAGCGTGATCTCGGCGCAAGAGCAGAAGCTCCCCACCGCAAGCATCGAGGTTCGTGCGAGGCGGTCTTTCGCCTGGCTCTTGCCGCTGTTTGCGTTCGCCCTCGCAATCTATCTCGGGGCATCGGCCTGGATGCGTCGGGGGCCGCTGATCGAAATCCGCGTGCCCGCCGGCCACGGTATCCGTGTCGGTGACGACCTGCGCTACCGCGGCGTATCGGTCGGCATGGTCGAATGTGTGGACCTTGCCGATGACCTCACCGAAGTCATGTTGGGCGTGCGGCTGGAACCGGCGGCGGGCGGTCTCGCCCGCGCCGGTTCGCGCTTTTGGATCGTGCGTCCGCACCTTGCCCTCGACGGCGTGCAGGGCCTCGAGACGGTGATAGGGGCTCGCTACCTGGGCGTACTACCCGGGCCCCTGGATTCGGCCCGACAGAGCGAGTTCATCGCGCTCGCGGAGCCACCGGTCGCCGGCATGGGTGAGGAGGGGGTGCTCGAGGTCGTGATCGAGGCAGGTGAGCGCCACGGCCTGTCACCGGGCGCCCCGATCCACTATCGCGGCATCGAGATCGGGAGTGTTTTTTCGGTCGGTCTGGCCTCCGATGCCCGGGCGGTCGAGGTGCGCGCCGGTATCCGAGCGCCGTTCGCCGAGCTCGTCCGAGAGGACTCGCGCTTCTGGCAACAGGGCGGAGTCGATTTTTCCCTCGGTCTGCGTGGGCTGCGGTTCGAGTTCGAGTCGCTGCGCACCCTCTTCGTCGGAGGGATCGCCCTCTCCACGCCGACCCGTCCCGGCGCTCGGGTCCGTACCGGGCATCGCTTTTATCTTCACGCCGAGCCCGAGGAGAGCTGGCTCACGTGGCAGCCGCCCCTGGCTCTCGGGCGCGAGCTTCTCCCGGCGGGGGCGCGGGTTCCGGAGCTTGTCCGTGCGCAACATGTCTTCGAGCAGGGCGTCCTCGGCATCGATCGCTCCCGTGCCGGCTGGCTTCTCTCGCTTGCAGACGGTTGGGTTGGACCCGCTGACCTCTTGACCCACGAGGAAGGCGCTCGCGTGAAGACCGAGGGGCTTGAACTCCTGGGCCAGCGCCTGGCTCTCGATGGCGAACCCCTCTGGCAGGCCCGCGGCCTCGCGTTGCGAAAACTCGACCTCGTGCCGCCCGAAGGCGGCGCGCTCGCCGCCATTCAGCGCTGGCCCGAGGAACTCACCCGTGCCCCGATCTCCGGCGAAGATTGCCTGGCCCTGGGGGATCCCGCTTCGGCGCCCATCGCCCTGGCGGCAACCCATCTGAAAGCGGAGGGCGAGTTCCTCCACGTAGACCCCGCCTTGAGCTTCGACGCGGAATGGCACGGCGCCGCGGTGGTTTCTCGCAGCGACGCCAAACTGGTGGGTCTGCTGCTGGTTGAGAAGCGCAAGGGGCGCATCAGTCCGGCGCCTTTCGAGTAGGGGCGGGTGAAGAGCGCTCTAGCGGAAGCGCTTGCGGACCATGCCCAGCGTGATCAGGAAACTCGCCAACAGGAGCGCAAGCCCCAGCGCGTTCATGAGGATCGACATCTTGGCCAGCGTGCGCCAGTCCTTCATGGAAGCCGTCGTCAGGGATACGGAGATATCGTTGGCCTTGTCGAGAATGCCGAGGAAGAGATGGTCGAAGGCCTGATCCAGTTCGCCCCCGATCTGGCCCTCGTCTTCGCGTTTGGTCCAGCGTTCGACCGACTTGGACAGCAGCAATTCCAGGTCCGTATCCAGCTGCCGTAGGAGCTCCGCGGTCTCGGGCTCGCGGATCGCGTCGATGGGCCCGCGCTCTGTTTCGCCCCCTCCGCGGAGTAACGTAACGGAGGTATGGGCCTCCCGCATCGGTCTGAGGACGTCCTCCTCGACGCTGAGGCTCAGGTCACCCGCCAGGGCTTCCTCGAACCAAAGATGAGCGTTCGAGACGTTCGTCCGCAGTTGATCCATCAGTCTGATGGGGATCTCCTTGAGCTCACGTGAGGAGTTCGCCTTCAGGTACCAGAAGGTGCTGGTTCCGGAGCCGAAGACCATCGCGAGGACCGCTGCGATCACGACCACGACGGCGATGCGGTTGCGATGCAGGAAGCGCTCGAAGCGGTAGGCGTGGGTCGGCGGTCGTGCCAGGATGGGTTCGCTGGCGAGGTAGAGTTCGACGTCTTCCTTGAGCTGGGCGACCGATTCGTATCGGCGTTCCCGATTGCGTTCGATGGCCTTGAGCGTGATCCAGTCCAGGTCCCCGCGTACGCGCTTGGTCAACGACGTCGGGTTGGTGCGACGGTTTGCGGCGACGTCTTCCAGAGAGGAGTTCAGCTCGGTCAACTTGGTGCTGGGTTTGGTGCTCTCCTCTCTCTGCATGTTCCGCAGGAGGGCGGGAAGGCCGCCGGTCCCGAGTTCGCGCTCGTGCGGGCGTGAACCTGTGAGGAGCTCGAACAGCACGATTCCCAGCCCATAGACGTCGGCGCGGTTGTCGATGTCGTCCGGGGGAAGTTCGACCTGTTCGGGGCTCATGTAGGAGGGCGTTCCCAGGAGCTGCCCGGGGGTCGTGAGCATCGTGGCTTCGCTGGCTCCCGAAGAAAGGACCTTGGCGAGTCCGAAGTCGATGACCATCGGCACGTGATGCCCGTCCTGATAGCTGATAAGCAGGTTGGACGGCTTGACGTCGCGGTGCAGGATGCCGCGGCCATGGGCGTGTTGGATTGCGGCGCAGATGCGAACGAAGAGCCGCAGCCGTTCGACGACGTTGAGCTTGTGCTCGTCGCAGTGCTCGGTCAAGGGCTTGCCCTCTACGTACTCCATGACGAAGTACGGTCTTCCGGTTCGCGTCTCCCCGGCGTCGAGCACCTTGGCGATGTTCGGATGGCTCATCATCGCAACCGCCTGGCGTTCCAGCTCAAAACGCGCGAGCACCTCGCGCGTGTCCATGCCGAGCTTGATGAGCTTGATGGCGACCCTGCGGGATATCGGAGGGCCTTGTTCTGCGAGGTAGACGGACCCCACCCCGCCCTCACCGAGGATTTCGATGACCTCGTAGGGACCGATCTTCTTGGGGAGGGTGATCACGAGGAACCCCATCGGCATTCGGCCCGTGAAAATCGCGAGGATTCAGGGTCCTTGTCCGGGGAACGACTCCCTCGAAAAGATCTTCTCGCTTCAGAGTTCGAAGATTATTCCGTCGCGGGCGACCCCCATGCCTGCGTTGCCGATCTCCAGATCGGCGGGGCTGCCGCTGTCGCAGGCGGGATTGGTGTGGTTCAGGTGGGTGAAGAGCACCTTGCGCCGTTCGGATGCGGGAAGGGGCGCGAAGCGCGCCAGGGACTCCGTGATCAGTGGGTGGGGGATCTCGGAGAGGTCGCGTCCGGGGATTTCATCCGCGGTATAGAAGGCGCCGTCGAGAAGTGCGTGGTCGACCCGGGCGAGGACCTCCTCGATGGGCGTCGACCAGCGCTCCCACTTGTCGATGTCAGGCAGGTACAGGAGGCTCTCCCGCGGACCTTCGATGATGAAAGCCAGCGTGTCGGTGAACTCGTCTCGGTGGGGGACGACGAGAGCGCGGACGAAAAGATTTTCGCCCAGGGTGATGCGCTCATCCTGGAGAATTTCTTCGGGCCGGATCACGCCGGCATCGACGAGCAGGCTCCAGGGGCCGTTCTGTCGCAGGAAGGTATCGAAACGCGTCGAGACATAGACGGGCAGATCCTTGGCCCCATAGGCCTCCGGACCGAGGTGCAAGAGGCCCGTGTAGTGCCCCATGTGTGCGTGCGTGAGAAACAGGCCGTCGAAGAGCGGCGGACGCGGTCCGGAAAACGATCGCGTGGGGGGGTGGGGCGCGGCCCGCGTCACCTGTTCGCGGATGTCGGGCGTCGCATCGAAGAGCCAGCGTTTGCCCGTGCGCGGATCCGCGAGCAAGAGCGAGGTCACCAGGCGCCGTTCCTGCGGGTGTTTGCGGGCACGCACGCAGCGCTCTTCAAGGCAGCCTATCTGCGGAAGACCCGCGTCCTGGGCGGTGCCCAGGACCACGACGTAGGGGCCTCTCGGCGTGGGCGTGTACGAGCCGGGGCCGGCGCAGCCCGGGAGCGTGGCCGCTGCGAGAAAGGTGAAGAGTGCCCTCATTCCCGTGTGTCCTTTGCCAGGAGTCGCAGGTTGGCGCGCGCAGTTTCGTGATCGGGTTGGATGGCCAGGATGCGTTCGAAGCGCGATCTTGCCGACTCGAAATCACCCCCTTTTGCGTCGAGGATCCCCAGGTTGTTCCAGGCCTTGACGAAGTAGGGGTCGGCCACGAGCGCCGCTTCCCAGGCGGCCCTCGCCTCGGCGGTTCTACCGAGCGACATCGAGGCGTCCCCCGAACCGGCATGGTGCTGGGGGTGCAAGGGGTCGAGCTCGATCAGCCGGGCGTAGGTCTGGAGGGCGAGTTCGAACTGCCCCCTGTCGAACTGCACCGAGGCCAGTCCGCGTAGAAGCGCGGTGTTTTCGGGAAAGAGTCGAAGGAGCGTCCGATAGAGCGCCTCCGCCGGTTCGTATTCCTTGCGGTTGGCCCGCGCCCGGGCCGCGAAGAGCGCCTGGTAGGGATCCAGGGTTTTCCCGCGGAGCCCGTTGGCGGTGAGCTCGATCACTCCCTGCCAGTCCTCGTTGCGTGCCGCCTTCTGGATCCGGCGATAGAGCAGGTGATCGGCGTGGCGGTCCTTCGGATCGGGCAGTTGGGCCTGCGCATCGAGCGCGAGCGGGGCGAAGCCGTAGCCCAGGGCGGCCAGCTTGTCACGGGTCGCGGCGTCCAGGGCCATTTCGCCCGGCGAGGGCGGGGCGGGAAAGTCCCCGATGAGTGCTTCGAAGCGTTTCACCCAGCTAGCGCGTGCCGCGCCCCCTTCGGCGAACAGGTTGGTGCGCTCACCGGGGTCGCTCTGCAGTCGATAGAGCTCGTCGGTCGGCGCCGAGATGAACTTGTCCGTTCCAAAACGCATGCCGGCCAGGTTGGACCACATGTATTCGTAGCGCGGCAGCAGCGTTTCGAAGTAGATCGCGCGTTCGCTGCGCTCTTCTCCCGGAGCACTCCACAGGGGTCTGAGGCTTCTGCCCTGAACGCCTGCGGGAGCGACCAACCCGGCGAGATCGAGGAGCGTGGGAGCGATATCCACGGTGCTGACCGGTACATCGATCCGGATTCCCCGGGGGATTTCATCCGGCGCGCGCAGCAAGAGCGGCACGTGGATCGTTGCCTGATACACGAAGAGGCCGTGGGTGTCCTCTCCCTTGTCACCCAAGCCCTCGCCGTGGTCGGCGACGACGACCAGCGTGGTCCGGTCGTACAGCCCCCGGTCCTCGAGTGCATCGAGCAGTCGACCGACGGCCGTATCGACCCGCGCGATCTCGGCGTCGTAGGGGTGTGTCTTTTCGGAAGAGGGGTGGTAGGGAAAGTGCGGTTCGAAGAAGTGCAACCAGCAAAAGAGAGGCTCGCCGCGGCGCGAGTCCATCCAGGCCAGGGCGCGTCGAACGACCGTCTCTGCGCTGCGCTCACGGTACGCGTCGAGAAAGGGCCTGGCGTCGTGCAGGAAGTCGTCGTCGTAGTGGTCGAAGCCCTGATCGAGGCCGTAGCGTGCGGAGAGCACTTCGGCCGCCAGGAAGGCTCCCGTGGAGTATCCCGCCGAGGCAAAGATCTCGGTGACGGTCTCGACCTCGTCCGGGAGGCGGTGGTTGCCGTTGTTGCGCGCACCGTGGGATGGGGGAAAGAGGCCCGTCAGAATGGAAGCGTGGGAGGGCAGCGTCGTCGGAGCCGTGGCGCTGGCATCGGTGAAGAGCGCACCGTCGGCCGCGATCCCATCGAGGTGGGGTGTTCGAGCAGCCCTGTAGCCGTAGGCCCCCAGGCGATCCGCGCGCGTCGTGTCCAGCGTGATCAGGATCGTGGCGGGCGGGCCGCCGCTGCCGGCGTTGCCGCAACCCGTCATGAGAGCCGCGAGGACGGGGAGGTCAAACGGGCGCATCGTGAGAGGGATCCTCGGTGGCGGGCAAGCCGGGGTCAAGCTTCAAGGGCTGGCCTAGCCACCGTCCTCGCCCCCGCCGTAGCCCAGCTCATCGAGCGCCTTCAACAGGCTCTCCCCGGGATTCTCGAAGGTTGCGGGGAGGGCATAGCCGCGATCGCCGGCGGCTTCTTCGAAGCGCGCCTCGTGCGGTTGGAAGTTCGGGCCGAGGTCCGTCGTTTCGCGCCTGTCCAGCTCCAGGTCGAAGGTGTGCCGGGCCCCGACCTTGCCGGTGCGCGGATCGAAGTGGCGTAGGTACTTCTTTCCGTCCAGGATCAAGCAGTCATTGTGCCGTCCCATCGCGGACATGCGCGCATAGATCGGGCGTTCGGTGCCGTCGTACGGAGCGCCTTCGACGGCCTTCAAAAGACTCATGCCGGACAGTACGTCCGGAACGTCGAGCCCGGTCCACTCCAGAAGCGTGGGCGTGATGTCGAGATTGGCCGTCGGGCCCTTTACCACGCGGTTGGGCACGGAGCGACCCGGAAGGACGTAGCAGGGAATGCGGAGATTGAAATCGTGGACCGTGGCCTTTTTCTGGCGAAACCGCTTGCCGTACCCCACGAGCTCGTCGTCCTCGAAGTTCTCACCGTGATCGCTTGTGACGAGAAAGATCAGGTCTCCACGGTAGCGGGCGTGGAAGAACTCGTAGAGCTCGATGATGCGCTCGTCGACGTACTCGCAAGCGGCGCGATAGGAGCCTGAGAAGGGAGCGCTGTCCCAACGAACGTCCCCGGCCCTGCGGCCGTGTACGTCGATGTAGTGCACGTAGGTGAACTCGGGAGTCGTGTATTCGCGATTCGAAAAGTGCTCCAACACCGCCGGATTGACCGTGTCCGACCACATCCGGTCCGTCCAGACCGTGTTGCCATGGCCGCGGTTGTTGCCCTGGCTGTTGATGAACTCGCTCGACTGGTACTCGTCGAAGGCTTCATGGAAGGGGTTCCATTCGTGCAGGAACGGATTGGTGATGAAGCCAGCGGTGTGGTAGCCCGCATCGTGAAGGAATCGCGGTAGCAGAGGGACGCTCTTCGAAAAGGTCGACATGACCTTGCCGTTCATGTGGCCGTCGGCGCCGTGCTGCTGGGGATAGAGTCCCGAGACCATGCTGATGACCGAAGGGTAGGTCCACGGCGCGACCGCTCGCATCTCTTCGAAGCGCACGCCGCGATCGGAGAGGGCCTTCGTCTTCGGCATCCAGGTGTCGGCGGCGTCGGCACGCAACTGATCGACGAGGATGAGGACGACGTTCGGGTGTTTGCCGGGGGCTTTGGCTCCGCAGGCAGCGGAAAAGGCAAGGGCCGTCGCGCAGAGAAGAAAATACCTGGGCATGAGCTTGGAATCTTGGAATACGGGTCACGGTCGAGCAAGGTTGGCGGGACCGTCGTTTCCGGCGGGGGATGGGAGTGGGGTTTCGGTCCAACCAAAGCGCCCGCACTGCGTAGGTTCCCACCCGACGGGCGGCTAGACTTCGCTCTTTCAGCGCCCCGGATGGCCGTAAAAGGGGCCGTTTTCCGATGACCGACACGCCCCGCCCCCAGATCCAACCGCTCCAGACCGAACGCTCCCTTCGCTTCGGGCTGCCCTTTCCCGGGTGGGGAGGCTGGAAGGGCGAGCTCGCCATCCTGTCTCTGTTCGCCCTGGCCACCCTGATCCTGACCTGGCCGATCGCCATCAGCATGGACCAGGCCAGCGGCCTGCGCGGAGACTACTTCAACAACCTGTGGAACGCCTGGTGGATGCGGAAGTCCCTCACCGGAGGCATGTCGCCCTGGTGGACGGACTACATGTACTACCCCGAAGGGATCTCCCTCAAGCGACATACGCTGTCGCCGATCAATGCGGGACTGGGGGCCCTCTTCGGTTCCTTTCTCTCACCCCACGCCGCTTTCAATGCGGTGCTGATGTGGCACCTGGCGTTGTCGGGGTGGACCTTCTCGCTCCTGGCGCGTTACGTCACGCGCTCGAGCGGCGGGGGAATCCTCGGAGGGCTCCTGTACACCTTCGCGCCGTTCCACTTTTACTACCTGTGCCAGATCAACGTGTTCACGTGGGAGTTCGCACCTCTGGCTGTGCTTTTCTTCCTGCGCTTTTACAGCCACGGTCGGCGAGCGGATCTGGTCGGCGTGGGACTCACGATGATGGCCATCGCCATGAGCACGTCCTACTTCGTGATGTACGTGTTCCTGATGGTCGGGCTGCTCGTGCCCTTGGGGCGTTTCTGGGATTCATCGATTCCCTGGAAGGACGGCGTGCTGAGGACGGTGATCGCAGGCGCGGTCGGCGCTGTCGGCGTGGTGCTGGGGGCCCTGCCGCTGTTGTGGGCCATGGTGGGGCCGGAGTCCGCGCTCGAGGCCGCGATTGCAGCCAGCGATACGGCCCAGGGAAGGCGAGAAAACGATCTCTTCGGCTACTTCTGGCTGGGCGGCCCCGAGGAAGTCGTGGTGTCGTGGCCCACGATGCTCGGCTACGGAACGCTCCTGCTCTGGATCGTGGGCAGGAGGGGGGTCGCATCGGAACGGTTCTGGCTCTGGGTCGGTGGCATTTTCGTCGTCCTCAGCCTCGGCAGCGACCTGGATGTGGGCGGGGAGCCGACGGGGATCTGGATGCCCTTCGCGGTTTTCAAGAACATTCCCGTCCTCTCCATGCTTCGGAAGGCGGACCGCTTCTTCTTCGTGATTCAGTTCTGCGCGGGAATTCTGACCGCCGCGGCCTGGGCAACGCTGGCGAAGCGCCTCGGCAGCGAAGGCAAACGCTACTGCGCCCTCGCCGTTGTGGCAGCCATTCTCCTGTTCGAGACCCAGGCCGTACCGCTCGCCCGTTTCGACTACGAGGCCCCGCGCTGGTTTCACACGCTCGCGGAGGACGACTCGGTTCAGGCGGTGGTCGAGTTGCCGTCCATGGATCTCGATGTGGTCAACGCGCGGTTTCTCTTGAGTCAGATCGTGCACGGGAAGAAGCAGCCCCTGGGGTATACGACTTCCATGGCGGTTTCCACGATTCAGGAGAAGAGGATGCTCGAGGTCGTCAACAAGTACGCGCACTTCCTGCGTCACGCAGGAACGCCTTCGAAGAAGGACACGCCCTTCCAGCGACTGATGAGCGAGATCGGGATCGATCGGGTCATCCAGCACAAGAGCATGCCGCGCTCCCGCGAACCGAATCCGAAGATCGACGGAAAGGTCCTCTGGGCACCCTTCTTCGTCGTGGCCCGCCAGCTGATGGACGTGCGGCAGATGGGACGGTATATCGATGAGCCTCTCCCGGGAGAAAAGATGGTTGGTCTTCGCGCCGACTTCTCCCGGGCCTTCGGTTTGCCGGTCTACGAGGACGCAGAAGTGATGGTCTTTGCGGTGAAGCCATGAGCGAAACTCCGGTCCTTTCCGTCGTGCTGCCGTGCCTCAACGAGGGGGCTCACCTCGAAGAGTCTCTGGGCGTGATCGCTCGAGCCGTCGAGGAAGCGGGCGTGAGCTACGAGCTCATCGTCATCGACGACGGTTCGAGCGATGACACGTGGGACGTCCTCAAACGTTGCAAAGAGAGACGTCCGCAGCTGCGCGCCGTGCGCTTGAGCCGGCGTTTCGGCAAGGAGTTCGCCCTGTGTGCGGGGGTGGAGCGCGCCCGCGGGCAGGGGCTCCTGATCATGGATGGGGACCTGCAGCATCCCCCCAGCCTCATCCCCCGGATGGTGGCGGCCTGGCGGGAGGAGGGCTTCGAAGTGGTCCAGGGGCAGAAGGAACACAGGGGGGAGGAACCGTTTCTTTCCGCCCTGGGAGCGCGTCTGTTCTACGGGTTGATGCGGCGCCTGTCGGGCTTCGATCTCCACGGGGCCAGTGACTTCCAACTGCTCGACCGCAGGGCCGTCGACGCCTGGGGGACGATGGGTGAGCGCGGTGTCTTCTTCCGCGGGATGTCCGCCTGGCTGGGTTTCAAGCGCAAGCAAATCCCTTTCCGGGTAGAGGAGAGGGCGGGCGGGGCGACGAGATGGGGGCCCCTGGGCCTGGCCCGCCTGGCCGTCACGGGCATCACGGCCTTCTCCTCGGCCCCGATCCACTTGTTGACCCTGACGGGCGCCGTGTTCTTCCTGTTCGCCCTCTTGCTGGGCATACAGACCCTCTACAATTGGCTCCTCGGTCGGGCGGAGCAGGGATTCACGACCGTCATCGTCCTCGTCCTTCTGGTAGGCAGCTTGTTGCTGATGGGGCTCGGCCTCATAGGGCTTTATGTCTCCCGGATCTACGATGAGGTCAAGGGTCGCCCGCGCTACGTCGTCGCGGACGAGCTGGGCCGAACCCCGCCGGGAGCCGTCCCGGATTCGGGATCCTGACCATGCCATCGCTAGAATGACGGGAACCTCGAGTCCCGGACCCGCGTCGTACCTCCATGAGCGTCCCCCCCAAGATCGCCGAGGACTACCGGTCGTCCTCCTTCCTGTCCCCTGCGGAAAGCGCCTCCCCCCCCGATTTTGCGCAGCCCGCGGACAACGGTCACCGGGTAGCCGAACACGCGGACTGGGTCCGATCCCTGGCCCGTAGGCTGGTCCGCGACCCCTCCGGAGCGGAGGACGTCGCCCAGGAGGCGCTCCTGGCGGCTCTGTCCTCGCCCCCGCGGGATGCCGAGGATTCCCACCGGCTGAAGGCCTGGTTGGGACGGGTGACCCACAATCTCTCCCACCTGGCCCTGCGGCGCAGCCTGCGCCGGCGCTGGCGCGAGGAGTGCGTCGCCCGGGACGAGTGGATGACCTCGACCGTCGATCGCGTCGCCAGCTCGGCCCTGCGGGGCGAGCTGAAGGCCTGCGTCCGATCCCTGGCCGAGCCCTACCGCAGCTCCGTCGAGTTGCGCTACTTCGAGGGGCTTTCGATCGCAGCCATCGCGGCGCAGGAAGATGCGAGCGAGAACGCGGTGCGCAAACGCCTGTGGCGGGCGCGCAATCAACTTCGACAGACCATGGAGGGGATGCACAACGGCGAGCGCTCGGCCTGGTTCTCGGGCCTGCTGCCCCTGTTTTCCCTGGGGCGCACGGGGCCGGCCGCGAAGTCGGCGACGTCGCAGGGGCTTCTCGGGGTTGCCGCGGCCGGGGCGCTCTTGCTCGTGAGCATCGGTAGCGTCTCGCTCGTCCTGCGCGACACGGAACGGCTCGAACCTGTTCTCGTCCGGACCGAGCGCTTCGATTCCCGTTCCCCCCGAGGTTCCGAGCGGGTTGCGCTGATGCCGGCGAACCCCTCCCATGTCGGCGAGTTGCGATCCGTCATGCGCCAGGATCCACCCGGCTCTCCGATCGTCGATCCGCTCCGAGAGTCCAGCGAAGAAGTCTCCGCCGTAGCACCCGTGGCCCAGGGCGGGCTCGTGCGTGGATCCCTGGTGGGTCTGGACGGCCTGCCGCTTGCCGGTGTCTCGCTGGTGGACGCCGACGCCCCCGGCCGCCGGCTAGGCCAAACCGCCGAAGACGGCAGCTTTGGATTCGCAGCGGACGCTCTGCCCCTGCGGCTGCAAATCGGCTCCGAACGCTTCACGTTCCTGCGTGAAGAACGCATTCGTCACGGCGGAGAAGCGACCCACCACACACTGGTGGCGGCTCCGGCAACGAGTGTTGCGGGGCTCGTGTTGAGCGAAGAGGGATATTCCCTGGATGCGGTGCAGATCGAGCTGCGCTTCGACGAGCGCGCCTTCTTGTCCCTGGATCTGCCGCTACAACTGGATTCCACCGGCTTCCTGGGGGAGGTCGATTTCGAGGGCCGCTTCGAGCTCGCGCGCGTGCCCGTCTGGGAGGGGATCTCCCTGGGTTTCTCCCGCCCCGGTTATCGGGCGAGTGAGGTTGCGACTTTCGACGTCCACCTCGACATGCGAATCATTCTCAGGCTCGCGGATTCTCCGGACGAACTCGCCCACTATGGCGCCCCCGCCACCCGCGGTACCGTGAGGTCGAACTCGACGAGCACGGTTTCAGCCGGGGAGCAAGGGCAGCTGCTTGGAATGTTGGTCGATGCCGGCGGACGTCCCCTGGCCGACTGGCGCGTGGCCGCCATGCTCGATGAAGGGGACGAAGGGGGCCAGCCGCAGGGTGAGAGCATGCTCATGGAGGAGGGGACGACCGCGGAGGACGGATCGTTCACACTCCCGGGCAAGCTGGGCGAGGCCTACCTGCTGATGGCCTACCATCCCCTGCACCTGGAAGCGGTCCACGGCGGACCGTACTTCGCGGGTGCGGCACCCATCGAGATGTGCTGGGTGCCCCGGATGAACCGCCATAGCGTTTCTGGACGCGTGGTCGGAGAGGACGGACGCCCCCTGGCGAATGCGCGACTGGACGTGCTCCTGGTCATGGGCCGGGAAGGGATGGGTGCCGGGGTTCCCACGCACCGTTTCGTCCATGCCGATGAGAACGGTGCATTCGAGTTTGCCGACCTTCCGGGCGCTTCACTCCTGATCGAGGCCGATCACCCGAGCGCCGGTCCGAAGCGATTCGGTCCGAGCGCTGCCGAGCTCGTCGTGCTCGAGGGCGAGGCCTATCTCGGGCTGGAAGGGGCCTGCGGGGATTCGTTCGCGGTCCTCGACGCAGACGGTGAGGCACTGACCCTGCGGGGTCCTTTGACAAGCGCCGCTCGTGCCCCGATTTACGCGGGTCACGACGGCAGAACGGCGATGGTGGCGGTCGAGGGAAGGGCCCACACGCTGGTGCTCTTCGAGAATGGCCGCGAGGAACGGCTGCCCCTGGATCTCGAGCCCGGAGAACGTCGCCGCATGCGTCCCTGAGACGGCTGGTGTGAGGGATCCGCGCCTCTTATGTTGGGCCGGGTGGAAACCTCCGCTACGCCCTCGTCCTCGGAAATCCGGCGCAACCGTCGGGTCGCGGCGTTTCTTGTCCTCGCCTGCGGGCTTTGCCTGTTCGTCTGGGTGCATCCCTGGTACGACCCGACCAACGACGGGTCGATGTACATCGCCACCGCCCGATCGCTCGTCGCCGGCGAGGGCTATACCTATCTCGGGGAGTCGTTCCGCATCCGGCCGCCCGGGTTCTCCCTTCTGCTGGCACCACTGATCGCGCTTGCGGGCACGAACTTCCTGGCGATCAACGTGTTCGTGAGCCTCTTCGGAGTTCTCGCCATTGTGGCGCTGTTCTTTTTCTGCGCGCCGCGACTCGGAACCTGGCTGGCGCTTCTGGTGGCGCTCGTGGTGTGGATCAACCCGGGCTTTCAGAGGCTCTGCAATCAGGTGATGAGCGACGTGCCGGGAATCGCGTCGGTGCTCCTCGCTCTCCTGGCCGAGCGCAGGCTTCAAAGGCGGCCCCTGTTCGCCGAGGGCGGTTGGAAACGACAGCTCCTCTTCGGGGCTGCGGTCGCGTTGGCGGGCCACGTGCGAACCTCGGTTTTTCTCCTGCTGCCGGCGATCCTCGCGGCGCGCTGCCTCGGGCGTTTCACGAGGAACGGAGAAGGGGAGCCGTGGCGTCCCTGGGTCCTGGGCAACGTTCTTTTTGTTCTGGGTGCGATCGCTCTCATCGCGCCCTGGAGCGTGCGTAACGCCTGGCAGGCTCCGGAAGGGCCGGCGGACCAGACCAGGCTGTACGACTACTCCAGCGGAATGTGGCATCGGGACATGGGCGACCCGAACTCGGAGCGACTCTCGTTGGCCGAAATCGGGGCCCGCTTCCCCGAACGCGCGGTTCAGATCGGCGCCAGTCTGGGGAGTCGCCTGGTTCGAAACGAGAGAAGCGCGGGGGCCAATGCCTGGGCCGTTTTCTTCATCGTGTGCACGGCCATGATTCTGGTCCGCCGGAGAGAGGCGGCGGAGCTCTATGTCCTTGCGAACCTGGTCGTCGTCGCCTTCTACTTCGGATTCGCGTCGCGCTTGATGCTGCCCTGCTGGATCTTCGCACTGCCTGCGACGGTTGAGGTTCTACGGGGAACCGTACGCATCTTTCTGCGTCCGGGACTCACCGACGCCGTGGTGGCCCTTGCACTGGTCGTCTTCGCGGTGCGGGATGCCCATCCCCGGCGCGGATGGGAGAACATCGAGAATCTGCACAGGGCATACGTCAGCGTCGCGGAGGAGATCGAACAGCGGGCTCCCGAGGGGAAGCTGGGTGCCTATCGGGCCTGGCATCTGGCCGCCCATCTGGACCGTGACGTATACGGCTTCGAGCAGGTCCAGCGCCGCGCCGGAGAGCCGAACGCCTGCGAGGAGATCATCGACAAGTACGGTGTCGAGACGGTCGTTCTGCTACCCCTCGGGTTGCCCTCGCTCTTGCTGCCCGAGTACACGCGCCTGGAAACCTATCTCGAGAATCGTTACGGAGCGGTGCCCGGCCCCCTCAAGCTGGTGCGTGTGCGCCCGTAGCTCGGAAGACGGGGATCCGGGCGGGGCGGGGCTGGGATGTCTTCAAACGCAACGGTGAACGTCGGCGGGATCGGGAACGCATTTCGCGCGTGAACGAGAAAACCTTGCTGCCGCAAATAAGAGAACCGCAAAGCCCGCCGTGAATCCGCGGGCCGGGGCCGCAGTGGCGGGGGGGGGGACGCAAAGACGGTTAGGATCACAGTGTCCGATGCTTGCCTTGCTGCGTTCCCGTTCCTTTCTCCCCGTGGCTGCCGGGGTCTCGGTGGTCGTTTTCCTCGGGATCTCCTGCTCCGGGGAATTCGCCGCCGTGCCGGAGCCGCAAGGTCCCCAGGATCCAACCGACCCCCCGCCGGATCCCGATCCCATGCTCGGATACGGGATGAACCCGAGCTTTCTCAACTGGACGGCGCGGTCGATCGTCTTTGCCGATGCGATGACCCGCTCCTCGGAGTTTTTGCTCTACCGCTCAGGCGGTCTGACGCCCGTACAGGCGCCGACGATTTCCCTGAGTGCATCACCCGCCCTCCTGGGTGCGGGCTGGCCGGATTTCACGGCCCTGCAACCGGGCGAAGGGGCCGGGGCCCTGATTTTCGGGGCCATGCAAGGCACGCTGCCCGACGGTCGCGTCGAGCCCTACGTTCTGACCTGGGAGGGAACGGGAGATTGTCGATTGATCGGTACGGGTGTCGAAGGCGAGGGCCGGCGTCTGGACCGCTTCGTCGAGGTATACGTCGACCCGACCGCGGAAGCGGGAAACGCCAACCTGGCCTGGGTCTGTGTGGCCTCCGACGCACAAGACCCAGTGCGCAACGTGCACGTCTGGCTCCCGGGCACGGAAGCGACGCGCCCGCTCTTCTGGGAGCCCTATGTGCAGAAGCTCGAGGCCATGAACCTCGGCGCCGGTCCCCATTCCTGGCGACCGTTGGATTGGAACCGGATCAATTCTTACGGCGCCACGGAGGCGACCGCCGCTTTTGAGTTTGACTTCGCCGGTCGCATCATGCCGTCGAGCCCCAGCCAGGGAACGCGGCGGGGGATGTGCGTCGAGTTTCAGGTCGCCCTGTGCAACCGCCTGGGCGCGGACCTTCACTTTCAACTGCCGCATCGGGCCGGAATCTCGTCGTCCCAGTACGACATGTTCGTGCTCGATGTCCTGCGTCGGATCCGTTTTGGTTCACAGGCGGTCAGCGGGATCAACGGTGATCGAGCGTTCGCTCCGCTGGATTCTTCCCTGAACTTGACGATCGAGCTATCCAACGAGATCTGGAATGCGTCCAGCCCCTCGAATACATGGTTCCAGGATCGGGGCCGCGATCTGGGCGTGAGTCTCCACGAGGCCATCGCCCAGGAGCTCATGTACGTCTGGGACCTGGCGGACGCGGTCTTCACGGGGGGGGAGTCTGCGACCCTGCGACACTACATCGGTGGGTTCATTGCCAACCCGGGCTTTGTGCACGGCATCCTGAACGCCCTGGAGCCGGGCACGCGCGTAGATGCGATCGGTCCGGCGGCCTACTTCTATCCGCCGACCGAGAGCGTCGACGGGTGGCTTTCAGGAGCGGTCGATGAGCACTGTCCCAATTGTCCCACCGTGGCGGAGGTCATTTCAGCGTCGTGCGAAACCATCGCTGCTCTGGAAACCTCGCTGGTGGCTCATCGGGGTGTCGCGGATGGCTATGTCAATCCGGATGGTAGCAGTCCGCGGCTCGAGCTCTATGAAGCCGGGCAGTCCTATCTTGCCGGGCTTTCTCCGTGGCGCGCGGCGGCCCAGGCGGCGCAGTCACATCCTGACTTGTACTACGCGTATGTGGATCACCTGATCCCGGCCCTCGTCGCCGCTCGGGTCGATCTCGTGCACTGGTACAGCTTCATGACCGAGCAAAATCCCGCGAGCGGCGTGTCTGTCGGGTTCGGGATCTGGGGGGGGATGGACGAGGAGCTGACGCTGCCGGTGCTCGAGCAGTATTTCGACGAAGGGTTGCCCAAGGCGGCGGCGGTCTATCGCGGGCCGCCGTTGCGGTGATTTTTCCGGGATGGGGCGATGGTCAGTCCGTTGTCGGGTCGCTTCCAGGGGATGTGTTTCTTCACGTCCCCCTGCAACGCGCCCTCCCCTTCACTCGAAGGCGATCCGAAACAACCGTCGTACCGATTCATCCGTATCGATCGCCCGCAATTCATCCACCCCCACCCAGCGCAAGTCCAGCGACTCATCGCTCATGCGCAACTTCGCCCGGGGTGGAGCGTAAGCCAAGAACCGCGTATCCAGGTGCCAATGCTCCGGCTCCCCTTTGTGTGCGGGAATCCGATGCATGTCCAGATCGATCGGCCGCGGGTCGACTTCCAGATCCTCGACACCGCTTTCCTCGACCGCTTCCCGTAGCGCCACCGCCGCCAGATTCCCATCCCCGTCACAGTGCCCACCGACTTGCAACCAGCGGCCCAGCTTGCGATGCAAGGTCAACAGGCCGCACTCGCCCTCGGCGCGGATCACCAGAGCCGAGGCGGTGAGGTGTCCCTCTTCGCACGTGCGTTGTAGAGCCTCGGGGTGGTCCATCAGGAACGAGAGCATCTGCACCCGCGTGCCGGCCTGCCCCACGTCGGCGGGGATGTACTTGATCAGGGTTGAGCGCACGCTCTCCAGTTCGGGATCCGGAATGGAGCGTGCATCGTCGGCGCCGAAGAGGTGCGGTGCGCCCCAGTAGGAGCGGGACATGGATCAGCCTCGGAACTTGCGGTAGCGACCGGCCTGAGAGTCCAGCGGGAAGTCGCTCTTCTCGCGCCATTCCTTGCGCCACTCGACGTAGCTTTCAAACGTCCCGTAGTGGAAGTTGACGTAGCCGTCGCCCTCGAAGGCGAGGATGTGGGAGACGAGTCGGTTGAGGAACCAGCGGTCGTGGCTGACGACGATGGCCGATCCGGGGAACGTATCGATCGCATTCTCGAGGACCCGTAACGTGTCGAGATCCAGGTCGTTGGTCGGCTCGTCCAGAATGACCACGTTGCCGCCGTGGCGTAGCATGCGGGCGAGTAGTACGCGGTTGCGCATTCCACCGGAACATTCGCCCAATTTTTTCTGCTGATCTTCCCCTCTGAAGTTGAAGCGGGCGGCGTAGGCGCGGCCCTCGAGGGTCGCGTTTCCGTACGGGATCAGGTCGTTGCCTTCGGTGATGTTCTCGTAGACGGTTTTTTCATCGTCGAGAATGGCGCGGGACTGATCGAGGTAGGTCAACTTGACCGTCGGGCCGATCTGGATCTCTCCGGAATCGGGCTCTTCCTGTCCGAGGATCATCCGCATCAGGGTCGTCTTGCCCATCCCGTTGGCTCCGACCACGCCGAGAATGGCGCCCGGCGGCAGGTCGAAGCTCAGGCCACGAATCAGGACCCGGTCGCCGTAGCCCTTCGTGAGGTCGCGTACCTCGATGACCTTGTCTCCGAGGCGATCTCCAGGGGGTATCTGCAGTTCGATCGATTCGACGGCGTCCTCACGACGCTTTTCGACCATTTCCTTGTAACGCTGCAGGCGAGCCTTGTTGTGGGTGGCGCGGGCGGCGGGCGTGCGTCCCTTCCACTCCTTCTCTTTCTTGATGAGCCGGTCCGTTTTTGCATCCGCCTGGCGCTTGACGTCGAGTTCGCCCTGCTTCGCGTCGAGATAGTCGGAGTAGTTGCCCTTGTACGGCGTTCCTCTTCCGCGTTCGATCTCGAGCATCCAGCCGACCACGTTGTCGAGAAAGTAGCGGTCGTGGGTGACCAGGATGACCGTGCCGTCGTAGTTGGCCAGGTGCTCTTCCAGCCAGGCCACGGTGTCGGCATCCAGGTGGTTGGTGGGCTCGTCCAGAAGCAGGAGATCGGGGTGGTCGATCAGGAGCTTGCACAGGGCCACGCGGCGTCGTTCACCACCCGAGAGCACCTGCACTTCCGCCTCGTCCGGCGGCAGGCACAGGGCGGCCTTGGCCTGCTTCAACCAGCTGTCGATGTTCCAGATGTCCTTGCTGTCCATCTCGTGCTGGAGGTGGTCGTACTCGGTGTTGAGCTTCTCCGCCTCGGCCCCCTCGGCGTCGCCCAAGAGGTTCATGACTTCGTAGTAGCGTGCCTCGATCGCCCGCAGGTGTTCGATCGCTTCGTCGACGTTCTCGGCGACGGTCTTTTCCTCGTTCAGGGCCGGCTCCTGGGGCAGATAGCCGATGGTGAGGCCCGCCTTGGCTTTCGCCTCCCCTTCGAAGTTCTTGTCCTCGCCGGCGATGATGCGCAGTAGCGTCGACTTGCCGGCGCCGTTGGGACCGATCAGGCCGATCTTGGCGCCCTCCAGGAAGGAGAGGGTGATGCCCTTGAGGACCTCGCGCTGGCCGTAGTACTTCTTGAGGTCGATGAGGTGGAAGTTGATCTTCTCGGACATGGGCGCGGAGGATAACGAGCGAGCGGGTGGCGCGCACTGCTCGCGGCGGTATCCTACGCGGCTCGCTCCCCCCCGGGGAGTCGAGTCCGATCCCCTCCGGCCCCCGGTCTTTGCGACCCCTCCTGCCCATGGACTTCTTGAAAGAACTCGGTATCGAAGCCGAGAACTCCGGCGCCTACAACGGCGAGTGGCTCTCCTGCACGGGTTCGCTTCTCGAGAGCAAGAACCCGGCGACGGGCGAGGTGATCGCCACCGTCCGCCAGGCCAGCGCGGACGAATACGAGGCCGTTTTGGAGGCCGCCCAGGCCGCCTTTCTCAAGTGGCGTAGCGTCCCCGCCCCGCAGCGCGGCGAGATCGTGCGCCGGATGGGGGAGGCGATGCGGGAGAAGAAGGATGCCCTGGGGCGCCTGATCACGCTCGAGATGGGCAAGATCCTCCAGGAGGGCTGGGGCGAGGTCCAGGAGGCGATCGACATCGCCGACTTCGCGGTCGGGCAGTCGCGCATGCTCTACGGCCTTTCCATGCACTCCGAACGGCCGGGGCACGCGATGCGCGAGCAGTGGCACCCCCTGGGGGCCGTCGGTGTCATCACCGCCTTCAATTTCCCCATGGCCGTTTGGGCCTGGAACTCGATGCTGGCCCATGCCTGCGGGGACGCGGTCGTGTGGAAGCCCTCCAGCGAGACGCCCCTGTGCGCGATCGGTCTGACCCATGCGATCCGTCCGGTGCTCGAGGCCGAGGGGATGGGTGCGCTCGCCGCCCTGGTGATCGGTTCGGGGCGCGAGGTGGGTCAGCAGATGCTCGAGGACAGGCGCTTGCCGCTGGTGTCCTTCACCGGCTCCTGCGGCGTCGGCAAACGCGTCGCCTCCACGGTGGCCGGACGCTTCGGACGCTCGATTCTCGAGCTTGGCGGCAACAACGCGGTCGTTCTCATGGAGGACGCCGACCTCGACCTGGCCATCCCCTCGATCGTCTTCGGGGCCGTGGGAACCGCCGGTCAGCGCTGCACCTCGACGCGACGCATTCTCGTGCACGATTCGATCGCCGATGAGGTCGAAGGGCGGCTCCTTTCCGCCTACGAGCAGGTGCGCATCGGCAATCCCTCCGACGAGAAGACCCTCTGCGGCCCCTTGATCACGCGGGGAGCCGTGGACGACATGCAGAAGGCACTCGAGACCGTGAAGGCGGCGGGCGGTGAGGTGATCTGTGGCGGCGAGGTGCTGGATCTCGGCGGCAACGAGAAGGCGGGCCATTTCGTCAAGCCCGCCCTCGTGCGTGCCCGGAACGAATGGAGCATCGTCCAGGACGAGACCTTCGCGCCGATCCTCTATCTGATTCGCGTCGAAAACGTGGACGATGCGATCGCCAAGCACAACGACGTTCCCCAGGGACTCTCCTCGGCGATGTTCACGCTCAACATGCGCAACGCCGAGCGCTTCCTGTCCGTCGGCGGCTCCGATTGCGGCATCGCCAACGTCAACATCGGAACCTCCGGCGCGGAGATCGGCGGCGCCTTCGGCGGCGAGAAGGAAACCGGCGGAGGCCGCGAATCGGGGTCGGACGCCTGGAAGGCCTACATGCGTCGCCAGACGAACACCGTGAACTGGTCGACGGACCTTCCCCTGGCCCAGGGCATCGAGTTCGGCTAGTCGAAGTCGCCGTTCTGGCGTTGAACCAGGGCCAGGAGGGCGGCCCGGTTCTGGAGGTTCTCCAGCCCCTCATCGCGCAGGTAGTTGTACAGGTTCGGTCCGTTCCCCTGGGCCGTTGCGCACGTCATGAAGAGATCGTCGTCGGTCAGCTCGAAGCCGTAGGCGAAGGAGGACCAGTTCTGGTACCTGTCCACCGATGGAGTGTGCGCGTTCGCGGGTGCTTCGGCGGCCGAGCACCAGACGGTGGAGGGCTGGGGCGCCCCTGCGTCCGGGTTCATCCCGACCGCGGTGTACTGCCACGGGGCCGCCTGTCCCAGTTCCCAGGCCATGGGCGACAGCATCGCGTAGCCCGAGCCCATCAGGGTGTCGCGCACGAGGTCGCTGAAGCCCGCGTCCGCGCGCTTGAAGACCGTTTCACGCAGGCTCTGCAGCATGTTCTCGGTGATCGCCTGTTCGATCAGTTGACGCCAGAAGTAGGTCGGCAGTTGCTGGGGTATGGGAACGCTGCCCATGTGCTGGCTCTGGATGAAGCCGTTGCACGTGGATTGCCCGTCGGACAGGAGCGTCGCCAGGTCCCGGAACCAGGGTAGCTTGCGGACGCGCCAGGCGTTGTTCCCGATCGCGTAGGCGGTGATCATCGCGTCGGTGCCCCAGGACTCGCCGCGGCCGGTGGCATAGCCGATACCCGGGTAGGTGTCGACGAAGTCGCGGTCCGTTTTCATGCCCGTGCCCTGAGCACCGCCGCCGGCGTTGTTCGCATAGGGGTGGTAGGAGAGGTTGAAGTTCTCCGCCTGCATCAGGATGTCGTCCTTGGCGATCGAGTCGTTCCCGAGCCAGATCAGGGCCTTCGCTCCGCGCGTGTAGCGGATGAAGTGCTGGTAGTCGTGGGGGTCAAAGTTGAAGTGAGTGTTTTCGTACCAGGGCTGCAGGCCGTTCGTGGCGATGTGGGAGTTTTGCGTCTGCGGCGCCTGTCCGAAGCCGAAAGGATCGTTGGATCCGATCGACGGGGTGAGAAAATGGTGGAAGGGCACGTAGTCGTTGTTGCCGTTTTCGACCAGCCAATCCTCGATCGTCGAGGGGTTGCCGTCCCCGTTGTACAGGGTCGCGGGATGGCGATCGGTGTGCATGCGGTGGAGAGCGTGGAGATGTCGATACCCCCAGGGAGAAGCGGACGTCACCGTCTCCAGGCCCTCGAACAGGTGGATCTCCGCCCCCCCCGTCATGCCGCCGTAGGCGACGCCGTAGGGGTGGCCCCAGCCGATGGAAATGGATCCGACCGGGTAGTCGCCGCAGTTCTCGCCGCCGGTGCAAGAACCGTTCTGAAGATGACCCTGGATCCAGATCATCGAGTTGTAAAGCTGCGTGCGAACCGAACCCAGGCCGACGTGGTCCAGCAGGGGGAGCTGGTAGTTCTGCGGAAAATAGCGGGACGTTCCGCGGTTCCACCAGGACCAGAGTACTCCTCCGCCGGAATGTTCTCGGACGGCGAAGGCCTGGCCGTGGCTCTGCAGGTAGGGATCCCTGTAGTCGGTCGATTCCGAGCCGGCCGTGCTGATGGCCAGGCGACGATGGAACTGTCCCTGCCAGCGCATCACGTGCATGTATCCGTTTCCGATCGACCGGACCAGTTTGTAGGCGTTGCGACCGCCCCCGGTGGAAGGTGTCGGGTTGAAGAACGGATCGCGATAGGCCTGGTCGAGAAACCAGTTGCTCGGAATCGAGACTTCGATGCGATCGAAGTAGATCTTGTCCAGGGGATCGTCGAGGGATGTGCCGGAGTCGTGCCCGCTGTGTCCGTTGTGAAGGCGCAGGTCGAGCCCCAGCATCTTGCGGCCCTGGAATGTCGAGACGTAGGTGTGCACGCCGAAGGCGTGGGGCAGGGGCGTCACCAAGGCCGGCCCCTCCAGCTGCATCGTCTGCGCGATGCGAAGCTCGGTCCGTACCGGTCCGTGCCGCATCAGCTTGTAGTTACCTGTGCCGTCGAAGGGTCGAACCACGTACTTGTTTCCGTAGCAATCGTAGGTCGCGATCTCCAGACCGTTCGCATCGCCCAGGAGAGCCAGGACGTCGGCGGGCAGCTCGAGCGTGTCGTCGAGTTTGTCCAGTGCCGCGGGTTGCGGACCGGGGAACGGTTCCTGCGGAACCTGGCGCACCTCGTATTGGATCTGATCGTCGGTGTTCGCGGTCGGTGGGCGCTGGACCCAGGCCATGACCTCGACGACGTCAGCCCCCTCCGCTGCGTTGGCGTAGCGCGTGACGATTTCGGTCTGCGTCTTCAGGGCCGAGCCGTCGTGGTCGTGAATTTGAAACGGGTCGAGCCCGTCCGGACGCGGGAAGGTGCCCGGCGCGATGGGGATCGTCCCGCGAAGCAGGAAATGGGTCGTCGAAGGGACGCGCGTTTCCAGGTAGGCGATGGTCGTTCCGTCGGGGACCGGCGCGGCCGGGGTCCCGCCGTCCTCCCCCGTGCCGGGGTTGGGGATTCCATGGCCGCCGGGGGGCGGGGTGTCACCCAATTCGAACGAACACGCGCCCAGGGCGAGGCCTGCGAGGGCGAGCCCGAGCGTAGTTGCGCGCAGAGCCTCTGTGCGCACTACCCGATGAGTGCAAGACGGATTCTGTTCCATACCTTCCCAGCGGTGCCGTACGGCCACCGCCCTTCCCAAGGCGAACGATCGGAGCCGGCCCCGGCCGTTCTGAAGCCAAAGCGCAGCTCCTTCGATGGTCTGCGCGGAAGAGCTTTCGCTCGGTAGGCTTCTTGCACCCGCGAGAAGCGGGGCGAACGCGACCCTTACAGGATGTTGGCCAAGACCTGCTCGAGCGCGAGCAAGGCCGCAAGGTTTTCGAGGTTCTCCGTCCCCTCCGCCTGGCACTCCTGAAGCAGAGGCAGGTTACCGCCGCCGTTGTTGAGCAGATCGGTCTGCAGCAAGGCGAAGTCGAGAAAGAGCATGTCGCCCGTCAATTCATAGCCGTAGGCGAACGAGGACCAGTTCTGGAACCAATCGTGCGAACCGGTACGGGCGTCCGCCGGGCGTTCGAACTCGGTGCACCAGTAGACGGAGGGACCCTGCGCCGAAATGTCCGGATTGAGACCGACGGCCGTGTACTGCCACGGCGCGTTTTGGGTGTACCCCCATGCCAGGGGAGAGATCATCGCATACAGCGAGTTGATCAGCGTGTCGCGCAGCATCGCGGAGCGCGGGGGGTCGTCGCCCTCGAAGACGGTTTCCCGCAGGCCCCACAGCATGTTCTCGGTGATCGACTGCTCGATCATCTGGCGCCAGAAATAGGTGGGCTGCTGCGTCGGCACCGGCACGCTGCCCATGTGCTGGGCCTGGATGAAGCCGGCGCAGCTCGACTGTGCATCGACCAGGAGCTGGGTCACGGCTTGAAAAAAGGGCCGTTTGGTTGCGCGCCACGCGGGCGTGCCGAGAGCGTAGGCCGCGACCATCGTGTCCAAGCCCCAGGACTCGCCGCGGCCGAAGGACATGCCGAGGTCGGGGAAGGCCAGCACAGCCTCCTGATCCGACTTCATGCCGGTCGACATGTAACCGCCGCCCGAATTGTTTGCGTAGGGGTGGTAGGAGAGATGGAACGCCTCCGCCGTGGACAGCAGGTCGTCCCTGGCGATCGAGTCGTTGCCCAGCCAGGCGAGCACCTTGGGACTGCGCGTGTAGCGGATGAAGTGCTGGTAGTCGTAGGGTTCGTAGCTCAGGTGCGTGTTCTGGTAGCTCGGCTCGATGCCGAGGTTCTCCACGTGCTGAATCTGATGCTGGGGGGCGTCGCCGAAACCAAACGGATCCTGAAAGCTGCCCCCGGTGAACGGCACCAGGAAGTGGCTCATCGGAACCCAGGCGCCGGGCGATCCGGGGTTGCCGATCAGCCAGTCCTCCACCGAACTCGGCGAACCGTCGCCGTTGTAGAAGGCCATGGGCTGGCGCGACGTGGCCATCCGGTGAAGCGCCTGGTAGTAGCGATAGCCCTTCGGCGTGCCCGTGGCCGCCAGCGACACCCCGTCAAACAGGTAGATCTCCGATCCGCCGGTCATCCCTCCGTAGGTGACGCCGAAGGGATGCATCCACCCGAGGATTCCAAAGGGGAGTGGATAGGAGCCCTGCCCGGTTCCCTCCAGCAGGTGGGTTTCGAGCGAGTTGTGCTGGGCGTTCAGGCTGTTGCGAAGGCCCGCCAGCCCGACGTGATCCAGGGCCGGAAGCTGGTGGTTCTGCGGGAAGTAGCGCGCCGTGTCGGCGCGCCACCAGGAGTAGAGCTCGTGGCTGTTGGTCGGGTCCGTTCCGCGCTCGCAGAACCCTTGGCCGGCGCCGTCCAGGTATTGCCTGGCGATGTCCAGACCGGCCGTGGTGGACAGCATCAGGCGCCTGTGGAACTGCCCCAGCCAGCGCATGACGTGCGGGCGCCCATCGGGGTTGGCGTTGACGATGCGCCCTATGCGGCGTCCGCCGCTGCGGAACGGTTGCGAGAACATCGGATCTTCGAACTGCCCCTGGATGTGATAGGTCTCGGGCACCGTCACCTCGATGCGCTGGAAGTAGACGCGATCCAGAGGGTCGTCCTCGTCCGTGGCGGGGTCGTTGCCGCTGTGTCCGTTGTGGAAACGCAGATCCAGCCCCACGACCTCCTGACCTGTATGGGTCGAGATGTAGGCGTGCACGCCGAAGAGGTGCGGTAGGGTGCCAAGCGCTCCGCCGACCGCCGCGACCGGAAGCATGTTCTGCGAAATGCGCAGCTCCGAGCGAGCGGGACCGACGCGGCGGTGCTCGATGATTCCCGTTCCGTCGAGCGGTCTGGCGACGTACTTGTGCCCGAAGACGTCGTAGGCTGCGATCTCGATGCCGTCGGGATCCGTCAGGAGCTCGACCATCAACGGCAGGACCGACCGGGTCTGATTGAGGTCGACGAGGTTCGGCGCGCCGGGGTCGCTCTGGACGGGAAGCAGGTGCTGCTCTATCAGGTAGCTGACCTGGGAATCGACGGCCGCTCCCGGGAAGGGGTGCACGCGGCCGATGATCTCGACCACATCCGCTCCATCCGCGTCGTCAGCGTAGCGACTGACCGTTTCGACCTGGGTCCAGACGGGTGAGCCGTCCTGGTCCAGAAGCGTGAACGGAACCCGCCCGTCGCTGCGGGGAAACGTCCCCGGCGGCACCGGCAACGTCCCTCGCAACACGAACGAGTTCATGTCGGGATTGGCCGTTTGCAGCGAGCCGATCACGTCGCTCCCGGGGACGTACGGCGGCGGCGTGAGTTCGCCCCCATCCTCACCCAAACCCTCGGGGACGTCTCCCAGTGGGTCACCGCCGTACAACGAACAACCCGCCAGGAGCCCGATGGCGACGGCCAGAAGTCCGCCGCCGAGGAGCACTGAATGCGGAACGAGACGAGAGCAATCGGGGGCGCGGAGCACCCCCTTCGAGTTCGAGCTGATGGACATTTCCTACCTCCCCGTAGACGCCGACGTGCATGGAGTCGGCTTCCCCCCACGGAGGTAGGGCTTCGGGTCCGCGAAGCTTTCAGCTGGAGGCGATCGAAGAGATTCGTGCGGGGAAGGGAAAGCCTTGCGGCGTGCGTAAGCGATCCGAACCTGGCGCTTACAGCTTGACGTACTCGTATTCGAACGGTTTGCCGTCGATGCCCTTCTGAGGGGGCGCGATCCAGCCGGCGATCTTGCCCTGTTCGTGGCACGGTTTCATGAGCGACGCGACGTGTTCACGATCCTCCCTGGACGGCAACAAGGCGTTCTTGTCCCGCTCCCAGGTCGCCTGATCGATCGGATTGCCCTGCAGATCAAACAGGCCCTCGGAGTACATCCCGATCCGGCGGTTGAAGCGCCGGTGGGGCAGGCTGAAGCGAAAGTCGATGTTGTGGCGCTCGACGATCTTGTTGAAGTAGATGATGCCCTTCTCGTTGTCGTTGACGTATTCGTCACGCAGGACCTCGTTCATCGCGTTGCGCAGCGGGACGTCTCGCGAGCTCAAGCGTCCGTCCTCCCAGACCTCCATGGAGTAGATCTCTTCCAGCGCCTTGTGGTCCAGGTTCAGCTTTGCTTCGTTGGCGCGGCCCTTGAGCCCGGTGCCGAAGAAGTTAGCGGCGTTCGAGGAGATCTCACCTCCGAACAGATCGTTCGAAGAGGAACTCCAGAAGTTGATGTAGCGCTGGACGATGTCGAGGGGAATGCCGCCCAGCTCCTTGACGTCCCGGTCGGGATGCTCGTTCATGAGCTGGCAGGTGCGCTCGATCACGCGGCCGATGCCGGTCTGACCGACGAACATGTGATGGGCTTCCTCGGTCAGCATGAAACGGCACGTGCGCGCGAGCGGGTCGAAGCCGCTCTCGGCCAGGGCCAGGAGCTGGAACTTGCCGTCGCGGTCGGTGTAGGTCGTGAAGCAAAAAAAGGACAACCAATCCCGGCAGGGTTCATTGAACGTGCCCAGGATGCGCGGGTGGTCGGGGTTGCCCGAGCGCCGTTCCAGAAGCTCGTCCGCTTCCTCTCGCCCGTCACGTCCGAAGAATCCGTGCAACAGATAGACCATGGCCCACAGATGCCGTCCTTCCTCGACGTTGACCTGGAAGAGGTTGCGCAGGTCGTAGAGCGAGGGAGCTGTGAGCCCGAGCAGCCTTTGCTGTTCGACCGAAGCGGGTTCCGTATCGCCCTGCGTGACTATGATGCGCCGGAGCATGTTGCGGTACTCACCGGGCACCTGCTGCCACGCCGGCTCGCCCATGTGATCCCCGAAGGGGATCGTTCGCTCCGAATCGTCGGGCTGGAGGAAGATGCCCCAACGATACTCGGGCATGCGCACGTACTCGAATTGGGCCCATCCGTCGCGGTCGACACTGACCGCCGTGCGTAGAAAAACCTCGTTCTCGTTGAAGTCCGTGGGGCCCATGTCGCGCCACCAGTCGATGTAGTCGGGCTGCCACTTCTCCAGGGCGCGCTGGAGCTTCTTGTCGCTCTTGAGATCGACGTTGTTGGGGATCTTTTGTTCGTAATCGATGGTGGCCATGGGAGGAGGTCGGTCGGGGTGATCGGGTGTTTTTGTCAGGTGCGGTCGTAGTTGAACTCTGCGCGTTGCGGGGTGCCGTAGGCCTGTAGCGCGCCTCTCGGCCCAACGGCATTGGGGCGCTGGAAGATCCAGTTTTGCCAGGCCGACAGGCGGCCGAAGATCTTCGTCTCCAGGGTCTCGGGGCCCGCGAAGCGCAGGTTGGACTCCATACCGGTCAAGGCGTCCGGAGAGAAGGAGGTCCGTTCTTCCAGCGCGAGGCGCAGTTCATCTTCCCAGTCGATTTCGTCCGGGGCGAAGGTGGCGAGTCCCAGCTCGTCCGCGGTTTGCGCTTCGATGACTCGACCGGCGTGCTCCAGAACGCGTCGTCCGGCCTTGTGGTCGGCCAGGAAGCGCGTTTCCAGGCGCGTCAGCCCGTTCGCCATCGGATAGGTGCCGTCGTGAACCGAGCTGACCCCCATGAAGACGGGGACCTCGGAGTCGTTGAGGAGGTAGGTGCGATCGCATGCGAGGGCCAATTCGAGGAACGTGCCGCAAAAGGCCGTGCCACGGTCCACCACCGCATAGAAACTTCTGGCCGTGTTCTCGAAGCGCTTGAGAACGCGCTTGATGAAGTGACGCACCTCGGCGACGAACCAGTGGGACGAGCTCGAGATCAACTCATCCGTGGTGAGCACGAGCTGCGGGTCGCCCTCGACGCGCAGGGTCAAGGTGCCGATCGAGGGTTCGTTGAAGCGCATGTGGCACAGGGCGTGATCGAGTTCGCGGAAGAGGGCGAAGATCCACCAATCGCAACCCCGGGAGTGGGCCTCTTCCGCTGTCCTGGGGCCGCCATCTTTCGGAAGGCGCAGGGTGAAAGCGGCGGTGCGTGCATCGCGCTGGAGTTCGAGCGTGAGGTGTTCGTACTCGAGGCGGTCGCCCTTTGTGTTTACAGTCAGATCGGGCAGAGCGACCCCCTGATCCGCGGCTGCCCGCGGCTGGACTTCGTCGGCCAGCTCGCGCGCCATCTCCTGCACTGAAGCGTCCCAGCGCGACAGCGGTGCGATCCGGTCGACCAGGTCCCATTCGACCGCGCGCTTGCCCTTGATGCCCTCCGCGAGCGTGCTGAAGACATCGTTTCGATCCCGCCGGATCTTGCGTTTGTCGGCGATGCGCGTCAGCCCGCCCGTTCCGGGCAGGACTCCCAGGAGCGGCAGTTCCGGAAACGAGACGGTGCTGGAGCGGTCGTCGACCAGGAGGATCTTGTCGCAGGCGAGCGCGAGCTCGTACCCGCCACCCGAAGCGGTGCCGTTCAAGGCAGCCAGGAAGCGGACACCCGAGGCTGCCGAGGCATCTTCGATGCCGAGGCGCGTTTCGTTGGTGAACTTGCAGAAGTTCACCTTGAAGGCGTGGGTGCTCGTCGCCAGCATCGGGATATTGGCGCCGGCGCAGAAGACGCGATCGAGGGCACCGGTGACGACGACCGTGCGCACCTCGGGGTGCTCGAAGCGAATCCGCTGGATCGCATCGGCGAGCTCGATGTCGACGCCGAGGTCGTAGGAGTTGAGCTTCAACTCATGGTCCGGACGCAGCCCTGCGTTGGGATCGACGGCCATCTCCAGCCGCGCTAGGTCACCCTCGCAGCTCAGCCGGAAGTGGCGATAGCGGTCGGGGTGGGTTTGAAGGGAAAAGGACGGATCTTCGAGCGTGGCTGTCACGGCAGGGATTTTTGGGTTCGGAAGTAGGAAATATAGTTCTCGATCTTGATGGGATTTGGGCATCATAAGTCTCACACCCATGGATTCCCAAGCTTTTTTGTCCTCCCTGGGGTCGCGCCTGCGTCGGGCCCGGGAAGAGTCGGGCCGCACCGCCTCCGCCGTGGCCCGGGATGCGGGCATCTCCAGGCGTTATCTCACCGAGGCCGAGGCCGGCCGGGCCAATCCGTCGATCCTGATCCTGGCGCGGCTGGGGGAGGTTCTCGATCTCTCACTGGGAAGCCTGTGCGAGCTCTCCCGTGAACGTCACCTCGGGCGCGTCGCCCTGGTCGGGCTGCGCGGGGCGGGGAAATCCAGCGTGGGAAGGCTCCTGGCCCTCGATCGCGAGGCGACCTTCGTCGAGCTCGACCGACGGGTCGAGGAGCTCGCCGGCCTGCGTCTGGGGGAGATCTTTCAGCTGCACGGCCCCGACGTGTTTCACCGCCTCGAGGGGGAAGTGCTCGAAAGCGTCCTGGCGGAGGGCGAGCGTTCGGTGATCGCCGCTGGGGGGTCGATCGTCGACCACCCTGCGAACTTCGCCCGTCTGTGCGACACCTGCAAGACGGTCTGGTTGCGTGCCCGGCCCGAGGAGCACTTCGAGCGCGTGCTTCGTCAAGGCGATCATCGCCCGATGGAAGGGCATCCGCGTGCGATGGAGGAGTTACGCAGTCTCCTTGAGCGGCGCGAGCCGCTCTATCAGCGCTGCGACATCGAGATTTCTACCTCAGGGCTTCACGTTCGTGATGTGAGCGCTGAGATCCAGCGCCTTTGCGCACCCGCTTGATCGCGGACGGGCGAACACCTAGCTTGCGCGGCGGTGATGTGCGTGAACTCCCGCCCTGCGAACAGGACTCTCCTCTGTGCCTTGATCCTCACGTCGGCGTGTACCGCGCCGCGTCCCGAGGCGCGTCCCAGCGTGGGGATGGCGCTCTCCGTCCTCCCCAACGTCGGCTTCGCAGCCGAAGGGAATCTGCCGGTCGCCACGATCCGCAGCTTCGATGCGAGTGTTTCCGTGCGGATCACCCAGCAGTTTCTCGACGACGAGGACTTCGCGGACGATGGTCATGCCGCTGCGGGGGACTGGACCCAGGCCGAGCTTGGCGTCCTGGCCCAGCACGCGATCAACGAACGCACCCGGGCCACCCTGCGTCTGGGCTTGGTCTGGTTTCGAGCGCGGAGAGAAGCGAATATCATCGGTGTTCCCGGTGACTACTTCGGGGCCGGAGCGGGAATCGGTTTTCGCACGTGGATCACGCCGAACTGGTCCCTCGGACCGGAGGCGCTCATCTTCTTTGCGGAGGGGGAAGGCGAGCTGGTGAAGACGCCCCAGATCGTGTGGGGACTGTACTGGTCGCCCGGCAAGTGAAGGCAAGACCCTAAAGACTCAGGCGCACTTCCAGTCCGGTTTGCTCCAACCGATCGCGTAGCGCGCGCATCCAGGTGGCGGGCAGGGGGGCGAGTGTGTCCGCCTCCGGCTGATAGGACTTGCGCGCCAGTCCGTAGAGGAGAATCCCCCGCAGGGGAACACCCTCTCGTAAGCGTTCGCCGAGAAAGGCGGTATAGGCCCCGATCTCTTCCTCGCTCGGGTCCCGGCCCTCGCGCCTCAACACCATGGTCTGGAGCCATGTCGGGCATAGCTCGGCGCACAGGCGCAGGTTGTGCGCGACACGGTCAGGGTCGATGTGGGCGCCGTTCATGCGCTTCAGACCATCCGCGGTCGCACTGTCCAGCTTGAACCACACCTCGCCGTTCGCTGCGCCCAGCTTGCCGAGGCCCTTGCGGATCGAATCGTGGTGGAGCAGCGAGCCGTTCGTGATCAGTACGATCTTTTGACCGCGAGTCGCCTCCCGCCGCGACAAGACCTCGAGAACCGTGTCGATCGCTTCTTCAAACTGGGACGAGCTGGTCGGTTCGCCGTTACCTGAAAAGGCGATGTCGTTGACTCGCTGCGAGCCATCCGGCACGTGCCGCTCGAGGTAATCGCCCTCGAAAATGGCGGCGAGCATTTCGTCCAGCTCGCGTTCCAGCAATCCGAGATCGATCGTGGGGCCCTTGCCGAACGACAGGTTCGGTACCTGGCAATACGTGCAGCGCCAGTTGCACTTGTCGTTGGGATTCAGGTTGACCCCGATCGACACTCCCTGAGCACGGCGGGAGATCACGGGATAGATGTAGGTCATCCCCGCAGCGTCTCGATCGTGTCGGCGTGTCGACAACCTCACGATCCGGCTCCGACGAGTGCTTCTACGTGCGATTCGACGCACGCGGCCAGTGCATCGAGGTGATAGCCGCCTTCGAGCACAGAAACCAGGCGCCCCGCGCAGTGTTGATCGGCGAACTGCATGAGCGAACGGGTCATCGCGCCAAAAGCCTCTTCGCTCAAGGAGGTGCCCGCGAGCGGATCGAGGCGGTGGGCATCGAAGCCCGCGGAAATGAGCACGAACTCGGGGCGGAAGTTTTCCAGTGCAGGCAGTATCTGCGCGTCGAAGACGCCCAACCAATCGGGATCCTGCGACCCGGCCGGCATGGGGCAGTTGAGTGTCGTCCCCTCGCCGTCGCCGATGCCGCGTTCCTGCGCCGCTCCCGTTCCGGGATAGAGCGGCCATTGATGCAGGCTGGCGTAAAACACGTTGGCGTCGTCTTCGAAGATGTGCTGGGTTCCGTTCCCGTGGTGTACGTCCCAGTCGACGATCGCCACACGTTCGATACCCACCCGGCAGAGCTGTGCGGCCGCCAGGGCGACGTTGTTGAACAGACAGAAGCCCATCGCCCGATCGCGCTCGGCGTGGTGACCGGGGGGGCGAACGGCGCAGAAGGCGCGCTTCCATCCCCCCGTGCGTACGCGTTCACAGGCCTCGATGACCCCACCGGCGGCTCGCAGGGCTGCATCCCAGGATCCCGTAGATACGGTCGTGTCCCCGTCGATGGCGCTCGGAGCGTGCTCGCAAGCCGCACGCACGCGCGCGAGGTGGTCGGCTGAGTGAACGGTGAGGAGGGCTTCGGGGTCCAGCAACTGCGGAGCCGCGGGGTCGAGTTCTCCGAGAAGCCCCGAGGACTCCAGACGTGCCGTCACGGCCTCCAGACGAGCCGGCCGCTCGGGATGGCGGGGGCCGGGAAGGTGGTCGAGAAAACTCGAATGAAATACGAAACCGGCGGTCACACGGCCATTCTACCCGTTCGGTTTCAGAGAACCTCGTCCATGCCGGGGACCGTGCTCGGATCGGTCCTCTGGGGCAGCCCCCAACCGCGTCCGCGCACCATCCAGATGAGGGTGCGCATCAGGATGGTCAGGTCGAGCGCGAGGGTGAGGTTGCGGCGGTAGTGCTGATCCGCCCACAGTTTTCGCGCGTAGGCCGCGGGATCCCTGTGCGCGTATCCATGGGTCACCTGGGCGTAGCCTGTGACACCGGGTTGAAGCGCGTTGCGTTCCCGGAAGTTCGGGATGCGCTCGCGCGCCCAGCGATCGATCTCGAGCATTTCGGGGCGCGGCCCGATGAAGTCCATCTCGCCCCGCAGGATGTTCCAGAGCTGGGGCAATTCGTCGAGGTGTGTCGTGCGTAGAAAGAGTCCGAAGCGCGTGACCCGGGCGAGGTCGTTCCCCTCGCTCCAGGCATCGAACTCGGCTTCGGAGCTGTCGCGCAGGGTCCGGAACTTGTAGATGATGAAGGTGCGGCCGCGAAAGCCGACGCGCCGTTGGCGGTAGACAATATGTCGCGGGCTGCCGAAGAGAATCGCGTTGACGATCGCGATCGGGATGGCGATCAGGAGGGCAACGGGAAAGGTCGCGATGAACAGCGCGACGCGCAGGAGTGGTTTGCCCAGGCGCGGATAGAGCCCGCGGGGTTCCAGAGATTCCCAGTCAGGCGTCGTGCTGGGGCCGACCGGCGCGAGGCGGGTGCGCCGCCCGCGCGTCCCCTGACCCGGGGGCGCGCTCGGGCGCCCGGAAGGAGATCTGGGGGTCCGAGCGGTGGAGTCGATCGCCGGCTCGAGATGACTGCGGGGCATCTTTGGGATGGACAGGCGCTTCAGCGGCAGGACGGCAAGGTCCTCGATTCGCTCCGCCGGGGGGCCGGGCCCCCCGGCGGCCGTAACAAGATGCGTGTCTGGACGGAGGTTGGCGGCTCCTTCGAGCCGCCGGGGAGTGTACAACGACGGCAGTCCCCGATCCTCACCCCCGCTGGATTCTCAACGGACTTGTCCGCATTTTCGGGAAGCGAGGACCGATTCGGCCTTCCAAGGTCCACACCCATGTTGCCCCGTCGCCCCACGCATCCATCCCGGTTCCAACGTGCCGAGCCCTCGCCCTGGGAAATTTTGCAGGCCGAGCTCAAGGCGCAACCACGATCGTGGCTTGTCACCGGGGCCGCCGGTTTCGTCGGTTCGCACCTGGTCGAATCCTTGTTGCGGCTCGGCCAAAGAGTGCGGGGGCTCGATGATTTCTCGACGGGATTTCGGAAAAACCTCCTCGAGGTCGAGGAGATTGTCGGAGCGAGCGCCTGGTCTCGCTTCGAATTCCAGCGCGGAGACATCCGCGCGGAGCGGGTCTGTGTTCGCGCCGTTCGCGGTGTCGACTACGTGCTTCATCAAGCGGCTCTTTCTTCCGTTCCGCGTTCGCTGGATGAACCGGCGCTCGTGTTTTCGGTGAACCTCGATGGGTTCGCAAATGTTCTTCGTGCGGCTCGGGACGCAGGGTGTAGGCGCGTGGTTTACGCCTCCTCTTCCAGCGTTTACGGCGGCATGGGTGGCCGGTCCCAGACGGAGGGGGCGGCGCCCGTGGTGCGCTCGCCCTACGCTGCTTCCAAGCTTGCGGGAGAGCTTCTGGTTTCCGGCATGAGCGGGGAAGGAGGATGTGCGCTGCCCCTGGGGTTGCGCTACTTCAACCTCTTCGGTCCGCGCCAGAATCCGCGCGGCCCCTATGCAGCGGTGATCCCCGCATGGTTGATGGCTTTCGCCGAGCGCCGTGCGCCCTCGATCCATGGAGCCGGATCTCAGATGCGCGACTTCACGCCCGTGGCCAACGCCGTTCAGGCCAATCTCCTCGCCGCCCGCGTGCCGGCGCAGGTGCGCGGAGTCTTCAACTGCGGAACGGGCCGGGCTACGGGCTTGCTCCCCCTGGAAGCGGCATTGCGGGCGGCCTGGAGCGTGGGCGATCCCTTGCTGCCGGCGCCCCGTCACGGTGCCCCGCGTGCGGGGGACGTTCGGCGCAGTCAGGCCGATCTGCGGCGCGCGCGGGAGCTTCTCGGCTACCACCCCACGGTGGAGCTGGAGGACGGACTGCGAGCCACCGTGGCCTGGTTTCGACGGGGATTTGTGAAAGAGCCGTTAGCGCCTGCTCACGGGAGACGTCCGGGTGTCTACCGCCTATGATTCTGCCCCTGCGGGGGGCCGCGTTCGACTCCTGACGGTTTTCGGAGGCAGGATTACATGGCTAGTTGGGTCGTTGGAGACATCCATGGATGCGCGCGCGAGCTCGAGCACTTGCTCGAGCGCCTGGGTCTCGGGGCAAACGATCGACTCATCAGTGTCGGCGACCTGTTCCACCGGGGTCCCGACGCGTGCGGAGTGATGGAGCTCATGGAAGACATCGGTGCGCTCTTCATCCTCGGCAATCACGAGCACGCGCTACTCGAACGCTGTGGGCTTGCGCCCGGACTGGTCGTCGCCCAGGGCCAACCTCCGACGCGCACCCGGTTTCCCCTCCTGCTGGCGGACGATCTCGCGGGTGATGGCCGGCGCGCTCTGACGGCTCCTCCAGAGCGCTTGCCTGAGCTCTTGCACTTTATCCAGGGACACGCAGGCTACTTTCTCGAGCACACCGACATTCCGTTCGCTTCCGACACCATCGACCGTCGAGCGTGGTGCGTCGTCCACGCCGGACGCACGCCAGGTTGCGAAGCGGCGGAATCGAAGATCGACGACCTCATCTATCCGGCTCGACTCTCGAAACGCCGCGGGCCGTTCTGGTTTCAAGGCTATCAGGGACCGAAATTGGTGCTCTACGGGCATCTGCCGCTGGGCGAGCCCCGTCGCTCGTTGCACGAAGGCAAACTCGTCGCGCTGGGTCTGGATACGGGATGCGTCTACGGCGGCCGCTTGACCGCCTATTCGCCCGAGCTGGACCGTTTCGAGAGTGTGGCTGCGGAAAAGCGGTATGCGCAGTTTTCCTAGTTGAGGGGGTGGTGAGGGTTTGGGTGGTATCCCCCTCGACCCCTCACTACCGCAAATTTCTGCCGTAGCGGCTCTCCACCAGCGGCGCGAACGCGGGATCCGCAAGGATCCTCTTGCGCATCTCCGGCCCGAGTCCGAATTCATCCAGGGTCTCGAAGGCCTGGCGCAACTTGCCGGAGCCGACGTAGGCGCGGGCGAGCTTCATCCACAGGTCGCGGTAGCTGACCAGAGAAGCGCGCTCTCCGAGCTCTTCGATCGAGCGCTTGTAGTCTTTGATCGCGAGACTGAGTTCGCGGATGCGTAGGTACATGTCGGCCCGGTCTTCGTAGGCCTTGGGCCAGCCTCCGTGGCCCTCCACCTGCTTGGTGTAGTGCTTGATCAATTCTCTCTTTGCGGGGCGGTGACCGAGGAGCGCCATGCACACCAGTCCCGCTTCGCGTAGCTCGGAGTTGCGGGACTCGAGGATGGGTTCGATCAGGCGGCGTTCTTTGAGATCGAGGGACTTGGTGAAAGAGGGTACCGCGTCGAGGAGTTTGATCCGTGCGGCCGCGTCGATCTCTTCCCTCAAGAGAAGTGCGAGCAGCTGAACCAGGGTTTGCTGGTCCACCACGTTCGGGCAAGAAAGATAGTAGCCGGTCAGTTCATCGAGGATCTGGCCCGCGGTCCGGGGACGGGTGAGTAGGGCGCTCACCGCGTCCGTAGCCCATTCGGCCCTGCGTGCTGTCAATGCCTTGAGGACCGCCGACAGAATTTCCGGATCGCTATCGGAGAGCGTCCGGGAAAGAAGCTCGCGGTGACCTCCGCGCAGGGCCAGCGAGCGAACGCACTCCAGGCGCAGGGCGTTCTCGGTCTCGTAGAAGAGCTTCTCCAGGTGTTGATCGATCCGGGGGTCCGGCGGTTGATGGCCCAGGACGTAGATCGCCAGGCGTCTGCCTTCGGGTGTCGCCTCGGTCGAGAGCTGGATCAGTCCCGGGGTAAAAACGTCCGAGGGAGCGTCCGCCAGGGCGTGGGCGATCCTGGCGGCGCGATAGCTCGTACCCTGCTTCTTCGGGAGTCCCGGGTCCAGGTGAGGGAGCAACAGCGGCCTCGCCTCGGGCCCCAGCTCGGCGACGTCTCGCAGGATGCGTCTTTCGGTGCGGGTGCTGCGGCCGGCGATCTCCTCGAGCTCACGGACCAGGCTCAGCACCTCTGGTCTCAAGCGCGCCTGGATCTCGTCGCGCCTAATGCGAGCCCGTTCCAGGGCCGCTTCGATCGAATCCGGCCGGGTCGTGGGATCGTCCTGGGAATGGGCCGGCGCCGGGACGAACAGCGACAGTGCGACGAGCAGGAACCGGACATCGAATTGCAGGCGGGGGGGCTTCACGGGAGCATCCTAGCTCGATCCCCGCCCAGGTAACGCCGTCAGGGCACCTCGTCTCCGAACTTTATCCGCTAGGCCGCAGAGACCTGGCGCGGGAGGGGCACCAGCACGTAGACCACCATCCCCGCCGCATCCACGCCTCGGCCTTTTTCCTCACGGGAGGGGCTGGTGCCTTGACGTGCCGCGGCCAGACGGCCATAGATGGCCTCGAGCCGGTGTCGATTGCGGAAGACCCACGAGCGCATGCCAAGGGAATCGACCGTCCGGCCCATCCGCATTGAGCCCCGACGCCGTCCGGGAAGCGATCCGTTCGGTTTTCCATGCCTACCCTCTCCAAACACCCCTTCAGACGCCATCCCCACCCCCCTCCCAGGACGGAGGGGAGTCCTGTCTCCGGTGCGGTGCGGGGTGTGCGTTTTGACGTGCTCGTCGTGGGGGGCGGCCACGCCGGGGTGGAAGCGGCCCTTGCGGCCGCCCGGCTGGGCGTGAGTGTGGGGCTGGTCAGCCATCGCCTCGATCGCATCGCGGAGATGAGCTGCAACCCGGCCATCGGAGGCCTGGGCAAGGGTCAGATCGTCCGCGAAGTCGATGCGCTCGGCGGGGCGATGGGGCGCGCTATCGACGCCACCGGCATTCAGTTTCGCATGTTGAACACGGCCAAGGGCTTTGCGGTCCAGGCTCCACGTGCGCAGGCGGACCGACATCGCTATCGCGAGGAAGTCACGCGGATCGTGAGGGCGGATCCTTCGATCGAGGTCATCGAGGGGGGTGTGGAAGCGCTTCTGATCGACGGCGAGCGCGCCGATCGGCGCGCCTTCGGCGTGCGCATGGTGAATGGGACCGAGCTTTGTGCACGGGCCGTCATCCTGACGACAGGCACTTTTCTGCGCGCATTGATGCACACCGGCGAAGCGCAGGTTTCCGGCGGACGCGTCGGCGAAGTCGCGTGCGAGGGGTTGTCGGGCTCGATCGCGAGTCTGGGTTTGGAGCTCGGCCGGCTGAAGACGGGGACGCCGCCGCGCCTGGCTGCGGAGGGGATCGAGTGGGATCGACTGGACGAACAACCGGGCGACAAAGATCCGGTCCCCTTCTCCTTTTCCACCGATCTCAGGGGGTTCCCTGAACTTCCGCAGATCGTCTGCCACAGTACGCACACGGGCGAGGCGGCACACGAGGTCATTCGACAGAACATACATCGCGCACCGATGTACGCCGGCCGTATCCGGGGGCAGGGACCGCGCTACTGTCCGTCGGTGGAAGACAAGGTGATGCGCTTTCCCGAGCGCGGACGGCACGGCATCTTCTTGGAGCGCGAGGGACTCGATACGGACGTCATCTACGCCAACGGCATTTCGACCTCGCTGCCGGCGGAGGTTCAGGAAGACTTCGTGCATACGATCCCCGGCCTCGAGCGGGCGCGCTTCCTGCGCTACGGCTACGCGGTCGAGTACGACTTCGTGTTGCCCCGGGCCCTGGACCCGACCCTGGCCGTATGCACGGTGAGCGGGCTCTATCTGGCCGGGCAAATCAACGGTACCTCCGGCTACGAGGAAGCCGCGGCCCAGGGCCTGATGGCGGGTGCGAACGCCGCGCTCTGGATCCGTGATGAGGCGCCGTTCGTGCTCGGACGGGACGAAGCTTACGTCGGCGTGTTGATCGACGATCTGGTCATCAGTAAGCCCGTCGAACCCTATCGCATGTTCAGTTCGCGGGCGGAGTATCGACTGCTTCTGCGCCAGGACGATGCGGATCGCCGGCTCGTGCCGCGTGCCCACGCCGTCGGCTTGACGGACGAAACAGCGCTCTCACGTCTGCGTCGGCGCGAGGACCGGGTGGCGGCGTTGTACGCGGCGCTGTCGGAGACGCCCTCGCCCGATCGTCCCGATCAGAAACTGGTGGACGCCCTGCGGCGGCCGGAGCTCCGTTTGCGCGAACTGATGAACACCGAGCCGAGCCTGCGGGGCTTTGCTGCAGAGCCGGGACTCCTGGTCACGGTCGAGGCCGACGTGAAGTATGCGGGCTACGTCGAACGCCAGCGTAAGGACGTCGAGCGGCTCGCGCGGCAAGAGAGCACCGAGATTCCCCCCGATCTGAAACTCTCGGACGTTTCGGGGTTGCGCGGAGAAGCCAGGGAAAAACTCGTCGCTCTGCGGCCCGCGACCCTGGGAGCAGCATCGCGTGTCGCCGGCATCAACCCGCCCGACGTGGCTCTGCTGGCCGTTCTGATCGAACGACATAGGCGCCAAAAGAGCGCCCGGGAGGGGGTCAAGTCCCCTTCCGTAGAAGCACCGTCTTGATCGTGTTGAAGAGGATCGACAGGTCGAACAGGGTCGACTGGTACTTGATGTAAAAGAGGTCGTACTGCAACTTCTGCAAGGCGTCCTCGACCGTGTTTCCGTAGGGGTAGTTCACCTGGGCCCAGCCTGTGATCCCGGGTTTCACGATGTGGCGCTGGTTGTAGTAAGGCACCTTCTCGGCGAGCTCCTCGACGAAGGTCGGGCGTTCAGGGCGTGGACCGACCAGCGACATCGACCCCCCCAGCACGTTGAAGAGCTGGGGCAGCTCGTCGAGGCGCATGCGTCGAATAAACTTGCCGACGCGCGTGATGCGAGGGTCGTGCGCGGTCGCCCACGTGGGGCCGGTTGCCTTTTCGGCATCCGCGTGCATGCTGCGGAACTTGCACAGCGTGAAGGGTTTGCCGCCGGAACCCGTGCGAGTTTGACGGAAAAGGACCGGGCCCGGCGAATCGATGGCAACGAGTATGGCCGTGACGAGCATCGCCGGCCAGCTCAGCAGGATACCGATCCCCGAGAGCAGGATGTCCGCTGTACGCTTGGCGACGGCGCCCAGGGGGTGCTGGACGAAGCCCGTGTTGAAGATCACGTACGAGGGCCGCATGGCCTCGGCCGGGATCTTGCCGGAGATGCGCTCGTAGAAGGACTCGACCTCCTGGACGACGATACCGTCCAGGCGGCAGCCGAGCAGTTCGTCGATCGGCAAACTTCCTCGACGCTCTTCGAAGGCGACGATGATCGTCTCGATCTTCAGGCGCTTCGCGAGCTCCGCCAGGGTCTCGTCGGTTTCGATCGGGTCCAGAAGCGCTTCTGTCAGCTCGGGACCGGCCTCCGTTCGGGGGGCGATCAAGAGACGTGCGGAGCTGCCTTCGACGTGTCGGACAACCCGGGAAGAGCTGAGCGTGACCGGCGGATCGGACGAACCCGCCTCAAACCACGGGTTTCCGGTTTGCGAGGTCGGGGTGGTGCGCCGATCGCTGCGCCGACGCTCGCGCTCCTCGAGCTTCGGTTCGAGCCGGGCCACGATGCGGAAACCGGAATCCCTGCGCGCATCCAATTCGTCCGACAGGCGGTGTGCCATCCGACCGGATCCGAGAATCAGTAGGCGCTCGTCGTAGCCGAGCCTTTGCATCGCGACGTGGAAGAGGTTGCGCCAGACGTAGAGGACCAAGAACGAGAACCCGAGGGCCGTCGTCAGAAGAACGATGCGCTGCGAAAAGGGCAGGCCCGGGAAGAACAGGAAGTTCTTGAGGTCCGCGGCCTCAGAGAGACCTGCGGCCACGATCACGATCATCATCGCGATTCCGGCCGAGGTCGTGAAGCGCGCCATGCGGTCGAAGCGGGACGCCGAAAAACGGAAGTCGTAGAGCTCGTTGAGCGCGATCGACAGCTGGCTGAGAAGGGCGACGAAGAACGACGAGATCAAGCACAGCGAGCGGGCTTCCAGGGGATCGATCCCCTCGTTTTGGGCGAGGGTGCGCCACATGCCGTCGGAAACCCGCCACAAGTGGGCCGACATCCCGATCGCCACAATCAGCGTGATCAGGACGGTCTCGCTCAGGATGAGCAAGGCCTTTCGAAGCGGTAGGTATTGTCTTAGGACGTGGAGCATGGGGCGCAGTGGGGGAGTCTGCACCGCGTGGGCTCTTCAAGATGCCCCTGGGGAGGCTCTCAAGAGAATCTACCTCATCGGCTCGGGTAGGGGGGGGAGTGAATCCGCTAGGAGAACGATTTGCGAACACCCCCCTGGGAGGCCGGCCCAAGAGGAACTCCAATCCATCCGGATGGCTCCGTCGAAACCCGGAAAGAAGTTCGGGTCCTTCTTCGCTGTGGTGCCTCAAAGGGGCTCCCGGACCCCCCTGTGGTGTACGAACGCGGGCGGTTCTCTGCGGTCGACCTCCACCAGGTCCACCCTTGCAGGGAGGCGGTAGCGGGTTTCCAGCGCCCGCGCTGCGTTCCACAGGCGTTCGATCCCCCGGCGCGAAATGCGCATGCCGGGACGAAAGCAGGGGCCGATTCGACCCGTCTTGACCTCGACGCAAACGAGTCGCTTGCCCTTCCTGCAGACGAGGTCGAGCTCGGCTTCCTCGGTCACGAGTCGTCGACAGAGGACGCGGTAGCCCTGCCGCTGCAGAAAGCGCCCGGCCAGCGCCTCGCCGGCGCGTCCCACCAGCTCCGGATCGCGCGCATGTCGCAGGACCCAGCGTGGGCAAAGGCGCGCGAGAATTCGCCCGCCGGCCCGGCGGATTCCCCTGCGGTCTAGCCGGCGCTTACGGCCTTTTCTCCGCCCTGCTTGGCGGAGGCTTCGTCCGTGTCCTTGTTGATGATGTCCTGCACCGCCGCTCGGCTGAAGCGGATCCGCACCCCGTCCGCGACCTGGAGCGTGACGATGTCTTCGTTGATGGCGGCGACGTTCCCGTAGATTCCGCTCGAGGTCATGACCTTGTCGCCCTTCTGCAGCTGGTCGAGCATCGCCTGGCGTTTCTTTTGCTTCTTGCGTTCGGGCAGGATCAGAACCACGTAGAAGATCCCCAGGATGAGGATCATGGGGATGAAGAAACTGGCCCCCCCCCCGCCCGAGTCGTTGCCACCTTCCCCGGTCGCGTCGACTCCGTATCCCAATCCCCAGCTCAAGAAGTAGATTGAATGCGCGTTCATCAAAGGATTCCCTCGTGCACGGAAGACCCGGGAAACCTACCCGATTCCCCGGGGATTCCAAGACCGCTTTCACCCGTCCCGCCTGCAAATACACAACTTTCCTTCCGAGGGGCGCTATTGCGTCTGTGGTCGTGGGGCCCGCGGCTCCCGGGGGCCCACTGGCCCCCCCCGGGGGGGTCGCGTAGGCTGGCGCGGCCCGTCCCGGGTCCGGGGCGTGGGGCGAACATGGAAAGGGAATGAAAGCGAACATCCAGAAACGGGGCGTCCGCACGGTCTGCGCCATGAGCGGTGGAGTCGACAGCTCGGTCGCCGCCTACCTCTTGAGGGAACAGGAACGCGAGGTCGTCGGGCTCTTCATGCGCAACGGCGTGCGGGTACCTGAAAGCGAGGCCGGAAAGAAGTCGTGTTGCTCGACCGCTGACGCGCGGGATGCGCGCATGGTTGCGGCCTATCTCGGAATTTCCTTTCAAGCGGTGGACCTCGGCCAGGAATTCAAGTCGATCATCACCTACTTCCTCGCCGAATATTCAGCCGGACGTACCCCGAACCCCTGCGCGGTCTGCAACCGCGATCTCAAGTTCGATCGCCTGATCTCTTTCGCGCGCGAACTCGGTGCGGAGACCGTCGCGACCGGTCACTACGCGCAGATCGAAAAAATCGATGGCCGCGTGCATGTTCTACGCGGCGTCGACCGCTCGAAGGATCAGTCCTACCAGCTCTTTTGCGTTTCCGAGGAGAATCTGCGCTTTGCCGAGTTGCCCATCGGGGCCATGGAGAAGATCAAGGTGCGCGCTCTTGCGAAAGAAGCGGGCCTCAAGACGGCGCAGAAGCCGGACAGTCAGGAGATCTGCTTCGTGCCTTCCAACGATTACAGAAAGCTCCTCGAGGAGCACGCCGTCGCGTTGCATCCCGGCCCGCTCGTCGACACGGCCGGACGGGTCCTGGGTTCCCATCCAGGCACCGAACATTTCACCATCGGCCAGCGCCGCGGACTCGGCGTGGCCGGCGGCGTGCCGCTCTACGTCGTCGACATCGTGCCCGCAACGGGGACCGTTGTGATCGGCGGAGTCGAGGAGTGTCAAAGCCTTTGGCTCGAACTCGAGACCGTGAACCTGATCGGTTTCGATCCACCGGCGGACAGGACGTTCCGCGCACAGGTGCAGGTGCGCTACCACCACACCGCCGCCGCGGCCACGATCACCATCGGCGAGTCGGGCGAGCGGACGCGGGTTGAATTCGATGAACCCCAGAATGCGGTGGCAGCGGGTCAGGGGGCGGCCTTCTATCGCGGCGAGCGGCTCCTCGGAGGCGGGTGGATCGCCCGGGCCGAGCGTCCTCGCGGATCCGGAACCCCCGAAGTCGGAGCTCAGCCAGCGCCGTCGAGTCCCGTTTCTTCCGGATGAGCGCGCGCTTTTCGGGCAGGGGTCGACGCGCCCTGGGACCGCTCGCCTGCGCGCTGCTGTTTCTGTCGGCCTGGCTCCTGCTTCCGCGGCCGACCGGGGAGGGTCGCCGAGACGCCGCCCTCAGGTGTTGTCTCGTCGACGCTTCCGCGAGTGCCTATCGCACCCGCGACGGATGGCTGCGCTGGGTGCGTAGCGAGCTTCGCGGGCAGGCTCTCCTGGCCCGGGAGGCGGGCGAAGACTTCGCCGTCATCGTCTTTGCGGCGGAGGTTACGCGCGCCTTTCCGCCCGCCGACCCGGAGGAATTTCTCGACCGACTCGACGGACGCCGCGGGGCTCCGTTCGACCCGCGGGTCGGGGTCGGACAGGACGGCGCAACCCGGCTTGCGGACGCGCTCACGGTCGCGCTCGAGGGCTGCACCGCGCCCGAGCGCAAGCCCGGCCAGGTCGTACTCCTCGGGACGGGGGACTACACCGGTGCGGATCCGGCGAGTCTCCTGCGCAGGCTTGACCGTGCGGGGTGTCGCTTCGAAAGGCACACGCCGGCAGCGCCGGATCTGAGTGAGCTCGCCTTGCTCGAACTCGACGTGCCCCCTTTTGTCGAGGCCGATGCGCCGCTCGCGGGACGGGCCCGGCTCGCCTATCGACCGGGGCGATCGACACCGACCTCGGCTGCCCTTTGGATCGAGGTCGAAGGGGCTAGCGGAACACGCGCGTTTTCCGTCCCCCTCGAGCTACCCCCGGCCGGCGGTCGCTTCGAGGTTGCGCTGCGTCTGGGCGCGGTCGGTTTCGGCCGGACCGTCATTCGTGCGAACGCGCAGTTCGGGATGCGGGGGACGAGGGATGGGGCCCGGGGGGATCCTGTTCCCGAGAACAATCGCCTGGAGGCGATCACGAAGGCGCGCGGCGAACTCGTCATCGGGGCCGTCGCCGAGCCTCTTCGGGATGCGGCGGCACGACGTTGGCTGACTCCCTCTGGACACTCGAGCCTACAGGGTGTCCAGTGGGTGTTCGCGAGTCCGGAAGAGCTTCCGGCGCTCATCGAACAGTTCGACGCGGTCATCAGTTTCGATCTGGCTCCGCGGGAGCTGCCCCAGGGCCTGCTCGAAAATTTCGTGCGCCGCGGCGGAGGTTACCTGGCCACGGCGGGTTGGGGCTTTCTGAAGGATTGGTTTCCCGGACGCGAGCTCGTCGGACTGGCCCGGCTGCTGCCCCTGGAGCCGGCGCCGCGCGACAGTCCGCCGCGCGAGGTCGTGCTGCTGGTGGACGGTTCGGGGAGCATGGCCGGCGAGCCCTTCGAGCTGGTTCGCGGAGCCACCTTGGACCTGGTGGCGGCGGCCCTGCCTTCCGATCGCGTCAGTCTGCGCTTCTTCCGGACGGGGTTGGGGCCCGCGCGGCTCATCAAGTCGCGGACGGAGTCCACAGGAGGCGAGAGCGGGCGGAGTCAAACCGATCGCAACGCCCTGGAAGCGCAGCGTGCGGCTCGACGTCTGATCGAACTCGAGGTGCCCGAAGGCAGCACTTTCGTCTTGAGTTCCCTCGAACACTTCGCCGAGGCGAAGTACGAGGATGAGGTGTTGGCCCTGCTCTTGACCGACGGTGAAGATCGCGAGGGTATCGCCAATTTCTCTGCGCGCACGGCCGCTCTTCAGGCCAGGTTGCGAGCGACCCGCAAGCGCGTCGTCGTGGTCGCCATCAGCGCCGAGGAACGGGCTCTGAGTTTTCTTCGCGATCTGGTTCCGGACGGGGAGGAGGTGCTGCGCGCCGAGAAGCTCTCGGACTTGCAAGGGATTTTCAGGCAGGAGGTTTCGGGGGCCCAGGTTCGTTTCGGAGACATCGCCGTGCATGTTGCCGGACGCCGCAGGGGATCTTTGGCCTACGAGATCGAAGGCAGAGGCGGCGCGCTGCCGAACCTGGAGCGGCTGGTTCGCAACCGTCTGCGCGAGGGGGCGGAGGTACTCTGGGAATCGGACAGGAACGAACCCATCCTGGCGGCGATGCGCGTCTCCTCCGGTCGCACCGCGTGCCTGTCGTCGCTTCCTTACGTCGGCTGGGCCGGGAACTACACCGACCGCGCGGGGCTGGGCGAGCCGCGTCTCTTCGCCGCGCTCCTGCGCTGGCTGGCGCGGCGTGGCGAGTTTGTGGAACCGGAACTCGAGGTGCGCGTCGAAGGGGAAGAGCTCTGGGTGGCCGGCTTCGATTCGCGCTGGCCCCCCGGGGTCGGGGCGAAGATCGTCGGGGCCGCTCGCGACGAGGAACTCGCCGACGTCGTCCTTCTACCCCCTGCGCCTCCGCTCGCCGACGCTTTCGTGGGCAGCGATCCCCGGCGGGTGCGCTGCACGACGCTCTCCCGCGAACTCCGGGAGCGCCTGGTCGCACACCCGGCGCTCCTGCGCATTCCCCATACCGCTCCCGGTGAAGCCGATCTCCTCTTGCCGCTTTGCTTGCCCCGGGCCGCGGAGTTTGGACAGGCCGAGAAGGAGTTGATCCTGCCCTTTTCCAGTGGAGCGGGGCCCGTTGCCGATCGGCTCCGAGCATCCCGGAGCACCGATCAGCACCCACTGGGACTGATGGCCCTGGCCGCAGGTCTGGGCTTGCTCTTCGCTGCCGCTCTTTTGCGATCTCGATAGGAGGGGCCACGGGCGCGTGCGGCGCTCAAGAGCTCCTCGTCGCAGTGGTCAAGGGTTTCGGGGCGACGGCCGATAGACCCGGATAAGCGGGCGAAACGACCCGCCGGAAGGAACCCAGTGATGAGCCCCGTCTTGCGCAATCGTTCGAGAGGCCACGCGATCGTGGCCGGCCTCGCCCTCTCTCTACTCGCTTCCTGTGGCAGCACCAGGTCACAGCTCGTGAACGACAGTCCCGCCGTCAACGACGTCTGGCTTCAGCCCTCGCCGATTCTCCAGCAGCAGCTCGCCGATGAAGCCCAGCGTCTTCCCTGGACCCGTGGGTTCGAGCATCTCGAGCAGATTCGCTGGTTCGCCTCGGTCGGTGAGCCGGCCTACGAAACCCTGCTGAGGCTGGCCGAGGACAGGCGCGACCGCGTGGCCGCCGCTGCTCTGGCTGCGCTCGGCGCGACCCTCGATCGCCGCCTGGTGTCCCACATCCGGATGTTGAAGTGGAGCGGGGAGCGCGACCAGACGGATCTCGGTCTCGAACGGGCTCGCGCCCTGATCCGTCTGGGCGACTGGTCGGAGATACCGCTCCTGATCAGGGGGCTCCGGGACGGGCGTATCTACACGCGCGCACTCTGCCTCGATGCCTTGCGCGAGGCGACCCACGAGACGCACGGATTCGATCCGCGTTCCGATGCCGGCGTCCGCAAGAAATCCATCGAACGCTGGGAAAGCTGGTGGAACGACCGCGCGGGTGACGAGTTCCTGCGTGGCTGATCAGTTCCGCGAAATGGGGCTGTGGCGATCGACGAGCTCGGCGATCATGGCCGCGAAGACCGGCTCCGCGCGCAGGCACGCGAGGTCGCCGTCGCGCCGCATGAACTCCGGGTCGTCGTAGCCGAGTGCGATCGCCTGGCGCAGGGACTCCAAGGCCCTGCGCCTACGACCGGTCAGGGCCAGCGAGCACCCCAGGTTGTAGTGCACGACCGGGCTGCGCGGCATCAGGGCGACCAGCCTCCGATCGACCTTCATGCCCTCTTCGACAAGGCCCAGTCTGGTCAGAACCCGCGCGAGGCTGACGAGGACACCCACCTGAGCGGGTTTCCGTAAGGCCTTACGACTCAGAAAACCGGCCAAGAACTCGTCTCCCAGCCGCTCGAGGCGACGTCTGGTCGCTGTTCGGACACGGAACTCAGGGGGGGGCCGGGCATGGGGGGGGACTTTCTCCTGGGACTTGCAAAGCCCCCGTGTAGGGTAAACTCGGATCCCGGACTATAGGTGGGGAACCTGCCATGAACGACCGTCGTGACGCTCTGGGGGCTCGAAACGGCCTGTGCCGCCGCCGCTCGGCTAACCGCCCGGGTTCCGCTCGGGCGAGGGGAGTCTCGCCGGGAACGGGTTTCGAGCGGCTCGAACTCGGAAACGCAAGCTCAATAGCCCGATGAAGATCTACTTCTGCGATCTCTGCAACGAGTCGGTACCCCACGGCGATCTCGAGAACGGGCGAGCCGTCATGCGCAACGGCCGGGTAATTTGCTCGGCTTGCGAGGTCGCCATGACGTCCGGCTCTGCGACCTCCCCCGGCTCCACGGAGTCCCCGTCGGAGGGCGGCGCAGGGGTCGAGAGGACGAACGCGACTTCGGGGAGACAGAGGTCAGTGCGCGGGGCCTCGCCGGTGGCGGCCATGGCCGTCGCTTTGGCCTCGTTTTCGCTTCTGGGGACCCTCGCGATGGGGGCCTTTCTGTTTACCAACACCGACGAGCATCTGCGTCTGGTGGAGGACGAGATCGCCGATGCGCGCCGCGAAGCTCTCGAGGACGACCGTTCCATCGAGTCACGCTTTGCGGATGAGGTGCGCCGTACGACCGACGAGCTCGCCGATGCACGCGCGAGTCTGGCCGATCTGCGGGCACGCCTGGAGGAATCTGCTCGCTCCCGAAACGATTCGTTGGCCCGCGTGCGAGAAGACATCCTCGAATGGGATGGACGCTTACGCGATGTGGAGGGCGTGCTTTCCACCGTCGAACGTCACGGTATCGAGCTGGGCCAGATACGCGACAGTGCGGCGAATTTGCGTACCGACATCGTGCTCGTCGGTGAACGCGTCAAGGAACAACGCGATCGCCAGGAGGAACAGCAAAAGGCCGCGGAGTCCGTGCAGAAAAGCGAGGATTCCCAACCCGCGTGGTGGCCTCTGGTCGGGGAGCTTTCGAGCCAGAATTCCGGCGTGCGTTGGCAGGCGGTGCAATCCCTGGGGGCGACCAAGGACGGGGCCGTGGCCACCCACTTGACGGCCATGCTGAAGGACCCCGATATCTTCGTCCGCATGGCTACGGCACGGATTCTCGGGGATCTCCAGGCGGTCGTGGGAATCCCCGCGCTGATCGATGCGCTCGAGGACCCCGAGGCCAGCGTGCGCGAGGCTTCGGTCGTCTCACTGCGCGGCGTGACCGGACAGAACTTCCGCTTCGATCCTGGAGGAAAGGGCTCCGAGCGCGCCAAGCGCGTCAAGGCCTGGCGCACCTGGTGGGAGAAGTCGGCCGACGATCTGCTCGGCAGCTAAGGGCTTCACTTCTTGCGGCGAGTTGCGGGGCCGGGTGCCTCACAGCGCATGTCTAAACCCGCGAGGGCACCGGCGTCGGCCGTGGGGCGACGTCTTCCTCTTCCTCGTACGTTTCGAGCGGCGGGCAGGTACAGATCAGGTTGCGATCGCCGTAGCCGTTGTCGACGCGCGCCACGGGCGGCCAGTACTTGTGCTCGCGCGTCCAGGGCGCCGGGAAGGCGGCCTGTTCGCGGGAATAGGTGTGCGTCCATTCGCCCGCCGTCACTTCCGCTGCGGTGTGGGGGGCGTTGTGCAGCGGGTTGTCCTCGCGGCTCGAGCGTCCCTCTTCGATGGCGAGGATTTCGCCGCGGATCATGATGAGAGCATCGCACAGGCGATCGAGCTCGTTTTTAGATTCGCTTTCGGTCGGTTCGATCATCAACGTGCCGGAGACCGGGAACGACATCGTGGGAGCGTGGAAGCCGTAGTCCATCAAGCGCTTGGCGACGTCCTCGCCGCTGACGCCGGCTGACTTCTTGAAGGGGCGCAGGTCGAGGATGAATTCGTGGGCTACGCGCCCCATCACGCCGGTGTAGAGGAGCGGATAGTGCCCCTTGAGCAGATGCGACATGTAGTTCGCGCTGAGGATCGCCACCTCGGTCGCCCGCTTCAGACCGTCTCCGCCCATCATGCAGATGTAGGCGTAGGAGACCGTGAGGATGCTGGGGCTGCCCCAGGGATTTCCGGCGACCGTGCCGAAGGACCTGCTCCCGCCCACTGAAATCAGGGGGTGCGACGGGAGGAACGGCGCGAGGTGCGATCGGACGCCGATCGGTCCCATGCCTGGTCCGCCGCCGCCATGGGGGATACAGAAGGTCTTGTGCAGGTTCAGGTGACAGACATCTGCCCCGAAGTCCGCCGGGCGGCACAGCCCGACCTGGGCGTTCATGTTGGCGCCGTCCATGTAGACCTGAGCTCCGGCGGCGTGAACCCGATCGCAAATCGCAGAGATGGATTCCTCGAAGACGCCATGGGTCGAGGGATAGGTCACCATCAGGGCCGCCACTTTCTCGGGCTGCAGATCGATTTTGGCTTCGAGGTCGGGCACGTCGATGTTGCCGTCCTCATCGCAGGCGACCGTGACGACAGCCAATCCCGCCATGATCGCGCTGGCGGGATTGGTGCCGTGGGCGGAGACGGGAATCAGGCAAACGTTTCGAGCCGTGTCTCCCCGGGAGGCGTGGTAGGCCCGGATCGTGAGCAGTCCCGAGTATTCGCCCTGGGAGCCCGCATTCGGTTGGAGCGAGAAGGCGTCGAAGCCTGTGATCTCGCACAGTTGTCCCTCCAGTCGCTCGAAGAGCTCGCGGTAGCCTCGCCATTGATCCGCGGGAGCAAACGGGTGAATGTCGGCAAATCCAGGCCACGTGAGCGGGACCATCTCGCTGGTCGCATTGAGCTTCATCGTGCAGGAGCCCAGAGCAATCATCGAAGTCGTCAGCGAAAGGTCGCGCGTCTCGAGTCGCTTGATGTAGCGCAACATCTCGTGTTCCGAGTGGTAGCGCTGGAAGACCTCGTGCTGAAGGTAGCGCGACGTACGAGCGTGCTCGACCGGGAAGGTTGTATCGACTTCGTCCGCGAGTCCGTCGAGCTCTTCGGAGGCGTTGCGGATGCCCTTCTGCTCGCCGAAAACACCGAGCAAATTCTCGAGATCGGTGCGCGTAACCGTCTCGTCGAAGGCGATGGCGATCGTGTGAGCGCCGGTGGCGCGCAGGTTGATGCCGTGTTCGCGTGCGCCTTTCAGGATCCCATCGGCCGAGTGTTCGCCTAGATCGACACAGAAGGTGTCGAAGAAGGGCTCATCTTCGATCCCGAATCCCATTTTCTTCAGGCCCAGTCGAAGAAGCGCCGCCAGTCCGTGAACCCGCTCGGCGATCGCGCGCAGGCCTCCCGGGCCGTGGTAGACCGCATACATCGAGGACACGATCGCAAGCAAGGCCTGGGCGGTGCAGATGTTGCTCGTGGCTTTTTCGCGACGGATGTGCTGCTCGCGCGTTTGCAGCGCCATGCGCAGGGCCGGGGCGCCCTTCGAATCCCACGAGAGGCCGATGATCCGCCCCGGAACCTGGCGGCTGTATTCGTCCCGTGTGGCGAGGAAGGCCGCATGCGGACCACCGAAGCCCAGCGGCACGCCGAAGCGCTGGGCCGAGCCGACGGCGACGTCGGCCCCGAACTCGCCCGGGGGGCGTAGGACCGTGAGGGCCAAGAGGTCGGTCGCCACGCAGACCAGCGCTCCGGCGTCGTGCACGCACTGCACGAAGGCCTCGTAGTCCGGGAGCGAGCCCGTGGAAGCGGGATACTGCAGGAGGCAGCCCGCGAGGTCGACCGATGTGGGGTCGAACGAAGCGTGGTCTCCGACGACCACATCGATGTCGAGAGCCCGGGCGCGCGTTTCCACCACCGCGATCGTCTGGGGATGGCATAGCTCGCTCACGAAGAGGGTGTTGCGCCGACCGCGGAGCTGGCGGTGGCACATGCACAGCGCTTCTGCCGCCGCGGTCGCCTCGTCCAGGAGCGAGGCGTTGGCGAGCGGCAGGCCGCACAAATCGGCGACCAGGGTCTGGAAGTTGAAGAGAGCCTCGAGTCGGCCCTGGGAGATCTCCGCCTGGTAGGGGGTGTATTGCGTGTACCAGCCGGGATTCTCGAGGATGTTGCGCAGGATCACGCCCGGGGTCAGGGTGGCGTGGTAACCCAGTCCAAGGAGCGACTTGAGGGGCCGGTTCTTTTCGGCAAGTTGTTTCAGCTCGTCCAGAAACTCGGCCTCGCCGCGCTCATGACCGAGGGCGAGTTTCTTCTGTAGCCGGATGTCGGCCGGGATCGTCTGATCGATGAGTTCGTCCAAAGAACTCAGGCCGAGCTCCGCGAGCATCGCCTCAACATCCGCGGAAGAGGGGCCTATGTGCCGGCGTACGAAGGTGTCGGTGGGGCCTAGGTAGGTGGGTTTCATGCTCTTCACAGCGCCGCAGCGTAGCGTCTCGGAGGCTCGGCCGAGAGGAGTTAGGCGTCGGGAATCGTGGGGAACCCGACCGCCCCCAGTTGCGGACGCGTAGCATGGCCCCATGAAACTCGCTGTCCTCTTGCTCCTCGCCCTCGGTGCGTACGCCTCGACTTCGAACGGATCGGCCGCGGCCCAGGCAGGCGCCCGGCCCCACGAGCCCCAGGCGGGGGCTGCGGGCGTCGGTGATCCCTACTATCCCGAGCTCGGCAACGGGGGCTACGACGTCTCCCATTACGACCTCGATCTGGAGGTGGACATGGCCAGCGGTTGGCTGACGGGCGAGGCGACCCTCCAGGCCGTCGCGCTGCAGGACCTCTCCAGCTTCAACCTGGACCTGTACGGCCTCGATGTCGATTCGATCGATGTCGATGGAACGGAGGTGGATTTCGACCACGACGTGCACGAAGTGACCGTGGACCTCGAGGACCATCTCCACTCAGGTGCACCGTTCCAGGTGGTCGTGCGATACGAAGGCGTCCCCGAGCTGGTGCCGGAACCGGCCATGAGCGTGCTGCCGGGAGTCGGCTGGATCCACGCCCAGAGTGGCGTGTATGTGCTCAGCGAATGCAGCGGCGCCGCTTCGTGGTTTCCGTGCAACGATCACCCGCGCGACAAGGCGACCTTTTCCTTCACCGTCAAGGTCAAGAAACCCTTCGTCGTCGCGAGCAACGGCCTTCCTGTCGGCGAGACGGATCACGGCGACAGCCGGACCTTTCGCTTCGAGGCTTCCGATCCGATGGCGACCTATCTGGCCACCGTCAACATCGCCGAATTCAAGACCACCGAACTCGACGGGCCCGCGGGGATCGCGATGACGCTCTACCACCCGACCGACGCGACGCCGCAGGAACTCAAGGCCTTCGAACGGCAGGGGGAGATGATCGAGTACTTCTCGATGCTCTTCGGTCCCTATCCCTTCGAGGCCTGCGGGGGAGTCATCTCCTACGAAAATCTGCCCGGCGCCCTCGAGACCCAAACACTACCGGTCTACGGACGGGGCATGCCGGAGGTCGTCGTGGCCCACGAGGTGGCTCACCAGTGGTTCGGCAACTGCGTCAGCCCGGGGCGCTGGCAGGACATGTGGCTGAACGAGGGCTTTGCGAGCTACGCCGAATGGCTGTGGCTGGAGAAAAACTCCGGGGCACTCGCACTCGATAACCGAGCCCGTCGAACCTACGCAGGGCTGCGCCGTCGCAGGGTCGGATCGACCGCCGAGCCCGGTCTCGGCGCTCTCTTCGGCGCCAACGTGTACGAGCGCGGCGCGTACGTCCTGCACCTTCTGCGTGATGAGGTCGGTGACGAAAAGTTCTTCGAGCTCCTCACGCGATGGGTCGAGACCTTCCATGACGCCACGGCGACGACCGAGGATTTCCTGGCGCTTTCCGACAAGGTCTGCGGGGAGGGGACGAGCGAGTTTCTCACCCCACTCCTGTACGACGATATTTTGCCCGTCGTGCCCGACTACGAGGGCTGAGCGCTCAGGCGAGGAGTTTCTGAGCGACTTTTCCGTAGACGTCGGTCAGGCGGAAATCGCGACCCTGGGAGCGATAGGTCAGGCGCTCGTGGTCGAGTCCCAGAAGGTGCAACAGGGTCGCGTGCAGGTCGTGCACGGAGACCGGATCCTCGGTGACGGAGTAACCGAGCTCATCCGTTGCGCCCAGGGTGATGCCGGGCCGCACGCCTCCGCCCGCCAGCCACATCGTGAAGGCGTGTGGGTGATGGTCGCGACCCAGATAGGTCGACCCGTTGCGCTCCTCGTTCATCGGTGTGCGACCGAACTCGCCCCCCCAGACGACGAGCGTGTCCTCCAGGAGTCCCAGACGCTTCAGGTCCTTGAGGAGTGCGGCGCAGGCGCGGTCGGTCTCTTCGCAGCGCTGGGGCAGGGAAGTCACGATGTCGTCGCTGGGTGAGGTGCCGTGGCTGTCCCATCCCCAGTGGTAGAGCTGAACGAAACGCACCCCGCGTTCGACCAGCCGCCGGGCCAGGAGGCAATTGTTGGCGAAGGAAGCGCTGCCGGCCTGGGCGCCGTAAAGCTCGCGCACTTCCTGCGGCTCCTTTTCGATCTCCACGAGCTCGGGCACGCTGGTTTGCATGCGGTAGGCGAGTTCGTATTGCGCGATGCGCGTCTGAATTTCCGGATCGCCGAGTTCGAGGAGGCGGGCTTCGTTCAGCGAACGCAACGCGTCGAGCACCCGTCTGCGGGAGCCCGGCTGCATGCCTTCGGGATTCGACAGAAAGAGCACCGGGTCGCCCTGGGATTGGAAGCGCACCCCCTGATGGACGGTAGGCAGGAAACCGCTGTTCCACAAGGAGTGGCCCCCGCTCGGACCGTAGGCGCCCGACAGCATGACGACGAAGGCGGGCAGGTCCTGGTTCTCGCTGCCCAGGCCGTAGGACAACCAGGAACCCATGCTGGGCCGTCCGACCCGTTCGAAACCCGTGTTCAAGAACAGCTGGCCGGGCGCGTGATTGAACTGGGTGGTGTGCATCGAGCGCACGATGGCGATGTCGTCGGCGACACCTGCGAGATGGGGCAAGAGCTCCGAGAGTTCTTGACCGGATTCACCGTGTTTGGCGAAGCCATAGGGTGAGGCGAGAAGTTTCGGGACGCCCTTGATGAAGGCGAAACGCTCGCCCTGGATCAGATCTTCGGGAACCGGTTCCCGGTCGTGCGCGGCGAGCGCCGGCTTGGGATCGAAGAGATCCAGCTGGGAGGGCGAGCCGGCCATGTGCAGGTAGATGATGCGCTTGGCGCGGGGTGCGAAGTGTGGACCCGTGTGGGTCGTTCCTTGCGCCGACGCCGAATCTCCAAGGAGCGTCTGTAGGGCCAGCGAACCGAGCCCCAGGCCGCCGGATCCGAGCAGCGCACGGCGGGTCAGGGCTCTTGCGTGTTCGGGTCGGGGATGGGACATTCGGGCCTAGCCCTTCGTGATCGTTTCGTCGAGGTTCAGGAGCGCGTTGGCCACGACCGTCCAGGCCGCGAGTTCGACGGGATCGAGATCATCGTCCCCGAACTGGAGCGGCAAGCTGGTGGGAACGGCGAGTTTGCGGGCGGCCACGGGGTCCATCTCAAAGGCCCTGAGTTCCGCTTCGAAAAGCTCGCGCAGGACGCGCCGTTCCGGATCGGTGGGGCGTCGAGAGGTGCAGGTGCGGAAGCCGAAATCGATGCGTTCCTCCACGCTGGTTCCACCTTCGCGGACGAGGCGACGCGCAAGTGCGACGGCGCATTCGACAAAGCACGGATCGTTGAGCAACGCGAGCGCCTGCAGGGGCGTGTTGCTGCGCGCGCGGCGCGTACAGGAAAGCTCGCGGCTGGTCGCATCGAAGATCAGGAAGGTCGGGTACGGCGCCGTGCGACGCCAGAACGTGTACAGACCTCGGCGCCAGCGGTCACGGCCCGTGGCCGTCTCCCAGCGGTCGCCGCTGTAGGTCATCGTCCAGGTTCCCTGGGGCTGGGGCGGGAAGACGCTGGGGCCTCCGACCGAGCGATCCAGAAGTCCGCTGAGCGCCAGGGCGATGTCCCGCACGCCCTCCGCATCGACCCGATGGCGCGGACCGCGGGAAAGGAATCGATTGGAGGGATCGCGCTCGGAGTGTTCGGGCGCCATGCGTGCGCTCTGTCGGTAGGTGTGCGAGCTCAGGATCGTTCTGTGGAGCTCCTTCACGCTCCAATCGACGTCCTTGAAGTGCAGCGCCAGCCAATCCAGCAGTTCGGGGTGCGTGGGAGGATCTCCCTGGCGGCCGAAGTCTGCGCTGGTGGCGACGAGGCCGGTTCCGAAGAGCCTCTCCCACAGACGATTGACGAAGACCCGAGCGGTCAGGGGGTGGGCGTCGTCGACCAACCAGCGTGCGAGATCCAGTCGGTCCGGCCTCGCCGCCCTGGGGTGAAGGGGCGGAAGGACGAGCGGCACCGTGGGTTGGACCTCCTCGCGCAGGTCCAGGAAGCTGCCCCGCGCCTGAAGGTGGGTCGCCCGGGGCTCTTTCAGTTCTCGCAGCACGAGGGCCTCGGGGTAGGCGAGCTCCTTTTCGACTTGCGCCAGGCGTCGGCGGGTCGCTTCGAGTTCCGGTGCTCGCCCCAGATACCAGCCATGCAGCTCTCGGTTCTCCTCCTCATTGCGTGGGCGTCCCAGCATGGCCGTGAGCCCGGGGGGAGGAACCGGATCGAGGTCCGGCGGGCCGGCGTTCAGGAGGCCGATCCGGAAGCGACCGATCAGGTGGGCCCCGCCGTAGCTCTGGACCAGGGTGAGTTCGAATTCGTCCGTCCCGCTCGACACGAGCGGAGCTGCGAGTTCGACGACCAGGACGTGGGCTTCCCCCTCGCCGCCGGCGATCGCCCAACCGCTCAGCGGGTCTCCATCGACGGTGTCGCCCGGCCGCCAGGGCCTATCCGGTTGGTGGAAGTCCGCGCGCGCGCTGCGGAGCTCGATCGTCTCTTCACCGCGACTGAGCGCCAGGGTGTTCAGGACGAAGTTCCGGTGCGCGGCCCGACCGGGACCCGTTTCGGGCAGGCTCTCATCGCACAGCACTTCCAGGCGCAGCCCGTTCCAGGTGCCGGCTTCGGCGCGGAAGAGGACGCGGTAGGTGTCCGTGTCGGGCGGCTCGCCCAGGGCCAGAACCGAATCGTCGTTCAGGACCGCCAGTCTCGAAGTCTCGCCAAAGACCCGCTGCGGGCGAACGGTGCGCCAGGCGTTCAGGCTGGCGCTCCAGGCCTGCTCCCAGGTGAGAAGGGATTTTTCGAGTTCGGGTGAGAGGGTCGACAGCTCCTCTTCGAGTCGGGCTTTTTCCGCCTTGAGGTCGTTCGCTTCCGCGAGCTGCGCCGGCGTCGGTGCCGGGATCGTCGGCTCGTCCGAGTTGCCGTCGTCGTCGGTCGAGTTGAAGAAGGCGTAGAAGGAGTAGTAGTCGCGCTGGGAGAAGGGGTCGTACTTGTGCTCGTGACACTGGGCGCACTCCAGGGTGATGCCCATCCACGTCGATGCGGTCGTGTGCACGCGATCCTTCACCGCCGCGACGCGAAACTCTTCCGGATCGGCGCCGCCCTCTCGGTTGACCATGGTGTTGCGGTGGAAACCGGTTGCGATCTGCTGTTCGAGCGTCGCATCGGGCAGTAGATCTCCCGCCAGCTGCTCGATCGTGAAGGTGTCGAACGGCTTGTCCTCGGCGAAGGCGTCGATCACCCAGTCCCGATAGCGCCACATCGTGCGCCGATCGTCCTTTTCGTAACCCTGGCTGTCGGCGTAGCGCGCCAGGTCCATCCAGTGGCGAGCCTGGTGCTCGGCGTAGTGCGGCGAGTCCAGGAGTCGTTCGAGGGCGCGCTCCCACGCGCCCGGATCCGGGTCGCCTTCGAAGCGCTCGAGTTCGGAAAGCGACGGCGGCAATCCGGTCAGATCGAGGCTGGCACGTCGCAAGAGCGTCGCCCGGTCGGCGAGCGGTGAGGGAGAGAGATCCGGTTCGCAAAGGCGCGCTCGAATGAAGCGGTCGATCGCGCTCCCTTCCCCTTCGGGGACCGCCGGCCGCCGGGGTGCTGAATAGGCCCAGTGGGCCCGCCACGACTCCCTTTCATCGACCGCGTTGCTTTGCGGCCACAACGCGCCCGCGTCGATCCAGCGGACGAAAAGATCGATCTCCTCCGCGCTCAAGGGGTCCTCGCCTTTCGGCATGCGCTCGTCATCATCGTCCGAACGCAGGCGCAGGATCAGCTCGCTGGCGTCCGCGTCACCCGCAACGATGACCCCGGTTGTACCGGACGTGCTGGTGGCGAGCGCCGCCGTGCGGAGGTCGAGGCGCAACCCCGCGCGTCGCTTGGTCTCCCCGTGACAGCCATAGCAGTGCCGGGCGAGAAGCGGCTGGATGTCCCGGGTAAAGTCCGGCTTCTCCGTGGGCGTGATCGCCAGGGACAAGAGCGCAGTGGTGGTGAGGCACAGCATTCGGTGCCGCCTATCCTAGCGTGATGATGGGAGTCGGGCTGTACGGAAGCAGGCACGGTGATGGGTGGGTGGTGTCAGGACAATTTCCACCCCATTTCAGTGGGTGGTTTGCGGGCCGGGTGTTTCCCGACTTCGGTCATGGTGGTGATCGCGCGCTTTTTCCAGCGGAAAGGTGGCCTGGATCGTGCGTCCCGTCGAAAGGGCAGGGCCGTCCCCGCCCGGATCGAGGAGGCGCAGGGAGAGGTGCTCGGGCGTTGCAAAGCTCCGCCGTTCGGGACTCGTGGATCTGCGAGCGGTCTTTCGTCCGGAGGGGGGGTGCACGGAGGGCGCCCGGAAGCGTAGGGTGTCGCGCCGAGTGTCCCCCATCCCGCAAAGAAAGATCACCGTCGTCGGCGCCGGCTATGTCGGCATGAGCGTCGCGCAGAAGTGCGCCGAAAAAAATCTGGCCGCGGAGATCTGTCTGACCGATGTGCTGGAGGGTCGAGCCGAGGGGATCGCCCTCGATCTGAACCAGGCCGCGGCCATCGAGGGCTACACCTCCCGAGTGGTTGGAACTTGCGAGCCCGGTCCCACGGAACGATCGGATCTCTTCATCGTGACGGCGGGACGGCCGCGCAAGCCCGGAATGAGCCGCTCCGATCTCCTGGAGGTCAACGGACGTATCGTTGTCGAAGTGGCCGACGTGATTCGCGAACGATCGCCCGATGCCATCGTCATCGTGGTGACCAATCCGCTCGATCCGATGACCGGACTGATGCGTGCACGCACGGGTTTTCCCGCGCGCCGGGTCTGCGGCATGGCCGGCCTGCTGGATGCCTCCCGTTTCTCGTGGTTCATCGCCGAAGCCCTCCGGACCTCCGTCAAGGACGTCGATGCGATGGTGCTGGGGGCCCACGGCGATTCGATGGTTCCGCTGCCGAATGCCTGTACGGTCAACGGAATCGCTCTGGGCGAGCTGTTGGATCGCCCGACGATCGCGGCGCTTTCGGATCGCACACGTCACGGTGGGGCGGAAATCGTCGGGCTCCTGAAGACCGGCAGCGCCTTCTATGCGCCCGCTTCCTCTGCCGTGGCGATGGCCGCGTCGATCTTGAACGACGAACGACGCCTCTTGCCGTGCTCCTGTCTCCTGAACGGACAGTTCGGTGTCGAGGGGATCTACACCGGCGTCCCCGCAATTCTCGGCAAGATGGGTGTCGAGCGGATCGTCGAGCTACCGCTCGACACCGAGGCGCGCATACAGATGCAAAAGACGGTGGGTGAGATTCAGAAGGATATGGAGGCCCTGCGCGATTCGGGGCTTTCGTGAAACCAAGCGTTCCCCAGAAGGACTAGAGCGAGATGTCGAACCGCAAAGAAAGCGACTCGATGGGCACCATCGAGGTCCCCTCCGAAGCCCTCTGGGGCGCCCAGACCCAACGGTCCCTGGAAAACTTCAAGATCGGCGGCCAGACCTTTCCGCGCGAGATGATTCGAGCGCTGGGCATCGTCAAGAAGTCCGCGGCCCGCGCCAACGTCGAGCTGGGCGAGCTGGACGCGCTCGAAGACACGGCACGCAAGGCGCTCCTGCAGGCGGCCGACGAGGTCATCGATGGAAATTTTGACGAGCACTTCCCGCTGGTCGTATGGCAGACCGGTTCGGGAACCCAGTCGAACATGAACGCCAACGAGGTGATCTCGAACCGAGCGATCCAGATCCTCGGGGGCGTGTTGGGATCGAAGGAGCCGATCCATCCCAACGACCACTGCAACCGTTCCCAGTCGTCGAACGACGTGTTCCCCACGGCGATGTACGTGGCCGCCGCGGAGGCATCCATGCGCAGGCTCCTGCCGGCTTTGGAGGGGCTCGAACAGGCCTTTGCAGCCAAAGCGGAGGCCTGGGACGACGCCGTGAAGATCGGTCGCACGCATCTGCAGGACGCGACTCCGCTGACCGTGGGGCAGGAGATTTCGGGCTACGTGCGCCAGCTGGTCGATGTGCGTCGCGGAATCGAGGCGGCCCTGGTCGGGGTGTACGAGCTGGCCTTGGGCGGCACCGCGGTGGGGACCGGACTGAACACACACCCGCGCTACGGAGAGCTGGCGGCAGGTTTCGTTGCGGAAGAGACGGGCCTGCCCTTCCACAGCGCCCCGAACAAGTTCGCCGGACTTGCGGCGCACGATGCCCTCGTCTTTCTGCACGGCGCCTACAAGGTGGCCGCGGCCGCGCTGATGAAGGTTGCCAACGATGTGCGCTGGATGGGATCCGGACCGCGCTGTGGGCTCGGTGAGTTGCGCTTGCCCGCCAACGAGCCGGGCTCGTCGATCATGCCGGGCAAGGTCAACCCGACCCAGTGCGAGGCGCTGACGATGGTCTGTGTTCAGGTGTTCGGCAACGATGTCGCCGTCGGCTTTGCCGGATCCCAGGGCAACTTCGAGCTGAACGTCTTCAAGCCGGTCATGATCCACAACGTGCTGCAATCGGCGCGGCTTCTGGCGGACGCCTGCGATTCCTTCCGCTCCAACTGCATCGAGGGTCTCGAACTGAATCGCGAGCGCGTGGACAAGCTGATGCGTGAGTCGCTCATGCTGGTGACCGCTCTCAACCGCCACATCGGCTACGACAGCGCGGCCAAGGCGGCCAAGAAGGCTTTCGAGGAGGATTCGACCCTGCGCGAGGCGGTGCTCGCCCTGGGCTTCCTGTCGGGCGAGGACTTCGACCGCTTCGTGAATCCACTGGAGATGGTCGGGCCGAAGGAAGTCTGAGACATCGCCTTTTTCAGCATTCCACCGGACGACGATGAAGAACTTCACCCAGGGGTTGATCCCTCTCGCCTTCACCCTTGCCCTGGCCGGTGCTCTCGTGTTCGGCGATGCCGAACGCCGGGACGAACTCACGGCCGAGCGGGTCGCAGGCCAGGTCTCGTGCGTGACTTCTTCCTTCGGAGGCACCATCGGCGTGTCGGTGGGGGACGACGGCGTCCTGATGATCGACTCGCTCTTCGAACGCCACGCCGGTGCCGTCGATGCGGTCCTGGCCACCCTGAGCGACGACCGGCCTACTTTTCTGATCAACACACACACCCACGGCGACCACGTCGGCGGCAATGCCCACTTTCAGAAGGAAAGTACGGTCGTGGCGCACGAAAACGTGCGCCTGAGGATGAAGGCCGAGGGGGTGGCGGGTCTGCCGACGATGACCTACGGGGAAGGACTGTCGCTCTACTTCAACGGTGAGGAGATTCGACTCTTTCACGTCGAGAATGCCCACACCGACGGCGACACGATCGTCTGGTTCCGCGATTCGAACGTCTTCCATATGGGGGATTGCTACTTCCAGCTGGGCTACCCCTTCATCGACGTCGCTCGAGGTGGCAACGTCAAGGGGGTGATCGCCGCGGCCCGTCACGTGCTCGACGTCGCACCCGAGGACGCCCGCTTCATTCCCGGCCACGGCGCCGTCACCGGGCGCAAGGGGCTCGAGGAGTACGTCGAGATGCTGGAGACGCTCACCGAGCGCGTTCAGGAGCACCTGGACCAGGGCGACGACGTCGCGGCGATGGTGAAGCTCGGCATCACCGAGGATTTCGATGGGCGCTGGGCCGGGTTCGTATCGCCCGAGCGCTTCGTCGGAAGTGTCGTTGCGAGCTTGAAGGCTCGCTAGGCGCGATTCTCAGAACCCCCAGTGCAACACGACTTCGATGATGTGCTCCTTGAAGTCCAGGCCGAAGATCTCGCTGCTATTGGTATCAATCTCCACGGTGTCCATCTGGAAGTAGCGGTAACCCAAGCCCACGTCGTAGCCGCTGCCCAACGCGTACTTGAAGCCCGTTCGGAATTGAGCGGAGATCACGCTTTCGTCTAGAAGCGTGTTGTTGACTGCATCGAGTCCGTCGATGCTGATCCGTGACGTGTAGCCGACGCCGCCGGCCAGGTAGACGGAGAACTGCGGCGCCAGGTAGAAGTCGCCCACGGCACTGAGCATGAACGTCAGGTTCTCCACCCTGTCGCTGCCCAGATCCAACGTATCGACGGTCTGGTTGCTGAATTCGAAGCTGTTGAAGAGGATCTCGCCGTGCACACCGCCTCGAAACCCCGTCGTCTGGATGAGGTATTTCCCCAGGCCCAAGTTGACGCTATATCCCGGGTCGTAGGAGAGGGAGTCGGTATCGCCGGACATAGGTCCCTCGGTATCAGCGGTGCTGACCAATCCTGCACCGAAGGTCGCAAACCACGATGCGCGGTCGGTTGCGAACCACGAACTGTCGTCTTGGGCGGCGATGCCGGAGCCGAGGACAGACAGGACAGCCAGAGTACGAAAAGCGCGGCTCATGGATTCAATGGAGGGTGGCGGGAGAGGAGCGGAGACGGCCTCGAGGGTCCGGGGCCCCCAAAAAGGGGCGTGGATTGTAGGTCGTATTGATTTTTGAGCAACCTCCGTGCGAGAATGCCTGAGGTCTCTCAGACCCATACCGCAGTTTTCCTGTCCGGACACAACCCGGCTCCGCTAAACTCCCCGGCCACCGGCCCGGAGGGGTCTCGCGTGGCGTCTCGGTCGGCCCCAGGCGGGTCCGCAATTCATGAAGGTCAAGATTCGCAACAGTTCCCGAAAGCGCGCCCGCTCGACCGGGTTCCGTACCCGTCAGAAGACCGCCGCCGGACGCAAGGTCAATCGGCGCCAGAGAAAGCGCCACGGGGCCATTTAGGGACTCGGACTCGGGGAAGTCGTTCCTGCATCGCGCCCGTTGTCGGATGAGGGCGCGGTGGTGGAGCGGTTCGGACGTCCTTCGGATCAGCGGCGACGGCTTCCGCGACCACCTCGCGTTCGGGCTCGCCGCCATCGGCCGGCTCCTCGGTCCACGCGAAGTGGCCGTCGACGGAGTGAGCGGCCCGGGACCCTACGAAGAGGAGGCCTGGAAAGGACGGGCCAGCGTCAAGTCCTGCTCGCCGTAGCTGCGGCCGCCGCGCCCCTCACCGTAGAGCCTTTCCGGCCTCTCCGCCGTGCGGAAGAAGCGCAGGCGGAAAAAGACCTGCCCATCCTCGATCAGGAACGGAACGTCGTGGGCGCGTACTTCCAGAACCGCAGGTGTGCCTTTCCTGCTCCCTTCCTCCGACCACCCGAAACCGGAATCAAAAAAGCCCGCATAGTTGTTTCGGAGCTCGCCGATGCCCACATCGATGGGCAGCATCTCCGCCGCCAGGAGCGGAGGGATTCGGATACTTTCGCGGCTGGCGAAGATGTAGAAGCGCCCGGGATCCAGAATGCAGCCGTCGCTGCGTGCATGAACGGGTTCCCAGAAGTCTTCGCGCGAGTGGACGGCGGTTTCGCGAAAGCGCAGCACATCGGTGTGCAACGCAGCGCGCCATCCGCACGGGTTGCGGCCGCGTAGGCCTATACGCATGGCGATCGCTCCATCCTCGTCGAAGTGGAGTTCCTTCTCGGGCAGGGCGCGTCCGCCTTCGAAGCACAGCGGGGTCTCACGATGGACGGCGCGTAGCTCGTCGCCCGTCAGGCCGGTCCGGCCGCGCTGCAGCCGCAGCTGGGCCAACCGATCTCCACGGTGCAACCGGACCGGGAACGACAGCGGTGCGACCTCCAGCCAGAGCTTGCCTGCATATCCCCGGGGCGTCTCGTCGAAGCGCGGGTGTCCCGGAACCAACACGCGCGTGAAGAGATCGCAGCGACCGGTTGAACTGCGTGGATTGAAGCGAGCGCTACATTCGTCGGGTAGCTCGAGTTCCTCCTCGAGTGCGACCATGTAGACCAGACCGCGCTCAAGGACGCCCCCATCGCCCTCGAGCGAAACCGAAGAAGTCGCCAGATCCGCCAGACGCTCTTCCATACGCCGCCCCGGCTTGCGATCGGGGAGAAAGCCGGCGCGAATCCGGTAGGCCGTCGGTCCCAGACGAAGGTCCAGGCTCGCAGGTTGGACCTGTGCGGGGGCGATGGGCGGTGCTCCTTCGACGGGGCGTATCCAGGTCCCCAGTTCGCGTCGAAGTTCTCCGTCGACGAGGATTCCGGTGCTCGATTTCATGTGGGCCTCGGTGGGTTGGCCGGACGACAATCTAACACCCCGCCGATTAACCGGCGATTCGTCGGGCACCTGCTCTTTCCGGGGGGCTAGACTTCCCGCTCCATCGAGCAAAGACCCCCACATGCGATGAAGATTCACGAGTTTCAAGCCAAGGAACTTCTGCGCGGATTCGGCCTTGCCGTCCCCGTTGGAGTGGAGTGCGCCACCGCCGAAGAGGCCGGAAAAGCCCACACCCGGCTGGGGACGCCCGTCACGGTCGTCAAGGCCCAGATCCATGCGGGCGGCCGCGGAAAGGGTGGTGGAGTCAAGGTCGTCACCAGTGCGGAAGAAGCGCGTGCGGCGGCCGAGGGCATGCTTGAAAAGCCGCTGGTCACCCATCAAACATCTCCCGCCGGTCAGCCGGTGAGACGGCTGTGGGTCGAGCAGGGCTCCAACATCGCCTCGGAGTACTACATCGGCATCGCCATCGACCGCGAGAAGCAGTTGCCGGTGGTGATGGCCTCTTCCGAGGGCGGGATGGAGATCGAAGAGGTCGCCGCCAGGTCGCCCGAGAAGATTCTCAAGGCCGCCTTTTCGCCGGCCGACGGCCTTGACGCGGGCGAGGCCCGGCGCCTGGCGGAGGGCATCGGCCTCGCCGGTGAAACCGCGGCCAAGGGGGCCGATTTTCTTCAGACCCTCGCGCATGTCTTCTGCGAGCTGGACTGTTCGCTGGCGGAAATCAATCCGCTCGTGACGACCCGGGAAGGAGAGGTGTTGGCGCTCGATGCCAAGATGAATTTCGATTCGAACGGGCTCTTTCGCCACCCCGAGGTGGCCGAGTTGCGCGATCTCGACGAGGAGGATCCCAAGGAGGTCGAGGCGAGCAAGTTCGATCTCTCCTACGTCGTCCTGGACGGCACGATCGGCTGCATGGTCAATGGTGCGGGGCTCGCCATGGCGACGATGGACGTCATCAAGCTACACGGCGGCGAGCCCGCAAATTTCCTGGACGTCGGCGGCGGCGCCACCAAGGAGAACGTGAAGGCCGCCTTCAAGATTCTTCTGTCCGATGAGCACGTCAAAGGCGTTCTGGTCAACATCTTCGGTGGCATCATGCGTTGCGACATCATCGCCGAAGGCATCTGCGCTGCGGTCAAGGAGGTCGATCTGAGCGTGCCCCTGGTCTGCCGTCTCGAGGGCACGAACGTCGAGCGCGGCAAGGAGATCCTGGAGCGGTCCGGGTTGCCCATCATCACTGCGAACGACCTCGACGATGCCGCCGAGAAGATCTGTCGCGCGACCGAGACCGAATAGAGGCCACGAGGAGAGAAGACAATGAGCATCTGGGTCGACGCAAACACCAAGGTCATGTGCCAGGGCCTCACCGGCAAACACGGCACCTTCCACTCCACACAGGCGCTGGAGTACGGCACCCGGCTCGTCGCCGGCGTCACGCCCGGGAAGGGCGGCACCGAGCACATCGGCGTGCCGGTCTTCAACACCGTTGCGGAAGCCAAGGAGGCGACAGGCGCCAGCGTCAGCGTGATCTACGTGCCGCCGCCCTTCGCCGCCGCCGCGATCATCGAGGCGCTCGAGGCCGAGCTCGACCTCGTCGTCACGATCACCGAGGGCATCCCGGTTCTGGACATGGTCAAGGTGATGGAACGCGTGCGCGGTTCAAGGACGCGCCTCATCGGCCCGAACTGCCCCGGCATCATCACCCCCGAGGCGTGCAAGATCGGGATCATGCCCGGGTACATCCACAAGCCCGGACGAGTGGGCGTCATTTCGCGTTCCGGAACGCTGACCTACGAAGCCGTCTGGCAGTTGAGTTCGCGTGGTATCGGGCAAACGACCTGCATCGGGATCGGTGGCGATCCTGTCAACGGAACGAACTTCATCGATTGCCTGGCCGCCTTCAATGACGACCCCGACACCCGGGGCATGGTCATGATCGGTGAGATCGGAGGGTCCGCCGAAGAGGAGGCTTCCGAGTTCATCGCGTCGAACGTGAACAAGCCCGTCGTCGGCTTCATCGCCGGTGTGACCGCACCTCCCGGACGGCGTATGGGCCACGCCGGTGCGATCATCTCGGGCGGCAAGGGCTCGGCCGGCGACAAGATCAGCGCGCTGGAAAAAGCGGGCGTGGCCGTGACCGATAGTCCGGCCAAGATCGGCGAGTACATGGAGCGCGCACTGCGCGATGCCGGCCTCCTGGAAGGCGCCGGAGCCTGACCTCCTGGGCCTCGCTACAGCGCTCGTTCGATCATGCGTTCGAACACCTTGCGCGTCCCCGAGCCCTCGTGGCGAGCCACGATCTCGCCCTCGGAATCGATGACCAGGGTGACGGGAATGCCGCCGTTGAGGCCGTACTTCTCGGAGAGTGCGAAAAGGGACTTCTCCGCCGGGCTGATGACGGGAATGACGAGCTTCCTTTTCTGCATGAAGGCCACGATGTCGTCCGCCGTGCGGACCTTGCCCTGGGGGATCTGAACGTCGATGGCGACGGTCTGAACGCGAACCCCCTTCGCCTCCCATTCTTCGCGGAGGGCCACGAGTTCGGGCATCTCCTTCAGGCAGGGCTTGCACCAGGTCGCCCAGAAATTGACCAGGACGGCTTTTTCGTCGCCGCTCGGCAGCAGGGCCTTTTCAAGCTCCGCCTGGGAAAGAACCCGCATGCCCGAAGGGATAGCGTCGTTCGTACCGGTGGGGGAGCAGCCGGCCGCGAGGAGCGCAACGAGGGCGAGATGGGTGAGGAAGAGCCGGTGGATGAGGTGGTTGATTTTCATGGGCTGTGCGCTGGATCATCAAGCCTACGAGGCAGGTCTGGAGCCTGTGGGCATGGCGGCCTAGACTCGCCCTCTCTCTACCCTAAGTCGATCATCCACCAGGATCGACCACCCGGATCCCATTCCCTCGAGCCGGTCCCTTTGTTTCCGTGAGATCGAACGAAAAAAAGCCCTACCCCCGGGTGCCCACCCAGCCCGACCTGCCCAGGATCGAGGAGCGCATTCTCGCCTTCTGGGAGAAGGAGCGCATTTTCCAGGCGTCGGTGGACGGCCGCCCGACCGGGGAGGGCGGCTCGAACGAGTACGTCTTCTACGACGGTCCGCCCTTCGCCAACGGGTTGCCGCACTACGGCCACCTGTTGACGGGTTTCGTCAAGGACATCGTTCCGCGCTACCAGACCATGCGCGGCCGGCGCGTCGAGCGGCGCTTCGGGTGGGATTGCCACGGCTTGCCGGCGGAGATGGGGACCGAGAAGAAGCTCGGGATCTCGGGTCGCCAGAAGATTCTTGCCTACGGCATCGAACGCTTCAACGGGCACTGCCGCGAGGAGGTCTTCAAGTACGCCGGTGAGTGGGAGCGCTACGTCAAACGCCAGGCGCGCTGGGTCGACTTCGAGAACGACTACAAGACCCTGGATCTGGACTACATGGAGAGCGTGATGTGGGCCTTCTCCGAGCTCTACAGGAAAGGGCTCGTCTACGAGAGCTATCGCGTCATGCCCTATTCGTGGGCGGCGGAGTCACCGGTCTCGAACTTCGAGACGCGCATGGACAACTCCTACCGCGAACGCCAGGACCCGGCCCTGACCGTGCGCTTGAAGCTGGAACCGAGGGGGGGGGACCCCGGTCCGCTCGAGATCCTGATCTGGACCACCACGCCCTGGACCCTGCCGTCCAATCTGGCCGTGGCGGTCGGTGCGGACATCGAATATGCCGTCGTCGAGAAGGAGGGCGAGTGTCTGGTGCTCGCAACGGGGGTGCTCGCCAAGTACGAGAAGGAGCTCGAAGGCTGGACCCGGACCGGCCGGCTGAAGGGGAGCGAGCTCGTCGGTCGGAAATACGAGCCGCTCTTTCCCTATTTCAAGGATCAGCCGAACGCGTTCCGCATTCTCTCCGGCGACTTCGTCGACACCTCTGAAGGCACCGGTGTCGTCCATCTTGCGCCGGGTTTTGGCGAGGACGACCAGCGCGTCTGTGCCGAGAACGAGATCGAAGTGGTCTGCCCGGTCGACGGTCGCGGTGAGTTCACCGAAGAGGTGCGGGATTGGAAGGGGCTGAACGTTCTCGAGGCGAACAAGCCGATCATCGCGGAGCTCAAACAGCGCGGGGTCGTCCTGCGCCACGAGACCTACCTGCACAACTACCCGCACTGCTGGCGCACGGGCGAGCCGCTGATCTACAAGGCGCTCTCTTCCTGGTACATCCGGGTGAGCGACTTTCGCGAGCGAATGGTCGAGCTGAACCGGAGCATCCGCTGGGTTCCGGAGACGATTCGCGACGGTCAATTCGGTAAATGGCTGGAAGGCGCGCGCGACTGGTCGATCAGCCGCAACCGCTTCTGGGGCTCGCCGATTCCGATCTGGAGGAGCGACGATCCGAAGTACCCGCGCATCGACGTCTACGGTTCGCTCGACGAGCTCGAGCGCGACTTCGGCGTGCGCCCGACGGACCTGCACCGCCCGGCGATCGACGGGCTCACCCGGCCGAATCCCGACGATCCTACCGGGAAGTCGACCATGCGGCGGGTCGAGGAAATCCTCGACGGCTGGTTCGAATCCGGATCGATGCCCTACGCCCAGGTGCACTATCCGTTCGAGAATCGCGAGTGGTTCGAAAATCACTTCCCGGCCGACTTCATCACCGAGTACGTGGCCCAGACCCGCGGTTGGTTCTACACGATGATGGTCCTGTCGACGGCGCTCTTCGATCGACCGCCCTTCAAGAACTGCATCTGCCACGGGGTCGTGGTCGACGTGAACGGCACCAAGCTCTCCAAGAGCCTGCGCAACTATCCCGAACCCGACGAGGTCTGCGACAAGTACGGAGCGGACGCGCTGCGCTGGTTCATGTGCTCCTCGCCGATCATGCGCGGCGGTGACCTCGCGATCGACCGAGAAGGTAAGGCCGTGGGCGAGGTCGTGCGTCTGGTCATCCACCCGATCTGGAACGCCTATTCGTTCTTCTGTCTGTATGCCAATGCGGACGAACTTCGCGGCAACTTCAGGACCGAGGGCTACGGCAATGTTCTCGATCGCTACATCCTGGCCAAGACGCGAGCACTGGTCGTGGGGGTCGGCGATGCGATGGATGCCTACGACCTCGTGGCCGCCACCTCCAGCATCCGCGGCTTCCTCGAAGCGTTGAACAACTGGTACATCCGCCGCAGCCGGCCCCGGTTTTGGCGGGCGGAGAAGGATGGCGACAAGCAGGACGCCTACGACGCGCTCTACACTGTGCTCGAGGTTCTCTGCCGCACGGTTGCGCCCTTCCTGCCGCTGATCTCCGAGGAGATCTACCGCGGCTTGACGAATGCGAAGAGCGTGCACCTTTTCGATTGGCCCGACGCCGAGTCCCTCTCGAGTGAAGGCAACCTGGCGCAGGACATGGACAGGATCCGCCAGGTTTGTTCGGCCGCCCTCGGTTTGCGCGAGGAGAGGCGCTTGCGCATTCGCCTGCCCCTCGCCAGCCTGATCGTCGCGGGACCGGGTGCGGATCGATTGGCGCCGTACTTCGATCTGATCCGGGACGAGGTCAACGTCAAGGACGTGTGCAGCGCCGAGCGGGTCGAGGACTTTGCGACCTTCCAGCTCAAGCTGAACGCGCGCGCCCTCGGCCCCAAGGTGGGCGGGCGCATGAAGGACCTGCTCGCGAGCGCCAGGGCGGGGGATTGGTCCTCCTCTGGGGGAGCGGTCAAGGTCGGCGACTACGAGCTCGAAGAAGGCGAGTATGAGATGCAGTTGCGAGCGAGTGCCGACCAGGAGCGGTTCGCGGTCGCCGCCCTACCCTCGAACGACGCGGTCTGTGCACTCGAGGTAGGGACGACTCCCGAGCTGGAACGCGAAGGCCTGGCGCGCGACGTGGTGCGGCTGATTCAGGCCGCGCGCAAGGAGGCCGCTTTCCACGTGTCCGACCGCGTCGAACTGGCCCTGGAAGGATCCGCCGAGGTGAGGAGGGCGGTCGACGAGCACAAGAGCTACATCATGGAGCAGACCCTGGCCGCCTCCCTGGAATTCGATGCGCCCCTCGATGGCATGCACGTTCACCGGGGCAAGGCGGGCGAGTCCGAGTTTGCCGTCGGTGTTCGGACGGGGTGAGGAGAGGGCTGTTGCGAGGCTTCAGAGGTCGAGGAAAGGGAACGCGCCTGCCCACCACTCCTCGACCGTCACGTCCTGGCGCCGATCCGAGATGACGAACTCGCCCTGGGCGTCACCGCCCATGGCGTACTTGCCCCGCGCGATGCCACCCAGGGCGGCGTGACCCAGGGCGACACCGCCGAAGGCGAGGTAGCCGATCGAGACGCCGCCCATGCTGATGCCTCCGAGGGCGCAGCCGCCGGCGGCCCAGCCGAGCGCCACCGCCAGGCCCCCGAACGAGCTCAGCAACCCGAGCGATACCCCCCCGTGGGCGAACAGCCCCACGGATATCCCGCCCACGGTGATTCCGCCGTAGGCGAGGTCGCCGACGGCGATCCAGCCCTTCGCAACGCGCATCTTCTGGCCCCGACGGCGGGGTCCGAGGTGCACGTGAACCAGGGGGAGCCCCAGAACCTTCGTCCGGCTCTTGTACTCGTAGGGCTGGCCGGAGCTCATCCAACGCATCTCGGTCCAGGCGCTTCGCAACCGGCCTCCGTGTTGCTTCCAGGCCCGGGTCGCACGTCCTTCGGCGAGGGCCTGAAGATCCTCCTTGAAGGCTGCGGCGGTGGGGTAGCGCTGTTCGCGATCGTGGGCCATCGCCATCCGTACCACCGCGGCGGCCTGTTTCGAAGCGCGCTTTTCGATGCTCGAGAGGGAAGCCGGCAGGCGCGTCTTGATCGCCTCGAAAACCTCCAGGATATTCTCGCCGTCGAACGGGCGCGTACCTGCGAGCGCTTCGAACAGGGTCACGCCCAGGCTGTAGACGTCCGTTCTGTGATCGACCTGGACTTCCGAGAGCCGCGCCTGTTCGGGCGACATGTAGTACGGCGTGCCCAGCGTATCGCCGGACATCGAGAGCGCCGGGTCGCCGTCGCTCATGGCCAATCCGAAGTCGGCCACCACGGCGCTGCCGTCGGAGCGCAAGAGGACGTTCGACGGCTTGATGTCCCGGTGAACGAGGCCCTTCTCATGGGCGGTGCTCAGAGCGTCCGCAACCTGTGCCAGGAGCATGGAGACGGCCTGTTCGAAGTCGGCTGCGCCAGGAGCCATGTGGGGAGCCCCCGCTGCGCGACGCAACTCGTCGGCCGAGTAGCGCTTCTTTTCCACGGCCCCGAGGACCGTCGCCAGGGACGGCCCTTCGATGAATTCCATGGCCAGGTAGCTGTAGCCGCGCTCCTCCCCGACGTCATAGATCTGCACGATGTGGGGGTGGCGCAGCTTGGCCACGGCCAGGGCCTCGCGACGAAAGCGATCCAGGTGGCGCCCATCCATGGCCAGACCCGGTCGCAGGATCTTCAGGGCCACAGCTCGTTCCAGCTCCGTGTCGTGGGCCAGCCAGACCACGGCCATGCCCCCCCGGCCCAGCTCGCGCTTCAGCTCGTAGCGTCCGAAGGTCTTCCCCGGGGTCAGGGGCATCGGACCGGGCGGTACGCTGGCCAGGCCCGCCTCGATCATCTTCAAGCAGCGTTCGAGGCCCGGACGAACCGTGGGACCGACCCGTGCCAGAAATGCGGTCCGGTCGGGCGGACGACCCGCGGCGAGGGCATCCGAATACTCGCCGACGATGCGGTCCAGGAGGTCGTCGAGACGTTCATCGCTCTTCATGGGGACTACGAGCGTTCCGGGGGCGCGGATTCGTCGCGGAAATCCACGAGAATCGTGTCGTCGGCCTGCCAGGCGGCCAGGGCGCGCCGGTAGAGCGAGTGAATCGCGGTCTCGCTGCGGCCCATGCGCCGGGCCGATTCGCGCGCCGACAGTCCCTCGAACTGACGCAGTCCGATGACGCGCCGGTGTTCCGCCGACAGAGAGCGGAAACGGGTCTCGAGCCGGCGTGCCAGCTCGTTCACGGCCGCCCGACTCGCCGGTCCACAGGTGTCCGCCAGGATCTGGCTGGCCCGGGGGCCGGCCACGCTCCAGTCCGAATGGACCAGACGCGTGGCTCCGGATCGCTTGGCTGCCCGGATGGCCCGGGCCGCGTCGATCACGGTGTTGCGCGCGATCCGGGTCAGAAAACGCCAGAGTTCTGCCTCGCCGGGGGTCTCGGGAGGCAGGGAGCGCGAGCTCAGTGCGCGTAGATAGACCTCTTGCACGAGGTCGTCGATCTCTACGCGGGCCTGCACGGAAGGGCCCGTCAGGTGGACCAAGAGCAACCGCAGCCGCCGTTCCAGGCGCGCCAGGCGTTCACCCGGGGCCGGATCCCGCTCGCCGTCGGGGTGCGGTCGCGGTGGGCTGTCGCGGGAGGCCGGGGGAGCCATGGGGATCTGAAGGGGGCCTGGAGGCCCTCCTTCGGGGTGTCGAGCATGCCTTCGTCGAGCCTGCTCTGCTATCCTCAAGATCCGAATCGTCCGTAGCCCAGGACGCTTCGCCCGGGGGAGGTCCTCACCTCCCTTTGCACTTCCCATGGGAAAGATCCGGATTTACGAACGTCGTGACAACGAGAGCATGCGCGTCTTCATGCGGGCGCTCCTGGAGGATGTGCGCGCCCTCGAGCGCATGATCGACGGCGGCGGGTGGTTCGAGGACGACGTTCGCCGCATCGGGGCCGAGCAGGAGATGTTCCTCGTCGACCGCTCCGGCCGCCCGGTCGACAAGGCCCTCGCCATCCTCGAGGAGCTCTCCCGCGAGCATTTCACGACCGAGCTCGGTCAGTTCAACCTCGAGCTGAATCTGGAACCCCTGGCCCTGAACGGTCGGTGCCTGGGGCAAATGCGATCCAACCTCGATGCCCATATGGGCGAGGTACGTGACGTCGCCGAGCGGCACGGCGTTCGGGTGGCCCTGACCGGGATCCTGCCGACCCTGGAGAAGGGCGACCTGTCGCTCGACTCGATGACGCCGATTCCGCGCTACTACCAGCTCAACCAGGTGATGCGCGAGCTGCGGGGCGGGGAGTTTCGCACCCTGATCAAGGGGCTCGACGAACTGCAGACCACGCACGACAACGTGATGCTGGAGGCCTGTAACACTAGCTTTCAAATTCACTTCCAGGTGGCTCCGGCGGAGTTCGCCAAGCTCTACAACGTCGCCCAGGTTGCAACGGGCCCCGTCCTGGCTGCATCGGTCAATTCGCCGGTCATGTTGCGCCACCGTTTGTGGCACGAAACCCGCGTCGCTCTCTTCCAGCAGTCGCTGGATGTGCGCTCCGAGGCCCACACCCAGCGTGGAGGTCGCACCCGCGTGAGTTTCGGAGAAGCGTGGGTCGAGGATTCGGTCATGGAGATCTTCCGCGAGGACGTCGCCCGTTTCCGCGTCCTGATCTCGGCCGAGCTCGAGGAGTCGCCGTTGTTAAAGATCGACCGAGGCGTAGCGCCCGACCTCAAGGCCCTGCGCCTGCACAACGGTACGGTCTATCGGTGGAACCGTCCCTGCTACGGCGCCGAGAACGGCCGTCCACACCTGCGAATCGAAAACCGCGTCCTGCCCGCCGGGCCCACCATTGCGGATGAGGTGGCCAATTCGGCCTTCTTCTTCGGGCTGATGTGCGCCCTCGCGGAGGAGTACGGTGAGGTGAGGCGTGCGATTTCCTTCGACGATACCAAGTCCAATTTCATGGCGGCGGCGCGCTATGGACTGAACGCCCGTCTGAAGTGGTTCGGAGGCAAGAGCTACGGCGCCGAGGCGTTGATCGTCGAACAGCTCCTGCCCCTCGCGCGCCAGGGCCTCCTGGATCACGACCTCGACCCCAACGAAGTCGACGAGTACCTCGCCATCTTCGAGGCCCGCGTTCGTAGCGGCCGCACCGGTTCGCAGTGGGCGCTGGATTCTCTCGAGGCGATGGAGGGGACGGGGCGGCTCGACGAGCGCTACCGTTCGCTGACGGCTTCCCTCATCACCCAGAACTGGAGTGGACGGCCCGTCCACGAGTGGGAACTGGCCCAGACCGAGGGCACCGAGGACTTGCGGGAGAGCTACCGTTCGATCGGGCAAATCATGTCGACCGATCTCTTCACGGTGCATCCCGAAGACCTCATCGATCTGGCGGCCAGCGTGATGGACTGGGAGCATCTTCGCCACGTTCCGGTGGAAGACGCCGACGGCAAGCTCGTGGGGCTCGTGACCCATCGCATGCTCCTGCGCATGGTCGGGCAGGGGTTGGGCGGCAAGCCGGTCTCCGTGCGCGAGATCATGTGTCCCGATCCGATCACCACCACGCCGGAGACGCCCACGACGGAGGCGATCGCCCTCATGCGGAGCGACAAGCTCGGCTGTCTGCCGGTCGTTCAGGATGAGAAGCTGGTGGGGATCGTCACCGAATCGGACTTCATAGACCTCTCCACCAAGCTCCTGGACGAGTGGTTGCGGGCGGAATGAGGGACCGCAGTGATCTGCAGAACCTCCCGCGCCTGCTCGGCACCTATCCCCCCGGGGGTGGGCCCGCCGGGACGGTCGGGGCAAAGAAGGGTGAGAAGCTCCTGATTCTGGTCGGCGGCCTGCACGGCAACGAGCCCGCAGGAGTGCGTGCGATCCTGCGGTTCTTCGAAGAGCTCAAGGAGTCGCCGCTTCCCATCGACGGTTGCGTGGTCGGCATCACCGGTAACGTGCGGGCCTTACGCGAGGGGGGACGTTTTCTCGTTCACGACCTGAACCGCCTCTGGACCGAAGAGACCGTGCAGCTCGGCCCCGGCCTCGATGGGGCCTGCGGTGCGCCGATAGGGGAGTCCGTTTCCGGGTCGGAGGGGAATACCGAAGAGGTGGAGCAACAGGAGATCCTGCGCGAACTCAGGCGCTTACTCGACCGAGAGCCTGAGTGCGCCGTTCTCCTGGATCTGCACTCCACCTCCGCGGAGGGCCCTCCGTTCGCCATCATGGCCGACACCCTGCAAAACCGGTCGATCGCTTCCGCCCTCCAGATTCCCATCGTCCTGGGTTTGGAGGAGCTCGTTCAAGGGACGCTCCTGGCCTGGTTCAGCGAAATGGGCCACTGTGCGGTCTGCATCGAGGGCGGGCAAAGCGATCTCGACTCGACGGTCGATCACCACCTCGCGTCGATCTGGATCACGCTGGTGACCGCCGGTCTTCTCGCTGAGAGCGAGGTGTCCAACTTCGCCGCCTTGCGGGAACGGCTGGCGGCGACCGTCTGGGGTTTGCCCGAGTTCTGCGAGATCAAGTATCGCTACGGGGTGCCCCCGGGAGGGAAGTTCGAGATGGAGGCCGGGTTCACGAATTTTCACCTCGTTTCACAGGGGACCGAACTTGCGCAGATGAGCGTCGACGGAGAGACGAAGCGGATTCGCTGTCCCCAGGATGGGCAGCTCATCATGCCCCGCTATCAGGGCCAGGGAGCCGACGGCTTCTTCATCGGTCGCGAGATCCCGTCCTGGGCGTTGCGGCTTTCCACCGCGATCAGGTACCTGCGCCTGAGCCCGCTCTTGCGGCTTCTGCCCGGTGTACGGCGCAATCCCGACCGGGTGCGCGGTCTGATCGTCGACCGGCGTATCGCTCGCTGGCGTACCCTGGAGATCCTGCACCTCTTCGGGTACAGAAGGTGTGGTCGCGAGGGGTATCTGCTCTACTTCCTGCGCCGCCCCGATCGTTTTTCATGAGTTCACCTGGAAGACGGGCCCCGTCCCGCGCGTCACAGCCTCTGCAATGCGGATTCTGGTAACCGGTGGAGCCGGGTTCATCGGCTCGCACGTTTGCGAGCGGTGGCTCGAACGGGGGGACGACGTCGTCTCCCTGGATGACTTTTCCAGCGGCTCGCCCGGCAATCTGAGCGGTCTCGAGGCGCATCCGCGTTTCCGTGCGGTCGAAGGCTCGGTGCGGGACAGCGCACGGGTCGAGACCCTCATGGCCGGGCGGGATGTCGTGTTTCACCTCGCGGCGGCGGTGGGCGTACGCCGCGTCCTCGAGCACCCGCGCGAGACCTTCGAAACGAACATCGAGGGCACACGGGTCGTCTTGAACGCCGCCGCAAAGTGCGGCGCGCGGGTGCTCTTCGCCTCCAGTTCGGAGGTGTACGGCCAGGGCCTGCGGATCCCTTTCCGCGAGGAGGATCCGCTCCTGATCGGGACGACCGACGAGCCGCGCTGGTCCTACGCCTTCTCGAAGGCCGCCGGCGAAGCCCTGGGCTTCGCCCATGCGCGCGAGTCGGGGGTGAAGTTTCTGGTCGTGCGGCTCTTCAACACGGTGGGGCCGCGACAGACCGGGCGCTATGGGATGGTGCTGCCTCGTTTCGTGCGTCAGGCGCTGGCGGGCGAGCCCATCACGGTCTACGGGGATGGGACGCAGACGCGCTGCTTCATCCACGTGCGCGATACGGCCCGCGCGCTCGTGTCACTGGCTTCGATGGACGCATCCTACGGTCGCGTCTTCAACGTCGGGAGCACGAACGAGGTGACGATCCTCAGCCTCGCCCGGCTCGTGCGCAGGATCTCCCACAGCGATTCGCCCGTCGTGCACATGCCCTATCGTGAAGCCTACGGGACCGAGATGTGCGACCTGCAGCGCCGCCGGCCGGACGTCACCCACCTGTGCGAGTCGATCGGCGAGCCCGTCAGCTTCACGCTCGAGGAGACGGTCGCCGAGCTGGTCGAGTCGGCGCTTCCCTGCTCAGTATCCCAGGGAACGTAGCCGTTCTTCGAGCTCGCGGATTTCGCCCGGGGTAAAGGCCTCCCCCGGGGGATCGCTCGGAGCTTTCTCCGCCTCACTGGACGCTACCTCGCGCGTTTCCGTCAGCCACTCGATGGGGACGCGGCCGTGCATGTTGTCGGGGACCGGCTCCCCCAGGAGATGGAGCACGGTCGGTGCGATGTCGACCAGGTCGAGGAGGGCGCCTGCGGGCACGTGCCGGAACGCGGGACCCGCTCCCACGAAGATGCCCTGGCGTTCGTGGTCGTGAAGTGCGATGGGGTAGTCGCCGACGACCTGGCTGCCCCGTTCGGCGAAGACCTGCACGCCGGCGAGGGTCTGGAACATGAGATCGGGCAGGGAGTCGCGCCGAGGACCGGGGTAGAGTGCTTCGCTGCGCCAGACGTCGACGATCCGGGGGTGCGCACGCAGCCGGGCTTCGATGGAGCGCAGCGCTTCGTCTTTCTCCTCGGGAGCCACGGCTCCCTCCGGTTCACGGCCGCGGAGGTTGAGCCGCAGGCTGCCGAAGTTTCCCTCGCAGCGCGTAGCAAAGGCCGTCGTCCGATCGAGCACCAGTTCGGCGAGCAGGTCGGCGCGCTCCGAGCGCATCATTTCCTCGATGTTGCCCCGGCTCACCAGCAGGGACGGCGCCTCTCGCTTTCGTTCGGCGAAGCCCTCTGAAACGAGCCAGGCGTGCAGGTTGAACCCGCGCGTGTAGGTTCCGAAACCGTGGTCGGAGATCAGGAGCACGTTCGTCTCCGGCCCGACCCGCTCGACCAGGCGTCCCAGGATGGCATCGAGCCTCTCGTAGAGCGGGTCGAGGTTCTGCGCGAGATCGGTGCCGTAGCTCTTGTGCGCTACGACGTCGGGACTCTTGAAGACACAGAACGCCAGGCGCCACCCATCCCTTTCGAGGAGTTCACCCAGCACCTCTTCCTTGAGCGCCAGCTGCTCTTCGAGATCACCCCAGGTCGAGTTCCAGTCCTTCTTCCACGACTCCAGATCGGGTACGAAGCCTCTCTCCCGCAGGCGCTCGGCGAAGCCCGGGGGCCAGGCGTAGTCGCCGTCGAAGGGCGAGAGCATGCCCGCTACCAGCGTTCCCAGGATCGGCTCGGGCGGATAGGTCAGGGGAACGCCGAACACGATCGAGGCCGCTTCGCGCCGGGTGAGGATGCGCCACAGCGGTGCCGCACGAATCGAGCGCGAGCTGACCAGGCTCTGTTCGTAGCTCCCGGGCACGTTGTCAAAAAACGAATACACCCCGGTATGCCCGGGCCCCTGACCGGTGAAGATCGCCGGCCACGCGGCCGACGAGATCGGGATGACGGTCGAGCGCAGGGGGGCTCGCGTTCCCCGTTGCAGGAGCGCCGCCAGGGCGGGCATGCGCCCGGCTTCGAGGAGGTCGTCGAAGTGGTCAAAACCGGCGCCGTCCCAGCCGACGACGAGCAGCCGCGGGGCTTGCGGTTGCGCGCGCGACGGCGCTTCGGCTCCACAGGCGCACCACAGAAACAGCGCCGCGCCGGCCCAAAAACATCTCCCGCGCATGTAGCCAGACCCTACCAGAGTCACCGGTGCTCACCGAGCCCGCGAAAACGTCAGCACGAAAATGGCCTGGCCGAAGGCAACCACCTCTTCGTTCTCGAACTCGCTGCGCAGGTCGATCAGAAAGGGCATGGTGTTGGGGACGGTGCGCAGGATGCAGAAGACACGCTCGTAGCGCCGGAGCGCCCCGGGCTCGGTCAGGGCGAAGTCGTCGGTGTGTTCGAGCACGGGCCCGAGTGGAGCGCCCGGAGCGAGCGTGCGAGGGGCGTAGAAATTCCAGCCGACGCCGTGGGGAAAAATTCCCGGTTGCCAATCGACGGCCAGAACGGCCTCGTGGTCCGCGCGTTCGGAGATGACGTAACGGACGGCTTGCTCGTAGTCTTCGCGTCCGGGAGCGCCGAGCAGCAGGACGGCGTTGATCGCGGCGGCGACGAGCACCGTGAGAACCAGTGCTCGGGCGAGTTTGTGGGTCGCCACGGCGGCGAAGAGCACCACGAAGGGGGCGATGGCCGGGGCCAGGTAGCGCCATTCGAATCCCGCCCGTGGCACGAGATAGGCGGCCAGGGCGCTGCAGGCGGGAACGCAGAAGGCGCAAGCCCCGAGCAACAGGGCCAGCCGTCGCCTGCGCGCGGCGTCGGGGTCGGGTCTTGCGAACAGCAGCACGCAGCCCGCGCACGCACACAAGAGCGCTGCGCCCGAGGCGCCGATCAAGACGGATCGAAGGGGCTCGCCGGCGAGCGAAACGCGGAAGAACATCAGGTGCGCGTAGCCCTCCGCCAGGGTCTTCAGGGAGACCTCGGATCCCCCCGGCGCCAGCCGGTGGGCGAGCTGTCGGGGAAACCCCCATACGAACCACGGAAGAGCAAGCGCGGCGGCCGCCAGGTAGCTCAAAAAGAGCGGCCGCAAGCGTCCGTGCAGCGTGGGATCCCGGGCGACGACGAAGAGGCTCAGCGGCCCTAGCAGCGCGAGCACGTACACGAAGTGGTAGTGCGAGTGAGCTCCGACGAGGATCCACAGAGAGACGGCGACCCAACCTGCACCACGCTCGTTGGAACGCTCCAGGGAATGCACCAGCGCGTCGAGGAGTCCCACCGTCGCCAGGCAAAGCAGGCCGTACATGCGCAGGTCGGTCGTGAGCTCGATGTGAAGCGACGAGAGCGCGACCCCGAGGGCTGCGAGGTCCCGCGTGTGGCGCCCGGGCAGGTGACGCGCGAGCCGCCAGGTCAAGGCGATCGTCGCCAGGCCGTAGATCAGGTTGGGCAGTCGCAGGACGAGGGGGGCTTCCCCGCCGAGCCAGCGCACGCCGCCCAGGGCCAGAAAGGACAGCGGTGGATGATTGTCGCGGACCAACTCGGCCCAGAAGCCGCCGCTCGTCAGGTGGCGCGCATGAAAGAGGCTGTGGAAGTCGTCGAGGTGCAGGCTGACACCGGCGGCGTGAAAGAGGCGTAGCGCCCCCCCAAGGGCCAGGGCAAAGACCAGGCCCCGGTAGGTGTCGAGGCCTTTTCGGGTGTCCGGATACAACGGGCGGTGGCGCAACCGCAGGGAGTTCTGCGATGCGACCTCTCGTCTGAGAAGCATGCTGATTCCCCCCGGAAGGGCAAGTTTCTGGAGGCCGAAGCCTGGCGCGAGCCCACGGGGGGGCTTTTTGCTTATCCCTTGCACGAGCCCCGGGCCAGACCTGGAGGGAACTTGCGGGAGTCCGCGGGCGTCGGGTTGACGTACGCGGATCCCCCGTGGATCCTGGTAGACCCCCCTTTTCCCCCATTTTCCCGAGGAGACCTTCCAATGCGCATTCGCAGGACCGGGCTGGGCGTCCGGCCGACTCTCTTTCTCCTGGGTGTCTCTCTCCTGGCCGGCGCCGCGTTCTCGTAAGTGACGACCAAGCGCATCGCCACCGGATTCTCGAACCCCCTCTGGATCGGAGCGCCCGACGGCGATCCGCGGGTCTTCTTCGCCATCCAGAGCGGCGGCGTTCGCATCATCAAGAACGGGGTGCACCTGTCGAACCCCTTCCTCAGTATTCCGGCACTGACCTCGGGGGGCAGCGAGCAGGGGCTCTTGGGCATGGCGTTCCATCCGGACTACGCCAACAACGGCTTCTTCTTCCTCAACTACACCAACAACAGCGGGAACACGGTCGTGTCGCGCTGGTCGGTGGATCCCGGCGATCCCGATCGCGCGGATCCGAGTTCCGAGGAGATCGTCATCACGATCAACCAGCCGTTCTCCAACCACAACGGCGGCGACATCCACTTCAACCCGCTCGACGGCTACCTCTACATAGGCACGGGCGACGGCGGCTCCGCCAACGACCCCGCCTGCCGGGCACAGAATCTGAACAACCTGCTCGGCAAGATGCTGCGGATCGACGTCGATACGCTGCCGTACTCGATCCCGGCGGACAACCCCTTCGTGGGGGTCCCCAGTACGCGTGGGGAGGTCTACCACTACGGCCTGCGTAACCCCTGGCGCTTCAGCTTCGATCGCGTGACCGGTGACCTCTACATCGGCGACGTGGGCCAGAATGCGCGCGAGGAGATCAGCTTTGCGGCGCACGCTGATGCCGGCGTCAATTTCGGCTGGAAGATCATGGAGGGCAACCGCTGCAACTCCACCAGCAGTTGTCCGGGCGGGACGCCCGCTTGCTTCAACGCCGCCTACACGCCCCCGATCGTCGAGCTCTTTCAGTCCGGTTTCGGGGGGCCGCTGTCCATCATCGGAGGCTACGTCTACCGCGGGGATCTGATGCCCGGGGAGGTAGGCACGTACTTCTTCGCGGACTTCAACGACGACATCATTCGTTCGATCGAGTACGACGTCGGCTCGAACACCGTTTCGAACTTCCAGGACCGCACGAGCGAACTCACGCCGAACGTCGGCGCCATCCGCAACATCGCGGCCTGGGGTGAGGACGGCTTCGGCGAACTCTACATCGCCGATCACACCGCCAGCCAGAACGGCGAGATCTTCAAGGTCGTTCCCGTAGGGGCGGCCCAGGCCTCGGCCGTCATCGACAACGGCTCCGGGATCAACGCCGTCACCTACACGGCCCAGAGCCTGCCCATCATCGGCAACGTCTATAAAGCGGAGGTCGACGTTTCGACCCACCCCGGCGGCGCGACGTTCTCCCTGATCTTCGGCTTCAGCGGCGTCAGTAGCTTCCCCACGGCCATCGGCGAGATCTTGATCTCGGGCACGAACGTCTTCAGCTTCGCCGTTGCGAGCAGCGGCGGTGTGGACAGCTACTCCGAGAACATTCCGGTGGCTCTGGGCTTCAACGGGGTGCAGGTGCAGTCACAGGCCTTCTCGATCGGCGCCGGCACCACGGTGGCCTACAACGCCGTGCATCTGACGGCGGGCATGTACTAGCCAGCGCCCCCATGCGCGAAAAGGACACGCAGCTTCGGGCCGGGTGTCCTTTTCGCGTTTTCAGGGTGTCCGCGGCATTTGCTAACCTGCGCGGATGACGGTCTATCAGGAGTCGATCTCGGTCGCCAGCGAGGGGCGCGGCACCTTTGACATCACCCGCGCGGTCGCCGAACTCGTCGGGGACTCGAAGATTCGCACGGGCCTGGCGACGGTGTTCGTCCATCACACGAGCGCGTCGTTGATCGTGTGCGAGAACGCCGATCCCGCCGTGCGGCGCGACCTCGAGCACTGGATGGCGCGGGCCGTCCCTGACGGGGACGGGATCTATGAGCACGTCGCGGAAGGCCCGGACGACATGCCGGCCCACGTGCGCTGCGCCCTCACCCAGACCTCGATCGGCCTGCCGGTGTGCGGGGGCAGGTTGGATCTGGGCGTGTGGCAGGGGCTCTACCTCTACGAGCACCGGCATGCGGCGCACAAGCGGCGCGTGAGTGTTTCCGTCGTCGGGGAGTGAGCAAAGGCGCTCGCCGCCGTCTTCGGCCGGCGGTTCCCGGGCCGGCGCTGCTATCGACCCTGGGCCGCCAGGGCCTCTTCCAGGCCCCGCAGAACCAGCTCGACGTTCTCGGCCCGTGAGCCCTCGCCCATCAAGCCGATGCGCCAGACCTTGCCCTTCAACGGCCCCAGGCCGCCGCCTATTTCGAGGTCGTGATGCTCCAGGAGGAAGCGCCGCGCCTGCGCCTCGTCGATGCCGTCGGGGACGAGCACCGCCGTGAGCGGATGGAGCCGTTCCTGGAGCGGGACCGCGAGTTCGAGGCCGATGGCCTCGAGTCCGCTCCACAGGGCGCCGGCGTTGCGTGCATGGCGCGCGTGGCGATTATCGAGGCCTTCCTCGAGCACCAGCCGCAACGCCTCGTGCAGGCCGTAGATCATCTGGATCGGCGCGGTGTGGTGATAGGCGCGCTCCTCGCCCCAGTAATTCGAGATCAAGGTCAGGTCGAGGTACCAGCTGGCGACGGGCGTGCGTCGTTCGTGTACAACGGAGATCGCCCGGGGTGAAAAGGACACCGGCGCCAGCCCCGGCGGGCAGGAAAGACACTTCTGCGTGCCGGAATAGGCCGCGTCGATACCGAGCTCATCCAGGTCGATCGGTATACCGCCGAGGGAGGTGACGCAATCGACCAGCAGGAGCGCTCCGAGCTCCTCCGCGACGCGCTTGCAGGCGCCAAGGTCGCTCACGGCCCCGGTCGAGGTTTCCGCGTGAACGACGCACAAGAGCTTGAAGGGGCCGTCCTTCTTCTTCTTCAGGAGCGCTTCGGGGTCGAGGGCTCGGCCCCATTCCCTCTCCACGGAATGGACCTCGGCGCCGGCGCGCCGGGCCACCTCGCAGAGGCGTTGCCCGAAGACGCCGTTGACGCCGACCAGGACCTTGTCGGACGGTTCGACCAGGTTGACGATGCAGGTCTCCATCCCTGCGGAACCGGTGCCCGACATGGGGAAGGTCGGTTCGTTCTCCGTGCGCATGACGGCGCGTAGCATGCTGCGCACGTCGTTCATGATCTCGAGGAAGTGCGGATCGAGGTGCCCGAGCGTCGGTTTTCCGAGGGCGGCGAGAACGCTCGCGGGAACGGGGGAGGGACCGGGGCCCAGGAGAACACGGCGGGGAGGGGAGAGGGGCGCGTAGCTATCGGTGTTCATGGAGGGGGCAGATCGTAACCGCTTCCGGCTCCGGTCAAGGTTCGCCTCGAAAGCTGCGATGCTCCGAGCCCGGAGAACCCGGGCCGGCCCGGCGGGCGATTCGAAGACGATCATCGCGAGATCGCGGCAGGGCCCCTTTTTCCGTGGCACCCCCGTCGGTTCGGTCTGGACCGCGACCATCACCTGCGACGGAATGAGGAGTGCCCCCGTACGCAGGGCAAGCACGCCGGGCGCCGTGCCGGGCCCGGCAGCTCGCTTGAAGTGTCCCCCGACACGTTCAACAAGGACCGATCTCTTACGCCATCGGCGAAGATCCACTCCGTATACTGGATGCCCCGTTTCCCCACCGGAGATCTTGATGAGACTCGTCACCCCGATGAAAGCCGCGACGGTTTGCCTGTTGCTGGCGTCCTCCGTCCTGGCCGCGCCACAGAGCCTGGAAGACAAGTACGAACAAAAACTGGCCAAGCGCTTCGTCCGTTATGGCGGATGGGAGTCCGACTACGATGTCGCTCGAGCGCGGGCGAAGAAGGAAGACAAGGTTCTGTTTGTCTACTTTTCACGCTCCTACGCCCCGTGAGGCCCCTGCGATTCGCTGGAGGGCCGTGCGCTCTCCGATAAGACATTTCCGGCGTTTGCCGAGAAGGTCGTGCCCTTCCTGCACATCACGACCCGCATCGACGATCACCCCTACGACTCGCTTCTCAGGGAAAAGGGCGGCACGGGGTTTCCGACCTTGATGTTCCTGGACCCCGGGGGACGCAAGCTGATGCGCTACAGAGGTCCCCGAACCGTCAAGGGCTTCGAGGAATCCCTCGGTGACGTGGAGGAGTTCACGGCCCTGCTCAAACGGGCCGAACAAGGCGACAAGAAAGTCGCAGGGAAACTCTTCATCCGTCAGCTCGAGCTCGAATGGTTCTCCTTCGAGGAAGCGACCCGGCGCTACAAGAAACTCACCAAGGTCTCCGGCAAGGAGAAGAAACAAATCGAGAGCCTCCTGGTCGATACGGAGGTGCGTACGATCACCAAGGACGCCGGCCGGGACGAGGACAAGTGCCTGAGTGCGGGCAAGCACTTCCTCGGCATGTGGAAGGACAAGCAAATTCCAGGAAGTGACGCCCAGCTCTATAGCTTCTGGCTGTTCATCGCCAACTACGCCGAGGAAGAGGGTGACAAGAAGCTCTTCAAGAAAACCGTCGCCGAGTTCAAGAAAAGCGTGGGCACGAATCGCCAGTATCGAAAAGCCCTGAAGGTCCTGGAGGAACGCCTGGAAAACTTCACCAGGTCGTGATGGTTCCTTTCGTTTCCCCCGGCTGAAGCTCCCCGGATCGGCCACCCGCGAGCCTCACTCAGCGGCAAAGCCGAAAAATGAGAAGAGCCCCGGGCGCGGTCCGTGCGCCCGGGGCTCTTCTCTCTGTCTTCGAGTGCTATCTCTTGGGGGTGATGAACTGCTCTCTTTCGGTCGAACCGTCCATCGCAGTGGTCGAGGACTGGCCTCCTGAGACCGCCTGCGAAACAGCATCGAAGTAGCTCGTTCCAACCTCCCGCTGGTGGCGGGTGGCGGTGTATCCGTTGTCCTCCTCGGCGAATTCACGCTCCTGGAGTTCCGAGTAGGCCGCCATGCCGCGATCGCGGTAGCCGCTGGCCAGGTCGAACATGCCGTGGTTCAGGGCGTGGAAGCCGGCGAGCGTGACGAACTGGAACTTGTAGCCCATGGCGCCCAGTTCACGCTGAAAGTTCGCGATGGCGCCTGTGTTCAGATTGGCTTTCCAGTTGAACGAGGGCGAGCAGTTGTAGGCCAGGAGTTTGCCGGGGAACTGGGCATGGATGGCCTCGGCGAAGTGGCGAGCTTGATTCAGATCGGGTTTGGACGTCTCGCACCAGATGATGTCGGCATAGGGCGCGTAGGAAAGGCCGCGAGCGATCGCCTGATCGATTCCCGGCCGGGTGCGGAAGAACCCCTCGGGCGTGCGTTCACCGGTCAGGAAGGGGCGGTCGCGCTCGTCGATGTCGCTCGTGATGATACTGGCTGCGTCGGCGTCGGTGCGCGCGATCAGCACGGTTGCGACGTTGCAGACGTCCGCCGCCAGACGGGCCGCGTTCAAGGTGCGAATGAAGGATTGTGTGGGAACGAGCACCTTGCCGCCCAGATGCCCACACTTCTTCTCGGAAGCCAGCTGATCTTCAAAATGCACGCCGGAGGCGCCGGCTTCGATCATGGCCTTCATGAGCTCGAAGGCATTGAGAGGTCCGCCGAAGCCGGCCTCCGCGTCCGCTATGATCGGAGCGAACCAGTGCACGGAGTCGTCGCCCTCCATCGTCGCGATCTGATCTGCGCGTTGCAGGCACTGGTTGATCCGTTTGACGACCATCGGAACGCTGTTGGCCGGATAGAGGCTCTGATCGGGGTACATCTGCCCGGCCAGGTTCGCGTCGGCTGCCACCTGCCAACCGGAGAGATAGATCGCCTTGAGACCGGCCTTGACCTGTTGCATGGCCTGGTTGCCCGTCAATGCTCCGAGGGCGTTGATGTACGCTTCGGTATTGATCAGCGTCCACAGGCGCTCAGCTCCAATCTGCGCCAGCGTGTACCGGATGGTGACCGACCCGCTCAGGCGTGAGACGTCCTCGGGTGTGTAGTCACGGCGGATGCCGTCCCAGCGTTTGGCGTTGGTTACGGTGCCGTTTTTCAGATAGGGCATGTCAGGCGTAGTCATGGCGTTATGTCCGTCTCTTTAGAGGTGGGCGTAGGCAGGGAGCGTAAGGAATTCTTGGAGCTCTTCTTGCACGATGAGTCCTTCGAACAGTCGGGCGGAAAGCTCGTACTTTCCGGAGGCATAGAGTTCGTTCCCGACGTCCTGGCGTATCGATGCGAGCTCTTCCTCCAGGAGGGAACGAACGAATTGTTCTGTGACCTGGCGACCGTCGTTCAGCGTTGCTCCGTGGTGCAGCCACTGCCAGATCTGGGTGCGAGAAATCTCGGCCGTGGCGGCGTCCTCCATGAGGTCATAGAGCGGCACGCAGCCGACGCCGCGCAGCCAGGCCTCGAGGTACAGCACGCCGACGTTCAGGTTTTGGCGCAAGCCGGCCTCGGTGATCTCTCCCGTCGGAATGGCCAGGAGGTCGTCCGCGTTCACCTGGACATCTTCCCGTAACCGGTCGAGGTTGTTGGGGCCGGTCATCTCGGCATCGAAGGCCGTGCGTGCCGTTTCGATCAGGCCGGGGTGAGCCACCCAGGTGCCGTCGTGTCCGTCTCGGGCCTCGCGTTCCTTGTCTGCGGCGACCTTGCAGAGCGCTTCCCGGTTGCGGTCGGGGTCTGCCTTGATCGGAATCTGAGCCGCCATGCCACCCATGGCATGGGCGCCCCGGCGATGGCAGGTCTTGATCAACAACTGGCTGTAAGAGTGCAGGAACCGCCTGTCCATGCCGACCGAGGCCCGGTCGGGCATGACGAACTTCGGATGTGCGCGGAACTTCTTGATGAAACTGAAGATGTAGTCCCAGCGGCCGCAGTTGAGACCGGCGGAATGATCCCGCAACTCCCACAGGATCTCGTCCATCTCAAAGGCGGCCAGGATCGTTTCGATCAGCACGGTCGCTTTGATCGTTCCCCGGGGAATTTCGCAGGCCTCCTGGGAAAAGACGAAGATGTCGTTCCAGAGCCTCGCCTCGAGGTGGTTCTCCAGTTTCGGCAGATAGAAGTAGGGGCCAGTACCACGCTCGAGCAACGCCTTGGCGTTGTTGAAGAAGAACAGGGCGAAATCGAAGATGCCGGCGGAGACCGGACGTCCGTCCAGAAGCACGTGCTTTTCCTCCAGGTGCCACCCACGGGGGCGCACGAAGAGCACAGCGGTCTCCTCATTCAGGCGGTAATTCTTGCCCTTTGTTTCGTCGGTGAACTCGATCTTGCGGCGAGTTGCATCGAAGAGATTCGCCTGGCCTTTGAGCGTGTTTTCAAAGGTCGGCGAATTGGAATCTTCGAAGTCCGCCATGAACACGTTGGCGCCCGAATTCAGCGCGTTGATGATCATCTTGCGGTCGACGGGCCCCGTGATCTCGACCCTGCGGTCGCGAAGGTCTTCAGGGACCGGTGCGACCTTCCAGGATCGCCCGCGCAGCTCGGCAGTCTCCTCGAGAAAGTCCGGTCGCCAGCCGGCATCGAGTTGCTGCTGAACCTCACCCCGTTGCTCGAGAAGCGCGTGTCTGCGCCGGCGGAACTTGCGTTCCAGCCTGGCCAGGAAGACCAATGCTTGCGGGTTGAGGATGTGCTCGACGCCTTCGGGAAGGGGGGCGAGCACTTGAAGGCCTTGGAGGCTTCGAAGGGAATCCCTGCTTGTGAGGGGTGATTGTGACATCGGCAATAGCCCGTCAGGCAGGGCGTTTTCGCCGAACCCTATCCCGGTAACGGAAGCGCGCCGTCCAAACCAGTAGTCAATCCCGTTTCCGATGAAATCGAGCCAAGGCTCTAGTCCGGTGCGGAAAGATCTTCTTCTCCGGACAGGAAATTTCTGCGCAGCAAGGTAATTTCGGCCGCTATCGCATCGCGTTCATCGAGCAACCGTCGACGAAGTCGTTTCCGTAACCCCAGGCGCAGGAATACGCGCACGTCCTCGATCACTTCGCGGCGCCAATCGAGAAAGGCGAGCGCAAACAATCCGAAGAGCGGCGCCAGGACGAAGCCGGCGATTCCCGCCCAGGGATGGAAGCGCAGGTAAGCGAAGGCACTCACCGACAAGAGCCATACAGGGAAGAAGATGGCTCCAGTCAGGATCTGATAGGTCGCGTGGACATCTCGGTTCTGGGTGAGGCGTTGGGTCAACCAGGGGATGAAGCGGTAGGGAACGAACCAAAAGACCACCCCGGCGCAGGCCAAAGGGAATCCGATGAGCCAGCGAATGAGATTGCGAAGGACGAAACGGAACATGCCCATGGGGCGGTAGCGCCGCCCGAGGTCCTGCACGGGAATGCCCAGGTGCGAGAGACGTTGGTGAAAGGAGGCGACTCTTTTGCTCAGAAGATCCAATCGATCGTCGTGCCGTTCGCGCAGTTTGCGCACCCCCGCTGCGAAGGCCTGCAGGCGCTCGATCCTGTCGCGCTCGTCCGGAGGAAGGATGTGTTCAGCGAGTTCCAAGAGCGGCAGATCCTCCCACCGATCCAGGCTGAGTGTAACGTTGCGCAGTGCCCGGGCGATCCGCTCCGTCAGCTGGACGACGGCCTTGCGATCGTCTGCAGCGTGAAGCTCACGCAGATCCCGTGCCTCGATCGGTTCGCCTACCCAGGTGGCAACCGGCGACCCGAAGCGTCGCTTGGCCCGGTACATCAGGCCGATGGGCACGACCTTCACGCCGAGTCGGAATCCGGACTGCGCTTCGGCTCCCAGCGCCATACGCGCCGCCCCGGTTTTCAGCTCTTGCAGTTCCGGCTCGTTGTGGCTCTTGCCTTCGGGGAAAAGGCAGATGACGTCCCCCGCTTGCAGGGCGTCGAAGACGGCATCGAAGGTACTCTTGTTCCGGGTGAGGTCGCTTCCATCCTGGTGGCGATACACCGGCAGAACTCTGAGCCCGCGGATGATGCCGCCCAGAATCGGGATTTCGAACAGCGGGGCCTTGCCGAGAAAGCGAATGCGTCGGGTGGTGATGCCTGCGATCACGACCGGGTCCACGAGGCCGTTGGGATGGTTCCCGACCAGAACGACGGGCCCGTGGCCGGGAATCGTTCCGCCCAGTCGGGTCTCGCGGTAATAGAGCCGGACGCCGAACCGCGCCAAGGACATCGCAGCGCGCATGCCCTGCCTTTGTAACCCCGCGATTTTCAAAGTCCAGCAATCAAGACAGTCGTGCCTCCATCTGAAAACGGCGCTAAACTCGCCGCGCATGTCGTTTGCTCCACCGTTGCCCGGATTCCGTCCAAGGCCGAGCGCTTTCGCCCTTCCCATCCTGATCCTCGGGTCCCTGGCCGTCTGGACGAGCTCGGCATGCAGCGTCCTCGGGGGCCGTGACACGGCCCCCAGGCACACGAAGGTCGATCTCTTCGAACCGGTCGAGTTTGCCTTCGAAGGGCGGTCCGAGGTTGTAGAGACCCTGCCGGTCCTCCGGCCGAAGCATCCCTTCCACGAACTCTTGCTTTCATGGAATGTGGAGACGAGCTCCGACATCGGTCTCGCTTTCGAGGCGCGCGTCGGCCGCGGCCCGGACGGGTGGTCGCCCTGGCTTTATTTCGGAGAATGGAACACGGTCCGTCCGCAGGACGCCGAGGTCGAGTTCGAGAACGGTCGTATCGATGTGGACCACTTCACATCGGATGTCTATTGGGAGCGCGTGCAGGTGCGGGTTACGGCCCGCTTCAGTGAGCGTCCAGCGGGGGACGCCTGGGGAGCGGTGCAGCGCCTGCACCTGTGTTTCACGGATCGCCGTGTTCTTTCCAGTTTCCAGACCCCCGTCCCCAGGACGCGGGCAGCGCTTCCCGTTCCCGTCTTGAGTCAGCGCGAGCAGGATCCTGAAATCGCCGCGCGGATCTGCAGTCCGACCAGCCTGGCCATGGTGCTCGGATTGGCGGGCATCGAGGCCACGCCCCGGGATGTCGCTCTTCGAGCGTACGACGCCAGCTTCGATATCTTCGGGAACTGGCCGCGTTCCATTCAGGCGGCGCACTCGTTCGGAATTCCCGGCTACGTCACCCGCTTCGCCTCGTGGAGGCCGATCGATAAGCAGCTCGCCCTGGGGAACCCGGTGATCCTCAGCATCGCTTTCGGAAAGGGCGAGCTCGACGGCGCACCGCTCGAAGAGTCCTCCGGACACCTGGTCATCGTCGTCGGTTTCGACGATCAGGGGGATGTGATCGTGAACGACCCGGCGGGCGAGAGTGCGGGGCGCGTGCGTCGCGTCTATCGCCGCGATCAGTTGACGCGGGCGTGGCTCGGCCACGGCGGCACCGTCTACGTGCTTGAGGTTTCGACGGCCGACCAATCCTGAGCGTCCGTCTTCGGCTCGGAGGGGAGCCGCTGGAACGCGAGTGCCTGCTCCTCTTTGGGGGGATCGCCTGCGAGGCTGATGACGATCAAGAGGAGTACACTGATCACGAAGGCCGGAATGACCGCATCGATCTCCAGGCGGTTAGCCCACTGGCCGAAATCCGCCAGGAGCGGCCAGCCGGAGAGGCGCAGGGCATCCTGGGCCTCGATCGTGGTGAGCCAGCGCCAGAGGAGCGCCACGCCGACTCCGCCTGCCATCGAGGAAAGGGCTGCGCGCGGCGTCGCACGCGGCCAGAAGTAGGCTGCCAGAAGAACCGGCGTGATGCCGGCCCCGTAGATCGTGTAGGCGAAGAGAGCCACGTCGAAGAACTTCTCCGACATCGTCGCCAGCCACAGGGCGATCAAGCCGGTCACTATGACCGTTGCGCGTGAGGCGAAGACGTACTTGTCCTCACGAAGATCCGGACGGATGAAACGCTGGTACACGTCTCGCACCAGTGCCGTGGACGGTGCCAGCAAATAGGAATCCGCCGTCGAAACGATGATGGCCACCACCGTGCCGATCATCATGGCGCCCAACCATACCGGCAACGCTTCGAAGGCCACGTGGATGACGATGTGCCCGTCGTTCTCCGGATGCGGGATGACGCCCTGGGCGGCGAGGGCGGAGGCGAGCAGCGCGATAAGGATGATGGCGAACTGGATCACCAACACCCCGGCGAGCATCCACAGGGCGGAAGAGCGCGCGGACTTGGCGGACTTGGCCGAGAAGAAGCGCTGCACCATGTTGGCATCGCCGACCAACAGGAGGAGCGGGGGCAGGAGCACGCTCAGGAGCCTGGCGGGGCCGTAGTTGAAGGCCTGTTTGGCCGGGGGAAGACTCTCCATGGCCGCTTCGAACCCCCCGGTCTGGCTCAACAGGAAGGGGATCGCAACGAGCACCCCGATCGTCATCATGATCCCGCTGGCGACGTCGGTATGGGCGACGGAATACATCCCGGCCAGCGCCGTGTAGGCGATGACGAAGATCGCCACGAGAAGCATCGCAATGCCGCCCGCATCGGGAAAGATGTAGCCCAAGACGGCCGCGCCGGCGCGGTATTGATAGGAGACGATGATCACGTAGGCGCCGACCAGCGTCAGGGTCCCCAGGATCCGTGTCGCGGGGCCGAAGCGGGCTTCGAGGATGTCCTGGACCGTGTACCCGCCGAAGCGCCGTAGGCGGGCGGCGACGAGGTACAGAAGGCCGATGCCCAGGGCGCTCGTGATCGGCAGCATGAAGGCACTGGCGCCGCGCCGGTAAGTCTCTCCGGCATAGCCGAAGATCGAACCCGTGCCGATCCAGGTGGCCAGCAAGGTGCCCACGAGGACAAAGGTTGTCAGGCCGCGTCCGGCGAGGCTGAAATCCTCCTGGCTCTTGACCTTCAGGACCTTGCGGCCTCCTACGATCAAGAGGGCGACGAGATAGAGACCGACGAAGACCGCGTACCAGAGTTTTCCCTCGGCCACGGTCTAGATCGCTTTCGGCCGGATCTCGGAGGGGGTACCGGGAGCGTGCTGCATGGGCTGGGGGCCGGGCCGGAGAGGGACGACCCCAACGATCATCCCGAGGTTCCGTAGTCGATGGCGAGGTATTCTGACCTGGGAACCGCTTCCGCGCATTATGCTTTTCGCCCCACTCTGCACGACCTGACCTTCCGACCGTTTCCGATGAAGAATCGCCACAGTTTCGCGTCCCGGACCTTCAGCCACGTGTTTGCCTCGCGAAAAACAGAAGCCGCTGCGCGTCGTGCACGTCGATCGGGGCTTTCCCTCCTCATGGGAAGTCTCTTCGTGGCGGCGGTGGCGGGCTGTTCGGGCGGCGAGTCGACCTCGGGTGCTCCCGGGGGAGCCGGGTCAGGACCGGGCGGTTCGAACCGGACTTCCGGTGGCGGGGCCCGTCTGGCCTATCAGAGCGCACTGAATCTCATCCACTCGAACAGCCTCGACGAGGCCGAGAAGGAGCTCCGCCGTGCGATCGAACTGAACCCCGCGATGGTCCAGGCGCATTTCGAGCTGGGCCAGCTCCTCGTGCGCCAGTCCTACGTGATCGTCGGCTCGGGATCGCGGGACCAGGAGAAGCTGGACGAGGGCATCGTACATCTCAAGCGAGCGCTCGAGTTCGAGCCCGGGAACGATGTGTTCGCCTACTGGGTCGGTCGGGCGGCCCACATCGGCGAGGATCTGGAGATGGCCGGCGAGTACCTGGACAGGGCGATCGCCCTGAATCCGAAGAACGGCCTGGCCCACAAGCGAAAGGGGCTGCTCTCGATGGATCAGAGCGAGCTCGAAAGCGCCTGCGGGAGCCTTGAAACAGCCCTCGAGCTCCTGCCGAACGACGGTGGCCTGCGGTTTCAATACGGCAACGCTCTCGAGAACATCGATCAACCGGAGAGGGCGTTGGCGGCCTACGAACAGGCGATCGCGGTCGATCCCACCCTCTCCGCCTCGTACAACAGCTTGGCGCGGCTCAGGGACGAAGCCGGCGACAACGAGGGGGCGCAGGAGGCGTTGCGCAAGTTCGTCGTGTGGCAACGCTGGGAGCAAGAGCTGCAGGCAGCACAGCGCAAGGTCCAACGGCGACCCGATGACCCTCAGGCGCTCTTCTTCCTGGGCGAGCAGTTCTTTGCGGCCGAGAGGTGGGTGGAGGCGCTTCAGTGGTTCAATCGGGTGCTGAGTATCGACAAGCGTCACGCCCACGCGCACCTTTACTGTGGTATCGCGCGGCGCCACATCGGCGATCTGGATTTCTCCGTCGACCACCTGGAAGAAGCGGCTTTCCTGTCCCCCGATTCGCTCGAACCGAAACTGGAGCTGATCCGCACCTGCAAGCTGGCCGACAAAGAGGATCGCATCCTGGAGATTCTCAAGCAGGTCGAGGAGGAAGCGCCTCAGGATGCCTACGCGTACTTCGAGCTTGGGCGCGTTTGCGCCCAGCTCGAGCGGACAGAGGACGCTCGGCGGTATCTCGAGCGCACGCTCGAGTTGGATCCGACGCACGAAGGTGCGCGGGCCTTGCTCGGCGGGCTGCCCGAGGCGGGAGGGCAGTGACCCCCCGGGGCGGCGGGCGCATCGTCCTCACCGGGCTTGCGCTCCTGCCGGCCTGTGCGCCGACCGAAGCCGAGCGTTTTTTCTTCGTCGATGTGACCGATGCATCGGGCTTGGGCGCGTTCAGGCAGGTCAACGGGGATTCCGAGAAACCGTTCATCGTCGAGACCGTCGGCGGCGGCGTTGCGCTCTTTGACTACGACGGCGACGGGGACCTGGACGCCTATCTGTCCAACGGCGGTTCCCTCGGTGCTCCGATCGAAACCAATCCTTCGGACGCGCTCTTCGCCAACGACGGCAATGGGCGTTTCGACGACGCCAGCCGTTTTGCGGGAATCGATGAGCGGCGCTGGACCAACGGCGTTCGAACGGTCGATCTCGATGGGGATGGTTGGCTGGATGTCTTCCTCACGAACTACGGCCGTAACACCTTCTATCGCAATCGGGGGGATCGCACCTTCGAGGATGTGACAGCGGCGCTTTCACTCGGGGACGAGCGCTGGAGTACGGGGGCGTCGTTCTTCGATGTTGACCGGGACGGAGACCTGGATCTCTACGTGGGGAACTACGTCGAGTTCGATGAGCCGTGGATGCTGGAGCATCGCCCGAGCACCGAGTACCGCGGCGTCAAGGTCATGAAAGGACCGCGGGGCCTGCCCGCCGCCCCCGATCGTTTCTACCTCAACGGTGGCGACGGAACGATGCGGGATGAGAGCGAGGCCTTCGGCATCCTCGACGAACCCGAACGGTTCGCCTTCCAGACCGTGGCCTTCGACGCCGATGGGGATGGCTGGCTGGATCTCTTCGTTGCCAACGACTCGGTGGCCAACTCCCTGTGGTTCAACCGTGAGGGGGAGCGCTTCGAGAACCGAGCCCAGGTTTCCGGCGCCGCCTTCAGCATGGGGGGCAAACCCCAGGCGGGGATGGGCGTGGGGCTGGGCGACTACGACGCCGACGGCCAGCCGGATCTCTTTCTGACGAACTTCGCGGACGACTACTTCACGGTCTATCGCGGTCTGGGCGGCGGATCGTTTCTCGATCGCACGCCGGCGCTGGGATTGGGAAAGGTGACGACCGCCAAGCTGGGCTGGGGTTGTGGTTTCTCGGACTTCGACAACGACGGCCATCTGGAACTCTTCGCCGTCAACGCCCACGTGTACCCCCAGGTCGACCGCTTCGATCTCGGTACGGTTTACGCCCAGAAAAATCAGCTGTTCCGCTTCGACGGCAAGCGCTTCATCGAACCCGAAGGACGAGCAGGCCCCGGGTTCAGCCTGCGAAAGGCCAGCCGCGGAGCGGCGGTAGGGGATATCGATGGGGACGGGGACCTGGATCTCTTGATCGGCAACATCGATGGTGCGCCGACGCTCTTGCGCAACGACAGCCCGACCGGTGAGAGCCTGCGGGTCGTACTCGCGGGGTCGTTGAAATCTCGTTCGACGATAGGATCCAGAGTCACGATCCGGTGCGGTGAAGAGCGGCAAACGCGCTGGGTGGTGGGGGGGGAGAGCTTCCTCTCCAGCTCCGAGGAGGTCCTTCACTTCGGTCTGGGAACGAGCGCCGTGATCGACGAGCTGATCGTGGTCTGGCCCGACGGACAGAGCGATAGCTTCGCAGGGCTCGAGGCCGGACAGACGGTGAAGGTGGTGCGGGGCAGGGATGGAGTCCCTTCCCGACTCGAGAACTGACCTCGTCTTTGCAGATGCATCTCCGCACGACGCCGTGCCGGCGAGCACCCAGCCCTTCGGAATCGACCGGCCGGTTGTGCGGGAGTTGCTAGCCGTCCAACAGGCGAAGCAGCCGCTCTTCGCTCTTGGGTCCAAAGCCGGGCACCTCCCGCAGGCGCCCTTCGATCAACGCCTGTCGCAGATCGGTCGGACTTTGAACTCCCAGTTCGTCGCGTAGCATGCGTACACGCTTGGGTCCGAGACCGGGGATGGCCAGGATTTCCAAGAGCCCCGGGGCGTGGGTTTGCTCGAGCTTCGCCCTGTACGCGGGGATTCCCAGGGTGACGATCTCGCCGATCGTCTTGGCCAGACCCTTTCCGATGTCCGGCAACTGCGTCAGATCGGCTTCGGCGCGCACGAGCCCATCCAGTTCCCCGTCGTGATGGCGGATCGTATCGGCGCCGTTGCGATAGGCGCGAATACGAAAGGGGCTCGCCTGATCGATCTCGAGCAGGTCGGCCAGAGACTCGAGGATGTGCGCGATCTCCTTGTTCGAGGGCATGTGTGAGCTAAGAGACTAGCTCTCCGGCAGGGTCCGGCGCGAACGACGGGGTGCTTCGGGAGGAACCGTACGCCGGAATCCCCCTCGCGCTCCATTCCGGAGAGCCGAGATTCCGATGGATGGGGGGGCTTCCGATGGAAGAACCTTCACAACCCCAAAAGACCCCGCGCCGGAGACTCGTCCTCGAGGTCCTGGCGCTTTTCGGACTCGTGCCGGGAGTGCTGTGGGCCATACGCTTCTTCGGTGGGCAGGTTCCGACGATCCCGTTGCTCGTCGTCCTCGGTGGGGGAACCCTGTTCTTCCTCCGCCGCTTTGCACCGGGTCAAGTCAGGCGCTGGTTCCACGCGCCCTGGCCCCCCGGGGAGGTCCGGCGCATCGGCGTTCAGTTCGGGATCGCGACTTTCCTCCTGACGCTCTACGTCCACTTCCTCGAGCCCAAGAACTTCCTGGCCCTGCCCCGCCACCAGCCTTGGATCTGGGGCATGATCGTCTTCACCTATCCGTTCCTGTCGGTATTGCCCCAGGAACTCTTCTTCCGCGGGTTCTTCTTTCACCGCTACGAACGTCTCTTTCGGACGAACGGTGCGCGCATCCTGGCCTCCGGACTGGCCTTCGGGCTCGCGCACGCCTTCTACGGCAACGCGGTCGCGTTGATTCTTTCGACCACGGGCGGGGGGCTCTTCGCCTGGACCTTCGTGCGGACCCGTTCGCTTTCCCTGGTGACGGCCGAGCACGCGCTCTATGGGGTGGCGCTCTTCACCGTCGGGTTGGGGCGGTACTTCTTGGCCTCCGGCGTCCAGGTTCTCTAGAGAGTCTTCTCCCCGAGAAGAAAGGACTCCTCGACGGGCAGCAATGGAAACGGTTGAAAGAGCAACCGGAGCCTGGCTGACTCCCCACCCCGGGGTAGGGGAAATTGAAAGGTGCGCTCCTCGTCGGGACGGAGCCGGTTGTCCTCGCGTTTCTCGCCGCGGAAGGGCTTGCGCAAGAGCACCGATTGCGTCTCGTGTCCGGGGAGGTCCATTCGGATCAGGAAGGCCCGCGACGGGATCTCTCCCGGAAAACGGTGACCCGTCCGGTTGCGTACGCGCAATTCGATCGCGCCGTCGGTTCGTTCCGCTTCCCAGGCGATGGCGCGGCGCACGAAATCGGGGTTCAAGCCGCCGTGCGAACCGTGGGAGCGACCGTCGCCCTCCGGACGCGGCTGCATGTGGCAGTCGACGCAGCGTACCCCCAGGGCGAAGGCATCGGAGGTGCGGTACTCCGCGAAGGCCCCGTGGGTCGGTTCGTGGCAGGGATAGCAGTGTTCGGCCTGGATCAGGCGGGGCTCGCGGCGCGGCCGGCAGGGAGCGTCGGGGATCGTGCGCGCGGCGGCCACTCCGTCGTCTAGGCCGTGACAGGACAGGCAATGCACGCCGTCGCGCTGGTTGAAGTCGCGGTAAGCGGGCGCCCTGTCGAAACCCGTCTCGAAGACCGAGCGCGGGCTGTGGCAAGGCCGGCAGCTCTTCTTCTGAAAGTCGCGCGTTGCGACGCGCGCGTTCTCGTTGGTCCAGGCCCGGGAGTGCAGGCTCTCGGCCCACTCGCGAAAGACCTTTTCGTGGCAGCCTCCGCAGGCGGCTATCGAAGGCAGATCGATGCGCTCGTGGGGCGGACGTGTGTCTTCGGGGGAGGAGTCCTGGAACGCAGCGAGACTCGAGAGCAAGAGTCCCCCGCAAAGCGCTGTCCGGCCGTGAAGGAGAGGGCTCACCGCTTTCGATCGCTTTCCAGGGCCCACTCGAGGTAACGTTCGGCGCCGTCGAAACGCTCTTTTGGTTCGCCGTACATCCAATCGACGTCGATGTCCAGATCGCTGAGATGTCGCAGCGCTTCATGGGCGCAAAAACGAACGAAGGGATCCCCGTCGAGCAAGAAAGAGGCCAGGAGCTGGACGTGTTCCTTGGAGCCGGTCATCGCCAGCCCCAGGACTGCCGCGTAGCGGTTCGCGTTGCGACGGTTCTGAAGGAACTCGGCCAGGAGACCCGCAGCGGCGCTCTCGCGCGTTCGACCGAGTGCGAGTAGCACCTCTTCGCCCAGCCCGACGGGTGTGGTGAATTGGCCGCGGGCACGGTTCGTGCGCAGGGGCGTCCAGCCGAGGAGGGCCTTCTCGATGTTCTCGATCACCAGGCGGCGGTAGGGCTGGTCTCCCTTGTGCCCCTTGAGGGAGGCGAGGTGGCCTTCGATGTAGCTCACCGTCTGTTGGCGGTTCAGCTCCGTGAGCGACGGGTTGATACCGCGCTGAATCACACGCTCGACCAGGTTCTGGATCATCGGGCGCAGGCGGTTGCGGGGAGAGCCGCGCAGCCAGGCGTCGACGACTTTCCGCGCCTCTTCACGAAATTCCTCGAGTTGTTCCGCGAAGGCGTCTTTCCCGGATGCCGCGGTGTAGATGAGCGGGGCGAGGTCCACCATCGCCAGGCGCCCCCTCTCCGACAGGGTGCGCACGGCGCGCAGGTACAGGTAGTCGCGTGCCGGGAGACGCTCGGATTGGGCGCCGGAGCACTCTTTGACGAGTTCGCGCGCCGTCGCCTCGAGCTTCGGGTGAAGGTCGGCGACGAGGGTCTCGAATCCGATCAGCCTCAGCGAATCGAGGGGCTGGCGCTTCAGAAAAGAGAGGGCGAGCTCGGATCGCTCGTCGTAGGGCAGGTTGCGTAGCGCATGCCCCCGCAGGGACGGGTTGTAGGACGCCGACGTCGCGATGCGACGCAGCCGTGCCTGGCCGTCCGCGCCCGCGCGCGCCAGGGCTTGAAGGTATTGCAGGCGCACCGGGGGATGAACGCGGCCGAAGTCCGTTCCCTCGCGTCCGCCTCCGGCACCGCTCGCGGCGAGATCAGACAGCTCCACCAATCGGCGTAAGAGATCCGCGTCTCCGGGACGAAGCATCAGGCGCAGGATGCGTGTCTGTTGCAGGAGGATCTCGGAGCGCGCCCGCGGACCGTCGGGACGGTCGGGGCTGACCCTTCCGGCGGGACTGCGGAAGGTCTCCGCCGATTGGCGCAGGGTTGCGGCGGCGCGCTCCAGAAAATCCTCCAGTGGGGCGGCCGTCGAGCGCCTCGGGACGATGCGAATCAGGGCTGCCAGGGCTTCGATCGCCGGTCCGCTCTTGCGTCTCTTGATCCCCTCTCTTGCGATCTCCATCAGCGGTTCGACGGCGGCGTACGCGCGCGGTCGGCCGAGGGCGGCGATGAGGGCGCCCTTCAGAATCGGGTCGTCTTCCTTGGCGAGGCGATCCAGGAGGGGCGTGACATCCAAGGGGCCGTGGAAGCTGGAGAGCCCCGCGAGGGCGCGCACGGTTTCCACCGCATCATCGGAGAAGAGCGCGCGCTCGAGCAGGACGTCGGTCGCTCTCGGGGTTCGGTAGCGACCGAGGGCGGCCACCGCCGCGCGGCGTAGGGTGACGCATCCTTCGCGCGCATAACGCACGACCCAGGCTTCGGTCTGGTCGGAAAAGAGCAACAAGCGTTGTGCGAAGGGCTCTTCGGGATCGTAGGCGTGGTGTCGGATCAGCTCTTCAAAGCAGAAACGCGAGAGCATGTTGTCGCGAGTCGAATCCGAGTGGATCGGTTTGGCGCGGCCCGGCGACTCATCGACGTTCGATGTGATGGCGCGCCGCAGGTATGCGACCGCGGGTCGCAAGTCCTTTTCAGCGGAGGCCGCCTCCAGGGTGGCGAGGGTCGGTTCGCCGATCTCGATCAGGTGTCCGATGACCGATTCGAAGGGCACGATGTCGGGGTGCAGAAGCAGCCGCAAGAGCGGCGTCATGGTGACCCAGTGGAGGCCGGATCCGAGGGCCGGGGGCGGGGGCAGAAGGGCCTCCTCTCCCGTGCGCGGGCCGGTTTTCACCAGTTGCCTTGTCCAGCTCAGGTGTCCCCCCACGTCCCAGGTGAGGATGCGCGTGAACCCGGAGCTGTCGGAGATTCGAAAATGGAGCTCGGGCGTGCGGGGCTTGGAGGAGGTGCGGTCTTTTTCGGGGTCGGGCGAGCGTTCCGGGGTCCTGGGGAACAGGCCCCCACGGGGCGGGGAGTAGGCGGGGAAGCTCCGCGTCCAGTGCAGGGGAGATCCGGCCGGGACTCCGACGTCGAGATCCACGGTGGAGACCGGGCGTGGCACGAGGATGGCCACGAGAAGAGTGCCGAGGGCGTACCGCACGAGATGCATGAAGGGTCCGGTCCAGGAACATAGGACATCCGTGCCCGGGAGTTACGCTCGCTTCTGGATCCCTGGCGCTCCATCCGTTCCAGACTGCCCCTTGCAAGCCCCTCCCGCACCTGGGACAACCCCCCGTGCAAGATGGGCCGCTCCCGCAAGACCCGACCTCCCCTGTGGCTCTGGATCCCCTGGGTTCTTCTGGCCACAGCCGTTTCGTGGCTCTGGTTCGAGGACCCCGACAAGGGCATCCGCAACGTTCTCACGATGATGGCGGCGCTCCTGGCCGCCACCCTCGGGTTGGGATGGTTTTCCCTCGGGAGCGGGTATTCGGGACGGCTGCGCGCGAGCGTGGGGATCTCCGTGCTGGGCGTCGTGGCGATCCTGTGCACCTTCTTTCGGGTCGAGGGGTACAGCGGTTCGATGATTCCCTCGCTCGTGCGGCGTTTCGGTTCCGAGAGTTTTGACGGCGTCGAATCCTCGGGCCTGAGGCGGATCCGGCTGGAGACGAGCTCCGAGGACTTCCCCGGCTTCCTGGGGGCCGGCCGGAACCTCTCGGTGCCCGCGCTGCGATGGCATCGCGATTGGGACGCGCATCCGCCGCGGATCCTCTGGAAAAGAGAGGTGGGATCCGCATGGTCCGGCTTCGCCATCGTGGGGGGCTACGCTTTCACCCAGGAACAATGGGGCGGAGAGGAGGTGTGTACGGCCTACGAACTCGGCACGGGCGAACCCGTCTGGGCCTCGCGCCATCCCACCCGCTTCGACAACGTCTTCGGTGGTCTCGGACCGCGTAGCACGCCCGAGGTTTTCGAGGGCAGCGTCTTCGGACTCGGAGCTCGGGCGCACTTGTTCTGTCTCGACGGCGAGACGGGTGACGTTCTGTGGGAACGGGACCTGCTCGAGCATTTCGGGCTCACCCAGGCGATGGAGGAGATCAACGTTCCCTACGGGCGAGCCAACTCTCCGCTGGTCGTGGGCGAGCTCGTCATCCTTCCCGGCGGTGGCGACGAATCGAGGCGCATGGCCGGCCTGATCGCCTGCGACCGCAAGAGCGGTGAGGTCGTCTGGGAGTCCCCCGCGCGCCAGATCAGTTACAGCTCACCCTCCCTCGTCACTCTGGCGGGCATCGAACAGATCGTGATCGTCAACGAGGATTCCGTGACGGGGCACGCGCCGGCGACGGGTGAAATCCTCTGGGAAGCACCGTGGCCGGGACCGAGGTCGAGACACCCCACCGTGTCGCAGGCGACCGTCGCGGGGCCGCACCGTCTGCTTTTAAGCAAGGGCTACGGGCGCGGAGCGACCCTGTTGGAGCTCTCCGTGAAGGAGGGCGAGCTCGACGCGAGGGTTCTCTGGAGGAACCGCCGTTCCATGCGGACGAAGTTCACCTCTCCCGTGATCCACGAGGGCTACATCTTCGGTCTGGCGGAAGAGCGGCTCGAGTGCGTGGATCTCGAGACCGGCGAGCGTGTCTGGCGGGAAGGGAAATACGGCCACGGACAGCTCCTGCTCGCGGGGAGGCTGCTGCTGATCATGAGCGAGTGGGGAGAGCTCTCGCTGGTGGAGGCGACGCCGGAAAGTCCTAATAGGGTGCTTGGAAGCGTGTCCGTGCTCGAGGGCAAGTGCTGGAACACCCTGGCCGTGGCCGGGAACAAGGTGCTGGTGCGCAGCGATGTCGAGGCGGCTTGTGTAGAGGTGGCGTTAGAGGAGTGAGGACGCGGCGCTGAGGGGTTATCCTGGCGCTGCCGAAGGATTCCTCCCATGCCCCCCATTTTTCTCGCTTCCATCCTGCTCACCTTCCCCGCCCACGAGGATCCCGGCGAGGACTGGACACGCTGGGGCGGACCGGCGCGCACCGGCGTGACCACCGAGGGCGGTTGGAGGGTCGAAGGAGAGAGGCTCTGGGAGAAGGAGGTCGGCCTCGGCTACTCCTCGGTCGTCGTCTGCGGGGGGGCCGTGTACACCCTGGGCTTCGACGAGAAAGAGAAGGTCGACCGCGTCTACCGCCTGGATGCGGAAACCGGCGAAGTGGAATGGGTGCACTCCTATCCGGCCGAACTCATGGACAAGGCGCACCGTGGGGGGTCGCTGACGACACCGACCCTCGACGGGGATGTGCTCTATGTAGCCAGTCGCAAGGGCCAGCTCTTTTGCTTGCGCGCGGGTGATGGCGAGGTCCTCTGGTCGAAGGATCAGAGGAAGGAGTTCGATCTGGAATTGCCGACCTGGGGATTTGCCGCCTCGCCCTTCGTTGACGGGGATCGGGTGATCATGAACCTGGGGCGGGTCATCGCCTATGACAAGAAGACCGGCGAGGTGGCCTGGAAGTCGGAGGACAACTACGGGGATGCCTACGCCACACCGATGGACTTCGAATACGACGGCGAGCACTCCCTGGCTGTTTTTGCGGGCGACGGTCTGGCCGTGGTCGACATCGGGAGCGGCAAAGAACTCTTCCACAAGAAGTGGAAGACGCGCTACGACATCAACGCCGCCACCCCGCTCGTTTTCGGAAACCGGATCTTCATCTCTTCGGGGTACGGCAAGGGCTGCTCGATGGTCGAGCTCGAGGGTGGCGAGGCACGGGATGTGTGGTCGAGCAAGGTGATGCGCAGTCACATGAGCGGTTGCGTGCCCTTCGGCGATCACCTGTACGGGTTCGATGAAGACATCCTGAAGTGCATCGATCTGGACGGTAACGAACTCTGGCGCGAACGCGGGCTCGACAAGGGGGCCCTGGCGATCGCGGACGGCAAGCTGATCGTTCTGAGCGGAGACGGCGAGCTGGTGATCGCCGCTGCGGCGCCGAAGGGTTTCGAGGTCTTTTCGCGCAGCGAGGTCCTGGACGGGGGGGTGTGCTGGACGCCCCCCGTCCTTTCCGGCGGTCGCATCTACTGCAGGAATCAGGCGGGCGTCCTGGCCTGCATGGACCACCGGCGAAACGAGTAGCAGCGAGAGCAAGAGGGGTCCTCGGGGTGCGTTGCCATGCCACCCCGGCGCTCTCCGGGCGGCCGGGGTTTCCTGCGGACCGAGCGGGGGCTCTGTTGCCTTGCCGATCCGGAGATCGATGACCGATCCGGGCGCGTACAAAAGAGAAACGAATAAAGTCCTCATGGATCGCCTTCCACTGCGGAAGAGGGGTCAGGGGGTCTTCGGGGATAGGCGCGACGCGGATATGATCCAGCGCTCGCATTCGGGCCACCCCGGGGGCTCCGAGGTGTCGCCGGCCCGTTCCGCTACATCGGACTCTTCCCCAAAGCATCTCGCGGCCACTTTCCTTCATCATGTTCGCTTCTCCAGCCCTTCGCCTCCTGCTCCTGACCCTCTTCGCCTTCCCGTTGTCTTTCACGGGGGTGTGCGGGTCCCACTCCAGGGCCTCTCTGGACGTCTCCGTTCAAGAGGGCCGTCCGGGGGAAATGTACGGCTGGCTCAGCTGGCGCGGTCTTCATCAGAACGGGACGAGCGACGAGACGGACCTCGTCGAGGATATCGAGCTCGAGGGCAAGAACCAGCTGTGGTCCTACCCCCTGCGTGGTCGCGGGACGCCTGTGATCGCGAACGGTCGCGTCTTTGCGATGGCCTACAGCGGCGAAGGGGCCGACCTGCAGGAACGGATCATCTGTCTGGATGAGAAGAGCGGAGAGCTTCTGTGGGAGCGCAAGTGGAACGACTTCCTGACCGACATCATCTACGACCGCTACGCCATCGCGAGCCCGACGGTCGACCCGCAGACGGGGAACGTGTACTTCCTGTCCTCGGCCGCGATCCTGACCGCGTGCACGCGCGACGGGGAGCTTCTGTGGCAGATCCCCATGGCCAGCGAGTACGGTCGTCTTTCGTTCCCCAACGGCCGCACGGGCTCGCCCGTGATCGACGGCGACCTCGTCATCTGCCATCTGATCACCTCGTCCTGGGGTTCCCAGGGACCGGCGCGAGATCGCTTCTTCGCCTTCGAGAAGGAGACGGGCGTCAACGTCTGGAGCTGCACCCCCGGAACGGGTCCGAAGGACAGCTCCTTCAGCATGCCGGTGATCGCCGAGGCGAACGGCAGGCGCGTGCTCTATGCCGGGACCGGTTGTGGACACGTGGTCTGCATCGACGTGCGTACGGGTGAGACGCTGTGGCGCTTCCGGATGGCCGTAGGCGGTGTGAACTCGGCGGTGGTCCTCCACGGGCAGGATCTGATCGCGATTCACGGCAAGGAGAACATCGACTCCTCGACCCTGGGACGCATGGTCTGCCTGCCTACCGGTAGCGAGCCCGAAGCGGGCAAGCCGGGGCCCAGGATCCTGGGGCACGCTGATGAAAAGTGGCGCACCGAAGCCGTCGCCTTCACCAGCTCGCCGGTCCTGGTGGGCGATCGGGTGTACCAAACCGTGGCAACCGGCGAGTTGCTCTGTATCGACGCGAACACGGGCGAGCACGTATGGAGTCTGAGGCTCGCGCCCGATCAGATTCATGCCTCGCCGATCTTCGCCGACGGCAAGCTGTACGTGCCGATGACGAATGGTTCGTTCCATATCGTGAAGATCGACGGGGAAGAACCCGAAGTGCTGGACACGGTTCAGCTCGAGGGCAGCTGCCTGGGCGCACCGGCCATCGCCAACGGTAGAATCTACGTGCACACGACCGAAAAGCTCTACTGCTTCGGCAACGGCAAGAGCCGGGCCCCCGTGTGGAACCTTGCGGGCATCGTCGCGCCGGGGGAGGCCAGCGATCTTCAGCTCGTTCCCGGTGACTTCCTGATGCGGGTCGGCGACGAGGTGCCCATCCGGCTGCGATCTCTCGACCGCTTCGGGCGCGTCGTCGACCCTTCCTACCGCGGGCACACTTCGTGGGCCTACATGCGCCCGCCGATCATCACACGCACGCCTGAGTGGAAGTGGAGGGCACTCGAGCCGGGCTCGGGCGTGATCGAGGCCTCCTTCAGGCACTGGAACACCTCCGCCCGCGTGCGAGTGGTGCCGAAGCTGCCCTACACCCTGGACTTCGAGGAGACCGAGCTGACCCAGGGCGGCGGTAGCTTCGCATTCCCGCCCGGCCACTGGCTGTCGGCCAAGCCGAAGTGGAAGATCGTCGAGCGTGAGGGGGACAAGGTGCTGGCGCGCAACATGTCGAATCCCCTCTTCCAGCGGGCATTGTCGCGCATCGGCCACCCCGAGGACAGAAACTACACGGTGCAGATGGACATCCTCTCGGACGGCAACCGGCGCTCCCAGTCCTCCGGAGGTTTCGTCAATCAGCGCTATCTCTTTCAACTCAACGGCAACTACCAGGAGATCCAGATCAGTTCCAACGACGAGCGCATCCGAGAAAGGGTGCGCTTCAAGTGGAAGCCGGGGACGTGGTACACGCTCAAGGGTCGAGTCGACGTCGCGCCGGACGGATCGGGGGTTGTGCGCGCCAAGGCATGGAAGCGCGGGGACGACGAGCCCGCCGCCTGGTCGCTCGAAGTTCCTCACGCAAACGCTCACAAGACGGGATCTCCGGGGCTCTTCGGCTTCACGCCTCAAAGTCGCTTCACGATCTATCTCGACAACATCCAGGTGACTCTCAATGACTGATCTTGCCGTGCGCACGGGCGCAGCCGCCCTTCTCGCCACGCTCATCACGGCGCCCCTGGCTGCCCAGGACTGGCCCGTCTGGGGGCGTGACGAAACGCGCAACATGGCCGTGGATATGAAAGGGTTACCGGAGGATTTCGACGCCGGTGATTTCATAGGTGCGAGCGATGAGATCGATCCCACGACGACCCGCAACATCAAGTGGATCGCCAAGTTAGGTTCGCAAAGTTACGGCAACCCGACGGTCTCGGGTGGCAAGGTCTTCGTCGGCACCAACAACGATGTGCCCCGTGATGCGCGCTTCAAGGGGGACCGCAGTTGCGTCTATTGCTTCGACGAAAAGACGGGAGAGTTCCTGTGGCAGCTCAACATTCCCAAGCTGGGCACCGGCAAGGTCTCGGACTGGGAGTACCTGGGCATCTGCTCCTCGCCGGCGGTCGAGGGCGATCGCATCTACCTCATGACCAACCGCTGCGAGGTCATGTGCCTGGACGTCAACGGCATGGCCGACGGGAACGACGGGCCGTTCAAGGGTGAGGGGCAGTACATGGCCGGTCCCGGCAAGCCGTCCCTGGAGGTCACCAAGACCGATGCCGACATCATCTGGACGTTGAACATGATCGACGAGTGCGGCGTATTTCCGCACAACATCACCTCCAGCGCGGTCCTTGTTGCGGGCGACAATCTGTGGGTCTCGACCTCCAACGGGGTCGACTACGGGCACGTCGAAACTCCGGCGCCCCGCGCTCCCAGTCTGATCCTGGTGGACAAGAAGACCGGCCGGCTCAAGGGTGAGGAACAATCCGGTCTTTCGGAGCGGATCTTCCACAGCAACTGGTCTTCGCCGGCGTACTTGAGGACGGAGGAGACAGAACTCTGCATCTTCGGCGGGCCGGACGGTGTGTGCTACGCCTTCAAGCCGGACCCGGTCATGGACGAGGATGGCTATGCGGTGCTCGACCTTGCCTGGCAGCACGACTGCAACCCAAAGCAGTACCGCGTCAAGGACGGCAAGACGATCAAGTACGCCACGCGCTACGGTCCCAGCGAAATCATCGCGACACCGATCAGCTACAAGGGCCGCGTCTACACCGCGATCGGACAGGATCCCGAGCACGGTGAGGGCGTCGGCAACCTGGTGTGCATCGACGAGAACGGCGAGCTGGTGTGGTCCTATCGCAAGATCAACCGCTCCCTGTCGACGATCTCGATCCAGGATGACCTCTTGTTCGTGGCGGACTTCTCGGGCTTCATCTACTGCCTCGATGCCGACACCGGCAAGGAGCACTGGATCCACGACACCAAGGCTCACATCTGGGGCTCGACCCTGGTCGCCGACGGCAAGGTGTACATCGGCAACGAAGATGGATACATGACTATCCTGCCGGCGTCGAAGAAGTTCGATCCCGAGAAGGACGTGCGCGAGATCGACATGACCTCGCAGATCTTTTCCTCGGCCATCGCTGCCAACGGCGTGCTCTTTGTTGCGACCCACACGCATCTGTTCGCCATCGATGGGCCGGGAAACGAATGAGGACCGGCGGGAAACTCGCCTGGGGCTTCATTCTCCTTCTGGGGATAGTGCACTGGGATTTCTGGTTATGGAGCGACCGCACCCTGGTGTTCGGCTTCATGCCGGTCGGTCTCTTCTATCAGGTTTGCATCTCGATCGCGGCGGCCATCGGCTGGGCCCTGGTGATCAAGTTCGCCTGGCCGAAAGACGTCGAGCGCTGGGCTGACGAGGGTCGTGACGGCGGAGGTGAGGCGTGATGGGACTGCTCACCCTCGCCAAGGAGCCCACGCCGCTCTATGTGGTCGGAGCTTACTTCGCGCTGCTCATCGGCCTGGGGTTCATCACGCGCGCGCTCTATCGCGGTACGAGTGGTGACTACTTCGTCGCCAGCCGTTCGATCGGACCGTTCCTGCTCCTGATGAGCGTGTTCGGCACGACGATGACGGCCTTCGCACTGGTGGGATCGACGGGCAAGGCGTACCAGTCGGGGATCGGCGTCTACGGTTTGATGGCGTCTTCCTCGGGTATCGTGCACTCGCTCGTCTTCTTCCTGATCGGAATCAAGCTCTGGGCCATCGGTAAACGCCACGACTTCCTGACCCAGATTCAGTTCTTCCGCGCGCGCTTCGATTCCGTCGGGATCGGCTACCTCCTGTTCCCCATCCTCGTGCTGCTCGTGATTCCCTATCTCCTGATCGGGATCCTGGGTGCCGGAGCGGTCGTGCGCGGCGTGAGCGTGGGAATGTTCCCGGACACCTTCGCCGGCACGCTGAACCCGGCTACGAGTCAATACGCCTTCGCCGGCGCGGTTCCGCCCTGGCTGACCGGGCTCGTCATCTGTGCCATCGTGCTCTTCTATATCTTCAGCGGTGGATTGCGGGCCGCGGCCTGGGCGAACGCCTTTCAGACCATGGTCTTCATGGTCACCGGCGTGATCGCCTTCTGGTTGATCTCGGGCAAGCTCGGCGGGTTGAGCGCAGCGACCCAGAGAGTGGTTGCCAACGCGCCGGAGTATCTGGCGCGGGAGGGCAAGATCACCCAGCTGCAATTTCTGAGCTACGGGTTGGTGCCCCTGTCGGTCGGGATGTTCCCGCACCTCTTCCAGCACTGGCTGACGGCCAAGAACGCCAAGGCCTTCCGCCTGACCGCTATCTGCCACCCGCTGTTCATCATGATCGTCTGGGTGCCCTGCATTCTGATCGGTGTCTGGGCGGTCGGCGATGGCATCACCGCTCCCGGCGGTAACGCCAACGCGATCCTGTCCAAGGTCGTGCAGGTCACGGTCGCCGATCCGTTCATCACCGGACTTCTCACGGCCGGCATTCTGGCGGCGATCATGTCGTCGCTCGATTCCCAGTTCGTCTGCCTGGGCACGATCTTTACGCAGGACATCGTCATTCAGATGACCGGTGAGGAGCGCTTCAGCGATGCACAGAAGGTGTTGCTTGGGCGCGCCTTCATCCTCTTCATCGTGGTCGTGACCTATTTGCTGTCGCTCTTTCCGCCGCCCTCGATCTTCGATCTGGCGGTCTGGTGCTTCAGCGGCTTCGCAAGTCTCTTCCCACTGGTCTTCGCGGCCGTCTACTGGCGAGGTGTGACGAAGGCCGGGGCGGTGGCCTCGATCCTGACCATGGCGGCCACCTGGTCCTATTTCTTCTACGAGGGACTCGTCAAGCCGACCTTCGAGGGGGTGGAGGCCAAGGGCGACTACCTCGTGGCCGGATTGATGCCGGTGACCTTCATCTTTGCGGCCTCCGCCGTTTCCCTGATCCTCGTCAGCCTGGTGACGGCTCCGCCGCCCGCTGCCACGGTCGACAAGTTCATGATTGCTCGTGGTCAAACCCATGGCTGACAAGGCTCTCCAGCTGGAGGAGTGCGTTCGCGCGGCTGCCGATGCTCGGGACGCGCACGTGCGCGAGGTGGTGCGCTGGCACTTCTCGGGCGAGACCGGCACGCCGATCTGGCTGCGGTGGGCCGAGAAGGCGGGATGGAATCCGGCCGAGGAGGTCCAGGGCTTCGCTGACATCGTCGAGCGCTTCGAGAACTTCGACGACGAATCCCTGCGCAAGGAACCCCATGAAGAGTGGATCCCCAGGGCCTTTGCGGACCGGCCGTTCACGATCTTCGAGACCGGTGGAACGACCGGGATGCCCAAACAGCGCATCGGCTGGGACGACTACAAGCACGACTACGAAGAGTTCTCCCAGACCCTCAGCGAAGAGGCCTTTCCCAGGGGGGGCTACTGGCTGATGGTCGGACCCACGGGGCCGCGGCGCTTGCGTTTGGCGATCGAGCACCTCGCCCATCACCGCAAATCGTCGTGTTACTTCGTGGATCTCGATCCGCGCTGGGTCAAGAAGCTCATCCGTAATAAGGAAATGGATCAGGCCAGGGCGTACATGAGCCACGTCATCGATCAGGCCGTCCTCATCCTCAACAACCGCAAGGTCGACGTGCTCTTTACGACCCCCAAGTTGCTCGAGGCTCTGTCGGAAGAGCTTTCAATTCCCGATGCCGGCATCACCGGCGTTTTCTGCGGTGGAACCGAGATGTCTCCGCAGACGACGCGTTTTCTGGTGGAGGAGGTGCTCGAGGGGCGGACGCAACTGGTGCCTACCTACGGCAACACCCTGATGGGGTTGGCCGTGCACAAGCCGGGCTTCGAGAAGGAAGGTTTCTCGATCACCTACTACGCTCCACAGCCGCGCGCCGTCCTGCGTGTGACGGACTTGGTCGACCCCCAGAAGCAGGTCGACTACGACGAGTGGGGGCGGGTCGAGCTGACGACGTTGACCAAGGAGCTGTTCCTGCCCCGCTTTCTCGAGCGGGACGAGGCGATTCGTCGTCGTCCGGTGGCCGAGCATCCCTGGGACGGTGTCGCCCAGGTGCGTCCCTTCGGTGCTCAGAAAGAGAACATCGTGGAGGGAGTGTACTGATGGGGTCGGTACCGCACTTCCCCATCCTGCGGGCCGGGGTGGAATACTCCAGCCTGGATCGGGTCGAGCTGAAGAGCTACCGCGAGGGCGTGGTGATGGCTTCGGTCAGTCAGGCGAACGCCGGGCTGATTCGGCGCGACATGAAGAAGCTCGACCGTGCCAAGGCGGCCCTGGACGGGGTGGCGGTGGGCGAGCTGATCGAGCGTCTTGCCAGTGCGGCCCGGATCTTTCTGACGGAGGAGCTTCCCCTCAACGAGAGCGGAGACCGCCAAACCGCGGACGAGTACGTCGCCTGTCTGTCTGCGACCAGCGGAATGCCCCATGCGATGTGCCGCGCAAACATGCAGAAGATCGCCGGTGTGATGGGCGACATGCCGACCATTCTGGCCGGTCTGATGCGCGGTATGGCCCCCGGAATCCTGGACACCGGAGTCGGCAAGCACGGCGAGGTGGGGGTCTGGTACACGGCGCAAGCCAGGGCCCTGGGCGTCGTCCTGCCCAGCAACTCGCCGGGCGTGCACTCGTTGTGGGTGCCTGCCGTCGCATTGAAGATCCCCGTCGTTCTCAAGCCCGGCCGCGAAGAACCCTGGACCCCGATGCGGATCGCCCAGGCCCTCTTTGCCGCGGGCATTCCCCGGGAAGCGGTTTCCCTGTATCCCACCGATCACGAAGGCGCGGCGGCGATCCTTGAAAACTGCGGGCGGGCGCTGCTCTTCGGGGACGAGTCGACGACGCGACAATACGCCGACAACCCGGCCATCGAGATTCACGGCCCCGGACGAAGCAAGGTACTGTTGGGAGCTGACGAAGCGGCGAACTGGTCCGATCACCTGGACGTTCTTCTGGAGTCGGTCGCTCGCAACGGTGGACGCAGTTGCATCAACGCTTCGTCGATCGTCGTGCCTTCCCATGGAGATGAGATCGCCCAGGCCCTGGCGGAACGCCTGGCCGGGATCGCCCCTCTGGAGGACGACGATCGCGATGCGAAGCTGTGTGCGTTCGCCAACCCCAAGTTTGCCGAAGGGATCGACGCCGCGATCCAGCGGGGCCTCGAGGGGGGCGGGGCGGAGGATGTGACGGCGCGCTACCGGAAGGGGGAAAGGCGCCGCGAGTACCGAGGCGGATCCTATCTGCTGCCGACCATCGTTCGCTGCGACTCGATCGAACACCCGCTGGCGAACACCGAGTACCTTTTCCCCTTCGCCAGCGTCGTCGAGGTGCCCCAGGACGAGATGCTCGCCAAGATCGGCCCTAGTCTCGTGGTCACGGCGATCACCAAGGATGAGGGGTTCGTTTCCGAGTTGATGTCCACGCCCTTGATCCACCGCCTGAACCTGGGGCCCGTGCCGACGATCAAGGTCGAATGGGATCAGCCGCACGAGGGCAACCTCTTCGAATTCCTCTTTCACCGTCGCGCCTTTCAACGGGCGCCGTCCTGGTAGTTGATGCCTGGAGGTGAATGGCGTGAATGACTCTTCAGGATTCGATCTGGACCTGCGCACGCGCGTGGTTTGCTCCATCGGCGGGGTCGCCCGGCTGGGTGAGCTTGCGGCGGGGATCTTCGACGATGCCCGCGAAAAGCGCGTCTTGTTGGTGACGGATCCAGGTGTTGCGGCCGTGGGACATGCACGGAGCGGGGAAGAAGCGCTTATCGAGGCGGGTTTTCGCGTGCAGCGATTCGAGGACGTGCGGGAGAACCCGACCACGAGCGACGTCGACGCATGTCTGGCGCTGGCGAAAGACTTCGAGCCGCAGCTCTTGGTGGGGCTTGGCGGCGGAAGCAGCATGGACGTGGCCAAGGGCACGAACTTCTTGTACAGCTGCGGCGGGAGGATGCGGGACTACCGGGGTGTGGGAAAGGCGGGGCGTGAAATGTTGCCCTTGATCGCCGTGCCGACCACCGCTGGCACGGGCAGCGAGGCCCAGTCGTTCGCCCTGATCGCCGACGAAGAGACGCACGAAAAAATGGCCTGCGGCGATCCCCAGGCGGCGCCCCGCATCGCCCTCCTGGATCCGCAGTTGACGTTGACCCTGCCGCCCATCGTCACCGCGTGCACCGGCCTCGATGCGATCGCTCACGCGGTGGAGACGGCGGTGACCAGGACACGCAACGCCGTCTCGAGCATGTTCTCGCGGGAAGCGTTTCGATTCCTCTCACGCGCCTTTCCGCGGGTGGTGAAGTCGCCGGACGATCTCGAAGCGCGGGCGGACATGCTGCGCGGCGCGGCTCTCGGGGGTTTTGCCATCGAGAACAGCATGCTCGGGGCTGCGCACTCGATGGCGAACCCTCTGACGAGACATTTCGGCCTACCCCACGGTCAAGCCGTGGGGACCGTATTGCCGCACGTGGTGGCTTTCAATCGCAAGGACCCGACCAGCAGCCGCATCTATTCGGAGCTGGCGACCTTCGTCGGGGGAGCGGGTCCGCGAGCTTTGATCGAGGCCTTGCACGGCTTCGTCGTGCAGGCCGGCTTTCCCCTGACACTGCGGGAGTGCGGGGTGGATGCCCGGGCCACGGACCTGATGGCCGCCGAGGCTGCGCAGCAGTGGACGGCACAACACAACCCTCGCCGTGTCGAGGGGGGTGAGTTCACCGCGCTGTTTGCAGCCGCATGCGATGGCGGGTCGATCTAACAGACAAATGAGCCTGACACCGTATGTCAGCGGTGGATTCCGCGACCTCCGCTGGGCGGCGGAGGTACGGGATCGCGACCCAGTTCGTAGAGGAACTGCGTCTCCTTCTCCATGACCTCGGGTGGGCACTTGCCGTTTTGGTCCCAGAGGTCCCACATCTGCTGCCCCATGCTGTCCGTGACGTTCTCGTCCCGCAGGAACTCGATGTACTCCTTGCTGGCCAGCTGGTAGTAGAGCGTGACGCGGGCCTTGCGGGCGTTGCCGGGAACCACGTAGAGGGTGTCGTCCCAGTACTGACCGTCGGCGTAGGAGTAGTCCACCGGAGCGCCGCCGAAGGATGCGTAGGCGGCGTTGGTGAAGCCGCGGGCGGGGATGCGGTTGTCCTTGTAGATCTTGTTGTTGAGGACGAAGTGGAATGAGGGGCCCACCGGTAGGCCGGTGAGGACCGAGGCGGCGGCATCGAGACCCTGTTTGGTCTCGTAGATCTTCGCTTCCCCATCCTGGGTGAGGACACCGGTGCTGAAGTCGTAGGCACCGGATTCCTTGACGACGTTGTCGTTGTCGTCGAAGAACTTCACGTTCAGCCAGATACGCCGCCCTTCGGGGTAGCCGGAGGGAAGCTTGTGGCCGGTGTTGTTGATGACGCGAACGCGCAGCTTGCCCTCCTCGAAAAAGGTGTCCAGCTCGGCGGCGTTTTGAAGCATGAAGAGGGCGCGCTGGACCGTGTCCGCGAGCGCCAGCGGATCGACCTCGCCCGGGTAGAGGTCGTCGATCAAGGTCGGGATCCAGGTGTTCCCACCGGTGAGGTCGTGCAGCGGCAAATCGGTGCGTACCGGGGCCGTGGGAAAGATGCTCGGGTTGCAACCGCTGCCGGTGACGGCGCGCATGTGGCAGTCCTGGCAGCTGGAAACGAAGTCGCGGTTTCCCCCGAGTTCGGGTGCATAGACGCCGCCGGGGGAATTGTAGTCGCTGTTCAACCACTCGCTGTAGGTGCGCTCGAGAGGCATGATCGAGCCGTGACCGAAGCCGGCCGCGGGCTGGTCGAAGTTCGCAACGAAGTTGCCCATCCCGTCGTTTTCGTAGGCCGGGTTGCTGACGTTGTGGCACGTCGCGCACAGCTCGGCTTCACTGTGAAAGGGCGAGGTCAGGAAGGGGTGGGCGACCTGGTCGCAAACCGCATCGGCGAAGGGCCCGCGGCGCGTGCCCGTGGGGTCGGTGACGTAGCGTCCGCTACCCTGTGAAGTGGGAGCACCGAGAACGAGATCCGCCAGGATGGCCGCGTCCTCGGGAGGGCTTTGACCCGACGCATAGACGGGATCGACCATGCGGTGGCACAGATCGCAGGAAACACCGTGGCGGTCCGAGCCCTGAATCTGGCTTCCGTCGGTCGGTGTCGAGCGACCTTCCAGCCAGCCCTTGGGAACGTGGCAGCGCAGGCACAGATCGCCCGAGCCATCCGCATCCTGTTCGGCGATGACCAGGCAGGCTTCGAACAGGGGGTCGCGACCGGCGTTGGCCATCATCGATCCCGACCAGGCGAAGGTGGGCTCGACGTCGTCATCGAAGTTGCCGTGGCAGGTCGCGCAGGTTGTGGGATTGAAAAAGTCCAGGCCGTGTTCGTTGGGCTGGGTGCCGGGCTGGTCGAAGTCGCGCAGGGTGGTGGGTATGAGGGTGGGAACAGGTGAGCTCTGAATCGTGATGGCTTGATCCCCGGAGCCGAGGGTCATCAAAGTGTCCGTGGCTTCGATACGCAGCAGGGTCGAGCCCGGACGCAGGGGCGGGAACCAGTTGAGCGACGTCTCGCTGCCTCCCAGCCCCTTGACCACCGGCAGAAACGTCGTTCCGCCGTCGTAGGAGGCGAGAATGTCGATGAACGCGATGCCGTCGGGGTCCGTCGCCGTCCACTGCAGGCTCGTGGGGATCTCGGGAAACAGGCCGGCACCCGGGCCGGGCGAGATCCAGGTGACCACGGGCGCTCCAGCTCCGAAACTCGCATAGGAGGGACCGGCCAGAGACCTGAGGAAGGGACGCATCCCGGCACCGGCGAGCAGGCTCATCACCTTCGGCGTCAGGACCACGGGACCGGGTTTCACCGTCCCTTCCACGATGGACAGTTCCGTCAGGAGTCGGAAGCCCGCAGGTAGCGCTCCTCCGCCCGCCTGCTCACGCGCCCTTGCGAGGGCGCGCTCGATCAGGGGAGCGGGCAGGATACTGTGCCGGGCGCTCTCCTGGCTGGCGGGCACGAAGCGCAGGCCGACGGCGAAAAGGAGGAGGGACGCGACGATTGCCGGGAGAAAGCGAAATTTCATTGTGATGCAGCTAGAACCCATCCCCGGCCTTGTGCATGGGCCTCTCCGGAGAGGGATGGCTTGTTTCGGGGGGGGGAGATGGGGGGG